>JBDWSS010000033.1:0-48272 GCA_039985375.1 Flavobacteriaceae bacterium
ACCATTTTGCAAGGCTGAACCATCGAAAGGGCTACACCAAATTGCCAAGACCGTAGGATGAGCGACCTATCCGAAAAAACGCCGCAACGGCACAAAACAACGCTGGCACATCACCGGCCAAACGCAATTTGATACGGCCCAATCCGTACTCTACTATTTTATGTACCTTCGGTTCAACAATCTAAAATCCGAGGCCGCACTGCGCGTAGCCCTCATGTTGTAAAACATTTGAATGAAAATCCTATTAACAACTTTATTACTGCTGAATTTTGGAATTTCTAACTCTCAAAACTTCATTGATGGAATAATTTCTTGTGCGGAACATCGGGTTGATGAAAAATTGAAATTTATAGTTGATAAAGATATACTCAAAACAAACTTTGAGTTTGAAGAATCAAAAACTGTAGTTGAAATTCATAATCCCGAAAAAGGAATTGAACGAATAAGTTTGGAGGAATTTAAAAAATCTGAATATCCGGCGATACAATTTTGGCTGAATTATAAAATCACTTATCAAAACATTAATTTGACGGAATTATTGATTCCTTTTAATTTGAATTGTACAACACCTTGGAGTAAAAAAGATACACAAGAAATTTTAGAACCTTATTTAAAAGTTTTACAGAATAAGACAAAAATTGACTTGAAAAAAGCACTTCAAATCGGAAATGAAAATGGACTGAATGAAATATATTTTTGGGACATTGATTATGAAAAAAACAAACTGATTTGGACATTAAAAAGCAAACTGAAAAATAATCAATCGAAAGTGATTAAAATAAACTCTAAAAACGGTAAAGTGATTTCGGAATTTATTGAAATCCCAATCGATTAAAAAAACGTTTTACAACACGGTATAAAAAAACATAGGGCGTTTGTGCTAAACCGAAAGGTCTGTGAATATTGACAAAGTCCGCTAAATATAAAATTTGGCGTTTATAGTAGAAAAGATAAAACCAAAATATTTATATTTAGCTAAGTAATAAACCGAAACGATAGTGTTTATCAACTACCCTACGTATCTTATACTTAACGATGGTGCAGCATTACTCATATCTTTTTTATTGTTTTTTATAGGTATTCATGTGTTCGCTTCGCTCGTGATGCCTACGGCGAACAAAATTGCTACATCTCGCAAAGCTCGATTCCCACCATTTTGATTGCTGAACCATCGAAAGGGCTACACCAAATTGCCAAGACCGTAGGATAAGGGACCTATCCGAAAAAACGCCGCAACGGCCCTAAAAAACGCAACACATCACCGGCTATACGCAATTTGGTACGGCCACATCCGTATTTTACGATTTTATGTACCTTCGGTTCAACATCAAAAAATTCAGGGCCGTACTGCGCGTAGCTCTTTCGTTGTGCTTAAGTTGGAACAATTTTTGTTTCAATTAAACTATGAAAAAATCAATAACCCTTTTTACCTTCTTTTTAGCTTCATTAAGTTTTGGTCAAGAAATCATAATTTCTGTGTCCGACCTAGTTGGATATTGGGCTCTTGAACAAACTGTAAAAGAAAATGATATTAATATAACGGTTTACAGACGCTGTAATTTAAGTCAAAAAGGTACTGTATTAAGGTTTATGACAAATGGAGAATATCGTATAACTCATAAATTAGGAAGAAGGACTTGCGGAAATGAAAGGCGACCAAAAAAAATAATTGGATATTTTAGATTAGACCCTCAATCACAAAAAATAACACTAGAAAGTTATGATACTGACCCAACCAAAAACTGGGAAATTGTATGGATTGACGAAAACTCATTAGGTGTAAAAAAAACCTAAGCACAACAATGCTATAAACAATATGGATTTTGGGCTTAATCGCAGGGTTTGTGTATTTTTATGAAGTCCGCAAAATCTTTTGGATTTTGCTCTGGACAAGAAAAAATAAATCAAAACAAAAAGATTTCGCTATGTGCGTGGCGGAAAGCAAACGCTATTTGCTCCCGTACTGTTCATAGCTCAACCGTAGGATGAGCGACCTATCCGAAAAAACGCCGCAACGGCCTTAAACAACGCTATCACATCACCGGCTAAACGCAATTTGGAACGGACCACTCCGTATTTTACGTTCGGTACAACAACCAAAATTTCCCAACCTCACTTATCAGATGATATTGTTCATTAAAAGCAACGATATCTTAACCGTGGCAACACATTTGATCCACAACAAAATTGATTTTATTCCCTAGAACACTGTTTTATTTCAACAATAAAAATTAAACCATTCGGTCTAATTCAAATATTTTATTTACATTTGAATTCTATATGGGATATAAGCATAACATAGAAGAAATCTTAGATATTGGTTATGACGTCTTTCGTAAAAATGGCTATCATAATGTAGGCATTAACCAAATTCTCAAAGAATCCGGAATACCTAAAGGTTCTTTTTATAATTTTTTTGTATCAAAAGAAGATTTTGCTAATAAAGTCATGGAACGTTATGGGGAAAATAATAAGAATTGGATGCAAGGGTTCTTTGATACATCTGAGTTATCTCCTTTTGAATCTTTAAAGTCCTTTTACAAATTCATGCTAGATATGAATGAGAAAGATGAATATTTAAGTGGCTGCATAATTAATAATATGAGCATCGAAGTTGGTCGAATTAATGATATTATGGCTACTAAAGCCAATGAACAATTTATGGGATGGCTTACCATTTTAACTGACGTTGTTGGTAAAGGTCAGGAGGCTAATGAAATAACTACCAAATTCAGTGCTTCAGACATTGCAGAATATTTACACGCAGGATTTTATGGCACAGCATCAAGAATGAAAGTTACTAGAAATAGAATTTATATGGACAAATGGTTCAGCATGTCTTTTGAATTTATCCAGGCATAAAATTTTTTTTGCAAAAAAATAAGTAGAACGGTCTAAATTATTAAAAATGAACATTAGAATCAACCCATTATTAGTATTAATGTTAATAAGCACAGCATTATCATCATTTACAGAGCCTAATTTAAAATTAACTGCAGAAAGTATGATTACATCAGAACAGGTAGATGGCGCAAGAATCTATCAAAATAGCCACAACCAATTTAAATATTATATAGCAAGTATAGGAACTGTATCTATTGATAATGTGGAATTAAACAATGACGAACTACTGGCGTTTTATTCTTATAAATTAGGTAAAGAAGTTAGAAACGTAGTTAGCGCCCTAAAACTGGATGAAGACGGAATTTATAAAGGGACGTGTACAACAAAAGTTAATGGTAAAGTTCTGTTTGCCGTGAATACATGGTTGACTTTCTCTGAGGATGGAACAGCTACAGGAAACTGGTGTTGGTCTGGGAACCCATCTAAAAATGACCCAATAGTTACAATATCTAAATCTTAATATAAATCAAAACATGAAAATCAATTTAATAACAGTATCAATTTTAATAATAGCTTTCAGCTCGTGTAGAGCTCAAAAAACGAATGACACATCTTCGAAAAAAGAAATGGAAATGTTAGAAGACATGAATAAATATCATACCATATCTTTAAAAAAAGGAGAATTATTTCTTGTGGCTATAGCTGACCAAAAAGAAGGAAAAGAACAATTACTACAAGAGTATTTTGCTACAATTATGCCTTCAGCTATGAAAAATGGCTTTACACCACTTGGTCAACTTCATATTGACGATATTGTTAAAGCCAACAACTTTGAACCAAACAATTTTATTGGAATGTTTAAATGGCCAAACATGACTTCAGTTCAAACATTTATGTCTGATTTCACTCCTGAACAATTGAAGAAATTAAGAATACCAATATGGAATGAGTTTAAAGCAAATATGATTGCGCTACAAGAAGATATAAATCTCGTATTAGACGAAGACAAAGTTTATGAAGTAAAAACGCTTTGGACAGAAGAGATGGTTAAAGTAAGTTCTATTTCCAAAAATGGAGGTCAAGTTATATTAAATCAACCAATTGCAGGATATGAAGATTTAAAGGGAAATGAAGCACCAAACCAAATTTTAATCATTGAGTGGAACGATAAAAAAACAGCAGATAAATTTGGTGAAATGAACGTTTTAAAATCTAAAAAAGAAGAGGCTTTTTATACACATTTTACATTATTTCCATAGAGATAATTATTAGAATATTGCAGCATGTAAAACGTGTTAAAACAATGTACAATAATAATAGCGGTTTAGATTAAAAGTCAAACCGCTATTACTTTTAATTAGGTATATTGTTGCTTGAAAGTAAGTGCGTTATAATCCGATACTACTCTTATTACTAACCAATAAGTGCAATCTTCATAATCTTACCAAAAACTCTTTTTCTTTTAAAGGAGAAATCACTTCCAAAAGAAAACGAAAACTAGTTTGTTGTTTTATCTGCTCCTACAAAAGCTTAGATTGGCAGCTTTAACGGATATTTGGCATCCAGAAGTTGTTTAAATTATCCTAAATACAGTACTTTCTTCGATGAAATACAATATTTTTATCAGCTGTAAGTTCATGTCCTAGACAAGATTTTATGCGGATAAACCTTTACGTTCCTATTTTCTTATTAGTTTTTTTAAGCGCTAGCGGTCAAAACAACCCGTTAATAGCACAAGATTCTATTGCACAAATGAATTGGGTAGAATCTACCTATGATGCTATGTCGATTGATGAGCGTGTGGGGCAATTGTTTATGGTTAGTGTTGCATCGAGTCAAAATAAGGCTGCTACCGATAAAATAACGCAACTTGTAAAGGAACACCATATTGGCGGGGTAATATTTTCAAATGGCGGACCAGTGCGCCAAGCAAAGTTGACCAATGAATATCAGTCACACTCCAAAATACCACTCATGGTAGCCATGGATGCGGAGTGGGGACTTTCAATGCGGTTAGATTCTACTTATGCTTTTCCTTGGAATATGACGTTAGGAGCCATAAGAGACAGTACTATAGTTGAAAAAGTAGGCTTTCAAATCGGTAAACATGCAAAAAGGTTGGGAGTGCACATCAATTTTGCTCCGGATATAGATGTGAACAATAATCCTAAAAATCCGATTATAGGAAATCGTTCTTTTGGTGAAGACCCTATAAATGTTGCTCAAAAAGGAACAGCTTTTATGCGGGGGATGGAACAAGCTGGTGTATTATCCTGTGGGAAACATTTCCCTGGTCATGGTGACACGGCAACAGACTCCCATAAAGCCTTGCCCATTATAAACTCAACAAAAGAAAGATTGGATTCCGTTGAGCTTTATCCTTTTAAAACATTGATAAAAAATGGATTGAGTTCTGTAATGGTGGCACATTTGGATGTCCCTAATATAGAGATTAGAGAAGGACTTCCTTCAACCCTTTCAGAACAAATTGTTTCTGTGTTACTAAAGAAAGAACTGGAATTTAAAGGGCTTGTTTTTACCGATGCACTAAATATGAAAGCGGTTTCCCAGTTTGCCAATGAAGGTGAGGTGGAACTTGAAGCCTTCAGGGCTGGGAACGATGTCCTACTAATGCCCGAGAATGTGCTAAAAGCCAAGGAAAAGTTGATTGAAGCTTTCAACAAAGGCATTATTACCGAAACACGCCTTTCATCATCAGTAAAAAAAATATTGATGGCGAAGTATAAGGCAGGTTTACATACATATCAACCCGTTCAACTGGAAAACCTTCATGAAGATTTAAACGGTATTGAAAATGATGTAATTTATGAGGAGGCTATGGAGAATGCCATTACTGTGGCAAAGAATAACTTTTCCTTGCTTCCCATTAAAAAATTAGAGAACAAGAAAATTGCCTATGTGAAATTTGGCGATGATTCTGGAGAAACCTTTTTGGAAACCCTTTCCAAGTATGCAAAAGTTACTCAAATAGCGGCTAAAGATGTAGCTGGATATAGAAATAACCTGAAAGACTTCAATTTGGTGATTATAGGTTTTCATAAGAACAATGAAAGTCCGTGGAAGGGATATAAATTTTCAGAAAATGAGCTTTTTTGGTTACAGGAGATTTCCAGATTAAGAACTAGCAACACCATACTCACTGTATTTGCAAAACCCTATTCACTTTTGGATGTGGCGCATTTTAATACCATTGATGGAGTGGTAATGGCCTATCAAAACAGTGCCATTGCACAGGAAAAAGCAGCTGAGATCATCTTTGGTGCCATTGGGGCAAATGGAAACTTGCCCGTTTCTTCGCATTTGGAACTTCCTGTAAATAGTGGGGTCAAACTGAAACCGCTCCATAGATTAGGGTATAGTATTCCAGAAAGGGTTGGTTTGAGTTCACGGAAATTGGCTTCGGTTGATAGTTTGGTAAATGCCGGATTGGATTCGCTAATGTATCCCGGAGCACAAGTTTTAATAGCCAAAAAAGGGAAGGTGGTATACAACAAGAGTTTTGGAAAACCAACCTATACTTCGGAGGAAAAAATTAATGGAGGACATATTTACGATTTGGCATCTTTGACCAAAATCCTTTCAACATTACCGTTGATTATGAGAATGGAGGAGGAAGGTAAGATTGCCTTGAACAGCACTTTTAAGGAGTTGGTCCCTGAATATGAATCTTCTGAACTTAAGGATGTTACAGTGCTTAAAGCACTGTCTCATTATGGGCGTTTGCCAGCTTGGATCGCATTTTATATTGATACGTTGACCAAAAACAGGAAACCGTCGTCTGATTTTTATAGAAATCAACCCACAGAAGGATTCTCCTATAAGGTTTCCGATCATCTTTATTTGACCGACGCCTATAAGGATTCAATTTATAATAGAATAGGAAGACAGTCCTTAAAATCCAATAGATATCGTTATAGTGATGTGGCCTATTATGTACTCAAAAAATATATTGAGGATACGTACGGAAAATCTTTGGACGAATTGATCAATGAGTTTCTATATATCCCAATGGGCTTGGAACATACTTCCTTTAACCCATTGAACCGGTTTCCAAAAGAGGAAATTGTTCCCTCAGAAGAAGATAAGTATTATAGATACCAAACGGTGCAAGGCTATGTGCACGACATGGGTGCTGCTATGCAAGGTGGAGTAGGAGGTCATGCAGGATTGTTCAGCAATGCCAATGATGTGGCAAAAATTATGCAAATGTACCTGCAAGGAGGACTATATGGGGGCAAGCGTTTTCTTGATGAACGAACCATAAAAAAATTCAATACCTGTTATTTTTGCCATAAAGATGTTAGACGGGGAGTTGGTTTTGATAAACCCCAATTAAAGGAAAAAGGTCCTACCTGTGGATGTGTTTCCAGAAAAAGCTTTGGACATAGCGGCTTTACCGGTACTTACACCTGGGCAGACCCAGAGGAAGAGTTGGTCTATGTATTTTTGTCGAACAGAACATATCCAACAGCGAGCAATACCCTTTTGGTCAAGTCTGGATTGCGAACCCGAATTCAGCAAGTTATTTATGATTCTATTATAAATTAGACTGTGAATATTGCATTAATTTTGTTCTTATGAAGATAGCAATTGTTTGTTACCCCACATTTGGAGGTAGTGGCGTTGTAGCCACAGAACTTGGAATAGCCCTTGCAGAAAGAGGACATGAAGTCCATTTTATCACCTATAAACAGCCGGTTAGATTAGGGCTTTTGGATAACAATATCCATTTTCATGAAGTTCATGTTCCTGAATATCCACTTTTTCATTATCAACCCTATGAGTTGGCCTTATCCAGTAAATTGGTAGATACGGTAAAGCATTATGGGATAGAACTTTTGCATGTACACTATGCCATTCCCCATGCTTATGCAGGGTATATGGCCAAAAAAATGCTTCAGGAAGAAGGGATTTTTATTCCGATGATTACTACACTACACGGTACTGATATTACTCTGGTAGGTAAACATCCATTTTACAAACCAGCAGTCACTTTCAGTATCAATAAATCTGATATTGTGACTTCGGTTTCTGAAGATTTAAAACGGAGTACTTTAAACATCTTTGACATTGAGAAAGAAATTGAGGTCATCCCAAATTTCATAGATACCACAAAATATAGTGCTGATTATACAGATTGTCAGCGCTCTTTAATGGCTAATGAAGATGAGCGCATTATAACCCACATTAGTAATTTTAGGACGGTAAAGCGCATTCCTGATGTTATCAACGTATTTCATCAAATTCAGAAAGAAATCCCTGCTAAACTTATAATGGTGGGAGAAGGGCCCGAAAAGGAAGGTGCTGAACAACTTTGTGATGATTTGGGAATTAAAGAAAAAGTAGTGTTTTTGGGAAATAGTAATGAGATTGATCGTATACTTTGTTTTTCAGATTTGTTCTTGCTTCCATCAAAATCGGAAAGTTTTGGTTTGGCGGCTTTGGAAGCAATGATCAATAAGGTAGCGGTTATTTCGAGCAACACTGGAGGTATTCCGGAAGTAAATAAGAATGGTATCTCTGGATTTCTTGCAGATGTAGGTGATGTTAATGAAATGGCTGCAAAGGCACTATATATTTTAAAAGATGATGCTGTTTTGGAACAGTTCAAGGAAAACGCATTCAAAGTAGCTTCAAAGTTTGATATTCTCCATATTTTACCACTTTATGAGGAAGTTTATGAAAAAGCCTATAAATACCGTTTTAAGAATACATTTTAATAAGTGAAGTATATAGCCATTAGCCTAGTGTTGCTTTTGACCTGTTGTAAGGCGCAGGAAAATAAAAAATTGATAGCAGATCAAGACATAGAGGACATCGTTTTAATTGCCGATGATGCGTATAGTGGTATTGAGAAATACGAGACCGAGATTATACGAGACGTAAAATCCCTTACTAAATTCTATTCACGTATCAATAGGACAAGAAAACCAGGACTGCCCGTTCCAGTAGTGGATTTCTCAACCAGCATGGTAGTAGCGGTTTGTTTGGGGCAGCAAAAAGGAAATGTGATTCCTATTTTGAAACGAGGTGAAGAATCTGACAACACGCAATCTTTGACTTTAGTAATTTCCCAGATATCATCTAAAACTAAAGAGAGTTCACAGGCAATAGCTTATCCCTTTTACGTTTTTAAAATGCCCATATCTATGAAGAAAACGGAGATTAAGAGAGAAATACGGTAGTTTATCGGTAGTTTTGACACTTTCATCATATTAACGAAAATAGGCGCAGTTGAAAGCACAAAGGTGCTTATTTAACTAGGTTCATTTAATTTTGTGGATTAAACCCTGAAACCCTAAATTATGAAAGCTCTTAAGCCTACGATGATGGTAATTGCACTTTTGTTTTCAGGCCTTATTCTAGGCCAAGAGATTCAATTAACCGAGAAGGATAGTATTGTCAAAAGTTCCTGGATTTTTTCTATTGGAACAAATATAGTAGATGATTCCGGCGGTGAATTTGGCAATCTCTTTGATGTTGATAGCGATTGGAACATGGTTCCATACCCATCACGTATTAGCATAGGCCGCTATTTTGAAAGTGGTCTTGGTTTGGCTGCCATTGGTACCTATAATAAGTATAAGGAGGGAAAGACGATTGATAATGTTATCAATCCCGAAGATGTTGATTACTTTGGTTTGGACTTTCGCATCAGTTATGATCTCAATATGATATTGGGAGAGACCGGTTTTTTCGATCCATATGTAGGAATTGGTGCGGGCTATACCGATGCAAACAATCAGGGTAGGGGAACATATAATGCAGTAATCGGGTTTAGGACCTGGTTGTCAGAACATTGGGGATTGGACTTTAGTTCCACCGGTAAGTGGACTATGAACTCTGAAAATTCAACAAACCATATTCAACATGCGGCTGGTCTGTCATATCGATTCAAGACCGTAAAAGGGCTTTCCAGAAAGGGCGAGGTAAAGTTGGCATTGCTACAGGAAATGGAACAGGAACAGCAAAAGGTACAGGATTCCATAGCTGCAAAGCAAAAGGCCGATGAGGAAGCAAGGCTATTGGCCGAAAGATTAGAGAGGGAAAAGGAAGCGGCAAGACTCGCTGAAGCTGAAAAGGCGAAATTAAATGAGGTGGAAACCAGACGTAGCCAGCTTAAAAACGAAATTGAAAGCCTTGGAAAGATTTATTTTAATCTTAATTCATCTTACCTTACAGGTACCAATGAAGGTATATTGGAGAAGCTGGTGGATATCATGAAAAATACCCCAACCTTGGAAATTGAGGTTTCCGCACATTCAGATTCCAGAGGAACCGAGAAATACAACCAGTGGCTTACCGAAAGAAGGGCCAAACGAGCATTTGATTACTTTATCTCTAAGGGAATCACACCAAATAGGGTTAAATATGCGGCATTTGGAGAGACAAGATTAGCCAACGAATGTGTCGATAGCGTTCCGTGTTCCGAAGTTAAACATAAGGAAAACAGAAGATTGGATGTTATAATCAGTGATTTTTAAAACAGGCTAGCTCAAGTATTTAAATAATTCTAGGGTGCAGTAGTAAGGGAGTAGATGTTTAAATCTTTTCGTTGTTTGTACTCACTTTAGCCCACTTTTTTTCACCTAAGATGTAAAAAGAATTGTTTTGTAAATTTTGTTTTGCTAGGGTAATATTGTTATACTTTTCCTGGTTTACATAGAGAAAATCGTAAATTGGCCGCAATACTATCCCGCTAGTTTTACTCGAAATATCAATATTCTCGAAATCTAATTTTAGTGCAGGATCAATAGGACAGGAAAAGTGTTCTACCGAATACTCCATTTTTGGAGAAAGTGATTTGTTTTTCTGATTTTTCTTAGGACTTAAACTATTCTTCAAGTAGAGATACAAGAGATGTACATTTAACTTTTTAAGTAATTTTTTTAATTGTACATACAGTATTGATACGGTAAACACGAGTAGGCCGGAAATGGATTTCTTTTTACCGAAGATGTGATTTTCAAAAAGATAATCACAATTAGACCAAAGTTTCTTGTAAGTATTTCCCCCATAGGTTAAATCGAAAAACTTATAATCGTTGTCCAAAGCCCATTCCAACTCTTTATAAATGGATATATGGCCGAGACCAAATTTTGAATAGTCTATGTCAAATGAAGAAATTCCAGAATAGAAAATTCCATTAAAATGGTAACTTAATGTTATATCTATCGGTTTGTCGTCATGATAGATTACCAGCATGGAACATTTTTTTTCATGAATTAGGGTTCGACATGATTCTTTTGTGTTTTCCCATTGAGGAAGGGCAAAATGGGATTCATCTATTTCTTTGAATCTGGATACTATCATTTCTTTTAATATCTCCATTAGGTCATTGTAATCAGATTCGCTTATTTCACCAAAAAACATTCTGTAGCTAATATTAAAGCAACTTTCCAGCCTATTGATGAACCTTCTTGTATTTTTCCGGTACTTACTTTTCAAGTGCCGGGTCATAAAGTCGTTAATGCTCTCAAACTCATTTAAAACAATGGCATTACCGATGATTTTATTCTCATTTATTTTTTTATGGTAGTAACCTGTCTTATTGTAGATTTCAAGGTTAAGATAGGATGGAAAAAGTGTTAAAAGATACCCTTGGTTCCCTGGTTTGGCATCTATTGCACTCCTCTGGTATATTTTTTCCTTCCCAAGAAATAATTCTCCAAAATAGTTGGGAATAACCTGACGTTCATAGAAATTGAAATAAAAGATATCTTTCTTTAGTAAGGGCATTGGTTTTTTTTTAATTGTAGGTGAGTTTTTGGGTTGTTTTCTCAGCTTTGAAGTAGAATGTTTTCTCCAAGGGCTTAACTTTATATACTTCTACTTCGTTGGCATTTCCAAAACTCAGAAAAAGGAAGTCTAAAAACTCTTTTTTAATAAAAGAATATTTAGGGTTCTTAATATTAACTAACTCGAGCATTGAATCTGCTGGAAGTTCAACGTCTTTTTCTACTTCAAATGTATGGTGTTCCACATTTATTTTTTCAAATAGATTTTTTTTTCTTGCTCTTATGTACGCTTGGTAAAGCTTGTTTATTTTCCACTTTTTTAACACAGAAAGCATATAATATAGCAAACGTGATTTTTGCAACGATAATATGGCTTTAATGGAGAACAATAGCTTCTTTGGATTATAGATAATGTGTCTTTGAAATGTATATGTGCCTGTTCTAAATCGCTCTTTGTAAAAGAAATCACCTTTTGACATATCAATTAAATTGAAGTTGTTTTCCATAGCCCAGCGTATTACCTTCACTAAGGTTATAAAACCAAGTTTAAATTTCGAATAATCTATGTCGTATGCTATCACATCAATATCCAAAATATCTTGATGAACGGAATTTACATAAATTGAAATAGGCTGTTCCTCATGATAGATAACATAGATACAGGCTTTTTTTTGTTGAACTAATTCATAAAGATTATCGTACCGTTCTTGCCAATACTCCAATTCTGCCCAATAAGTTTTCTTTTGCTCGTGTCTACGCAGAAGCATTTTAATACAGTGGTCAAAGACTCTGTCATAATCACTTTTAGCCATTTCGCCGTAATACATTTGGTATTTTGGGCGTAGGCAAAGGTCAAGCCTTTTTGCGCACCTTTTTATGGTAGATCTTCTTTGCGAACTGATTTCAGCGTTTAAATAATCCGTAATATTCCCATATTTGGATATATTGATGAACGAACCTTCGTAGGTATCTACTTTTTTCAACTTTAAACGACCTGGCATTTTATGAATTTGGGCGTCGAGATAGCCGGGAACATCATCGACTATGTGAAAATTGTTTTGCAAGTGCTCTAAGTTTGGCACATCAAATGCATGCATTAGCTTGTTGTTTTCCAAATTGAATATTTTGGAATACAACTTTCCTAAATTACCTTTTTCCACAAGATCCGCACCGAAATGTAATCTTTTTTCAAGTTTATCTGTTTGATCTTCCATCGTCATGGTATCTATTGCAAAAATATCTTGGTTAAACTCACAGTGTTTCCTTTTTTTCTAATAGTATTCTTGCCTTGCTATTCTTTCCCTTTATTAAAAAATTGCCATCCTTTTTAGATTGGTATACACTTAGATCTGAGGTATGTTCCGTATGGGTATATTGAAAATTGCGAATAATTTCCAAAGGAATCTTAGTGGCCCCTTTCATATGATCTATTGGGCAAAAACTATCCATAACCAGATCGTTCTCAGCAGGAATGATTTTATACTGGGCAGCATCATTTTCTATTGGATTGGGTTTGCTTTTTAAAAGCTTTTTAAAATAAAGGTGGATTTTTTTAGATTTTATGTACACTTTTATGCTAAGAAAGGCTTTAAGGATAATTAATTTAAAAAGTGCAATAATCGATCCTTTTGGATAAACGAGCTGATACTGAAAAAAATAAATTTTGTTGCTCCACCTTCGTTTATAGTCCAAATCGCCCCTGCCCATTTCAAAGACCTTATAGTTATTCTGTATGCACCATTCTATTTGCTTGAATATCTCAATATGGCCCAATCCAAATTTGGAATAGTCAATATCATAGGAGGATATGCAACTGTATAAAATGTTATCAAAATGAAAGTTTATAGATATTTCTATGGGCTTGGTTTCGTTGTAAATTACAAACAATGAGGCCTGTTTTTTGTTAATACGAGCAAAAGTCGTTTCTCGGGTATATTCCCAATGACTAAGACTTTCGTCTTTATCATTACGCCGATCAAACCTCTTTTCTTTCATGGATTCCAAGGCATCCATAATAAAACGATATTCGGCTTTATCTATTTGCCCGTGGTATAATTTATAGCTTATATTGAAGCAAGACTCTAACCTTTTTGTATATCTTCTAATGGTTTTGGCCTTGGACCTAAACTGCTTTTTAAGATAATCCTCGGCACTAGCAAAACCGTCCAAATAAATTGAATAGCCTTTTACATGATTTACTTTTCCTATATGGAACAGGTGTTTGTTTTTTAATTCCAGGGCTAAATAATCAGGAACGAACTTTAAAGGTAATGCCTGTTTGGAATGCGGGAGTGTATCATTTGGAGCATCCTGGGATTCGAATAACGTATGGCCATCTTCCGAATAGGATATTTGGGTATACCGATTAAAAACCCAACTTTTCCTATCAAATAAATCGTCAAAAAAATCAATCATTATTTTGAACGTATTAAAAGTTTCTGGCATGTTACTTCACTGTGGATGAAATACAGCTCCATTTTCCTTTTTTCGAAGACCTTTATATTGTCCTTTTGTTCATTGTGGGAGTATAGAAAATCATAGATTGTTCTCCTTAAAAATGAAAATTCTTCTTTTTCAAAATCAATGGACAGCATTTCTTGGTTGCTTGGAATCTCGTTGATAGGCTCCAAATTATAGGTCATTTTAACGGGCGTCTTTTTTCTTAGTTTTTTCCTTAGATTATTACTGTGAACATGAACGTTTTTGGAAATTAAATAGTTTTTGAAAACCATTTTAATGGTCAACATATACCTTAGTAAACCGGCTTTGACCGATTTCTTTTTATACCAGAAATGGTGTTCAAAATTATAGATATCATTGCTCCATCTTCTTTTATAATCTAAATCTCCCCACCCCATCTCAAAAGTATTGTATCCATTTTCAAGGCACCATTCCAGTTGTTTATAGATTTCTACGTGGCCCAATCCAAATTTCGAATAGTCTGTATCAAAGGAGGAAGCATAACTATATAAATTATTCTTGAGATGATAGTTCAACGATATTTCAATGGGTTTTGTGTCATCATAGATAACAAATAGCGAAGCTTTTTTTTGAAGAATTAATTCTAGGGTGGATGAATATAGATTATTCCATTCTCCTATTTGTTTACTGATTTCATTTCGCTGATCAAATCTCTTAATGATCATTTCCCTTAATGAATTAAAAAGAAAATCATAATGGTCGTGCTCAATTGCACCATGATATAATCTGTAGTTAATATGAAATGACTGTTCCAGTCTTTTTTTATAACGTTTTATCGTTTTGGCGTTTCCTTTAAACCGTTGCTTAAGATAAGACCCTATATCGCTTATCTCCTGCACGTTGATTCTATATCCTTTTACTTGATAAAAAACCTTTGTGGAATAGCTATCCTCTTCGCTAAACTTGATTTCTGAGTAATTGGGGACATAACCTATGGAGTATATATCTTGGGTTACTTTTGGAGTCTTATTTTCATAATTCTGCACATATAATTTGGTAACATCATTTTTAAGGTAAACCATTGATACAACACTAGGAATATCGGATTTCCTTTGAAAAACAGACAAAATTAAATTTGTCTGGTTCCTATTAAAAGGTAGTATGGATTTAAAGAATTTTAAAAACATTTTCCTTGGTTTAGGTTACTGGTGAAAATCCAGTCTTAGATAATAGTGGTTCTGTTGCTCAGGAGACCTGTATACCTGTGCATGCCCAATAGGTTTTTGCTTGTTATATAAGAGGTCGTAAATTGGTTTTTTCAAAAAATCATAACCTTTATCCAAATCAATTGGTAACAGATGATCCACTTTTTCGGCATTGTCAACATAAATCAATTTAAAATCAGTTTTCTTCTCAGATCTAAGATGGCCTATTCTGAATTTATGCGTGAGTTTATGAAAATAGGTATTAACCTCTTTTTTCCTTAGGAATTGTTTCAAATCAAAATAATTTTTAACAAATGCTGCAAGAGTTATGGAAATGATTTTTTTTGGATTGTAGATGATATGATAGTCAAAATGGTACTGCTGGTTACTCCACCTTTCTTTATAATCAAAAAGGCCCTTTGAAAAATCAAGATGATTCATTTGATGGTTAAAACACCATTCCACCAATGCATTTAAGCTAATCGACCCTAGCCTGAATTTGGCAAAATCTATATCAAATACACGTATTACATCTATCGCCCTTTGCCCTGCGAAGCAGAGCAGGGAAAGTGCAATAGGTGTCTTTCCGTTATAAGTTACGAATAAACCAGCCTCATTTTTCAAGATGAGTTGGTAACCTAATTCCTTGTAAAATTCCCATTCTTTTGAGTCTAAATTATTATTGGATATTTTTTTATTATCAAAGCGTTTTAGCAACAATTTTTTAAAACAAGAGAATAGAGCATCGTACTCTTTTTTGTCAATTGCATTGGAATGCATTTTATGTTGAATGCTGAAACAGGATTCCAACCTTTTCTTATTGGTTTTAAACTTATATCTTGTTTTCTTACTGAATTGCTTTACCAGAAAATCATCAAATCCACTAAATTTGGTAAGATCAATTAAAAATCCAGGGTATTGCTGGGTTTTTATAATTTTTAGACCTGTCACGGTAGGTGGGGAAATGCAGTCGTTATCAGGTACATCATAGACTAAAAAAACCTTGTTTCCTAATCCACCACCCACAATTGTATAGTCGACGCCTTTTGTATTGGTACTTCCAGCATTTATATAGATTGGTAAAAACTTAGTTTTCAAAAAGCGCAAATCGGAAAAGCAAGAAAAGCTAAGGATGTCCTTTTCATGACCAAAGTGCTTTGCCCATATAGAAATAAAAGGTTCAGATTTAAAAGGATTTTCCATTTTATGTTAGCAAGATCGGTTTATAAATTGCATCTATAGCAAGGGAAATATCCCGAGCACTCACTATTGATAGTATTACACTTTATTTCGTTTTTCATTTTCACCAATTCCTCGTATTTATCTTGATCAACAATATATTTCCAAAGTTTGAATGCTTTGAAATCCTTGGAGAAACTGGATTTAAACCTGAACAAGCTGTCTTCATTGCCCCCAACGCCACCACCTAAATTGAAATATGTAAACCCTTCATCAGAAGCCATTGTCCTTATTTCATCGATAAGTAATTTTATTGGGTATTTGTTCATGTGTTCGGTTGCTACTCCAGACAAATGGTAATGAACAATTTTACTTTTTTTCACCAACATCACTCCACCGATTACTTTTTTCGATATGTTGTCTAAAGCTAACAAAATATCAGTCTCAAAGTCTTTGCTATTTAACAGGTTAAAGAAATAGTTTTCATTAAAAAAATAGCTTTTATGAGCGCCAACCCTATGCATGGTTTTGTAGTAGATTTCAACGAAATCCAATACTTCCTTCTTGGATTGAGCCTTTTTAATGGTACAGAGTCTTCTGGATTTATTAATATGTGTTTTTAATCTCCTTTGATATTCCAAACGCTGTAACTCCTTTTTTTTGCGAATGTCAATGTTTACAACTTTCCCTGAAAATACAATTTCCCCTAACTGATCTAAACAGACCTCTTGACTTAAAACGAACGGATTTAGACGACTAAACACGCTTACGATTCCTTGATCTTTAAAAAAAGAATGGAGCTCCTTTCTAAACCGTTTGTTGTTAAAGTTTTGATCAATGTTCTTGCTCACGGGTCCCGCATAGCCATATATAGATGTTGCGTCCCAAAGGGAAGAGTTGTTTATTTTTCTAATTAAAAGAGGAAGTGCAATATGGGAGTCATTCTCAACGTATTTTAATAAAATAGGCTGATTATCATTGTCCTTAGCCAACTGATGATACTCATAGGTATGGTAAAAATCATGACTCTCAATTTCATTGAGTGCCGA
Source organism: Flavobacteriaceae bacterium (assembly GCA_039985375.1). Lineage (GTDB taxonomy): Bacteria > Bacteroidota > Bacteroidia > Flavobacteriales > Flavobacteriaceae > Flagellimonas. The sequence continues at coordinate 17,458 of JBDWSS010000033.1, forward strand.
TTTCCAAGTTTTTTTGTCTTTAATTACCTCGATCATGGTTGTATTTGATCATTGATGGTTTGGTTATAGGAAAACATTGTCTTTATATTCCTATGATATAGGCTGTTTTTCTAGGGATGCAATTTGTTTGCTATCCACAAATTATTTAATGGGTCTTACTTCCTTTAAATTCTGGCATGTTTAAATTTTCATTAAAATTCACATTTTCCTTGAACATTATTTTTTTAATGGTAAGCATTATAATTTTAAGATCAAATGCAAAAGAAATGTTCTGCACATAGAAAACGTCAAAATCAAACTTTTGTTCCCATGAAATGGAATTCCTTCCGTTAACCTGTGCCCAACCCGAGATTCCTGGCCGTGTATTGTGTCTCTGTTTCTGATGATCGTTGTAAAGGTCCAAATACTTTACTAGAAGCGGTCTTGGGCCTATCAGGCTCATATCACCTAAAATAACATTAATTAGCTGTGGAATTTCATCTATAGAATATTTTCGGATAAACACTCCAGCCCTTGTAACTCTCTGCTCATAAGGCAAAAGATTGCCATTAGGGTCTTTTTTATCGTTCATCGTTTTAAACTTGATAATTTTAAAAGGCTTGGAGTTGAAGCCTGGTCTTGTTTGTAAAAAAAAAGGTTTTCCATTGTTAAAAAAGATTAACAATAACATTACCAAAAGAAAAATGGGAAATAGAAATACCAATCCTAAAATGGAAAATAGAATATCTAAAAACCTTTTAATATTTGGATTGTAGTTCATCATGATAATACTTTAATTTACACTTTAGGTGTTCGATAGTTGTTTAACCAATTGGGCAAATTGGGCACATAAAATTGACTTGTCGTATTTGGTCTCTGCCAATTTTCTTGAATTTTCCCCCATTTTTTTACATGTATCCGGATTGTTCTTTAAAAAGGTAATTTTTTGGGCTAGATCCTTTGATGATAGGGGATCAGAAAAGAGTCCGCATTGGTGATGTTCAACAATCTCCTTTGTCCAGCCAGGGGAGTTTACAATGATAGGAATACCTGCGGAAAGGGAATCAAAAAACTTGTTGGGAGAGTTGGTGTTTAAGATTGGAAAGTTTGCAAAAGTAACAAGTGATACATCGCAAAAATTTACAATTTCAGACAATTTAGCGGTGGGCTGATCATCATAGAACCGAGTATTTTTAATCTGTTCCTTTCTACACCGTTCTTTCAACAAATTCTCATCTGGACCTCCGCCAAAAAACAGAAATTCGATGTTATCTTCTGGGCCAATAAGTTTTGCCGCATCAATGATGTAATCCATTCCATTGGTAGGCCCCATAGATCCAAAATAAACTACTTTAAAAGAATGGGGGGAAAGCTTTAGTTCTTGTATAATGGAAAGCTTTTTTTTACGTGGCCAAAAGATGTCAATTTTGGACATATTTGGGATCATGGTAATTTTTTCCTTTGGGACATCGGTTTCTAAAACTCCTTTTACCATACCAGGTGATAATGCTACAATATGTTTTGCATTCTTGTAAATCGCTTTTTCAAACCATTTGGTAATAGCAATCAGGGCTTTGTTGGTTAGAATGCCCATTTGTATTGGTGCTTCTGGCCACAGATCTCTTACTTCGAAGATATAGGGCCGCTTTTTAATTTTTTTGGACATTAGAGCAGGTACGCCCACAGTTAGTGGGGTGGAGGTAGCAATAATCAAATCATACTTTTCCTTTCCCAAGACATGTAAGCTTGATAAAACCATGAATTGTATAAAAGATTTTATGCGTCTTAGAACTCCCATTTCACTGCTATAGGGTACATGGATATTAATTATATTAATACCCTTGTAAATTTCCCTTTTTGGAACTTTCTTATCACCAACCGTGGTAAGCATAAATACATCATGGCCGTCTTCCTTGAGCTTTTTACTTATCCAATAGGATCGGGTTGGTCCGCCAAGGTCGGGAGTATTAAAATATTGATGTATGTAGAGAATCTTCATTTTTTATGCCCCATAAATCTCTTATTGCCGATTTTATATAAAAGTTCAAGAATGACAAATTGCCTAAATACGACAATGACAATATCAATCTTATTTTTTCTTCCTTGTATGTCTCCTAGATGTCCAGAAGGTTAATAATACCATCAATATCTACACTGAAATCAGCATGCAAATCTCCTTCATTCTCTGCGGCCAGATTTCTGGCACCCCATACAGGCGAATACTGCAGTTGTTGGTTTTTAGCGATACTTTCGTAAATATAGGATGAGGAATTGGGAGGATATATTTCGATAATCTGTGCGCCTTCTTGGGAAAACACCAAGTTTGCCAACCCTGCACCATGTGGTGAAACTATGATACTTGATTCCGAGAAAACCTTGACTTGTTCGGAGAAGGATAGGTGTTCAAGAAAGATTCTTTCAAAATTCAGTTTTTCCAATTTTTCAAACAAAAGGTCCTCGTTGGATATTCTTCGCTTTGTTGCGTTTTTACGACTCACTAGAATACGTTTGGTTCCCGCCATATGTTGGGGGGTAAGAAAGATTTTTCGTAAATACTGACAGATCCATTTGGGCACGAATCCCAATGCTGGGCTGTTAGGATGGGTTGTTACCAATACATTTTCCGCACTGATATGCGAATTAACATAGGAGTCTATAATACTTTCTGGACCAATGCCTAGATAAGAAAGGGTTTCCAACTTATATTTACTTCTAAGATCAGAAATTAAATACTTCTGTATTTCATTTTTATAAGGAGATTCGTTTAATATTTTTAGCCTGGGCAAAGTATCAAAAAGCCAATGATAATAATTGGTGGTTCCTCCTCCTCCTGATAGAAGGGAAAACAATTTGAAATGATAATTTTTAACTGGGTTTGCTAGGAAGTACCGCTGGAAAACAATATTTTTTTCTGTTGGAACCTGAATGCCCTTTTTATAACTAAAGGTTATTTCACTTATTAGGTCATTAGTATTAGTAATAAAACAGTCACTGTTTACACCATCTGTTAAGACCCTTCCATTATTAATTTTGAAAATTAAGGGGTTCAGAATTTCGTCGGTACCATGTTGGTACAGCGAATTTTTATCCACCTCAAATGACTCGAAGGAATCTTTGTTCTTGAAAGTATTCCGCAATACCCTCTTTGGCCTGTAGCCTAGCTTTGTAAGGGGCAAAAAAGGGTTTTTCAGTAATCTTTTTTTATTGCTTATAACCGGTTGTTCCATTTTGGTTAACTAATTGAAATTCAATTGATAAATAATTTACTATGAAAAAACGGACAGGGTACGTCATATATTGTTTTGTTTGATTCAAAAATGAACGGTGTTAGGTAACCCCTAACATTTCCCTTAGTCCCTCAACAATGGTTTTTGGTTTCTTTATCCCCAATTGTTGTAGGGAATACGTATTGTGAATAATTAAATTAGAGCAAAGCTTTCTCACGATATCAGGTTTCAAAAACCCAACGAGCTTCCAAAAGATTGAAAATTTAAAATTTTTATTTCTGCTACCTTGTATTTCGTAAATGGAATTCACTAAAAAGGAGGTGGAAACCTTTTCTTCATCCGCAATTAAAATTATGCCATCCAACTGCTTCTCAATAATAGCTTTTAATGCATGGGCAAGATTGTAAACATTTAAAAATTGTCTTTTGTTATCTATTCCATTAAAAGGCAGGGGTATATTCTTTTTCACCAAATTAATCAATGAACTTAGGTTTCCAGGACAATTTTTGGCTCCGTAAACCATGCTTGGCCTTACACAAGTCACCGTAAAATCATTGGATGATAGTTTCATAAGCGCATCATCAGCTTTCAGCTTATATTTCCCATAATGATTGGTTGGAATACAGGGTGTATGTTGATTAATTTCATCCACTTCCCCATACACCGAAATAGTGCTGATCTGAATGAACTGGGAACCCATATTTTTCTTGGATTTTTCCGCTAGAAAAATAGGTAACTCAAAGTTTATGGAACTATAAACCAATTCATCTTTTTCTGAAGGATTATGAACAATGGCAGCGAAATTGATCACGATTTCGTTCTTTTTAAAAATATCGTCTTCCAGTTTAGAAAAATCTTGGATAACTATTTCCTTGGAATAACCCGAGTCCCTTCTAGAAACCGAAGTTATATTAAAGTCCTTCTTATGTTCGCTAATGAACTTCCTAGCAATAAAGCTAGTACCACCAATAACTAAAACGTTTGTTTTATCCATTTTTTAAAATTTTGATTTTCCAAAAAAGATAACCAACGAAAACTGCAATCGTAGCCAAGGTTATAGGTAAATAGTTTTCCGATCCAATAGATAAAATAACTACTGAATTAATAAGTAATTGCATGAAAAAGTAACCCAAAGAAATTGATATATGTCCCGTTTTTTTTTGATCTACAATTAATTGATACAGATGTCTACGATGGGGTTTAAAAATGTTTTCACGCCTTAAGACCCTTTCTAGAATGGTACTTCCTCCGTCTATGAAATAGATGAGAAAGAAAAGCAAATACCATAAATTGTATGAAACAAATATTAATTTTCCAACACAGAAAATTAATATCAACCCAATGGAAATACTTCCAATATCACCGGCAAAAAATCTTGCCCTTTTTCTAAAGTTATAGTAACCGAAAATTAACACTGATGCTAGAGAAAGTAGTAAAAGGTGCTGGTTTATAAAGTGTATCGTGAAATGATTAACATATAATAGAGCCAATAGTATCGATATACTGTAAAGACCTGTAATTCCGTTGATACCATCCATGAAATTATAGATATTCAACAAACCAACACTTAGGACAAAGGCACAGATGAGCCATAAAGGAGATATGCCCAATAGTCCAATTTGATATGCTGAAAGTCCAATAGCTAATATTTGAAAGAAGATGCGAATGGCACTACCCAATGTGTATATATCATCCAAAAAACTTATTCCCGCGACCAAGGTAAGTCCAAGCACGAAATAAGGGTACTGGAATTCATAAAAAACAAAAAAGAACACAATAGATAAAAAGAAAATAATACCTCCTCCGCGGATTGTATTTTTGGTATGCGAGCTTCGTTCGTTTGGTCTGTCAACTATATTGTATTTAATAGCTAGCTTCATGTATATCCATGCCGCCAAAACCAATAAGGGAATAATTAATAAATCCATTAGTCAACAATTCTTTTTTTTATTGCATTTGAAACATAAAAGCTGAAATAGTATAGTGACTTAAAAAAGCCCAATTTTTCTAAATTGTAATACAGGTACCAAACTTTTTGTGCAGCTTTTATCTTATTTGATGAAATTGAACCTTTTCGAACCCGGTATGAACCAAGAACATCCTTCATGCCATAGGCTAAATGTCCTCTCTTAAGAAGGGTTATCCACAAATAACAATCTTGTCTGGTTCGAATATTTACAAATCTAAATTTCTTCGTTACAATGTTGGTGTCAATAATGGCCGTGGACATTCCAATAACGGTATTTTTAAAGTGACCTTTATAATCTATAGATGGGACTGTCTTTATTACTTTATTCAATGCCTTACTTTCCTCATTGATTAAATCATAGGACGTAAAGCATATGGGCGTTTTATTTTTTATCATAAAAGCCAGTTGTTTCTCCAGTTTTTCAGGATACCATAGATCATCACTGTCCAAAAAGGCAATAAATCTCCCCTGTGCCATTTCAAGGCCATTATTTCTGGATACTGCAGCCCCTTCATTTGTGGTGTTGACAAAACATTTTATCCGTTTGTCCTTGGAAGCGATTTTTTTTATGATGTTAACCGTATTGTCGGATGAAGCATCATCGGTAATAAGAAGTTCCCAATTTTGGTAAGTTTGATTCTGAATAGAGCTTATGGTCTCCAAAATAAATTTTTCCGAATTATAGGCAGGAGTGACAATCGATACTAATGGAGTTTGGTTGTCCACTGAATTACGTGTTTAATATTTATTGTAAAATTATTAAAGTTACAACTGGATAGAACAGCATATTCGTTATATGTAGCGCAATATTGGATGAATATGTTTTTGAGTGTCCATACCTTCAACATAGTTGTCGGGTAATATGGGAACGAAGTAGAAGAAAACCGAAAAAAAAAGTGGGGGAGCTAGGCATGACCTACATGCATTTTTCAAATTTTAAGGGTCATTCCTTTTAAAAATCTTGATGTTTGAAATGATTTGACCAAATGAAGATCCATTTTTCGTCTTTTTACTCAAACCCATAAATGGTTTTTCAATCAAAAGATAATAAATGGAAATTAATGCTATGGATGTAGGGATAATAATTAACCCTTGGAATACATAATCGAATTCGTAGTTGCCGAACGCGTTAAGTTTGTTTGTAAAAATTTTGGTAAGTAAAAAATACAGTGGGTAGTGTAGCAAATACAGGGAATAGCACATTCCGCCAATGATTACAACGATATTGTTCGACAATAGTTTCCGCAGTAGGACAAGATTGAGAGATGAAGTAATAATCAGAAAAAGAAGCAATCCTTTTAAAGTACCAGAAACACCGTAAACAAAAAATATGACCAAGGAAATCATGAAAACAAAGTCCCAAATCATGTTCTTCTTAAGAAGTTTACTTTTATAAAAATCGGCCGCTGCAATACCAGGAATAAAGGCGTACATATAGTCACTAAGATCCATAATCCCCGGTAGGACATCAACAAGAATGAAAAAGACAAACATGCAGATATAGATGGCGTATCTCCACAACTGGTTTCCAAAAAGACATATTAGGTATAGAAAAATTGGCATTAAAAGGTAGAATTGTACTTCTATTTCCAAACTCCAGGCAACAGGTAAAATATAGGACCATTGCTCATATATAATGTTATGTAGATAGAAGAACGATGCAAAATACCTTTCCCAAAGAAAAGATATAGACTTTATATTCAGAATGATATGTACAAAAAGGAACAAAGTAATAGCAATAATGTATGGTGGCTCAATTCTTATAAGTCTTCGTATGAAGTAACTCTTAAACCGTAAGTCCTCAATTTTCTTTCCGATAAATGGGAGCGCAAGGATAAAACCGCTGATGGCAAAAAAAAGTATTACTCCATTTCCTCCATTAAGGATTAATTTCCTAAGAGTATTGGTCTGATCGATAGTTTCCCTATTATAAAGGCTGTTCTCATCGAGCATTGCGGTACCAAAATGTAATAGCAGGACCGGTATAATGGCAAAAAATCTCAAAGCATCAATTTCTGGAATAAATCGTTGTGTGCTTTTTCGTTTTAATCGGTTGAGAAATGAACTAAAAATTTTCAATCGTTTTATCTATTTAGTTTAAATTGCCCTTTTATGCTGTTTGGATAAAAATCAAATTCCTGAGACAGAATTGATTTCCACAACACTATGGTAAACGTCCCGATAAATATACTATTGTGCGAGCGGAATAGAGAATGAATATGATTTTTTAGGGAAGATGCGCGCATTTTCCGATGAAAGAATATTTTAAACAAAAAAGCGAGGTAATTACCTCGCTTTTAAATCTTATATGTATCCAGATTAATTTCCTATCATCGGATAAAAAGTACCACAAGAAGGTTCCGGCCAGTCTGTTGCCCTTATATCTTCCACACCAAACAAGCTATAGATTACTCCTTGCTCACCGGCATAATTTGGTACTCCCGCCTGACTTGTGTCATTGTTATAGACATAATTGTTAGGTCCCGGAGATTCGTGCCCATCATCGTTGTTGCCAGTTTGCACGGGCTGTCCTCCTCTGTGGTGATAGTCGGCAGGCCAAATTTGATTTTGCTCTACTAGATTGTAACCATCATCCCCATGGTGAAAGTTCACATCTTGCTTCAATAACCTGTTTTTAAAAATAACGTTATACTTACAGATATAATTTCCACCATAATTATCAATGGTTAGGTGCCTAAGTCTATGAATATCATTATTTACAATAAGGTTATAGGTGCCTTTAACATAAAAATATCCATTACCGCCTGGTCCCTTGTTATAAGCACGACTAATAAATGAATTTCTTACGGTGATATGGTGCCCCCAGATTCTTACAGGGTGGCTTCCGGACTCTAAGATGTTACAGTTATCTATCCAACTGTTTCTTGCTTCCTTGTAAAACACAACTCCTGAGGTCTTGATATCTGTTATTCCACATGGGTCATTGTGATAGATATCATAAAAATAAAGATTTGCACCACTAATATCATCTTGGGGTTCACAACCGTCAACCTTATAGAAATAGGTTAAATTCTCCAAGCCAGCATAGCTAATTCCATTTCCAAAGTATATGCTTCCCTCGTTATAAACGTTGGTGTTTCTTATGGTTGATTCCAAAATAACATTTTCCTTGCTTTCACCCCTTAGTACAACATTACTTTTCATGTAAATGGTTTCGGTAATCGAGTAGGTTCCGTTTTTAAGGACAATAACACCACCGCCACTTCTAGAAACATTATCAATTGCAGCCTGAATATCATCATTGGAAGATATTGTAAGTACCACAGTTAAATCATTGGGAATACCTCCTTCTACACCTGCCTTCACAAATTCTTCAATGGCCGGGTACCTAGAATCAAAGCATGCTGCGTTCGGGGTCATACATGAACCTCCATAATCACAATCCACAATATAGTCATCAATAACATCTTCGATTTCCTCTTCCTCCTCCTCAACTTCAGGGGTACTATCAGCTTCCGAGTTTTCAGTTCCATTGTGGGACACAACCAAAACGGGTCCTTGAGCCGACTGATTTTCTTTTGAAGCTATAGCCAGGTCATCCCCACCTTTGTGTATAATTATCAATGTTATTTTCTCAGACCCAAGATTTTCAATATTTAGAGGAATGGTAAAGGTCTGACCAGCAGAGTAATTTTGCGCAATACTTCCCAAAAGTTCACCAATTGCAGGAGCATTCAAAGAATTTAGGTTGTCTTCATCCCATTCGCTATCCAAACCTTTGTAGACACTCAATGTACCATCCCCACTATCAATGTCAATGGTTATATTTAAATCTACTTGGAGAATATCGCCATCCACTGAGGTAAGATCGAACATGATATAGCTTGTACGTTTTCCTTCTTCCAATCGAATTATGGTCTGATTATACCCTTCAACATTTTGAATATAGGCATCGTTTAAAGGAGAGAATTCCGCAACGACGTTTTTATCATCTTCATTTGTAGTTTCCTGATTTTCATCTTCAATAATGTCTATGGGTTTGTCGTAAAAGGCTTCAGCAAAAACATCGGAGTCTTTTGAGCATGAAAGGAAAATTAAACAGAAAAATGAAATATACAGTAGGTTCAGAGGTTCAAAGATTTTGGATTTCATGAGGCGTTATAGGTTAATTGTGTTGATAAGCTTAATGGGATGTAAATTTATCCATAAACAATACATAATCGTTTAAAACACCTTTTTTTTCGATGAAATACATTGTTTTTCAAGGACAAAGGCTTAAAAATCTTAAAATATTTAACAAAATGGAATAAAATTGCGAACTATAACTTAAATCCTAACTTTCTTTTTGGGCTTCTGGTATACGTTGCCATAGTGGCTCAATTCAAGATAACGCTTAATACAACCTTGGAAAAGACAATAAAAAGAGAACAAAAAGAAACTACCCTGATAAATGGGTTCAACGAAAAACTGTAGAAAAGTCGCCAGATTAAATAGTAAAAACAATGAATTGATGCCTAAATCCGATTGCTTATGGAAAAGTACCTTACGAAGATTTATAAAGTTGAAAACGTTAAAAATCATCAACAATACCAACGGTAAAATACCGTTTGTCATGGCTATATCCAACCATAAGTTATGATTGTATATACTTGATTTCCATCCCAAAGGGTGTGCGAACAGATTTCCTATGGCATTTTCCCAAAGATCGGTTCTTCCACCAGCACTTTCCGTGCTGTTGCCATGCGGGTTTTGAAGCCGATCCCCTAAAACCGATAGATAGTCGGCATCTAAATCAAACGGCACAAATTTAAGTACAAGAAAAATGATAATAGCAATTTGTAAAAGAAATTTTATTTTTTGGGCATTGTTCTTTGTTCTAAGTTGCAGTATTATGGTAAATAGTATTGTAATTATAATTATTGCTATTCCCGTTCTGCTTCCCAATCTAAATGTACATAGGACAGCGATTGCGAAAAGTGCCAGTAGTATCAATTTCCAAAAAAGACTTAATCGTTCTTTATTGGTCATGATAACTCCCGGAAGAATTAGAAAGTATATCATCGAAGCCGACATTCCGGTTGCCTTGAGCTTTTCTCCGGTCCATATTATGGGAACGTCACGATCCAAAAGCCCGGCGGCAAACCCATTTTTTAATAATTCCACACCTACTGAACTGAAGGAAGTAAGACCATATATTATTCCCATAGCCAAAAAAATGGAAATGATGGACGTTTTGGAAAGTGATTTGAACATCAAATGTTTTCCTATTAAATAGAAAAAAAAGGGAAATAAAGATTGAATGAACAAATATTGGACCCCCTTGTTTTCACCGAAAATATCGATCAATGAATAGACTACTGAAAAAATAAGCAATATCACGGCATCCCTATCTATGGACCTGATAATCTCATTTCTTCGCAACAACAAAAAGTAAAAAATTAAAAAATACCCAAAAATATGTGCTTTGGAAAAGGGATTCAATAGGTGTAAAAGAAGAAGGAACACTGGAAAATAGCCAAACTTCTTAAGGAAGGACGTGAAAGTCATTACACAATGAATAGGATGTTAACGAAGATAAGCAGTATTTTCATCTGTTTCTAAATATGACCAAATAAAATTTGGGAAACAAGACCTTCAACCATCCCATTGTATAAAAAAAAGGGAATCGGAATGGAAAAAACTTTTTCATATATCGAACTCGGGATTTGAAGTCAATGCCCCTGGGATTATACAGGTAACTTACGCGATCTTTTAGCGATTTTGACGCAAAGTCGTGATACATGTCCTTATGATCATATTCGCATATACCGTTAAAATCTGGCATTATGATAACCGGTAGTTTTTTTCGAACGCATTTTAAAGAATAGTCATAATCAGCTATACCATGGGCATACCCTTTGGAGAGTATACCTACTTCGGATATCACTGAAGCGTCGACGTATAAAATGTTGGCGTTGGATAAGTGGCAAGCCTGAATGTCCCCATTTGGGTCCAATCTTTTTGAAGTGTATAAAAATCTGTTCAAAATGATTGAACCGCCGTATGTGATAGACTTGGAACTTTCGTCATAGGTAGTTCCCACGTATACACCCTTTCTACCATATTTTTCCAGACATTTGGCTTCACTTGTAGTTATTTGGTGGAAAAGATTACTTTCAACAAACGTATCATCATTGATTAACAAATAGCCATCATACTCTTTTTTTAGCGCTTCAGTCCAGGAGTTGTTCATTCCCTTTGCCCAAAATAAATTCCCATTCCCCTTTAAAATGGTAACCTCGGGAAATTCTTTTGAGACAGCATCATAGGTTCCGTCTGTGGAACCATCGTCAGTGAGATATACGCTGAGCAATATGTTTTCCTGGGAACCTTTTGCGGTGTACAAATGCTCAAGGCACCTCAATGTTTTTTCCTTTCTATTGTGACATGTTAGTAATGCAGCTATTTTTCGCATGGAAATTAAGTTATGTACTTAAGGTATAATCTAAAAATGAAAAGTTTATTGTACATCATATCAAAAATTGATGTTGTTAGGGCTTTAGGTACTTACCTGTTTTTTGGAAATAAGCCCATAAATTTCAATCAATCTGTTGGAATTGGTATCTTTATTGTGCCTTTTAGAAGCTTCAATAATGCCATTTGAACTTAGGCTTTCACAAAGATCACTATTGGAAAATAAATCTTTTATCGATTGAGCCAACATTTCAACTTCCTCAAACCGATATAACAGTCCAGTTTTCCTGTGCGCGACCATATCAGGGACGCCTCCTACATATGAAGCAATGCAGGGCACTCCCAAAAGTTGGGCTTCTCCTAGGGAGTTTGGGCTGTTCTCAATACTTGATGGACAAATAAAGATATGGCTGTTCAAATATTGATTTACCATTTGCTGCTCGTCCAGTGGACCCGTAAAGGAGATGATGTCTTCTAGATTGTGCCGTTTTATGAGCTTTTTCAAATACTTTCCATATCCTTTTAATCTTAGCCTATCAAAAAAAGTATCGGATTTTGTTATGTTATTTCGAGCTACCCTTAATTTAATTTGGGGAAATTCATCCTTGATTATGGCGACCGCTTCCAGTACTTTGTGAAGCCCTTTTAGGGGATAACCTGCCTGGCTTACGAAAATGGAGTATTGATTTTCCTGGGTCATTCTCCATTTCCCAGCTTCATAAAATGAATCTCTTAGGGACTCATTGCAAAACAGGTAATTTGTTTTAGGGTTAATGGTACTGGCATGATCATGGTCCCATTGGGTCCGTCCAATAATGTTTTGAATTCTTTTGATATAGGGGATTTCAATTTTTTTACCCCTATCCTCAAATTTTCTTTGCCCTTGAATAGGGGAGTCTCTTCGTATAAAATCCCTAAACGTGTAGTTTGAATAGATTTCTCTTCGAGAGATGCCACCCAAAAAATAACGGGCATAAACACTTGTCATTCCTTGAATGGAAGCCACATACCTTAAATTGGGGCATGCATCCATTAGTGAAAGCCCCAATGCATACTCAGTTCCATGAATGTGTACAACATCAGGTTGTACCTCTTCGATGATTTTTTTCCATTCTGGGACCAATGAAATATCATATTTTTCCCTGTCTTTTGTTGCAGGCAATAAGTGGTACGTTATCCCATCTATTACCTCACTTTTTTTCTTGGTAAGGGTTCTAGCGGTCACAACGGTCAAGGATACCCCTTTTTCTTTCAGGTCCTTTGCCAGACCGTACATCCAACCCCCGCCCACAGGAGGGGTAATGCCCAGGGTTTTGGAGAAATCAGGAAAAATCGAATAAACGACCCATAGTACTTTCATAATATCTTCAGTTTATGCCTACTAATTTTTTTAAAACCTTTATTTGATAGTGGGGATTATAATACTTGTCAATTGCTTCAAACGCCCATTTTCTTACTGAATTTCGTTTTGTTTCGTCCAAACTAATCCATTGCGAAGTCTTTAAAGTTAAATCCTTTATATCATTATCAATGAAGAAATCACCTGTTTTACCTTTTTCAATAATCTCAAATTCAGGCATTTGAGTTTCAAAATTATCATTTGTAATTATTGGTGTTCCATAGGTAAGGGAGTGTAGAGCGGTAAGTCCAATAGGGCCTGGTGAAATACATACATTTGCATTGAATATCAAATTACCAATATCTTCTTCGTCATAACTTGCTCCGTAAAACCAAACATTTTCCTGTATGTCCAAATCCATGGCAAGTTTTTCCAGACCTACCTCTTCAACATCTTTGCCTATGAATACCAAATTGCAAGGTGTGCCCTTATTCAGCAGATCCTTCGTGGCCCTAAGCAATAAATCTAATTTTTTGGAATGTTGTATTCTTCCTATGTAAGCCAATACTGGTTTTCCGTTCTTAAAATGATCCTTATATATAGTGGAGCTGCCTAAATTTTCACGGATTCTCTTTTGTTGGTCATAATTCAGGGAATTGTAAATTGGAATTAATTTATCTTTCTTAAAACCTCTTTTTAGCATTATTGATTGGGAATATTCCCCATAAATCAACACCTTATGACTTAGCTTGAAAAACAAAAACTCGAGTAATTTTCTTTTCGTATTCGCATTTGCCTTCATACCATGGGACCATACAAACACCTTTTTGTTCAATAAGTGAGACAAAAGAAGTATTACATAGTTAGATATGATATACGGGTCGCCCGTTATGATGTAAAAATCATAAGGCTTAAAAACCAAACTGCTTACACCTTTTTGCCAAATCCACCCAGTGTTGAAGAGAAACTTATTCTTTACAGTATTTTTATATCCTTTTAAATTATTGACATTGAGTGGCTTTATCTTAGTTTTCACCTTGTCGCCAAAATAAAAATCACAATTCAGTTTCTCATCCATTAGCGTATAGATGGGTTCCCTATAGTGTGGCGCTAGATTGAAAATACAACAAATTTTGGGTTCGGACATTTATGGATATGTTACAAGTGCAATGGTTTCATCGGTTAAAAACAATTAAATCGCATCTTTTTTATATGGTAGAGAACAAATCATAAGGTTTCTAGATACCAATCGTATAGTTTTTGTATTCCCTCTTCAAGCACTATACTGTGCTTCCAACCAAGACCATTCAGCTTTGAAACATCTGTCAATTTTTTCATGGTGCCATCAGGTTTATCGGTATTAAACCTTAACTCACCCTCAAAACCTATCTGTTTTTTGATATTTTTGGCAAGGTCCGCTATTGAAATATCTACTCCCGTTCCAATATTGATGTGTGTATTTCTTATTTCTTTGGCACCCTGTTCATAGCAGTCCTTGAAATCCCTTTGCTCCATGATATATACGCATGCGTCGGCCATATCTTCTGACCATAAAAATTCACGCATGGGCTTTCCGGACCCCCATATCTCAACGCTAACTTTGTTTGAGGAAGAAACGTCAATACCATAGTCCTTTAATTTGTTAAGGATAGTTTCCTTAGAATCGGAATCTGAAATTCTTTCAATGGGTCGCTTTTTTAAATCCGTGGCAATCATTTTCCAGTTATCCTCTAAAAGTGCCTTGCCCAGATGAATTTTTCGAATGAGCGCGGGCAGGACATGCGATTTTTCTAAATCGAAGTTATCATTTGGCCCATATAAATTTGTTGGCATCACCGAAATAAAATTGGTCCCGTATTGTATGTTATAACTTTCGCACATTTTAATACCGGCAATCTTGGCTATTGCGTAGGGCTCATTGGTATATTCCAAGATATCCGTCAAAAGATAGGACTCCTTCATTGGCTGAGGAGCTTCCTTTGGATAGATACAGGTACTGCCTAGGAATAACAGCTTTTTTACACCATTTACATAGGATTGGTGGATTACATTGTTTTGAATCATCAAATTCGCATAAATGAATTCTCCCCTATAGGTGTTGTTAGCTACGATTCCGCCTACTTTTGCAGCGGCAAGAAAAACATAGTCAGGTTTCTCGCTTTCAAAAAATAGTTCAACGGCATTGGCATCAGTCAAGTCCAATTCCGCATGGGTTCTCGTATGAAGGTTGGAATAGCCATTTTCCTTTAAGTTTTTTAGAATAGCACTTCCTACAAGACCACGGTGTCCTGCAATATAAATTTTTGAATCTTTTTCCATCTTCAAATCTTATTCATAGTAGTTCATTATTCTATATCCACCCTTTTTAAGGTACTGGTTCTTGGTCATGATTTTAAGGTCACTCTGCATCATATCCTTGACTAGGTCCTCCAATTTGTACTCTGGTGTCCACCCGAGTTTGTTATTTGCCTTTGATGCGTCACCAATAAGCAGGTCCACCTCTGTCGGCCTGAAATATTTTGGGTCCACGGCAAGCACTTCCTTTCCTACGGGTATCTGGTACCTTTCATCATTACAGACTTTTACAAAGGCTTTTTCATTAACTCCTTCTCCTTTGAACTCCAGTTCAATGCCCACCTGTTCAAAGCTCATTCTTACAAAGTCCCTTACTGGTGTTGTGGTTCCGGTGGCGATGACCCAATCTTCAGGTACCTCGGCTTGGAGTATCATCCACATCATTCTCACATAATCCTTGGCATGTCCCCAGTCTCTTTGGGCATCGAGGTTTCCAAGGTAAAACTTATCTTGAAGGCCCAAGGCGATTCTTGATGTTGCCCTTGTAATCTTTCGGGTTACAAAAGTTTCCCCTCGTATCGGGGATTCATGGTTGAACAGGATTCCGTTACAGGCAAACA
This sequence comes from Flavobacteriaceae bacterium, assembly GCA_039985375.1. GTDB lineage: Bacteria > Bacteroidota > Bacteroidia > Flavobacteriales > Flavobacteriaceae > Flagellimonas. The sequence continues at coordinate 33,301 of JBDWSS010000033.1, forward strand.
TACCATAAGCCTCCCTATAGTTGACCGTTATCCAATAGGCGTACATTTTTGCGACGGCGTAGGGACTTCTGGGATAGAAAGGTGTGGTCTCACTTTGGGGAACCTCCTGTACCTTTCCATAAAGCTCGGAAGTGGATGCCTGGTATATTTTGGTTTTTTTGGTTAGGCCCAAAAGTCTTACGGCATCAAGAATTCTCAGGGTGCCCAACCCATCGGCATTGCCCGTGTATTCAGGAACCTCGAAGGAAACATGCACATGGCTCATGGCCGCCAGGTTATAGATTTCATCGGGCTGTATTTCCTGTATGATTCTGATTAGATTGGTACTATCGGTCATATCCCCGTAATGTAAAATATAGTTTCTCTTCTCTACATGGGGGTCCTGGTACAAATGGTCTATTCTATCGGTATTGAAAAGGGAGGAACGTCTTTTTATTCCATGGACCTCGTATCCTTTTTTCAAAAGGAATTCACTTAGATAAGCTCCATCCTGTCCGGTCACACCTGTTATTAGCGCTACTTTTTTCATAGGAAAAATTGATTATAAGTAATTTAGGTGGTACAAAGATTCATTTAAAACTTCAATTGTAAAAATCATTGTTGCCAATGGTCAATATTATCGTTTAAAAGTGCAATTCCACAATGGGAAAAAAACTTTGCACTTTTCTTGGACCGCACTTGCCCAGCTATTCGAAAACCTTAGGATGCCATAAACTATTTTCTAAAAAAAATAGCAGTACAAACTACTAGGATTGCTTTATATTTGACATCGCATCAATCTGTGGAAACTAATTCAATAATATTCATTGATTATACGTGAACAGCACACTAATCCGAAAATAAACTTTTTGAAATAGCGTTATCACAATAATTTTAAACTAAGCACAAGATAAATCATAATGGTATACTTAAAACCCTTGGGAGGACTTTGTAATAGGATGAGGACAATTGATGGAATGGTGTCCATATGCAAAAACAACAACAGCGATCTGACCGTTCTATGGGTAATGGACAAATCGTTGAACATTGATTTTGAGAGTATATTTATGCCTATTAATAATGAAACCATTACAGTTAAAATTCTTAACTGCCCTCAGGGATATCCAGAAAACTATTTCAAAAGAAGTGGGAATTATTTAAAAAGGACCGTAAAGAACACTGTTTCCAATGGACTTTTGAACCGAGGTCTTAAGGATACCTTAAAACATATAGAAAAAATAGGGGAAGGTAAGATAATGACTCAAGAAGAATTTAATTTGATGTACTCATCGGATTCCCATAGAGGCATTAACTCCGTAAGGGAAATGGATGCACTTTTCATTTCAAAAATAGAAAAGGAGCTAAATGGTTTTTTTAAGGACGAACATCCCAAATATTTGACAACCTGTTACAGAATGCACATGCTGTTGGATACATACAAACTTTTTAAACCGACTAAAATGATTTCGGAGATGGTTGGGAAAACGGTGAAAAAATTTGGAAAGAACACCATAGGGATGCATATCCGAAGATCCGATCATCAGACCGCGACGAGCTTTAGCTCTTTGGATAAGTTTATCAAAGTTATTGATGAAAATATTAAGGAAGAGCCGTCAACAAGCGTTTTTCTTTGTACGGATGACGGGGATACAAAAAGTGATCTCATGAAAAAATACGGGGACAAAATCTTGGTCAATGAGGTTTCAAGTTATGATCGAAATAATTCTGGAGCAGTTATAGATGCCATGGTAGATTTGTATTGCCTTTCGAGTACCAAAAAAGTGTACGGATCTCACCATAGTTCATTCAGTCAAGTTGCTTCGGATATAGGTGGTGTGGAAGAAATAACCGTAATCTAGCTATTTTTTTTTGATACGAATTGTTTGATTCTCAAAATAATCTCGTCAAACTCTGTGATTCCAAAAAAACGCATACAGATGAGGTATATGGGTAAGCCAGTTGCTATTGAGAGTCCAACTTTTAAATAATTGTTTTCCAAAAATATTTCCATGGCAATCATTGGAAGTAACATTAGGATTCCCGAAACAAATACTTTTCCTAAAGCCTTTAATTGCTTTATTGCACCGAAGGACATAATCTTCCCAGGATGGTAGCTGTTTATAAAGAAATGAATACAGGTGGCTGTCAATTCTGCCAATGCAATATAAAATATACCAAATTTTAAAGCGGCCAATATAAGTACAACCCTTACCGAAATCTTAAAGTATTCCTGTTTTAGAACTAGGTCTGTTCTTCCCACTACATATAACAGGTTAACATTGATGCTGGAAAAAATGCTGATCAATCTTGCAAAACAAAAGATTTTCATTATGGGGACTGCCATGATCCATTTCTCAGTCAATAAGATTAGGATTATTGGTTTGGCCAAAATGAACAGACAAAGAAAAATAGGTATTACCACTATCCCCGTTATTTTGAGTATTTTTCTTGTTTGGTGTACAAGGGCGGTGAGATTGTCCTGGATGGGCGCCAATGAAGGCAAAAATATTCTGTTAACAATTGAACTAAAAATACCAAATACAAAATCCGTAAATTGGATTCCCCTGGAATATAGCCCCAACTCCTTAGCACCGATGTATTTTCCTATAAGGATATCGTTCAATTTGCTAAAGAAAGTAGCCATTAGTGAGGAGGCCAGTAATTTTGACCCATAATTGAACATGTGTTTGAACGATTTTTTGGAAAACACGAATACGGGTCTCCACTTAGTGCAAATCCATATTCCAATCACAACAACAATAGATCTGATTACACCCTGCCATACAATGGCCCAGACACCATATTCGTAAAAAGCCAGAATAATGGCAATGACCCCGGAAATAACGATTGAAAAAAGATTGACTTTTGCAGTGGTCTTAAAATCAAGCTCAATGGAAAAAAGAGTACTTGGTACCGTGAATAGGGCATTAAGTACTATAGTTACCGCCATCACCCTTAGAAGGGGGGAAAGAAGCGGTATTTCATAAAAATTAGCAATTAAGGGAGAAACCAGCCATAATATCAAATAAAAAAACAGGCTTAACAACAGGTTGAAAAAAAAGACCGTTGAAATATCTCTTTCATTCCTGTCTTTTTTTTGGATAAGGGCAGAGGCAAAACCACTGTCCACAAATACCTCCGAAATTGCGATAAAAACCACGATCAAACCTACAATTCCATATTCCTCGGGAGTCAACAATCGGGCCAATATCAACCCTATTATGAACTGTACGGATTGACCAGCTATGCGTTCAAATCCGCTCCAAATTGCACTTGCAAACATTTTATCTCCTTGACCCAAACGGCTTATTTTTTAGGGAAAAACATTATTGATAAGTTTTATATTGCTTCATGCAATAATTTGGTCGATTAAAATCATTCCAATGACCTTTACTTCACTGGTTTCCCCAAATTAGAGCATACCCCAACTGAAAACGATACAGTATGAATCAAAACTTATTTATATCCGTCCGCAATGGACATGGGGTTTTTAAAATGGTTAATGCCTTATTCAAAGTAGTTCATAGTTCTATACCCCCCTTCTTGTAGGAACTGATCTTTTTGCATTAACATTAGATCACTTTCCATCATATCCTTTATCAAATCATTGAGCTCATATTCTGGATGCCAGCCAAGTTTATTGTTTGCCTTGGAAGCATCTCCAATCAAAAGTTCTACCTCAGTTGGTCTATAATATTTGGGGTCTACAGCCAGAACTTCCTTGCCTATTTCTAGTTGATACTTGTCATTGTTACATGATTTTACATATGCTTTTTCATCAACACCACTGCCTCTGAAATCCAATTCGATACCGGCATGTGCAAAACTCATGCGAACAAAGTCCCTAACCGTGGTGGTTACCCCTGTGGCTATAACCCAATCCTCTGCTTCCTCTGCTTGTAAAATCATCCACATCATTCTAACATAGTCTTTTGCATGGCCCCAATCCCTTTGGGCATCCAGATTTCCTAAGTAAAACTTATCTTGAAGACCTAATGCTATTCTAGAAGTGGCCCTTGTAATTTTTCGGGTAACGAATGTTTCACCCCTGATAGGGGATTCATGGTTAAAAAGAATGCCATTACATGCAAACATATTATAAGCTTCCCTATAGTTGACAGTAATCCAATATGCATACATTTTAGCAACCGCATAAGGACTTCTGGGATAGAAAGGAGTTGTCTCACTTTGTGGAACTTCTTGGACCTTCCCATATAGTTCGGAGGTAGAGGCTTGGTATATTTTTGTTTTTTTGGTTAGGCCCAAAAGTCTTACGGCATCAAGAATTCTCAAAGTTCCAAGGCCATCGGCATTGCCTGTATATTCAGGAACTTCAAAGGACACGTGTACATGGCTCATGGCAGCAAGATTGTAAATTTCGTCTGGCTGTATTTCTTGGATTATTCTAATTAGATTGGTACTATCGGTCATATCCCCATAATGCAAGATGTAGTTTCTCTTTTCAACATGAGGGTCCTGATATAGGTGGTCTATTCTGTCCGTATTGAATAAGGAGGAACGCCTCTTCAATCCATGAACTTCATACCCTTTCTTTAGAAGGAATTCACTTAAATAGGCCCCGTCTTGCCCGGTTACTCCTGTTATTAAGGCTACTTTTTTCATAAAATTTTAGTGTTTAATAAAAAATAGATTTGGTTTTTGAAAATACTCTTGATATGTCAAACGCATAAAAACCAATTGTGTTATAAAATTTTTAAAAATGATTTCCGTTATGTTACCCCTGTACCAAGGGTCTTCTTGTAATATTATTTTTTTACTATGTTACTTACGTCCATTGTACAAAGCGCTCTTTTCCCAGAGAAAGTACTATCAAAACAGACTTTTGTTCCTGCTCTATTCCATCTTGGGTGTAAATCACAGGTCCAATGGGCATCCATATCTCCATCTGCAAATTTGCTAGGCTGTTTTAATTTTGCAAGGTCATGACGTTCGTTTTTAAGCGAATCAAATAGAAAAAGACTCTGCTGCCTGAATCTATTGGGGTAAGTATCAGTTACAATCCACCTACCTGAAATTTCATAGGAGGGATGGCCATCGGAACTAAAATGTTGCTCCCCAATTCTCTGAATCCCCTCAAGATTTAAATCGTCAAAAAGAACATATCCGTCTTTGTTATCGGATAGTCTGCAATATGCAAGTATTTGATTTCCATTTCTCCAACCCATATGTGAAACCATTTCAAAGGTTGGGAATCTATATAAATTGTTTCCATCCAAGTCGCAGGCGAACATTCTTGACCATCGTTTTCTTTTATCATTTTTTATCCATCGATGTAAAAACATAACCCTTTTGCTATTGGGGGAAATAATGGCGTGCGAAATATAATGTTTGCCTGCTTCCATGCTCTTATCTATATCAAAATTAGCCACTTGTGTTATGGAAACAATTAATTTTGATTTTCCAGTCTCCATATCAATATGATAAAGCCCATCTTTTTCCGTAACTGGTTTATGGACATCCTCGCCTGTACCATGGAGGTATCCATACCCTGGCATATACTCCTGAACACGCTCAAAACTATAGCCTGCAGCCCAACTGCCATCCGGACTCACCGTTGACATAGCTCTGGACAAAGTCCTGGATTGGCCAGTTTCAACATCTATCACCCTCGCAATGTTCTGGTTATCCTCAAAATCATTAAAAACAATTTCGTTGCTAAGTCCTCTCCATTGTAGATGACAACCTTGGTGCCAGTTCCAGGAAAGAGTTTTAGAAACCGGAGTGAATTCTGAATGGTCTTTTCCGCTAAAATAGCCAACCGTTAGTGCATCATTTAGTTTGGGTGTTCTTAAAGGAATATCATATTTTCCTGCCAGTAGTTTTGTATCATCTCCAGAAAAAGGAATCTTATCATGAAACCCAAAAAAGTATCCGTCCCTTGCTGTAATTGGATGATCGGATACCTTTGACTTTACCGGAACAATATCGCAGATTGCTTGGTAGCTATTTCTAATAAAAAGCTTTACACCAGGGTTTCTTTTTACTAAATCGTAAACTTTCTTTTCTATTTTATTCATTGGATACACCTTTTTGTTTTTCCCATAAAGCATTCAATAATGGCAAAACTCTTTGCTCAAGGGCCTTTTCTGAAAAATTATCTTTTATATAGATTTTGGCATTTGTTCTAATTTGTTCCAAATATTTTTCATCATTAAGTAACAAGGATATTTTCTCAACCATTTCACTTGGCGAATTTGCCACCACATAATGCTTTCCAGCCTTTCCTCCTAAACCAAGTGCCCCGTTAGTGGTGGTAACCAAAACTTTTCCGGAGGCCATGGCCACAAGACTTTTTAATTTTAGACCGGTACCTGCAACCTGTGGATTTATAAAAATGCTACCTTCTCCAAGGAAATCAATTTCATTTTCTACATAGCCTATGCCTTCAACCCCGTTGGAAACTGAATCGAAACTTTCCGTAAGCCTTCCTCCTAAAATTAATTTTAATCCCTTTTCGTTAAATCTTTTATGGAGTGTTGGCCAAGAATCTTTTATAAATACCCTAATACCATGACCTTTTCTACTATCTGCGGAACCCAAATAGATTATGCGATATTTATTTCCAGGTTTTACATTTTCGTACCTATGCTGCGGAATATCGGAATCGAAAACACCATCCATCGATTTTTGATATTTTGATTCACTTAAATGGAGATCATCCTGGGTAATGGTCCAATTTAAATCGGCACGTTGAACCGTCTTTTTTTCAAACGCAAAAATTTTGTTGATTTCCATTCCCCATGCTAGACGCATTATTGGACTTCCTACCTCTTTAAAAATTGAAAAGGCTTCGTGAAGTACATCATGACTTTTAAAAACCCATGGAATACGAGGAAAGTTTTTCTTTAAGCTTTTTAAATGCACGCCAGGCACATTATCCTCAATGATTCCTGCAAACGCCATGGAGGATTCCGATAGGTTTTTATCCATAACCCCCTTTATATTTCCGAATACCTTCGACCCTCCCATACCAATCGTAATGGCAGGCTTGTTAAGTAGGAGGGAATACCCAAAACGCTTCAAAAAACCACCCTTTTTAACAGGAATATGTTGAAAAAGAACGTCTTTAAAACTTTCCGAAACAATAGGGGACATGGAGCGTTCATTTAAACATAGGTAAATAACCTTGTCAAAGTATTTACAATACTGTTTTAATGATGAAGTTACAGCAATTGAACCTCCATAGGTGTCACAAGGCCAAGATTGGGCTATTATAAAAACACCTTTCTGTTCTTTTAACATGGGAAATAGGGGTTAGACGATTGTTGCGTTGAATGCGTATTATTTTCTCCAAAAAAATCTACTAGAAAATACATAAACATTAGTCCGTTTCTTGAAATTTGTTGTGCCATTCTACGAAAGATTTCACTCCTTCTTTTATTGAGGTATTGGGCTTATAATCATAGTCCCGCATTAGGTCATCTACATTGGCCCATGTTTTTAGTACATCTCCAGGTTGCATTGGTAACATTTCTTTTTGTGCAACTTTGTTTAGGTTTAATTCAAGCTCATTGATTAAATCCAGTAATTTGAAGGCCTTGTTATTTCCAATGTTATAGAGTTTGTAAAACTTTTTGTCTTCAATTCTTTTTTCCAAGTTCCCTTCAATTACCTTAACAACCCCCATTGCAATGTCATCTACATAAGTAAAGTCCCGCTCCATATTCCCAGAATTGAAAACTTTTATTTTCTCGCCCTTTTTTATCGCCTCCGTGAATAAAAATATGGCCATGTCCGGTCTGCCCCAAGGGCCATAAACAGTAAAAAAGCGTAATCCCGTTGTTGGTAAATTAAACAAATGGCTATAGGTGTGCGCCATAAGCTCATTGCTCTTTTTGGTCGCGGCATAGAGACTGATAGGTTTATCAACTATTTCGTTTATTTCAAATGGAATTTTATCACTGAGACCGTATACACTGGAGCTACTGGCATAAACCAAATGTTTTATCTTGTAATATCTACAATTTTCCAAGATATTGGCAAAGCCAACAACATTGCTGTCAATATAGACTTCGGGGTTTTCAATGCTATATCTAACCCCTGCTTGTGCCGCTAAATGACATACGATGTCAAATTTTTCGAGCCTAAAAAGCTTTGGTAGTTTTTCCCGATTTTCAATATCCATGCGGACAAACTTGAATCGGTCTCCATATTTAGTTCCGGAGCACAAGATATCAAAAGGCGTGGCATCAATTCTGGATATCCCCAATTCCTCTAACCGCGCAAACTTTAATTTAATATCATAGTAGCCATTAATGTTGTCCAAACCAAGTACTTCGTAACCTAAATTTAAAAGCAATTTAGTTACATGAAAGCCAATAAAACCAGCGGCCCCGGTCACTAGAATTTTCATGACTGCCCAATTTTATAATAATTGAAGCCTAGAGAATTCATTTTTTCGCTCTCTAAAAGTCTTCTTCCATCAAAAACAAAGGCTGGCTTAAGCATCTTATCATAGATGTTCTTCCAATCATAGTCTTTAAATTCGTCCCATTCGGTAAGAATTGCAATGGCGTGGGCATCTTCAGCGACAGCAATGGGGTCATTGGTAACCTTAAGGAATTTTCTATTTTCCTCAGGGGTCCTTGTCCCAAGATAATCTAAATCCGCATAAATTGTACTTTCAGATACTTTAGGATCATAAACAACTATTTCAGCTTTCTCATCCAATAAGGCATCTGCCACATAAATAGCTGCGGATTCTCTAGTATCATTGGTATCTTTCTTAAAGGCCCACCCATAAAAAACTATTTTCTTTCCAGAAATGGTATTGTATAGGGTACTTACGATGTTTTCTGCGAATCTCTTTTTTTGATAGTCATTCATTTGGATAACCTGTTCCCAATAATCAGCAACCTCCGGCAGTCCAAAAGATCGTGCTATATAGACAAGGTTCAATATATCTTTCTGGAAACAAGATCCCCCAAACCCAACAGATGAGTTAAGGAATTTGGAGCCTATTCTGCTATCAAAACCAATTGCTCGCGAAACTTCCGCGATGTTGGCATCGGTCTTTTCACAAAGAGCAGAAATAGAATTAATGGAGGACACTCTTTGCGCAAGAAAGGCATTGGCCACTAATTTTGAAAGCTCTGAAGACCACACATTGGTTTGTAATACCCTTTCTTTAGGAAGCCATTGTTCATAAATGCCACTTAGTAAATCCTTGGCTTTTTGACCTGAAGGTGTATTGTCTCCACCAATAAGAACTCTATCTGCATTTAATAGGTCCTCAATAGCGGTACCCTCTGCCAAAAATTCTGGATTGGAAAGAATCTCAAAATTAACATTGTTACCCGTATTTAGAAGAATACTTTTTATAGCTTCTGCTGTACGCACAGGTAGTGTGGATTTTTCCACAACAATTTTATCAGTCTTTGCTACTTTGGCAATATTTCTAGCACACAGTTCAATAAATTTTAAGTCGGCTGCCTGCCCTTTTCCCTTGCCATAAGTTTTGGTTGGGGTATTTACGGAAATAAAAACCATCTCGGCTTCATCTATCGCTTTATCCACTTCTGTTGAAAAGAAAAGATTCCTCCCCCTAGTTTCCTTAACCACTTCTTTAAGACCAGGTTCGTAAATGGGAAGTTTGTCTAAATCCGGATTATTCCATTGGGCTATTCTATCCTCATTGATATCAACAACCGTAACCTGAATCTTTGGACATTGTTTGGCAATTACGGACATTGTTGGACCACCAACATATCCAGCACCTATGCAACATATTTTTTTTATTTCTTTCATTTCAAGGATTAATTGATTTTTGTGCAAATATTATAAATAATGTGCCAAGTAAAGCATGTAATTGTTGTGAAACGAAATCAATTCGTGGTATATTAACATTTTATCCTTAAAATGCATTTTTAACCAAGAATGTCACCCAAGTTCGAATCTCCGTTTTTATTTTTTTTAACATTCTAGCACTTAACCGAGATAATAATCTCTTTAACGAAATGTGAAGGTTAATTTTCATTGCGAGGATGGTATATATATATATTTGACGTTGAATATTACAAATTATTGATTCCGTATTGTTTTTAAAGTAATACGGAGAATTTTTTTTTTCTTGGTCAACACAACTAAAATATGGCTTTCATCCCCCCACTTAGGTTTAAGTGAGGAAATCTATGTCAAGGACGCATTCAATTCAAATTGGGTGGCGCCAGTGGGGGCCAATATTAGCTCTTTTGAAAATAAACTGGAACGTTTTCTTGAAGATGATGTAAATGTTGTTGCTTTAAGTTCGGGTACTTCCGCAATTCATTTGGCAATGGCAATTTTAGGGATTGGCAAGGGAGACGAGGTACTTTGCCAGAGTTTTACCTTTACCGCTTCTGCAAGTCCAGTTTTATACCAAGGAGCATACCCCATTTTTATAGATAGTGAGAAAGAGACTTGGAACATGTCGCCCGATTTACTAACCAAGGCCATTGAAGAGCGTATGTCGCTTGGTAAAAAGCCTAAGGCAATTGTACCTGTTGCTATTTATGGAATGCCGTATAAAGTCAACGAGATTCGGGAAATAGCGGATTACTATGATATCCCAATAATTGAGGATAGTGCTGAGGCGCTTGGAAGTACATTTCAAGGACGCAAATGTGGAACTTTTGGTGATATTGGCATTTTTTCATTTAATGGAAATAAAATTGTTACTACCTCAGGAGGAGGAGCATTGGTTACCAGAAATATAAAAGTTAAGGAAAAAGCGTCTTTCCTTGCAAACCATGCTCAAGACGACGCACCCCATTACCAACATAGCTCACTAGGATATAATTACGGTTTGAGTAATATACTCGCCGGAATTGGAAGTGGGCAGATGGAGGTTTTGGAAGACCGAATAGAGGCTCGAAGGGCAAACTTTCAATTTTATCGAAATACCTTAAGTGGTATTTCGGGATTGGAATTTCTAGAGGAGCCCAAAGGATTTTATAGTAATAGATGGCTTACCTGTGTCCTGTTTCCTTGTTATTCCATTCGTGAGAAAGTAAGGAAAGGATTAATGGAAGATAATATAGAATCCAGACCCTTGATGAAACCACTGCATAGTCAACCTATGTTTAAAGACTGTGTATCATATACCAATGGTATATCAGAAGACCTTTTTGATAGAGGTTTATGTTTACCAAGTGGATCCAATCTAAATACAGACGACCTAAATTTTATCACAACCCAAATAATTAAACTACTTAACGATGATTAAAAACTATCTTGTAAATAATAAGCACAGATATGCCTCCAAATGGCTGGTTCTTGTTATAGACGTCTTGGTCATATCTTTTTGTTTTATCCTTTCTTATTTAATACGGTTTAATTTCACTCTAAACTTTGAAACGGAAAGATTGTTGGTACAGTTGCCACTTGTGGCCTTTGTTGCTGTAATATCATTTTTTATCACAGGCTCCTACGTTGGTGTTGTTAGACATACCGGAGTTCGTGATGTATATAATATTTTTAATGCAATTTGCCTTTCCAGTATCATTACTATTTTCCTTGTTATTTTAAATAAAAGGGAGAATTTTATGGAGGGATTTACCATTCCCCTTTCAATAATTATAATTCATAGTTTAATTTCCTTTTTAGTACTTACCGCATCTAGATATGTTTTTAAATCCTTGTACTATAATTTGTTCAAAAAGTTTAAGAATACCAAGAACGTTCTAATTTATGGTGCTGGTGAAGCCGGTATCCTTACTTACAATGCCATTACAAATCATATTGAGAGTGATGCCAAGGTGGTAGGGTACATTCACAAAGATGATGACAATAAGAAGGTAGGGAAAAATATAAATGGAATTAAAGTTTATGCAAAAGAAGAGTTAAACCTGGCCTTTGTAGAATCAAGGGAAATCACAGAAATTATTGTCTCAATAAATAATATTGATCAGGTAAGTCTTAGACGGGTAGTTGAGAGCTTGGTAGATTTGCCGGTTCAGGTAAAAATAGTACCACCTGTAGAAGATTGGATAAATGGTGAACTAAAGGTATCTCAAATTAAGCAGGTACAAATTGAGGATTTATTGAATAGGGTGCCTATCAATATTAAAAAATCCAAGGTTTCAAATGAATTAAAGGGAGAGGTAATCATGGTTACCGGTGGAGCTGGATCAATAGGCAGCGAAAACGTAAGACAAATAGCAAATTATGATTACAAATCTTTAATAGTGATAGATCAGGCAGAATCAGCTTTGTATGATTTGCAACAAGAACTAAAACAAAATGGATTCCATAATTTTATTCCTATCGTTGCGGACATAAGGGATAAAAGTAGAATGAACCTTTATTTCGAAGAGCACAAACCAACAATGGTTTTTCATGCTGCAGCCTACAAGCATGTTCCTTTAATGGAGTACAATGCCTATGAAGCCATTAAAATAAATATAGCCGGAACGAAAATGATGGTCGATTTATCCTTATCCTACGGTGTTGATAAATTTGTATTTGTTTCCACGGATAAAGCAGTGAACCCTACCAATATAATGGGTGCAACCAAGAGGATTGCCGAAATGTATATTAGTTGCATGCAACAGGAAAATAAAACAAAATTCATTACAACAAGGTTCGGTAATGTATTGGGGTCAAATGGATCGGTTATTCCATTATTCAAGAAACAAATTGAAAAAGGCGGACCACTTACTGTTACCCATAAGGATATTACAAGATATTTTATGACTATTCCCGAAGCTTCACAATTGGTTCTTGAGGCTGCCTCTATGGGCCAAGGAGGTGAAATATTTATTTTTGATATGGGGGAATCCGTCAAGATTTTCGATTTAGCAAAAAACATGATAAAATTATCAGGGTTGAGGTACCCTGAGGATATTGATATTAAAATAACCGGTTTAAGGCCTGGAGAAAAGCTATATGAAGAATTGCTCGCCAATGGAGAAAATACATTGCCCACATATCATAAAAAAATTATGATCGGAAAGGTAAGGGATTTGGATTATACCAAAACACGTTCAAAGATCGATGAACTTTGTGTCTCAAACATCTTCTTTAACGGAGACATTGTTGAACTCATGAAGGAAATAGTTCCGGAGTTTGTTTCAAACAATTCGGAGTTCTGTAAACTAGATGAAAAGGAAACAGCCAAACAAGTTTTGGAGAAAAAAGAAAATAAAGTTTATCAGAATTAACCGTTGGACATATATTTGTAAATACAATCTAGTTTTATCATGATGAACACAAATCTGCAGGTAACAAAATTAATATCCTTTTTAACCATATTACTACTTATTGGTTCATGCGCCTCAAAAAAGGAAATAGTTTATTTTCAAGATGCTAGTAATTTTGAGACCATGGTCGATAAGAATTCTTTTGAACCTAAGTTCAAGGTAGATGATGTGATAAGTATTTTTGTTTCAACCCTTGATAATGAAGCAAGTATCCCATTTAATTTATTTAGAGGTGGCACGGAAGATGGAATTAGGCCAGAACAGGTAAACTATATTGTTGATAGCCATGGAGAAATAGATTTTCCAGTAATCGGGAAAGTTAAAATAGCTGGATTATCACCGGAGGAAACACGAATTCTTCTTCGGGAAAGACTTTCAGATTATTTAAGAAACCCCATTATCAATATAAGATTGACAAATTTTACCATCACCATTTTAGGGGAGGTAAGCAGGCCTGGGACTTATCCCGTTAACGGCGAAAGAATTACAATTTTAGAAGGCTTGGGCCTTGCCGGAGATTTAACAATTAAAGGCCAAAGGGAAAATGTAATGGTAATCAGGGATTTTGACGGTACTAAGGTATACAATAGGGTAGACCTTACAAGTAAGGAACTTCTTAGTTCCCCGGTATACTATTTAACACAAAATGACGTTGTTTATGTTGAACCAAACCAATCTGCGGTCACCGCTTCCAGCTTGGACAATAGGGCCTCCATTGCAGTTTCAATAGCCTCTGTTCTTATAACATCGGCTGTTTTGATTTTATCAAGAAATTAATGACGCCTTCTGTACCTATTAACTTAAGATATGCACAATAACCATGATTTCTCCACAGGCAACGACAATGTAGAATTAAAAAATCTGATTTCCAACTACATAGGTCGTTGGAAATGGTTTTGTGTCTCCGGAATAGTTTTTATGATATTGGCCTTTGTCTATATCAGATATTCCACGCCCGAGTATGAGGCAGTTGCCAAAATTCAAATATTAGAAGACAATTCTGGGTCTGGAATAGATTTGTTCAAGGAATTGGATTTTATTTCCGGAGGTAAAAATGAGGTGGAGGATGAAATCCAATTAATAGGTTCCAGATCAAACTTTATTGAGGTGGTGAAGGAATTAGGCCTCAATGTGAGAATTTTTGAATTAGGCCAGATAAAAGATTCGGAGTTATACATGGATCCTCCAATCAATGTTAATTTTATTGCGGAGGACACCATCATGAACAAGGCTGATTTTGACTTTTTCCTCCGCTTTAGCTCACCTACCAAATTTCGTTATGGGGTGGATGAAGATTTGCCTAGTAAGGAATATTCTTTTGGTGAAAAAATTGTAACACCCATTGGTGAAATATTAATAACTCCAAATGTAGAATATTGGAAAAAATACAAAAACTCCCATATTGAGGTAAGTGTACGCCCCGTGTCCAGTGTGGCTCAGTTTTATCAAAGTAAGATTTACCTAGAGGTTACAGAGGATCTTTCCAATATTATCAATATGTCACTTCAGGATCCCGTTAAGGAGAAAGCGGTGAACATTTTAAACTCATTGATAAAAGTTTATAACAGGAACGCCATCGATGACAAAAAAATCATCGCAGATAGAACTTCTGAATTTATAGATGCACGTATTTCCGATATTTCGAATAGTTTATCATTTGTAGACCAGTCGGCGCAAGATTTAAAAACAAGTAAAGGATTAACCGATATCGCATCTGAATCGAACATAAACCTTAATGTTGGAGCTGCCAATAGACAAGAATTAGCTAATGTTAACACACAACTTAACATCGCT
>JBDWSS010000034.1:0-39976 GCA_039985375.1 Flavobacteriaceae bacterium
TCTGGATCTGTCTATTTCCTACCTGGTGCCCGATGCGGGATGGATTCCCAACTATGACATTAAGTCCAAAAAATTGAACGCTCCTATTGATCTTGCCTATAAGGCCCATGTATATCAGAAAACCGGGAAAAACTGGGATAATGTACAGGTGACCTTGTCCACTGGAAATCCCAATGTCAATGTAAGTAAACCCAATTTAGGCACCAAATACCTCAACTTTGTCAGTAGATATGCCAAACAACAAAGATCCTCACCCAAGAAAAAAGGATATGTATATAACCCAACAGTAAGCAAGGTAACGGGCACAGTTATAGACGAGTCTGGCGAACCACTGCCCGGCGCCAATGTTACGATCCAAGGCAGTACAAAGGGTACCCAGACCGACTTTGATGGAAATTTTTCCTTAGATGTTGGAACAGGTAAGGAACTTGCCATCTCTTATATTGGATTTGTTACCCAGGAAATACCAGTATATTCCTCAGTAATGAACATACAAATGGAGGAAGACGCTGCACACCTAGATGAGGTTGTTGTCGTTGGATATGGTACAGCTTCAAATGACTCTTTTAGATCCTTATCAGGAAGAACTGCTGGAATACGTATACGGGGTAATTCAAGCACCCCAAAGGTCCAAACCCCGCTTTATATTGTTGATGGTGTTCCGCTGGAAGGCTTTGGCGAAGGCGATTTGGATGAAAGTGAAATCCAAAGCATGGAGGTTCTTAAAGGAGCTGAAGCAACTGCAATCTACGGTAATCGTGGTGCAAATGGCATTGTTGTGGTCACCACTAAAAAAAGTGCGATTCAAGATGATTTGACCAACACCAAATTTGTAATTAAAAAACCCTACTCCATAGTTTCAGATGGGGATATCACCGCCATCGAAATAAATACCTTTAAGATATCCGCTACCTATGACTATTTTGCCGCTCCTTTAATCAATGAAAATGTTTTTCTCACCGCTACTTTGAAAGACTGGGAACAATATCAGTTATTGCCTGGTGAGGCCAATATTTACTTTGAGGGCGGTTATGCCGGTAAAACCAACCTTGATCCCTTCACCGCAAAAAAGACAATGATTCTTTCCCTGGGTATTGACCCTGGAATTACGGTTACCCGAAAGCAGCAGCGAAATTTTAAAAGCAAATCATTTACGGGTAGTAATCGAATTTTGGACAGAACCTACGATCTAGAAGTAAAAAACAATAAAAGCTTGGCTGTTGATTTAAAATTAATGGATAGAATTCCTATCTCGCAAAATAAAGAAATCAAGGTTGATGATATTGAACCGCAAACAGCAGATTACGACAAAAAGACTGGTTTGTTAACCTGGAACATAAAATTGGACAGTAAGGAAAGTAAAAAGGAAAGTTTTTCTTTTCAGGTAAAATATCCGCGAGGGAAATACATATTCTTATAAACTCTCCAATCAACAGGAGCACTTTAGCAAAGAATCTTTTCCATAAGGAAGATTCTTTGCTTTTTATTTTCAACCAAATATATCCGTATCCAATTTACCGGTACTATCGGAAAAGCTTTCCCTTTCAATTCCTAATTTATGTAACATGCTTACAAAAAGATTGGACATTGGAACATCATCAAATTTTTGATATGAACCGTGTTTCATTCCCATTTTAGAACCACCAGCCAACACCAAAGGATAGTTTACCGCATTGTGGGTTGTACTACAAGCACTTCCATAAAGTACAAGGGTATTTTCCAACAGTGAACCGTATTCATCATGGGTGTTTTTCATTCTATCCAAGAAGTATGAGAATTGCTTGGCCAACCATTGATCATAACGTCCCCATTCTTCCCAATGACCTGTTGTTCGATCATGGCTTATGGTATGATGTCCTTTTTTTAGACCAAGGGCAAGCTTTGGAAAACTTTCTCCAAGTCCCAAACCATCTTCTCGTGCCATCATATAAGTCATTACCCGGGTCAAATCTACCTGCATTCCTAGAATCATCAGGTCAAAGGTAGATCTCATATAACTTTCTGGATCTACAGTTGCATTTACGTTAAAATTAATGTGGTCAGCACTAAAATCCTTCATGGGAATATCCAGCCATCTTTCATTTCGTTTTACCTGCTCTTCCACCTTGTTCAACGAATGAAGGTACTCATCCATTTTAATTTGATCATGCCTTCCTAAACGCTTATGCAGGCGTTTGCTATCCTCTAAAACAATATCAACGATTTTCTGTTCTTGCTGAATGCTTTTTCGTCTACTCGCTGTTGTAGCACCTCCTCCAGGAGCAAAATAACGTTCAAATATTTCACGATGCCTATGCTCGGAAGGAATAGCCTTACCTGCATGATCAAAGGACAGTGTAGAAACCCTTGATTTGTATCCTACTCCCCCATCTGTTGAAAGTGACAAATAAGGGTACCGCGTATGCTGTCCAAAATTTTGTGCCACCACTTGGTCTACGGAAATATTGTTGTTGTACTGACTTCCTCTTAAATCTCCGCCGGTTAACCATGTATCTCCGGCTAAATGTCCCAAAAGACGTCTACTACGGGGGTGACTAAGGCCTCCAATAATGGATAAATCTTCTCTATGTGGAGCAAGTGGCGACAACGTATTGGTAAACTGATAGTCCTTGCCCTCCCCCATAGGAAACCAACTCCATTTTTTAAAGTAGGGGCTATCTGGTTCAGGTAACCCAGCGCCATTTGGAAAATAAACAAAGCAAAGTCTTTTGGTACTCCCGCTCTCCATACCAAAAGCATTCAAGGTGTTACTCATTCCCATAGCTTCCATATACGGAATCATACAGCTTACACCCAAGCCTTTTAAAAAAGTTCTTCTATCTAAATGCCATGATTTACGTGCCATACATTTTTTTTAAAACTCACCCCTAAAAGAGCGACTTGTTACAATATTTTCAAATACGGATTGAAACCGATAATTTTCTTTTTTAACTGCCCTAACAATAGATTCAATTTCCCGCTCATCAACAAAGGTAATGTCCCGTCCAAGCGCATAAGAAAATAAATGTTTTACCAAGGAACGGGTAAATTCATCCTTTTTCTCTCTTAAAATATAAGACTTTATCCCATCAATTCCATCAACTACAGTACCATCTGGCAATTCAGTTTTTGAATCTATGGGTTTTTCCATCATCTCCGTCTGAAAAAGTCCAACGGCATTGTAATTCTCAAAAACAATTCCATAGGCGTCTATTTTTCTGTGGCAACCCATACAGGAAACCTTGTCCCTATGAATAAACAACTGTTCTTTCAAGGTGAGATTTTCAAAACCAGGGGTTTCGGGGTCTAACTCGGGTACATTTGGTGGTGGGTCCGGAGGGCGGTCACCAAGAATCTTCGATTTTAACCATACCGCTCTTTTAATGGCATGTGCTTGGGTACCATCAGAATGTCCGCTCAAAAATGAACCTTGAGAGAGCAATCCACCTCTGTGCATGTCTGCAGTTAAATTAACCGGTCTAAAATTATTCCCCTTTACACTGTCAATACCATAGAATTCTGCTAAATTCTGATTTAGCAATGCAAAATTGGATTCAATTAAATTATGAATACCCATGTCTTTTTGGAGCACATAATTTACGAAATGATAGGTTTCACGCTCCATATCCAACTTCACAAAACGGGTGAAGTCTTCGTACTCATCGACATTGGTGTTCATGGTTTTATGGCGGTCAATCCGCAACCATTCTTCTGAAAATTGTTGAATCATTCGCCAGCTTTTGTCATCTTGTAACATTCGCTGCACTTGTTTTTTTAATTCTTTCTTCCGATGTAATTTGCCAGCGTCCGCAACATCCATCAACAAACTATCCGGTGGGGAATCCCATAAAAAATAAGCCAATCTTGAGGCTAGATAAAACTCTCGCTCATCATCTGATGAACCTTCTTCGGGCTCTGCCAAATAAATAAAGCTGGGAGAGCATAGAACCGCCACAAGAACTTCTTTTACACTATCCTCATAACGCTCGTAATCATTTTTGATACTGCTCCAGAACTCAAGATATGGGTCAACTTCCCCTTTGTCCAAAGGCCTGCGATAGGCTTTTTCCATAAATCGGGTAAGTACTTGCCGTGTATATTTTTCTTTATCAATTTTGTCTTCGGAGGGGAAAAATATAGTCGTCTGGCTTTCAGGTGGCCAAACTGAATGATACGGAGCTTCAAATTCCAATTCTTGAATTAAAAGTGGTGGTCCAGAATCATGATTATCCTTTACCAAAAAATCATTCCACAACCCAATAATCATGATGTTAGCAAGGATTTCGGTCTCAACGGTATCAATTACGGGAATGGGCAGATTCTCCAATCTATCATAAAATGTATAGTTTTCAGATTTTCCCTGAGGAGTACTAACACCTTTAAAATCGCCAAAGGTTTTATAGTCCATTCCATCATCGGTTCTAGCTCCCGCAAAGGCCCGTAAGATTGGGGCGTCATTGGTGAATTTCAACCTACTTTTCTCGGCTTCTTCCTTAAGTTCTATGGCTACTGGATGTTCATCTGTATAAGGAGTAATCATAACCTTACTAAATCCAACAAAAAAACGACCTCCAATTTCAAGACTATGTTCTCCTTTTTCTAAATAAGCCATGGTAATAGGGGTAGTGATTTCCCTTTTAGTTTTAAGGCTATCATTTATGTGCAAACGTTCTTGAAGTTGGTCACTGTCCAATCTTAGTTTCAAAGATGGCATCCCGTCATCAGCAACATAAGGATGCGTAAAATCAATTTGATAATACCCATCTTGAGGTGCAAAAAAAGTGTATTTTGCCTTACTATTTTCTGTTAAATCTTTAGGTACTAGACTTTTTGAAACCAGTTTTAGGTTAGTTTTTTCCCGACATGCATAGGCTCTTAATTGAATCTTTCCTGTCAAATTTTCTGCAGGCAACTGGTTACGCAAGGCAATTAAACCGGGTCTTTGCGAATACAATTGTTGTCCTTTAGAAGCTTTTACCCGTAACTTGAAATTTCCGTTCATTGGAAAATTATCCTTAATCAAAAGCTTTAAATTAGGTGATGGACCTTGCCAAGATTTTGGGGAAACCTCCTTATGTGGGAGCGCAGAATACAGAATTACTCCATCGTCAACAACTTGATACCGATCTTTATGAGATCCTCTCATTCCTATTCCAATATTTTCTTTGATGTCTATTAGATGTGCTGTTTCAATACTATCCACTCCAATTTTTGGTTGGCCATTAGTATCCAAAATTTCAATAACAAAATCATCAGGGTCAATTGGATCGCTCTGATAGCCTCCAATCTTACCGGCAGGTTGATCAACACCAATACCTTTTCCAAAAGTTATTTTATAACGGGTTGATGCTGGTTTTTCAGGAGGTGGAATGGCCTTGTCCAAGGCTTGCCGTGCAATCTGCTTGTAATATTCTATATGAAGTGGAGACACCTGCTGTACCTGTCCGTTATTGCTAAAACCCATTTCAGACTTTCCATCCTCTGGCAAGACATCGCCAAAGTCTATAGGAAGGTTCAATAAACTGCTCACGGAATGCGTGTATTGCCTTTTTGTCAATCTACGGATTACTGGTTTCTGCTCTGCTTTTTTAATTTTGACCGCATGCTGCACGGATGCGGTTATCCAATCAACTAAAAGAGCCCTTTCTTCCTCTGTTGGCTGTTTTTCATCTTCTGGTGGCATTTCCCCGCTATTCACCATATCAAGCATAAATCGCCAAGTTTCAGCATCTTGACCTTTAATTAAATCCGGGTCTATTTCATCCAAACGCAATCCTCCTTTTTGCTCTTCTACACCATGACAGCTATAGCAATAGGTATTTACAATAGGTTTTATATCGGTATCATAATCTTTTTCCCTTAGAATCTTATTCACTTCACCATCGTCTAAAGCAAGTAATCCATCCATGGAATAGGGGTCGTCTCCAAGAAATTCCCTGATTTCATCTGGCAAATCCTTGGTAAGGTAATTGGAGCCATGTGTCAACGAGCCTCCATAATGTCCCGCAATGCTCAATAGCACCACATTTACCAATAGTGCTGCTCTATAAAGGCTAAATCTTCCAAAAAGCGATATTGTTTTATAGTTCCGAATGACCAATAACCATATACTGCACAACGCTGTGGCAAGTCCATACCATTTGTGCATTTCAAAGGTTTGACTCCCATAATCACCAGAAGCGGCCAATAGCGTTCCTGCCAAAACGGAAGGAATGGCAGTAATAACAGCAGACCAAAGTAATAGGGTGCTTGCATGGCCCAATTCCAATGAAGGTCGAAAAAAACAAACCAATTCTAGCAAGAACAACCCCAACAAAATACCAATGGGAAGGTGGACCAAAAGTGGGTGGAATTTCCCGAAAAATTCCAATAACCAATGCGTTTCATCAGCATCAGTCGATAAAAAAGGAATGACCAAAATAAGGATGGAAACTACAATTGCACCCAAAATGAAGAATTTCTTATTTGCTGGCTTCATCTTCTTTTTCTGAATCTTGTCCTCCCCCACTTTAATTGATTAATTTGATTTATTCGAAATTAATACTTTTAAAGCCAGGTTTTTAGCAAAAAATTTGCATCAATTGATACAAAATTTGCATAATATGTCTTTTTAACATTTTATAAAGACTCCGAATATGTGGTAGCTATTTTAGATTATTTAAGATAAAACCAAGGTCTTGCTGATATTAAGTTTTTGCTTAAAGGAAAGACTTTTATGTATAATGGCCTGATTAACCCCAATTATCGAAGATGGTTCATCTGTTCTTTGTGGATTTGTTATTTAACTTCATCCAAATGGTCGTCCCATTCTTTTACATGAGGCTTGCCTAATTTGCCAACAGATTTTGCAACCAACATGGATACTGTGGCATCACCAGTTATATTAACTACGGTCCTAAACATATCCAGAGGACGATCAACTGCAAAAATCAAAGCCAAACCTATAGCCAGTTTGTCTGCTGGAAACCCTACGGACTCCAATACAATGACCAACATTACCATTCCGGCCCCTGGTACCGCCGCAGT
This sequence comes from Flavobacteriaceae bacterium, assembly GCA_039985375.1. Classification (GTDB taxonomy): domain Bacteria; phylum Bacteroidota; class Bacteroidia; order Flavobacteriales; family Flavobacteriaceae; genus Flagellimonas. Next base: position 7,006 of record JBDWSS010000034.1, read on the forward strand.
TCCGATGGAGGCCAATAAGGCTGTCAACACTATCGTAAGCTGGGCAGATAGTGGTAAATCAAAAGCTAAAGCTTGTGCTATAAAGACGGCAGCAACGCCTTGATAAAGACTAGTACCGTCCATATTGATCGTAGCGCCTACCGGCAAAACAAAACTGGATACCTCCTTATCCACGCCTATGTGCTCTTCCACCCTTTCCATAGTAACAGGCAAGGTTGCCGCACTTGAACTTGTGGAAAATGCCAAAAGTTGAGCTGGACTCATTTCCTTTAAAAACCAAAATGGATTTTTCTTGGTAATCAGCTTCACTAAAATACCGTAAAAAACAATCATTAGACACAACCCAAGTACTACAACACCGGCATATTTTAAAAGCGCTATTAAAAGCTCTGGATCTCCTGAAGAAACAACAACATTGGCCAATAGTGCAAAAACGGCATAGGGTGCTACAAGCATTATCAAGTCTACCATTTTAAGTACCACATCATTTAAGGAATCGAAAAAATCTTTTAGGGGTTTTGCTCTTTTCTCTCCAATCAAAAGCAACGATATTCCCATAAATATGGTAAAAAATATCACCTGTAGCATAAGCTTATTATTGCTCATAGCGGCTACAGCATTATCGGGCACCATATCTTCCAAAAATTTTAACGGTCCTACGTTCTTCTGTCTTACGGCTTCTTCCAACTTGGAGGTAACGCCACTATCATTGGCATAGGTGTTGGTTAACCTGTCTATGGTTTCGGTGGAAATACCATCTCCAGGTTGTAATATATTTACTAGCAAAAGCCCCATAACGATTGCCACGACCGTTGTTCCCATATAAATACCTATGGTCCGGAGACCTATATTTTTAAACTTGGAAATGTCCTTTAAGTCTGATATTCCTTTAATCAGGGAAGCTAAAATCAAGGGTATCGCAATCAACTTCAATAATTTCACAAAAATGGTCCCCAAAGGCTGAATCCAATCAGAAACAAAATCCTTTCCACCATTAATTTGGGTCATGATAAAACCAAAAAGAATACCCAATATCATTCCGATAAGGATCTTCCAATGTAATTCTAATTTGCGCATAGTTGGTATTTGCGTAGTAAGATACTATTTTGAAGGGAAAGAAATAACGAAAGTATTAGATTTTGTTTGTTTTTGCCAATAAGGTAAAATCTGCCAAAACCATGGCCGCCATGGCCTCAACAATAGGTACTGCCCTTGGCACAACACAGGGGTCATGTCTTCCCTTGCCTTGTGTGGTTATCTTATCACCTTCTTTGTTGATGGTCTCATACGATTGGAGTACGGTTGCCACAGGCTTGAACGCAACATTAAAATAAATATCCATTCCATTGCTAATGCCCCCTTGAATACCCCCACTTCTATTGGTCTTGGTGGTCCCGTCATTGTTGTAAGCATCATTATGGGCACTGCCCTTCATTGCCACTCCTGAAAAACCACTTCCATATTCAAAACCTTTAACGGCATTTATGGATAACATTGCTTTCCCCAGCGCTGCATGTAGTTTATCGAACACAGGTTCTCCCAAACCAACCGGTACTTTCTGGATTACACAGCTGATAACTCCTCCAATGGTATCCCCGTCTTTTTTTATGGATTTTATATATTCCTCCATCTTTCCGGCCATGGCAATATCAGGACAACGAACCGGATTGGATTCAATTTTTGAAAAATCCAGGGCCGTATAATCCTTTTCCAATTTCATTGCGCCAACTTGGGAAACATATGCGGTAATTTTTACGTCACTAAGGAATTGCTTAGCTATAGCACCGGCCACTACCCTACTGGCTGTCTCACGGGCCGAGCTACGCCCTCCTCCACGGTAATCCCGAAAACCATATTTCTTATCATATACATAATCTGCATGTGATGGACGATAGGAATCCTTAATATGTGAGTAGTCTTTGGATTTTTGGTTCGTATTATGAATCGCAAATCCAATCGGGGTGCCAGTTGTCTTCCCCTCAAAAACACCAGAATATATCTCAACGGTATCAGGTTCCTTGCGTTGAGTGACAATAGCGGATTGCCCAGGTTTTCTTCGATTTAAGTCCAATTGAATCTTTTCCAAATCCAATACAATTCCTGCAGGGCAACCATCTATTACCCCTCCAAGTGCCCTTCCATGCGATTCCCCGAAAGAAGTAAGCTTAAAAAGTTGTCCAAAAGTATTCCCAGCCATTTATAAAAGAATTCTAAAAGTTTCAAAGGTAGATGTTCTAAACCGTATTCAAAAGTAACCTTACCAGTTAATGTTTATGTAACCTTACCTAGGTCTAATTGATGTTTTTTTAACCGTAAGCACATATATAATTGATTTGAATTTAATTTTAAGTTTATTCCTACGCCTTTATTTTGTAATCAAACGAGCACCTATTGAAAAAAAGGAAGATTGATCTGGTTGTTATTTCGGATGTGCATCTAGGAACATATGGTTGCCATGCCGATGAACTTATTACATACCTGAACAGCATTCAACCCAAGAAACTTGTATTAAATGGGGATATCATAGATATATGGCAGTTTAGCAAGCGTTATTTTCCTTCATCGCATTTAAAAGTCCTTAAGAAAATCATTGGTATGGCCTCCAAGGGCACAGAGGTATACTACATTACTGGAAATCATGACGAAATGCTAAGAAAATTCAGTGATGCCTCCATGGGTAATTTTAAAATTGCAAACAAACTGGTCCTAAACCTAGATGGTAAGAAAGCATGGATATTTCATGGTGACGTTTTTGACGTATCCATCCAAAATGCAAAATGGTTGGCTAAATTGGGAGGTTATGGCTATGACCTTCTAATCCTTATAAATAGTTGTATAAATTGGTGTCTGGCAAAGATGGGCCGAGAACGATATTCCCTCTCCAAGCGTATTAAAAATAGTGTAAAGGGGGCCATTAAATACATTAACAACTTTGAAAAAACAGCAGCAGATCTGGCTATTGAAAATGATTATGACTATGTAATATGTGGCCATATTCATCAACCCAAAAAAGAACGCTATGAAAATAAACATGGAAGTTGCGTTTATCTTAACTCGGGAGATTGGGTAGAAAATTTAACAGCGCTGGAATACTCCTTTAAACGTTGGAGGATTTACCATTATAATCATGATAAACTATCGCCATTTTTTGTTGATGAGGACCTCAAGGAAATGGATATGAATGAATTAATTGCATCCATTACCGATAAAACAGCGGGGGCGGATGATTTAATTTCCGATGAAGATATTGAGACTAAAAAAAAGACCTGAAACCATTAGACAATCAAGGCTTGACGTAAGATTGATACCGGATGTTGGGCATCCCTTTTCGTCCCATCTTTTATTTGATGCCTGCAACTTGTACCATTGGCAGAAATTATAGTGTCTGTCGAGCTCTTAAGCACTGCCGGGAACAATTTAAGAGCGCCTACCTGCATACTGGTTTTGTAATGCTCCTCCTCGTATCCGAAAGAACCTGCCATGCCGCAACAACCAGATGCAATTATGGTTACCTTATAATTTTTGGGTAAATTAAGTATATCGAAAGTCACTTTCTGATTGGACAATGCCTTCTGGTGACAGTGGTTATGTATTTTGATTGTTTTCTCCTCATGGGTAAAACGGTCCGAAGCTATATTTCCCACCTTAATCTCTGAAGCCAAAAACTCCTCAATAAGAAAAGAATTATCTGCCAATTTTCCTATCAGCTCCTTATTGGGGTGCAATCTCTTGTATTCGTCACGGAAAGACAAAACAGCTGAAGGTTCCAATCCCACAATGGGTATACCTTCTTGGAGAATTGTTTCCATGGCTTTCATATTCTTTTCAACAAGCTTTTTGGCTTGTTCCAAGAACCCTTTGGACAAATAGGTTCGGCCACTTTCACCAAAAAACAACTGCACATCATATCCAAGTCCACACAGTAGTTCTATCGCATCCTTCCCAACCGCAATATCAAGATAATGGGTGAACTCATCGATATAAAGAACCACTTTCTGCAATGACTGTGTTGTATTGCCCCGAGTTGTTTTCAGGTGGTCCCGAAAATTAAATCGATAGACTTTTGGAAGGGTTCTTTCCGAAGCTACTCCAGATATTTTTTTGAGTAGCCCCTCCAGCATCTTGGAACTATACACCCAATTCGTGATACCTGGAAACTTGCTCCCAATTGCATTTAACCTGGTATTGTATGCAAACAACTTGCTCCGCAGGGAATACCCATTGGATTCCTGATACTGGTATAAAAATTCAGATTTTAAATTGGCAATATCTACATTGCTCGGGCATTCACTTGCACAGGCTTTACAACTAAGACATAGATCAAAAACCTCCTTAAGTTCTTTTTGATCAAATCTGTTGGGCTTTTCCGAGTGCGTCAAAAATTCCCTTAAAGCATTGGCCCTACCTCTTGTGGTATCCTTTTCATTTTTTGTAGCATGATAGCTTGGGCACATACCGCCAGACATATGATGACTTTTTCGGCAATCACCACTTCCATTGCATTTTTCCGCAGCTTTTAAAATTCCTTCGTTATCCGAAAAATCCATTAAGGTTTTAACCTCTGGCTCCGACCGATCAATCTCATAACGCAGGGATTCATCCATTGGAAAAGCGTCAACTATTTTTCCAGGATTAAAAATATTGTTTGGGTCAAACAACAATTTTATTCGTTTCAAGAGATCATAATTGTTCTCCCCTATCATTAATGGAATAAACTCGGCGCGTACAATACCGTCCCCATGCTCCCCACTAAAGCTGCCATTATATTTTTTGGTCAGTTTTGCTACATCGGTAGTAATGGAGCGAAACAAGGTAACGTCTTCGGTTTTTTTAAGATTGAGAATAGGCCGTAAATGCAATTCGCCGGCCCCGGCATGGGCGTAGTAGACCGCTTTTTGATCGTACCCTTTCATAATCTGGGTGAATTCCCCAATAAAATCCTTTAAATCTTCTATGGCTACGGCGGTATCCTCGATGCATGCAACCGCTTTTCTATCTCCCACCATATTGCCCAATAGGCCAAGCCCCGCTTTTCTAAGTTCTAAGGCCTTCCCAATATCATTTCCCTTTAAAATAGGACTTGCATAACTTAAGCCTGAATCATCAATGGTTTTTAGCAATGCGTTCAGCTGTTGGTCCAATACTTCCTCTGTATAAGCCTTCACCTCTAACATTAAGACGCCTTCCGGGTCTCCATCCACAAAAAATCGATTGGTCATTTGGGCCCTGTTGTTCTTGGTACAGTCAAGAATTACCTTGTCCATCATCTCGCAGGTATGCAGGCTGTGTTGCATTACTGGTGCCACATCACTCAAACAATCTTCCAAGGTCCTATAGTGAGTTGCCACCATTGCCGATAAAGGAGGAGGTAAATCATCCAATTGTAAGGTTATGGTTGTGGTAAATGCCAATGTCCCCTCACTCCCTGATAACAATTTACATAAATTGAAAGCCTCGTTTCGATTGGTATCAAAAACAACATTCTTTAATAGTTCGTCCACAGCATACCCCGTGTTTCTTCTATGAATGCTGGCCTTTGGAAATTCCTTTTTTATATTTTCTTGGTTCTCAATACTGCTAAGTTCAGTATGGATTGTATTGTAAATGCCCCCCTCAAGAGATACTTGTTCTTTCTTGACCAAAAAGCCCTCCCTGTCCAAGTCAGAGAAAAAAGCTTCACTGCCATCGGACAAAATGCATTCCATGGCCATCACCTTATCCCTTGTAACCCCATATTGAATGGAAGTTGTGCCAGACGAATTGTTCCCCACCATTCCCCCTATCATACATCTGTTAGAAGTTGAGGTGTTTGGACCAAAAAAAAGACCAAAGGGTTTCAAATATTGATTCAGTTCATCCCTTACCACACCCGGTTGCACCCGAACTTGTTTCTTTTCTTTATCCAGTTCCAAGATTTGGGTAAAATGTTTGGATACATCCACAATAATACCTTCTCCGACACATTGTCCTGCCAAAGAGGTTCCTGCAGTCCTTGGAACAAGCCCCACATCTCTTTTATTGGCAAACGCAATCAAGGTCTTAATATCTTCCTTGTTTTTAGGATAAGCCACAGCCATTGGCCTCTTGCGATATACAGATGCATCAGTAGCGTATAATGTCGTACTCAAGTCATCCGTAAATAATTCACCTTGTAATTCTTGGGAGAGTGATTTAAACAAAGATTTATCCAATCTGGAACAATTTTTGGTTATCTAATTCAGTTTTATTGTCAGAAAGCTTTACAAAGCTATCTTTAATTTTTAACTAATTGAGAAACTTATGAAGATTACCACATTATTTGCAGGTCTTTTTTTATTTGCAACTTTCGCAACTTATGCCCAAGACATTTCTGATCATGCTTTAGGGCTTCGTTTAGGGGACAGTGATGGGTTTGGTGCCGAAATTTCCTATCAAAAATCCATTGGAAGATATAATCGTGCCGAGTTTAACCTAGGATGGAGGGATAGTCGGGGATTTGATGCCTTCAAATTATCTGGAGTATACCAATGGGTGCACCAACTGGATGGCAATTTTAATTGGTATTATGGTGTTGGTGGAGGATTGGGAAGTGTAGATTTTGAAGCCATTCCCAATGATGATAACAACGATGGCCTTTTCGTTTTTGCAGCAGGGGACATTGGGGTGGAATATAATTTTGATATTCCCTTACTAATATCACTAGATTTCAGACCTGAAATTGGATTGTTGGGCTACGATGGGTTTGACAATGATTTTGATTTCGATATTGCCTTGGGCATCCGATATCAATTCTAATTTTGAACAAAAATTCATGCCCTTGATGTTTACAAAATATCAGGGGCTTTTTTTTGCGATAAGGAATGAATAACTTAGCAGCTTAAATAGTAAGAAATGAAAAAAGTATTTGCAATTACTTTAGGGGTACTGTTTTTGGCATCCTGTAACTCAAAACCAGAGGGTTTTACCCTGAATGGCACAGTTAGGGGGGGACTTGATAACGGCACCCAAATCTTCCTAAAGACCACAGATTCAACCAACCAATTAGTTGATATCGATACTACTGCGGTTGAAAATGGGCTTTTTAGTTTTAATGGGGAACAGGAAGAACCTAAGCTTCATTATATTTTTATCGGATCTGGCAGGGGAAACATTCCATTTGTGTTGGAAAACGGGGATATTGAAATAAAATTCCAAAAAGATAGTCTCACCTATGCAGACTTAAAAGGCTCCCTTCAAAATGAGCTGTACATGGATTTTTTAAGCGAGTCTAGAAAGCTGTCTGAGATGGCAATGTCCATGCGGACCGATTTACAAGCCGCATCGACAAAACAAGATACAGCTACCGTGGCTGCATTGCAGGAGGAGTATCTAGAGCTTCAAGAAGAGGCGAAAAACCTCAATGTTGATTATGCAAGAGAAAATCCCAATGCACTGATTTCTGTGTTGATTTTAGGGAATTTAAGCATGAGAAAAGCTATTACGAATGATGAAATCCAAAAAATATATGACGCTTTTACCCCGGAAATGAAGGCCACAACTCCTGGAAAACAGCTCAAAGAACAATTGGATAAATCAAAAAATACAGATATTGGTAGTAGAGCACCGGAATTTGAGGCTCCAACTCCAAATGGTGATTTACTTGCACTCAATGATGTAAAGGGAAAATTGACTTTAGTTGATTTTTGGGCAGCATGGTGCAGACCCTGTCGTGCCGAAAACCCAAACATAGTTTCTGTATATAACAAGTACCATGACAAAGGACTCAATGTTATTGGTGTATCCCTTGATACGAGAGCAGAGGACTGGAAAAATGCAATAGAATCGGACGGACTTGCATGGAACCATATCTCCAATTTAAAACGTTTTCAAGACCCTGTGGCACAATTGTATAATATCAATGCCATACCCGCTGCGTTTCTTTTGGATGAAAATGGAGTTATTGTAGCCAAAGATTTAAGGGGTGAAGCTTTAGAACAAAAAGTGGCAGAGTTACTTAACTAGCGATGACCACTTAAATATGAAGGTCAATATGCCTTGGATTTAAATCCAGGGCTTTTTTATGTCCTATATTTTTCCTGTCCTTTGCAAAACCAAGAGTATCAATATGGGAATGGCCAATAAGATTACAATCAAGGTCTCTGTAATTAAAAGATCTGGACGAAACAACAATGTTATAGCATAGCCTCCTATTGCACCTCCAAAATGGGCAGTATGCCCAATATTCCCCAATCTACTTTTCATTCCATAAATGGAGTATAACAAGTATGCTATGCCCAGAACATAGGCGGGTAATGGAATGGGTATAAACATAATTCCCAGTTGCATGTTTGGATTCAGTAAAATGGCAGCATAGAGAATCCCGGTTACCGCACCACTTGCGCCAACTGCACTATAATAAGGCTCGTTCTTATGAAAGAAAAGCGCTAAAAGACTACCACCTATCAGACTAATAAAATAGATGATAACAAATTTTACCGCGCCAAACCAATCAATAACCACATTGGCAAAAAAATAAAGGGTGAACATATTGAAAAAGAGATGGGAAATATCCACATGCAAGAAACCAGAAGTAACAGTCCTCTCACGTTGCCCAGCCTTAATACCTCCGATGCTAAACTTATACCTGTCAAAAAAAACAGTATCGCTAAATCCACGCAAGGAAACAATAATGTTCGCAGCAATAATTGCAATTGTAACTGCATGCAAATTGTACATATACCAATAAAATTTAGTAGCAAATATAGCTATATTTGCGGCAAGAATTATCTATGCAGTTAACCACTTTCATCCTTATTTATCCGCTTCTCTGGTTAATTTCCAGACTTCCCTTTAGGGTACTTTATTTCCTTTCCGATGGTGTTTATTATTTGCTTTATCATATCATTGGATATCGCAAAAAGGTGGTCCGCAGCAATTTGGAACTGGTATTTCCTGAAAAGTCGGTGGATGAGCGGCTGCAAATAGAAAAGAAATTCTTCAGACACTTATGCGATATGTTTTTGGAAATGATAAAAACCTTGAGCATTTCCAAAAAGCAAATGAACAAGAGATATGTTTTTACCAATGTTGAAAAAGCCCTTGAATTAGAGAATAATGGTAAAAGCATTATGATCATGATGCCTCATTATGCCAGTTGGGAATGGGTTTTTTCGCTGAATTCCTTGGTGAAGTCAAGTGGGTATGCAATTTATCAACGTATTCAAAACAAATATTTCGATAAGTTGGTACGGGATATCCGAAGTAAATATGGTACTACCCTGATTACCACTTTCGATTCGCGAACAACGCTCGCCAACCTCACCAAAAAAGGAAAATTGTATACGGTAGGCATTGTCAGCGATCAATCGCCAATGCTTATTAAGGCAAAACATTGGTTTCCATTTATGGGTATTACGGTACCTGTTCATGTTGGTGGAGAAGAATTGTGCAAAAAACACGGTCTTACTCCGCTCTATCTAAAGGTAAAAAAAGTAAAACGTGGACATTATAAGGCTACTTTTGAATCTTTGGCTGAAAATTCAAAAACAACGCCCGACTATGAAATTTCTGAAGCTTTTTTAAAGAAAGTGGAGAAATCCATTTATGAAGCACCGGAATTTTATTTTTGGACCCATAAGCGGTGGAAACATAAGGACAAAGCCCCGGAAAAGCTTTATACTTCCAAGCCCGTTGTTGATCAAAAAAACGGTTAGGATTCTAGCGAGTTAGATACCGGCAATCGTTTTTATTTCCCCAATAATTTTATTGGCTAGGGTATTCGCCGTTTCTTGGGACTTGGCTTCGGTATAAATTCGAACTATTGGTTCTGTGTTCGATTTTCGAAGATGTACCCAATTTTCGGGAAAGTCAATTTTAACCCCATCTATGGTGCTTACATCCTCTTCTTCATATTTTTCCTGAATGGCGGCCAATATACCATCAACATTCAAATCCGGGGTCAACTGAATTTTCTTTTTACTCATGAAGTATGCGGGGTAACTTGCCCGAAGTTCTGCAACTGTCCCGCCCTTTTCAGCCATCAACATTAAAAACAAGGCCGTACCCACTAAAGAATCCCTTCCATAGTGACTTTCGGGATAAATAATTCCACCGTTGCCCTCACCCCCTATTATAGCATTATTTGCCTTCATCTTGGTAACAACATTTACTTCTCCTACTGCAGCCGCCTCATATGTTCCTCCATGTTTCTCGGTAATATCTCTCAGCGCTCTGGAAGAAGATAGATTGGAAACTGTATTCCCAGGAGTTTTCCCCAACACATAATCTGCGCAAGCAACCAGCGTATATTCTTCTCCAAACATTTCTCCGTCATTACTTATAAAGGCAAGTCTATCAACATCCGGATCTACCACAATGCCAAAATCGGCTTTCTCCTTTACGACCAGTTCACTAATATCGCCCAAATGTTCCTTCAAAGGCTCGGGGTTATGTGGAAAATGGCCAGTTGGTTCGCAATACAGTTCAATGACATCAACACCCAACGCGTTCAACAACTTTGGAATGGCAATTCCTCCAGTTGAATTCACGCCATCCACAACAACCTTAAAACCAGTCTTCTTAATAATATCCGCATCTACTAGGGACAATTTTAAAACCTCGTCAATATGAATATCTATATAAGCATCGTTCTTTATGATTTTTCCCAAGTCATCTACCTCGGCAAAATCAAAATCTTCTTTTTCAGCGAGCTCCAAAATGACTGCCCCTTCCCTTGCATCCAAAAACTCACCTCTTTCATTCAACAACTTTAGTGCATTCCACTGTTTGGGATTATGGCTAGCGGTAAGTATTATTCCTCCATCAGCATGCTCCAAAGGAACCGCTATTTCTACTGTTGGCGTTGTGGAAAGTCCTAGGTCTACCACATCAATTCCCAGACCAACAAGTGTAGACACTACAAGATTCTGGATCATTTCTCCAGATAATCGCGCATCACGCCCAATAACCACGGTCAATGCTTCCTTTCCTGAGTAATTTTTTAACCATGTTCCATATGCTGCAGCAAACTTCACGGCGTCTATTGGAGTAAGATTATCGTTTGTTGAACCTCCAATAGTTCCTCGTATTCCAGAAATTGATTTAATAAGCGTCATAAATTGTTGAAAAAGTTTTTGCAAATATAAATGCCTATTCTGGATTACATGTTTCGAATTTGTAAATTTCACCTATGAACTTCCTTGCGCATATATATCTATCTTTTGACGACAGGGAAATTGCCTTGGGAAATTTTTTTGCAGATCATATACGAGGGAACAAATTCGGTCATTTCCCAGAAAAAATCCAAAAAGGTATTTTGTTGCATCGGGAGATAGACACTTTTACGGATTCCCATCCTATCACTAAGCAAAGTAGTAAGCGACTTCACAAAAATTACAGTCATTACAGTAGGGTTATTGTAGACATTTTCTACGACCATTTTTTGGCTAAGAACTGGTCTGACTACTCAAACGTTTCCTTATCTGTTTTTGTGGAAGACTTTTATGACCTCTTGGAGGAGAATTATGCAATACTTCCTTTGGGTACCCAAAGACTAATGCCCTATATGATTGCTGATAATTGGCTGCTCAGCTATGCCAATCTTCGTGGTATATCAAGAGTACTCAATGGCATGAACCGCCGTACCAATAATAAATCAAAGATGAATTTTGCTATTTTGGATTTGGAAAAACATTATGGCGAATTTGAAACTGAATTCACAGATTTTTTTAAGGAACTGATCATTTTTTCTCAACAAAAACTAACTCAATTATGCGAAAAATAATCCTTATTATTCCACTGATATTCTTTTGTAATTGCAAAAAGCAACCTGCTGTTCCAACCGGGTTGGTTACTCAGAAGGCTATGGTAGTCTCTGCGAGGGAAGAAGCGTCCAAAATTGGTGTGGAAATCATGAAAAAAGGCGGAAATGCATTTGATGCCATGGTAGGTGTGGAATTTGCTTTGGCCGCAGCATATCCATTTGCAGGAAGTTTAGGAGGAGGTGGTTTTATGGTCTATCGAAAAACTGGTGGTGAAATTGGAGCATTGGATTACAGAGAAAAAGCGCCATTGTCTGCCCACAAGGATATGTATTTGGATTCATTAGGGAATGTCATTCCAGGTATGAGCACTATTGGGGCAACCGCGGTAGGGGTTCCAGGAACTGTTGCCGGCGTAATGGAGGTCCACAGAAAATTGGGGTCCTTGCCGCTGCAAGACGTCCTAGAACCGGTAATTTCCCTAGCCAAGAAAGGGGTGGTTGTAACTAAAAAACAAGCAGAACGACTGGAAAGGGTAAAAGAAAGCTTTATTGAAGTTAATGGGGACAGCACCAAGTATGCCGCTAATTTTAAAGCTGGTGATACTATTAAATATCCAGAATTGGCCCAAACTCTCGGAAAAATCTTAAAAGAGGGCAAAGATGGGTTTTATAGGGGTGAAGTAGCTCAAAGGTTGGCCGCATTTATCCAGGAAAACGGAGGATTCGTTACAGTGGAAGATTTGGCCCGTTACACAGCCAAATGGCGTGACCCAGTGGTCTTTGATTACAGGGACATACGAATAATTTCAATGAGTCCCCCAAGCAGCGGTGGGGTAACCATGAACCAAATTTTCAAAATGATGGAACCCTATCCGGTTTCAGAGTTTGGACATAATGCTATGGAAACAGTGCAACTTTTTGTTGAAGCTGCGCGTAGGGCCTATGCGGATCGAAATTACTTTCTTGGAGATCCGGACTTTGTGGATATTCCCTTAGATGTCCTGCAAAGCGATGACTATCTCGCAGAACGAATGAAGGATTTTTCCTTTGATAAAGCTACCCCTTCGGCTGCAGTTTCCCATGGAGAGGTAGCCATTCTGGAAAGTGATGAAACTACCCATTACTCTATTGTAGATGCTCAAGGAAATGCTATTTCCGCTACCATAACACTCAATGGAGCCTATGGTTCCAAATTGTATTGCGCTGAACTCGGTTTTTTCCTAAACAATGAAATGGACGATTTTAGCGCCAAGCCTGGCGTTCCCAATATGTTTGGGTTAATTGGTGCCGAAGCAAACAGTATTGCTCCTGAAAAACGTATGTTAAGCAGTATGACACCCACCATAGTGGAAAGGGATGGTAAATTATATATGGTTGTAGGCACCCCTGGAGGGTCAACTATAATTACGGCGGTAGCACAGACCATTCTCAATGTATATGAGTTTAACCTGAGTATGCAGGAAGCCGTAAATGCGCCGCGTTTTCACCACCAATGGTTGCCCGATCTTGTAATTTTTGAAGAAGAAGGATTTTCAGAAGAACTAAAATCCAGTCTTAAGACAAAAGAATATTCAATCCATGAGGGAAAGAATAGAATAATTGGAAAAGTAGATGCCATCCGCGTATTGGGAGATGGAAGTTTGGAAGGTGGCGCCGATAAACGTGGTGACGATACCGCAGTTGGATATTAAACTAGCAATATGCATGATGTTGTTATCCTTACGGAAAGGAGGTATATAAATCCCAAAAAGAGCGATTCGTATATTGATAATGTGTTGCTGGAAGATGAACTGGTATCCAAAGCCCTAAGAAAAAAAGGAATTCATGTTATAAGAAAAGCTTGGGATGATGAAACCTTTGATTGGACAACTACAAAATATGGTTTATTTAGGGCTACTTGGGATTACTTTGATAGATTTCCTGAGTTTTCCAACTGGCTAAAATCAGTTTCCGAAAAAACCCAACTCATAAACTCAAAAAAGTTAATTGATTGGAACATAGACAAGCACTATATGCAGGATCTTAGCACCAAGGATGTACATATACCACGAACCCTTTTTATTGAACCCGAAAATAAAACAACCCTAAATAACTCCATCCAGAAAGCCAAAGAGACCCTTGGTTTTATCGCCGAAGATTTTGTTTTAAAACCATGTATTGCAGGAGGAGCAAGACATACCTATAAATTTCATGGGCGAGAATATGAAAAGTATGAACCCATATTCCAGGAACTAATTACTCAAGAGGCCATGATGCTTCAGGAATTTCAAAAAAATATTGTTGCCGAAGGGGAAATATCCATGATGGTTTTCAATGGAAAGTTCACACATGCCATTCTAAAAATTGCAAAGACAGGTGATTTTCGGGTTCAAGATGATTATGGCGGTAGCGTGCATAAGTACAATCCAACGGATGAAGAGATAGCTTTTGCGGAAAAAGTGATCCAGGTGACACCGGAACTTCCCTTGTATGCCAGGGTGGATATTTTTAGGGATAATGAAGAAAGATTGGCTTTGGCCGAACTAGAAATTTTTGAACCCGAACTTTGGTTCAGACATCACCCTGAAGCTGCCGACATATTGGCATCCAGTATAAAAGATCGATTTTTTCAATGAAAAGTGTTTTCAAAATCATTGGATTTCTTGTTTTGGGACTCCTGCTTATGGCTTGGTTTATACACGAACCCTTACCGCAAAGAGATTCCGATGAAAAAGCGGATCAGCTCGCACATAAAATGTTAAAGGCACTCAATTTTCAAAAATACAAGGATACCCGCTTTCTAGAATGGTCATACCGCAATGGTTCCAACCAATATAAATGGGATAAACAAAAAGGGGTGGTAGAAGTAAAATGGGATGATTACCAGGTGCTTCTACACATTGGTAATGAGAACCAAAGTAGCGTAACAAAATCTAAAAGGAGGCTCTCAAAAAAAAAGGAAAAACTGACAATAGCCAAAGCGCTCAAGATGTTTAACAATGACGCTTTTTGGTTGGTAGCGCCTTATAAAATTTTTGATGCAGGAACGGCACGAAGTATTGTATCCTTGGAGGATGGTTCCCAAGCGCTTCTGGTTTCTTATTCCGAAGGCGGAACCACTCCTGGAGATAGTTACTTGTGGAAACTGAACCCAGATGGGTTTCCTATAAGCTTTAAAATGTGGGTGAAAATCATCCCAATTGGTGGTATTGAAGCTTCGTGGGACGATTGGCAACTTACCGAAAGTGGCGCTTTTCTACCAAAAGCACATAAGATTGGACCCATGAAATTGAACTTGGGAAAAGTTAGAGGATATACTACAAATTAATCAAGAACGGGTTTTCCTAGTTTTTTACCTGCCCCATTTGTTGTTTTAAATCCTCCATAGACTGCTGCAATTGTCGCAACAAACCTGTCTCGGTTGTGGCATCTACATTAAAGGTAAGTTTACTGCTCACTTCCCAAATCTCTTGGATTTGAAAAGGCTTTATATCATAGGGTGGATAAGTTTCATTTAAAGAAACCAAAGTAATGTTATTGGAATTAGGTCTTTTTTCAATCTTCTTGACCAATACAGCATCCTGTAATACTACTACATACATTTTATTAGCGCTTACATAATCTATATGTTCAACCGCCCTTGCCAACACCCAATCGCTTGGCTTTAGATTAGGTAGCATACTATCTCCTTCAACTTGAAAACCACGGTATGTGGCATTGCGAAACTCTGGAATGGGTAAGTCAAATGCGGGCAACTCTTGGTACCAACTGGTATCGGCGATATTCTGAGGGTATCCTGCAGCTGCTTTAGCGTTGACTAAAACCATATTTTCGTTTTCTGAACTATTGATGGTAACCACCTTTGGGATTACACTGGTACGGGTAGTCTCCAGATGTTTTTCTTCACTTTCACCGAACAACCAAAGTGGGTTGATGTTAAATTGCCGCAACAATTCAGAAACCACCTTACCAGATAATTTGGTACGCCCACGTTCAATATCTGCAGTGGTGTTTGAAACGCCCAACAACTTTGCAAACCCGGACTGAGTGTGGCCCAATTCCCTCCTGATCTCAGTAAAGCGCTTTAGGGTTAATTCATTTTCCATATTTTCTTTTCTGTCAGGTCGAGCGCAGTCGAGACCTTATTAAACTCTTCATTGTAAGACCTCTCGACTGCGATCGAGCTGACATTCAACGCACCAAATATAGTTATTTTGGATTATTTCCAAAATATTATTTGGATTATTTCCATAATTAGGATTAATTCCATATTTTTGGATTAATTACAAAGCACTATGGATTATTTAAATCATACCACCGAAAGTTTACCTGCCGAAAAACACGCATATTATTTGGAGCGTAGTCGTCATGCAATTTTAAATCTGGGCTATGAGTTTGTCGTGTTTAAAAGCAAGGCCAAAAAGTCTTTTATAAGGTTAAAAAACAAAGGGCTTCGTTTAAGCTAAAATCCAATTATGATGAAAGACTCTAAAACGCTTATTTATGACGGTAGTTTCAACGGTTTTCTAACCGCTATTTTTGCGGCTTTTGAAAAAAATAATGTAGTTGACATCCAACGAAACTCCCAAGAGCAAAACGAACTCTTTTCCGAAACGGAAACCATTTTTACCAATGTAGAACAGGCAAAGCGTGTATGGAATGGTATTCGAAGTAAAAGCCATAATGCCATTACCAATGTCTATTTTGCTTTCTTAAGTGAGGCAGAGGGTATTGAATCCATGCTTTTTTCATATATCCAAAAATTGATGGTTTCCAAAACTGGAATATTGGACTATACGGATGACGTATTGCGCATTGGTCAACTAGCACGCTCGGTAAGAAGGGAAAAACAACGCATGGAAGCCTCGGTGTGTTTTCAATTAACCAAAGACGATATTCATTTTGCCACCGTCGCATCGGATTTTGATATCCTTCCTCTAATCAGTAAACATTTTCGCAACCGATATGCAAACCAGCAATGGCTTATTTACGATATAAAACGCAAGTACGGTATATTTTATACTTTAAGTCATGTGGAATTGGTTTCCCTGAATCTTGAGGAAGTTTTTTGCGCTGGGAAGCACGATTCCCAAACGTTTTGGAACAATGATATTAAAACAATCCCTATCAAATCCCAAATCAATAGAAAATTACTAACCCAACGTACAGCCAAAAGACATTGGAGGTACCTTAGCGAAAAGAAGGAGACCGCGTAATAATGGCCTTTAAACAGTTGAAACTTTGGTTTGATATAGAATTAGCTGGACTTCTTGCGGATAAGCTTTTAGAGCATGGGGTAGATTTTAATAAAATTTCCTTTGTTAACAGTGTTTCCGAAAGAGTGGATGATTTGGAACTCAAAGATCGCGTGGAGTGGATTGCAGATGCTTTAAAATTTCACCTTCCCGATGCTTACCCTACAGCTTTAAATCAGCTTTTAAAAATTCTTGGGCCTGAAAACACCAAAGAAACAGGAATGTTCAAGGAATTTTATTGGGTAATGCCAATAGCAAAATATGTAGAAAAGTACGGTTTGAACCATCTTAAACTATCCTTTTTGGCCATCAATGAAATTACCAAAAGAAACACTGGTGAATATACCATTCGCCCTTACTTGGAAGTGTATCCAAAACATACTTTAAAGGTTATGGAAACATGGTCAAAAGATAAAAATAAGCATGTGCGACGTTTGAGCAGTGAAGGATTGCGACCTCGATTACCATGGGCCAGTAAATTGGATGGTTTTGTACAGGACCCCTCTCCCATTCTTCCTATTCTTGAAAACCTAAAAGACGATACCAGTAAGTATGTTCAAACTTCGGTTGCGAATTGTATCAATGATATTTTAAAGGATAACCCACAAATTGCCAAGACTTTGATTGAGCGATGGGCATTGAATGCCACAAAAGAATGCAAATGGATTATTAAGCACGCATTACGTAACTTGTTAAAGAAACAAGAGGAGTGGGCTTTGGAAATGGTACAATGAACAGAGAACTGCTAAAACCATATTGCCATCAAAGGCTTGTATTTTTAGTTTTATGGGAATATTAAATGAACTTTGTTGATTCGCATTTGGAATACAAAATTCATAAAAATTATAAATATATGATTTTCAGATTTTTAATTGCTTCACACGGTACTATTTCCTTATAAGGCTTATCCTTAGCTTCGTTCCCCTACAAATTGATCACTTTTACTTTTAAAAAGCACATTAAAAGTGGTTAAGCTCCCATAAATACGGGTTATATATTGCTGCAAATCTACCTTTTCTTGGTCATCCAAGTTTTTACTGCTGTTTATTTTTTGTTCCATCACCCGAATACGATCCCGAACCATTACAATCTTATGAAAAAAGGTGTCAATGGGCATTTCCTTGCTAGCCAAATCCTCGCTTGGTTCCAAGATTAATTTCCCTCCGCGCCATTTATCCGCAATGGCCACTTTCTCAGAAGTATCGCTCCATTTCTGAAGAATGGAAACCAAAGAACGCTCTACATCAAAAAAGCTTACACTGTCCACTTCATCCTCCACACCGTCAATGACCTCAAATTCCGAGTCTATAGCTATGGTTTCCAGTCCGTTTTCTAAGAAAGTAACCCAATAGTGCTTTGAAGATACATTGGTGACCACTCCTTTTCCATATTCAGGATGGTCAATACGGGAACCTATGCCCAATAATTTCATATCGTTATCTTTTTCGTTATTCCAAAGGGATACGAGAATTCTTCAATTAAGATTTCCCGCTTGTTTCGCTTCTTCGAAATGACATTTATTTGGTTTCAAAAATAAGATATCAATTAACAAAAACGAAACAAGAAGTCACTTCCTTTTTATCATTCAAAACCGTATTTTAGCGTCTTTGGCTATGATCAACTACGAAGAAAATATTGAAGTCCAGGGTGCAAGGGTACATAACCTAAAAAATATTGATGTTACCATTCCGCGTGAAAAACTTGTAGTAATTACAGGGCTTTCGGGCAGTGGGAAATCTTCATTGGCATTCGATACCATTTATGCTGAAGGGCAACGACGTTATATAGAAACCTTTTCGGCTTACGCGCGTCAGTTTTTAGGTGGCCTAGAAAGGCCAGATGTAGACAAAATTGATGGTCTTTCCCCGGTGATTGCCATTGAGCAAAAAACCACTTCAAAATCGCCACGTTCCACAGTGGGTACCATTACCGAAATCTACGATTTTCTTCGATTACTGTTTGCCCGTGCCGGTGATGCTTACAGCTATAATACCGGAAAAAAAATGGTAAGTTATAGCGACGAGCAGATTAAAAATCTGATCATTGATTCGTATAAGGGAGAAAAAATAAACATCCTGGCGCCAGTGGTAAAGTCACGAAAAGGACATTATCGTGAACTGTTTGAGCAAATTGCAAAGCAAGGTTTTGTAAAGGTCCGTGTAGATGGGGCAATTCTGGATATCACCAAAGGGATGAAAGTGGACCGTTATAAGACCCATGATATTGAGATAGTCATTGACCGATTGAAGGTTGTAGAAAGCGAGGATTTCCACAAAAGGTTGAACGAAACTATCAATACAGCTATGTATAGTGGCAACAATGTGCTTATGGTTCTGGAAGAGGGCGAAAGTATAGCCCGCTATTTTAGTAGGGATTTAATGTGTCCTTCCACAGGCATCTCCTACCCCACTCCCGAGCCCAATACTTTTTCCTTTAACTCTCCCAAAGGAATGTGCCCAAAATGCAATGGATTAGGTCATGTTTACGAAGTAAATGAGCGAAAAATTTTTCCAAATAAAAAATTGTCCATTAAGACCGGAGGTATTGCTCCCCTTGGGGAATATAAAAAATCTTGGGCTTTTAAGCAGTTGGAAACCATAGCCCAACGCTATGGGTTTGAAATGACCGACCCATTGGAAAAAATCCCAGCCGAAGCAATAGATGTTATTTTAAACGGTGGGAAAGATAGTTTTGAGGTGGACTCTAAAACCTTGGGAGTAAAACGACAATATAAAATTGACTACGAAGGCATTTCCAATTTCATAAAAACCCAATTTGAGGAAGCAAATTCCACTTCCATAAAACGCTGGTCCAAGGAATACATGGATAAAGTGGAGTGCCCAAGTTGCCAAGGGGCCAGATTACGGAAAGAGTCTTTGTATTTCAAAGTTGGGGAAAAGAATATTGCAGATCTAGCCCATTTGGATATTGCCGAACTGGCGGTGTTCTTTGAAATGTTGGAAGATTCTATCGAGGGTAATCAAAAGAAAATTGCAGAAGAAATTATAAAGGAAATTAAGACCCGTTTACAATTTTTATTGGATGTTGGTTTGGATTATCTTTCATTAAATAGAAGCTCCAAATCGTTATCGGGAGGCGAAGCACAACGGATTCGCCTAGCAACACAAATTGGCTCACAATTGGTCGGGGTACTTTATATTTTGGATGAACCCAGTATTGGTCTGCATCAACGGGACAATGAACGTTTAATAAATTCCTTGATATCCCTTCGGGATATTGGAAATTCAGTTATTGTAGTCGAACATGACCGGGATATGATCGAGCACGCAGATCATGTTATTGATATTGGCCCCAAAGCTGGCAGACATGGCGGTGAAATTATTTCGGAAGGTAAGCCAGAAGAACTTAGAAAACATAATACTTTAACCGCTGAATATATAACCGGAGAACGAGAAATCCCAGTCCCAATAAATCGAAGAAAGGGAACTGGCAAAAAGATTGTGTTATCTGGTTGCACGGGAAATAACTTGAAAAACGTAACCGTAGAACTTCCTTTGGGAAAACTTATTGGTGTTACGGGAGTTTCAGGAAGTGGGAAATCAACGTTGATAAACGAAACCCTGTACCCCATTATGAACGCACATTACTTTAATGGAGTAAAAAAACCCATGCCCTATAAGAAGATTAGTGGTTTACAACATGCAGACAAGGTTATAGATATTAACCAATCTCCCATTGGGCGCACTCCACGTTCCAACCCTGCAACATATACTGGGACTTTTAGTGAAATTCGTGCCTTATTTGCAAAAACTACAGAAGCCACCATTCGCGGGTACAAAGCGGGGCGGTTCAGTTTTAATGTAACCGGAGGTCGATGTGAAACCTGTCAAGGTGGAGGTTTAAAAGTTATTGAGATGAATTTTCTTCCGGATGTCTACGTTGAATGTGAAACGTGTAATGGCAAGCGTTTTAATAGGGAAACTTTGGAAATAAGATACAAAGGAAAGTCTATTGCCGATGTTTTGGAAATGACCATCAATGAAGCTGTGGATTTCTTTGAAAATATTCCAAAAATCCATAGAAAATTAAAAACTATAAAGGATGTAGGGTTGGGCTATATTTCTTTGGGACAACAATCAACAACCCTCTCAGGAGGAGAGGCGCAACGTGTAAAATTGGCTACCGAACTTTCCAAGAGAGACACGGGAAACACCTTTTATATTTTAGATGAACCTACCACAGGACTTCATTTTGAAGATATTAGGGTGCTTATGGAAGTTTTGAACCAATTGGTAGACAAAGGAAATACCATCTTGGTAATAGAACATAATATGGATGTCATTAAAATGATGGACCATATCATCGATATTGGCTATGAAGGTGGCCGCGGAGGGGGCATGATTGTAGCTAAAGGGACTCCAGAAGAGGTGGCCAAGGACAATAAAAGCTACACTGCGAAGTTTTTGAAAAAGGAGTTAGAGGCCGTTAAACGTAAAATTGCCCCAGCAGTTTAAACCATAAAGAAAATATAAATGCGAAAGGAACAACATCATAAAGGGTGGAATGAAATAAAAACAAATGACTCTTGGGCCCTATTTAAAATTATGGGCGAATTTGTTAATGGTTTTGAAAAAATGAGCGCTATTGGCCCTTGCGTATCTATTTTTGGTTCAGCACGTGTGAAACCCGGGGATGTTTATTATGAACTTGCCGTAAAAGTTGCAAAAAGCATTGCAGATGCAGGATATGGTGTAATCACCGGTGGCGGCCCTGGCATTATGGAGGCAGGGAACAAGGGTGCCAGTTTGGCCGGTGGTACTTCAGTAGGGCTCAATATAGAACTCCCTTTTGAACAGCATGACAATCCTTATATTGACAGCGATAAAAGTCTGGATTTTGATTACTTCTTTGTAAGGAAAGTAATGTTTGTTAAATACTCCCAAGGTTTTGTGGTCATGCCTGGTGGTTTTGGTACCCTTGATGAGCTTTTTGAGGCAATTACACTCATTCAAACAAACAAAATACATACCTTTCCCATTATTTTGGTCGGTTCCAAATTCTGGATGGGATTAATGGATTGGGTTAAAAAAACCATGCTTGAAGCTGGGAACATAAGTCCAAAAGATCTTGATCTCATCAAAATAGTGGATACCGAAGACGAGGTAGTCGAAATTATTGATGCTTTCTACAAAGGTAAAAACTTGAGTCCCAACTTCTAATTCCTCCCAAGCATTGGTAAACAAAAATCTCATTTTAACTATATCCGCGTTCCTCCTGTTGGTGTCGCCAACAGTTTGGTCACAGCATAAAAATGAGATCGAGGCAACTTTGGACGATGCCAACAAAGAAATTTACATTAAACAAAAACTCACGTATTCCAACAATAGCACGGATGGACTTTCTGTTATTTATCTGAATGATTGGAACCATGCATATAGCAACAAAAAAACGGCTTTAGCCAAACGTTTTGCTGAAGAGTTCAAACGTAGCCTTCATTTAGCCAAAGATCGGGAAAGGGGCTTTACAAAAATAACAAGTATTGTTGGCCATGATTACCAAGGCTTACAATGGGAGCGTTTGGGTAATAAGGATATTCTGCGCATAGAGCTTGCTCAAGCTTTAAATCCAGGTGAATCAGTTCAACTATTTCTAACCTATACAATCAAACTCCCGCACAGTAAATTCACCACTTATGGGTTTAGACCCAATGGAGAATATTACCTAAAAGACTGGTATCTGACCCCAGCAATTTACGATGGTGAATGGCACTTATACGATAATATGGATTTGGATGACCCGTATACGGAGCCCGTTAACACCATGATTAAATTTACGTTTCCGCCCAAACTCTTTCTTGCTACCAATTTTGATGAAAATGGTTTTGTTGATTTTACTGAGGGCCAGTTTGTAAAGCTAATGGCGAATAATCGAAAAAGTTGTAAGATTATTTTGGGGCGTGATAAAAAATTCACAAAACATGTAACCCAATTTCTTACGGTTACCACAGATTTGGAATCCAATAATTATGATGAAATTTCCGAGGGTATCTCAATTAATAAAATTACACGATTCTTAGATGAAAAGTTAGGTCGCTACCCCCACCCCAATCTTATGGTGAGTGAATTGGATTACAACAAAACACCCTTATACGGAATTAACCAATTACCATCGTTTATTAGGCCCTATGAAAAACAGTTTCAGTTTGAAATGAAGTTTTTAAAAACAGCCATTCATAGTTATCTAGACGAAACTCTTTTTTTGGACCCTAGAAAGGAACGATGGGTCAATGATGCCATTGGTAACTATCTCATGATAAAGTATGTTGAGGATTTTTATCCCAACCAAAAACTGGCGGGCAAACTTTCCAAGCTGTGGGGGTTTAAAAACTTTCATATGGCACAAATGAATTTCAATGAACAGTACGCCCTGTTAAGCATGCTCTCTGCAAGGAAAAATATTGATCAATCCCTGACCACACCCAATGATTCTTTGATAAAATTCAATCAAAAAATAGCAAATGGCTATAAAGCCGGGTTGGGAATGTCATATTTGTCAGAATATTTGGGAGCAAATAAAATTGATAGCAGTATTATCTCTTTCTATAAATCCTATAGCTTAAATCCGCGGGTTGCGGCCTCCGATTTTAAAAATGTGATAGAGGAATTTGCCCATAAAGACATTGCGTGGTTTTTTGATGAATATGTTTCCACAAGAAAAAAAATAGATTTTAAAATCAAGAAAATCAGAAAAAGTGAAGATTCCATCACCTTTACCATAAAAAACAAAAGACAGACCAACGTTCCAATTTCATTGTTCGGTTTACAAAAAGACTCTGTGGTTTCCAAGTATTGGTTTTCGGATATCGACACCTCCAAAACCTTTACCATAGCACGAAAAACCGAGGATCGTCTTGTACTAAATTATGACCAAAAAATCCCGGAATTCAATCAACGTGATAATTGGAAGACCTTGAATGGATTTTTCTCGAGCAACAAAAAGCTAAAATTTCAATTTTTTAAGGATACCGAGAACCCATATTACAACCAGATATTTTATGTTCCCATAGCCAATTTTAACATTTACGATGGGGTTACACCAGGGTTTAGGCTTTATAACAAGCCTTTTCTTGAAAGATCTTTTAACTACGATATTGCCCCTACTTATTCCTTTTTGGAGCGTACTTTGGTAGGTAAGGCTGGTTTTAGGTATAGGAAATATCATGGTAAGAGCGGATTGTACGTTTCCAACTATTCTTTTTCCAGTTCCACCTCGCATTTTCAGGTAAATTCCCGTTTTGCTACGATTACCCCGGCAATTAGTTTTGGATGGAGACCCGATAACCTTATTTCCAACAGAAGACAATCCTTACTTTTCCGTTTCAGAAACGTATTTAGGAGTATTGATGAAAATATAGCCCAAGAAATTGATACAGACCCAGATTATAGTATACTGAATCTAAGATATCGCGATGTAGACAATAACATTTTAAACTATACCTCTTGGTTCCTCGACGCCCAACACTCCAGTGACTTCACCAAATTGGCCTTTGAATTGGAGTCCAGAATGTTGTTTGAAAGCAACAGACAGCTTAATTTCCGCTTATACGCTGGTAAGTTTTTGCGCAATAAAACAGATTCAGATTTTTTTAGCTTTGCTTTGGACAGACCAACAGATTATCTTTTTGACCTTCCCTATTTGGGCCGTTCAGAAGATTCTGGAATTTATAGTCAACAGATAATTATAGCTGAGGGCGGTTTTAAATCCCAACTGGAAAACCCCTTTGCCAATGATTGGATAATTACTACCAATACCAGTACCAATATCTGGAAATGGATTGAGGCCTATGGCGATCTTGGTTACATAAAAAATAGAGGTGAAAACACACGCTTTGTTTATGATTCTGGGGTTCGTTTGAATCTGGTAACCGATTATTTTGAACTGTACTTTCCCGTTTATTCAAATAGAGGATGGGAAATTGCCCAGCAAGATTATGGAGAGCGAATTCGTTTTATTGTTACCATGAGTCCCAAAACCCTTGTTGGACTCTTTACTAGAAAATGGTTCTAGATTAGCATATTCTTAAAAAAAAGTGTTTAAATTTTAATATTTTAAACAACTTACATTTATTTTGATTTTTCTTTATCAAATTATCATTTTTTTAATAGTTTCACATATTGCCTCTTTGCTAGTGTTTTTGTATTTTTGCAAAGCTTAAAAATCACCTATGAAACCAAATCCCAGTACAAGTAACGACATTTCCTTTGATGATTTTCAATCACAAATACTTAAGGATTATGTAGTTGCCGTCACTAGCAGGGAATGTAGCTTGCTTGGGAGACGTGAGGTGCTAGCAGGGAAGGCAAAATTTGGAATTTTCGGAGATGGGAAGGAATTACCACAGCTTGCTATGGCTAGAGCCTTCCAAAATGGTGATTTTAGAAGTGGTTACTATCGGGACCAAACCTTTATGATGGCCCTAGGAAATCTAAGTCCGAAAGAATTTTTTCATGGTCTATATGCCACCACCGACATAGAAAAAGAGCCAATGAGCGCCGGCAGACAAATGGGAGCGCACTTTGTAACCCATAGTTTAAATAAAGATGGATCATGGAAAGATCTTACCCAGCAAAAAAACAGTAGTGCCGATATTTCATGCACTGCAGGACAGATGCCCCGTCTTTTGGGATTGGCCCAAGCCTCAAAAATATATCGAAACCTTAAGGAAATAGACCAAACTAATTTTTCAAACAACGGAAATGAAGTAGCATGGGGCACAATAGGTAATGCCAGTACAAGCGAAGGTCATTTTTTTGAAACCATAAATGCTGCAGGAGTAATGCAGGTACCTATGGTCATTTCAATTTGGGATGATGCTTATGGAATCTCGGTTCCAGCTGAATTCCACACCACCAAAGGAGACATCTCTGAAATGCTGAAAGGACTTCAGCGGGATGAATCCAATAAAGGTTATGAAATGTTCAAAGTAAAAGGCTGGGACTACACCGCCTTAATCCATGCTTTTGAAAATGCTTCCGATATTGCCCGGGAAAATCATGTCCCCGTACTTATCCATGTTACGGAACTTACACAACCCCAAGGACATTCCACCTCTGGGTCGCATGAACGCTACAAGTCCGAAGAACGCTTGGAATGGGAACGAGACAACGACTGCAACAAAAGATTTAGAGTTTGGATATTGGAGAATAACATTTCTACTGAAGAGGAACTAAAAAACTTGGAAAGGCAGATTAAGCAGGAAATCAGAGCGGCCAAAAAGGAAGCTTGGGCCGAGTTTTTAGAACCGCATCTTATTGCAAAAAAACAGCTTGTACGGTTACTGGAAAATGCATCTGCCAAAAGCTCGAATCGCAATTTTATATTAAAAATCAAGAATGACCTTATTGCCATCGAAGAGCCTTTAAAAAAGGACTTGGCAACGCATGCCAGAAAAGCATTTCGATATTTATTGGGTGAAACTACTCCCGAAAAGTCAGCCTTACAGCAATGGATAAAAAGATTCCGAGAGGAATATCAACCCAAATATAGTTCACACCTATATAATGAAGGAAGTAAGAAGGCGACCAATATCAATGAGCTTTCTCCTTCCTATTCAAATGAATCAAAATTAGTGGATGGTAGGATTATCCTTCGTGATAATTTTGATGCTATATTTAGTAAGTATCCTGAGGTTATGGTATTTGGAGAAGATACTGGGGCAATTGGAGATGTAAATCAAGGGCTTGAAGGACTTCAGAAAAAGTACGGACCCCTGCGGGTGGCGGATACTGGAATTAGGGAAACTACTATTATAGGTCAGGGTATTGGATTGGCACTAAGAGGTTTAAGGCCTATAGCGGAAATTCAATATCTTGACTATATACTTTATGCGCTACAAACCCTTAGCGATGATTTGGCCTCACTTTTATATCGTACTGTTGGAAAACAAAAGGCTCCTTTAATTGTAAGGACCAGAGGGCATCGTTTAGAGGGTATCTGGCATTCCGGGTCGCCAATGGGAGGGCTTGTTCATCTTCTGAGAGGGATGTATATTTTAGCTCCAAGAAATATGACCCAGGCAGCTGGTTTTTATAATACCCTTATGAGAAGTGATGAGCCTGCATTGGTAATTGAAAGTCTCAACGGCTATAGACTAAAAGAAAAAATGCCCGCTAACCTTGGGGAATTTTGTACCCCCATTGGGAAAGTGGAAACCCTAAAGAAAGGCAATGATGTTACCTTGCTATCTTACGGTTCTACCCTTAGACTAGTTGAGAAAGCAGCTTTGGAATTATTGGAAGTAGGTATTGATGCCGAAGTTATAGATGCCCAATCCCTATTGCCATTTGATATTGCTCATGATGTTGTGATTAGTTTGAAAAAAACCAATCGACTCCTGATTATTGATGAAGACGTTCCTGGTGGATGTTCAGCTTATCTGCTTCAGGAGATTCTTGAAAAGCAAGGAGGTTACCAATATTTGGACAGTGCTCCCCAGACACTAACGGCAAAAGCGCATAGACCGGCTTACGCTTCTGACGGGGATTATTTTTCGAAGCCAGGAGTAGAGGATATTTTCGAAAAGGTTTATCAAATTATGAATGAAGCAAATCCAAGTGCTTTTCCAAGTTTTTATTAAGTATTTACGTACAATTAACAACGTTTTATATTATTCAATTGGATATTGGTCTCAATAGCTCTTTTGCATTGGATAATTTACTGGGCATTTTTACAATCATTCAAACATAATTTATACTTTCACAAAAATATCCCCCTTATGAAAAATAGTCTATTGACAAATCTAGGATTAGCCCTACTAAGAATTGTCCCATCTGCCTTTATGCTATCCCATGGTTATTCCAAGTTTCAAAAATTAATTAGCGGTAATACTGAATTTGCCAATCCATTGGGAATAGGACAAACTCCTTCATTGTTCCTGGCTGTAATTGGGGAGTTTATCTGCCCCATTTTAATTATTATTGGCCTAAAGACCCGATGGGCAACAATACCAACGATGATTACCATGCTAATTGCAGCTCTTGTTGTTCATGCGGCAGATCCTTTTCGTAAAAAAGAGTTGGCTTTGCTCTATTTTGTTGTTTTTGCTGTTGTATTTCTATTAGGACCGGGTAAATACAGCGTGGACAGAAAGTAGATCTATACAATTTTAGTCAGTAATTCTTTCAAAAGATTTGCCTGGGAAAGATTGGTTGCCCCCACACCTTTACTTTTTAAGTCCAATTCCCGCAAGCTTGAAATAATGCCACTTACACTTCGCATTGGATAATTTTTGGCCGCAATGGTATACTCATTGACAAAATATGGATTCACACCCAATGTCTTTGCCACATTACCTGGAGAATGATCTCTAAGTCCATGGTATTGTAGCAATTGGGTGAAAAACGTATTCAATAGCGTTATGGTTACTACAAAGGGATTGTCCTTGGGGTTTTGGGAAAAATAATCGATTATTCGCGTGGCCTTGGCAATATTCTTTTCTCCAATGGCCTTTTTAAGTTCGAAGTTGTTATAATCCTTGCTAATACCAATATGTTCCTCGATTAAATCCGGGGTAATTTCAGTTGTTTCCGGAACCACTATAGTCAATTTATCAAGTTCATTGGCAATTTTACTCAAATCCGTTCCCAAAAACTCAACAAGCAACATACAAGCCTTTGGGGAAATTTTATAATTCTTTCCGTTTAAAATTTTCCTGATCCAATCCGAAACCTGGTTTTCATAAAGTTTTTTGCTCTCGAACAATTCTCCTGTTTTCTGGATGGATTTATACAATTTTTTACGCTTGTCCAACTTTTTGTACTTATAACAAAAAACAAGTATAGTAGTCGGTTGTGGGTTTTCTGCATATCCCACTAAATTCTCAATATTTCGAGAAAGGTGTTGTGCCTCTTTAACAATTACCACTTGATAATCCGCCATCATAGGAAACCGTTTGGCATTAGAAACAACTTCGTCCACACTGGTATCCCTGCCATAAAGAACCATTTGATTGAATCCTTTTTCCTCTTCGGTTAAAACGGTATCCGATACATATTTGGAAATTTTATCTATATAATAGGGTTCATCCCCCATTAAAAAATATATAGGCTTTGGATTTCCTTGATTAATGCCGCTTACAATCTCTTTTACCCTATCCATTCAAAAAAAATTATCAAATTTGCCCTATGCAAGTCTTGAACTTTCCAAAG
This sequence comes from Flavobacteriaceae bacterium, assembly GCA_039985375.1. Classification (GTDB taxonomy): domain Bacteria; phylum Bacteroidota; class Bacteroidia; order Flavobacteriales; family Flavobacteriaceae; genus Flagellimonas. The sequence goes on from JBDWSS010000034.1 coordinate 36,126, forward strand.
TATTCGTTTAGAATCAAAAGTAGCGAAAATGGGCGCTACATCTTTGATCCTATCCGTAAAAAATTTGTTGCACTTCAACCTGAGGAATGGGTGAGACAGCATGCCATCCATTTTCTAATCTCCACCAAAAAATACCCAAAAAGTCTTATCAACGTAGAAAAACAGTTGATTGTCAATACTTTAAGAAAGAGGTATGACATTGTTGTCTTTGAGCCCCATGGTCACATCCAAATTTTAGTAGAGTGCAAAGCCCCAGAGATTAAAATTGAACAAGCGACTTTTGACCAAATTGCCCAATACAATTATCAACTAAAGTCCAAGTACTTAATGGTAACCAATGGTATTGAGCATTATTTCTGTAAAATGGACCCTGAGCATGAAAAATATAGGTTTTTGAAGGAAATTCCTGATTTTAGCCGTTAATTTGCTTCCGTTTTGAAAATCGCCATCGTCATACTAAATTGGAATGGAAAAAGCTTGCTCGAGCGGTTTCTCCCATCTGTTATTGCATATTCGAAAATTGCCGACGTACATGTCGTTGACAATGCGAGTTCCGATGACTCCGTTAAATTTGTAAAGAACAACTATCCTTCCGTTAATCTCATACAAAATGAATCAAATGGTGGTTTTGCCAAGGGCTATAATGATGGTCTAAAACATATTGAGGCGGATATCTTTTGCCTACTAAACTCTGATGTGGAGGTCGCTCCAAATTGGTTGGACGCTATCACTGATGTTTTCAAAAATATTCCCGAAGCTGCAATTTTGCAACCAAAAATTCTAGACTTGAAAAGAAAGGATTACTTTGAATATGCAGGCGCGGCCGGGGGGTTCATTGACAAGTTGGGATATCCTTTTTGTCGCGGCAGGATATTTCAAGCTTTGGAAAAAGATGAAGGACAATATAATGATGTAAAAGAAGTTTTTTGGGCCACAGGAGCATGTATGTTCATAAAACGTGATGTTTTCCAGTTGCTTAATGGATTTGATGAGGACTATTTTGCCCACCAGGAAGAAATTGATTTATGTTGGAGGGCAAAAAATTTAGGACACCATATCTATTATGTTGGTAAAAGCCATGTTTTCCACCTAGGGGGATCAACATTGGAAAACATGAACCCTAAAAAGACTTTTCTTAATTTTCGCAATTCCCTATACTCGATCACCAAAAATCTACCTGCAAAAAAAGCCTTTCCCATTCTTTTTTTAAGACTTATTCTGGATGGTATAGCCGCAATGCGTTTTGTCCTGCAACTTAAATTCAACCATTGTGTGGCCATTTTAAAGGCTCATTTCAGTTTTTATGCTAATTTTAGAAAGATATACGGAAAAAGGGAGAAAGCTAATTTTATATTAAAATACTACTCTACAACATCCATAGTTTGGTCTCATTTCGTACATCAAATAAAGAATTTTAACATTTTAGTAAAAGATTAACGATGCTTAGATTAATGCGGCTTTAGTTTTTGTATAATTTTGCCTGACAAATTTAGCATCAACCTAATAACAATACTTATAATTTAAATCATGAAAAAAGTTTTCCTAGGAACATTGGCAATGGCAATTTTGTTGTCATCGTGTGTATCACAAAAAAAATATGCTGAGTTAGAAGCACAGCAGCAAGAAACCCAAGATTTATTAAACTCTGCAACAGTTAAGCTTAACGATTGTTTAGAAGAAAAAGCTACGGCATCTGCAAAACTGAAAACACTTGAGGATCAAAATTCCTTTTTAAAAGCCAACAACCAAGAGCTTATTAATAATATGGGCAATTTAACCACCCTTACTACCAAGGGCGCGGAAAATCTTGAAAAATCTTTGGAAAGTCTAAAGGAGAAAGATTTAACCATTAGAAAACTTCAAGATGCGGTTACCCGAAGGGATTCTGTAAACCTTGCCTTAGTGCAAAGTCTTAAAGGAGTTTTGGGCAACTTGGATGATGAAGACATAGAAGTAAGCGTTGAAAAGGGTGTAGTATTCGTTTCCATCTCGGATAAATTATTGTTCAGAAGTGGTAGCTACAATATTACCAATGCAGCTAAAAGTGTTTTGGGTAAAGTTGCGAAAGTGGTGAACAACAAGCCAGACTTTGAATTCTTAGTGGAAGGACATACAGACAATCAACCTTTCTCCAGAGGGGTATTGGTGGACAATTGGGATTTAAGTGCTAAAAGAGCAACGGCTATTGTAAGAACATTACAAAAAGATTTCAATGTAGCTCCTGAGCGTATGACGGCAGCAGGAAGAAGTTTCTATGTGCCCCTAGCTTCTAATGACACGGCTGCAGAACGAGCTAAAAACAGAAGAACTCGTATTGTTGTGCTTCCAAAAATTGATCAATTCTATAACATGATAGAAGAAGGCATGAAAGATCCAGCTATTGGAGGTTCTGGAAAATAAGCCTTTTTATTCCAATAAATTATATGAAGCGGCCTTAGTAGGGCCGCTTTTCTTTTTTAGGTAAACTTAAAAAATATCCAAATCTCCCTTTCCCTCCCTAACAAGCTGGGGATACCCGGAAGAAAGATCCACTACTGTAGAGGCGACATTTCCGCCATACCCACCATCAATAACAAGGTCTACTAAATTTCGCCATTTCTCGTAAATTAATTCGGGATCTGTGGTATACTCCAAAATATCATCTTCATCATGGATTGAGGTAGAAACGATAGGGTTTCCCAATTCTAAAACCAAAGCTTGCGCAATCGCATTATCTGGAACTCGAATCCCCACGGTCTTTCTTTTTTTAAAGTCTTTTGGAAGGTTATTGCTCCCCGGTAAAATAAAAGTGTATGCCCCAGGCAGTGCTCTCTTTAAAATCTTAAAAGTAGCTGAATCCAACTGTCTTACGTAATCAGATAAGTTGCTCAAATCTGCACATACAAAGGACCAATTGGCCTTTGCTAGCTTAATTCCCTTTATTCTGGCTATGCGCTCCAACGCTTTAGAATTTGAAATGTCGCACCCCAAACCGTAGACCGTGTCCGTAGGATAGATGATTAAACCTCCCTTACGAAGTACATCTCCTACTTTCTCCACCTGTCTTGGGTTTGGATTTTCTTCAAAAATTTTTATGAATTCTGCCATGTACAGCAAGTTAATAAAGAATATATCAAAAACTGCATCTTAATGAAGATATAGCCCTACAGCCAAATAGCTCCTACATCAATTAAAATCAAACATTGATCAATTCACTCCTTTAACCTTTCAAAAAAATTGCAACTTAGTAAAACACATTCAATACTTTATATTATGCCCGCAAGACATAATAAAATTCTTTTTGCGCTTTTTATTTATTGTTTTTTACTAAGTTGTTCCAATCGTGGTCCCAACAGGAATTATTCCAATTTTGAGGAAAACTTATTAGATGGAGAAATTGTTTTACAATCTTTAGATTCACTGTTCAATGAATTGTCAAATATTCAATTCAATGGCCTATCCTCAATCCAATTGGTCGCATATACAAATGAGAAAATAAAGGAGACTGTAAAGGGCATATCGACCCAAAATATTTTAAAAGAAATAGAAGCATATTACCCAAATCAAAAACGTGATTTCGGTTTCGCGCTTACGAATGACGGAAAATTGGGCGTTTTTTCTTGGAACACTAGAATGGGGGCAGCAGTAGATGATATTAAAAATATTGTACTATATGCCTCTAAAAAAGAAGTGGTCCCTTTAAAATTGAAGGAGACATCAGTCTTATATTCTGACATACGCACGGTCAAAACGATTAAGAACGAAACCGTGTATCTTTTTCATGTTAAGGATAGCATGGTAACCGGATATTTACATCGAATTGATGCATTTACCATAAAAAAAGGGAAGATGGTTGAATCATATATTTTTCC
>JBDWSS010000035.1:0-9991 GCA_039985375.1 Flavobacteriaceae bacterium
AGTGCGACCCTGGATTTAGATTGTTGAACCGAAGGTACATAAAATCGTAAAATACGGATTGGGCCGTATCAAATTGCGTTTAGCCGGTGATGTGTTGCGTTGTTTAGGGCCGTTGCGGCGTTTTTTCGGATAGGTCGCTCATCCTACGGTCTTGGCAATTTGGTGTAGCCCTTTCGATGGTTCAGCCTTGCAAAATGGTGGGAGTGTGCCGAAGGCGCAGGAAGCAATTTTGTTCGCCGCAGGCATCACGAGCGAAGCGAACACATGAATACCTATAAAAAGATATGAGTAATGCTGCACCATCGGTTTCGGCTACGGCGGAAAGATAGCAAATAAGTGTTGAATTCCGATTAGGAATTCAACCGCAATGAATTATAGCCATTGTGGGCGTGTAGCCTTCCCTAAAAATATGATTTTTTTATTTTTCTTGGTAATATCCAATAAAATTTTCATTCTGATTTCTTATAAGTTACTCTAATTCTCCTGTGCTTTTAAATATAAATTTTATGTTAATCACAAGGTGAATCAAATTCACAAGGATAAACAATGGTTCCTAAACCAGTGTTGCATTCACATTCTTCTTCTTCGGGTGTGCAACTAAAAAAAAGAGTGGTTAAAAAAAGAATAAGATATTTTGTCATTGGTAAAAATTTATAATTTATTTCTCTATTAGTATTTTTCATAATGTTTTACAACGGTTGAGCTATGAACAGTACGGGTGCAAACTAGCGTTTGCTTTCCGCCACGCACATAGCGAAATCTTTTTGTTTTGTTTTTTCTTTTTATTGTTTAAAGCAAAATCCCAAAGATTTTGCGGACATCGTAAAAATACGCAAACCTTTCGTTTAAGCCCGAAGCCCGCATTAATTATAGCTTTTGCTGGCAAACGTTTTTTGCTTTTATCAGTAAAAGAACTAGCATCGTTTTATTTCTATTTCACATACAGAACTCTAAATTGATTTTTATTTAAAGGGTCTCTATCTACTACTTGAACTGGAGCTTCTTGCCACTGCCATACATTCATCTCTGAATTCAGTGATAATTTAATCTCTCCACGTGTTCCATTTGTAGTTACTTGTGACCAAGAATTGGCAATGCTATTTCGATTGATTCCATGCAGACTCATAATGTTAGCTAAAATATGAATAGCATCATAACCTTCTAAAGCTACAAATGAAGGCTCTTCGCCTAAATGTTTGCGTATTTTATCTAGCACATACAGTCCAAGCGAGTTTAGTTTTTTAGGCATATAACGTAAAAAAGGAATTGCCGAACCGTTTGCCGGTAACTCACTCATCCAACCGTTGAACTCGGGTTGTCCTGCAGGAGCTCCAATCAGAAGTTTTTCAAGTCGAGAATCGTTTCGTATGGCTTTAACCAACGCTACTGCAGGATTTGGATACCCCACAAGAAGAAGCAAAGCCGTTACACTACTGCCATTAAGTTTATCACATAGGTCAGTAGGCGTAATTAGTTGTGTGTCAAACTCAATGATAGAACCACCTTGTTTACTAAAATGTTCACGTAGAATGTGTACACCTGCTTTCCAATAAACACTTGGAGATGTAGCTAAAGCGATATTAGTATGTTTATTATTTATAAGAAATTCCGCATAAATTTTCCAGCCTTTCGATTGAACTTGAGGAAGTCGAGCAATCCATTTTGATGGCTTTTCAATTATATTATCTATAACTGCTGATGTACAGAGAAAAGGTACATTCCGTTCATCAGCCCTATTAGCTATAGCTTTAGCAACAACACTATGGTATTCACCAACAATGGCTATTACTCCTAACTCTATTAATTTGTCAACTAAATCCGTAGCTTTTTGAGGATTAGCAGCACTATCTCGTACTAGTAATTCAATCGGTCTTCCATTAATGCCTCCTGTATTATTCAATTCTGAAACGCCAAATTCAAGACCTGCCAATAGATGACGACCAGCCTCAATCCAACCTGGATTTGTTATAGGAACTATTGCTCCTATAAGAATTGAATCACCTGTTTTACCTATCATATTTCAATGTTTGCCAACGTTAAGCTAAAGACTGTTTTAATTGTCTTTAGCGACTGATAAGTGAAGTTTGGAAATTTTACTGTAAAAGTCTAGGCTAAATTGATGGATGACTAGAGTAAATCCACAAGTGTGTCCATCCTATCAGAAATGCTACACAAACCGTGAACGTTTAGTATATGACAAGTAGGGCTGTAGAAAGCGATGAACTTTCAAATTTGCACTGAACCAAATCGCTGTATTTTGTTTTTATCCTATTCATTTTAAAAGCCATGCGCCAGCTGACGGATTGGCTATGTTTGAAAATAGCACTGAACCTGCCCGTCCGGCAGGCGGGCTTTCGTAAACCATCGAACGCCCTATTTGCTATATACAGTGTTCTCAGCTTTTCTGTTCATATGGTACAAATCGACCATATTGAAAATTCCATTTGACATTCAAAGAATTTTTCTGAATATCAAAATGGAGTTTATTTATTTCCAAAATGGATTACTTATTTTCTCTGTAATCATAATCGCCAAAAACGGCTAACATTTTTTTACCACTACCTCCTTTTAAATAAAGCATTGCGTCTTTCACGTGTTTTTCTGTTCCATCAGAATTAACCACATCGAATTCTAGTGAAACATCTATCATTCCAGTCTCACCAATTGGAGTAATTTCACCTATTTGAAAGTTTTTGATTTTGGAATCTTTAGCAATCGAGTCGCTTTCGCAATATCCAGCAGATATTTTTTCGTAGACATCTTTTTCAATTTGCTCTTCAAAAGTAATTTTCTTACCACAAGAATTAATTAACAATACAGTTAATCCAATCATTAAAAGGTTAATCGGTTTTTTCATTTCTTCGTTTTTTGTTTGTGTATTTGATTTTAAACTCATCCAATTGCTGAGAACGTAAGCTAAAGACTGTTTTAATTGTCTTTAGCGACTGATAAGCGAAGTTTGGAAATTTTACTGTAAAAGTCTAGGCTAAATTGACGGATGACCAGAGTAAACCCACAAGTGCGTCCATCCTATCAGAAATGCTACACAAACCGTGAGTGCCAGCTTTCAGAGGCAGGAACTTCCCAGTGTTCCAAATACTCCTGTTTACTAGCTACCAAATTATTGAATACGATGGTATTTTTGGATATGGCCTTCTCTTTTGCCATTTTTTTGAAGTCCTTTAAAGATTTGTACGTTACGTATTCACCTTGCTTAAAAGAAACGTTCATACGGTCCAAAAGGCTTACATCGTACTTTTTCTCCAAGGCCTGTATAAAATGTACTGAGGCATCTATAGAACAGCCAGAAGCGCTTGCATTGGTCTGGTCTAGGGCAATAATGATGAATCTTTTGTATTTTATTTCAAATCCCGCCTCTAATTCACTTCCATGTGCGGTCCACTCTTGAATAAAATTGGAGACATTTTGTTCTATTTCCTGTAATTCCGATTCTTTAAAGCTTCGGTTGGATTGGTATATCCAAATTCGCGAAGTTTCCGGCAATGTTTTAAAATCTACTAGCATTTTTTAAATAGAATTTGCAATAAGTTCAGCTACATCCAAAACGGTAACATTAGCTTCTTTTTCATGGGCTTTAATTCCGTCCGTCATCATGGTATTGCAATACGGGCATCCGGTTGCAATGATGTTGGGATTGGTTTCCAAAGCATCTTTTGTGCGTAATACATTAATATCCATATCCCCTTTTTCAGGTTCTTTGAACATTTGGGCCCCACCGGCACCACAGCATAGCGCGGTTTTTTTGTGACGTTTCATTTCTACAATGTCTGCATTGGTTTTCTTAAGAACATCCCTTGGCGCATCATAAACCGAATTTGCTCTTCCCAAATAGCAAGGGTCGTGGAATGTGATACGTTTATTTTTATACATTTCACCAGTAACAGATAAACGACCTGAATCTATTAATTCTTTGATGTATTGCGTATGGTGAATAACATCATACTTTCCACCTAAACCTGGGTATTCATTTTTTAAGGTATTGAAGGAATGCGGATCACAGGTTACAATACGCTTAATTTCGTAACCGTTCAAAACCTCTATGTTCATCATAGCCTGCATCTGAAACAGAAACTCATTGCCGGCACGCTTGGCTACATCACCCGTACAACTTTCTTCTGCTCCCAAAACGGCAAATTCTACCCCTGCCCTATTCAATATTTTCACAAAAGCTCGGGAAATCTTCTTAGCCCTATCATCATAACTACCTGCGGAGCCTACCCAAAACAATATTTCCGGCTGCGTACCTTGAGCCGTAAATTCTTCCATGGTTTTCACCTTGATTTCTTCACTCATAGTCCTAGAAAGTTATTCGTTTACCCAGTTTAACCGGTCCATTTGATTATAGGGCCACGGAGCGCCATTATTTTCAATATTGGACATCATATTGTTCAATTCCGTGGGCGCTGCGGATTGCTCCATTACCAAAAATCTGCGCATTTCCACAATAATGGACAATGGGTCAATGCTTACAGGGCAGGCCTGTACACATGCATTACAGGTAGTACATGCCCATAATTCTTCATGGGTAATATAATCTCCTAACAATTGTTTCCCATCTGGAACAAATGCTCCCTTATTGGTATCTATATTTTTTCCTACTTCTTCTAACCTATCCCTAGTGTCCATCATTATCTTTCTAGGAGATAGTTTTTTTCCTGTTTGATTGGCCGGACATTCAGAAGTACATCTACCACATTCCGTACAGGTATATGCATTTAGTAATTGTACCCAATTTAAATCCATAACATCTGAAGCGCCAAATTTTTCAGGATCCGGGGCATCTTCGGCAGGTGCCGCAAATGGATCAGCTGAGGGGTCCATCATTAATTTCACCTCATTAGTTACAGCTTCCACATTATTGAATTGACCCTGGGGCCTCAATTTACCGTAATAGGTATTTGGAAATGCCAATAGAATATGTAAATGCTTGGAATAGTACAGATAATTCAAAAAGGCCAATATTCCCAAAATGTGCAACCACCATGCAGTACGCTCAATCAATATTAGGTTTGATATGGACATGTTCTCAAATAACGGCGCTATTAGTTGACTCACTGGAAAGGCTCCTGCCGCTGTATAATGCGCCGTACCCATCTGCTGCAATTGAAAATCGGCCGCGTTCATAGTCAAGAACAAGAACATGAGAACCAGCTCAATATATAGAATCATGTTCCCATCTTTTTTGGGCCATCCTTCCATTTCTGGCTTTATGAATCGTTTAAGTTTGATGATATTTCTCCTGAGCCAAAAAATAACTATAGCTACAATAACCATAAATGCCAATACCTCAAAAGAGCCTATCAAAAGATTGTATAAGGAACCTAAAGGGGCAAATATCCTATGGGTACCCAAAATACCATCCAATATAATTTCAATTACTTCAATATTGATAATTACAAATCCCACATAAACAATAATATGCATAAGTCCAGCAATAGGCCTAACTACCATTTTGGTCTGACCCAATGCTATTTTGGCCATATTCTTCCAACGTTGCGGTTTATCGTTGCTGACATCTACATCTTTCCCTAATTTGATGTTGCGCGACAGTTTTTTTACATTTCGTGCAAAAAAACCAATGCCCACTATTAGGGCGATAACAAAAAGTATATTGGGCAAGTACTCCATAGATTCATTCTAATTTTGAGAAGCTGGATCATTCTCTGGAAGCTCATATTCCTTTTGTTTCTTTCCAAATACGGAAACATTTACATAACGTTTAGGGTTGAGTCTAAAGTCCTGTAACAATAGATCTAATTCTCTGGAAGCGGCTTCCAGGTTGTTATACAATTTTTCATCGTTGGCAAGTTTGCCTAACGACCCCTCCCCTTTCTCAATCTTTCCTAGGGAAGCATTTAAGCGTTCTACCGTGGTTTTAAAATTTGCAACGGTCTCTGCCAAACCTACGTTGGCCAAAGAATCTGAAAGCTTGGAAAAGTTGGTGGTTATATTATCCACATTTTTAAGGGAATTATCCAACTGTTCTTTATTGCTTTCCAGTAAACTATTTAATTTGTCCGCGCTTCCTTTGAATGCACTTACTAAATCATTAATACCCGCAATACTTTGCCGTAGTTCATGTCGCGTTTGGTCATCCAAGACATCATTAAAATTCATTAATAAGGAATCTGCATGGGATACTGCTCCTTCTACTTTAGTTTGAAGTGGAGTCAATTTCTCTTGAACCAAAGTGGTAATTCCAGGTTTAATGCTAGAGTTTAATGTATCTCCAGATTTTGCGAAAGGCGCATTATCAAAAACTGGAAGGATTTGAACACCCTTTCCACCTATGATTCCAGTATCATAAATTTGTGCGCTACTATTTTTGGAAAAACCCTGATCTTTATTAACGGTAAACTCAACAACGGATCTAAATTTACTGTCCTTGAATTTTATGCTTACCACTTTGCCCACAACCTGCCCCTTTATCGATACCTGTGTACCGGTCTGTAATCCACCAACATGGTCGTATACCGCGTAAAATACTTTGTCGTTTTCAAAAAATGGAGAGGACTTTAAATAGCTTAATCCAAAGATTACCGCTAAAATTCCTGTAATTACTATAATCCCGGTTTTGATTTCTCTGGTTAGCTTCAAAAGACAAGGTTTTCTGTTCTAAACAAAATTAGGAATATTTTTGACAAGGCAATTTTTGTGCCTTACCAACTATTTTAAAGCTTCTTTCAAAGTTACCCTTGTGCCATTTTTATAGGCCACAATATAACATGTAGAATACCCCTTGCTAACTGCTTCTTTTTTTAGTTGCTCCGCCTTTTCATACGAATCGGCATTTCCGTACATATAACGAAAAAGGTTTTTAACCGGCTCTTTCGATAGTACATCCAATCCATTAAAATTTTCGCTCTTAAGAGGAATCCGATTGGCACTGGCCATAAGCTGTACTTTAAAAATAACTCCCGTTTTCGTTGGAGGAATCGTTTTTTCAATTTTTCCTACTTCCGTAACAGTTTTGTGTTGAGCATTGGTAGCTGAAGTTACTTCCTTAATTGATTCTGCCTGCTTATCCTTAGTAGTTACTTGTACAGGCTCTGGCGTATCTTCCTTAACAATTGGTGCGTTAACGACCACACTACCACTTGTAACATCTTTTTTATAAGCTAAAACAGCTTCAGCAATAGCCTTGCCCATTTCATTTTGACCTTTTTTGGAATTTAAATAGCTTCCCTCACCTTTATTGGTCAAAAAACCCGTTTCAACCAAAACACTGGGCATAAAGGTTTGATGAAGTACTATAAATCCTGCCTGCTTTACCTTCCTATCTTTTCGGTTCAAAATCTTGGTAAAATTGTCTTGAAGTTTTTTTCCCAATAAAATACTCTGGTCCAAAAACTCTTCTTGCATTATGGTAAGCCCAATTACGGATTCTGGTGAATTAATATTGTATTCGGCATAGCGCTGCTCATAGTCATCCTCCAAATAGATAACAGAATTTTCTTTTTTGGCCACTTCAAAGTTTTGTCTACTCTTATGAAGCCCCAAAACAAATGTACCTGCACCATGGGCATCCGAAGTATGTGAATCGCAATGTACCGATACAAAAAGATCTGCATTGGCTTGATTGGCAATTTCCCCTCTCACGAAGAGATCTATAAACGTATCATCCTTCCGGGTATAGATTACTTCAATGTTGGGATTCTTCGCCAATTCTTCGCCTGCTTTCAGGACAATACCCAAAGCTATGTTCTTTTCAAGGTACCCGTTTCCCAAATTCCCAGGGTCATGCCCACCATGTCCCGCATCTAAAACAACAATAAACTTATCGGTTTGAGATACTACGGTATCATTTTTGGTAAAGGAAGTCAGGGGTAGCACAAATATTAATACAACTAAAAAAGCTAACTGACTTTTATTCATAAGAACTAATAAATTATTGAGCTCTGTAATGGTTAAAAATATCGTAATCCCCAATCAACAGAACAAAAAATATATGTAAGTTTGAAGCCAAAAACCAGGCCAAACTAGCACAAAAATAGGATTTATAGCGTTGCAATCAAATAAACATCTTTTAGTTTTCCTATTTGTTCTCCTTGGTTATACACTAAATCTGAAGGCTCAGGAGGGCAATTTCATTAAGCCCTTGCCCATAAAAGCAGTTCAGGATAGCATTACTGCACCCCTTTTGCCAATTAATATTTTAAATGATTCCATTATGGTGGATTCGTTAAAAATAGATTCCGTTCAAGGAAAAAAGCCGCTTTTATTGGACCAAATAAAATACAAAGCGAAAGACTATGTTAAACTTAGTCAGAGTGATAATAAAATATACCTCTATAACGAAGCAGAGATTTATTATCAAGATACAGAGCTTAAAGCTGGTGTAATTGTTATGGATTACATAAAAAATGAGGTGTATGCCGGTAGGTTAAGGGATTCTACAGGAACCTATTCACAACTTCCATTTTTTAAACAGGGAAGCAACGAGGTAAGGCCAGACTCCATTCGGTTCAATTTTGATACACAAAAAGCATTAATCTGGAACTCGAGAACAGAACAACAAGCTGGTTTGGGGCAATTAGGTAGTGATGCCATGAAGGTATATGCCGAGGTTACCAAAAAAGAGAATGATTCTGTTTATTTTTTGAGCGAAGGAAAACTGACCACTTCCAAGGATACTGTTGATCCCGACTATTATATAAGAATACGCAAAGCCAAATTTGTTCCGAAAAAGAAGATAATAGCTGGGTATAGCAACTTATATATTGCAGATGTTCCAACACCTATTGCACTTCCATTTGCGTATTTTCCGTTAACCGTAGGGAGAACTGCCGGATTAATATTTCCAACATTTGGTAATGATCCCAATAGAGGTTATTTTCTGCAAAATGGCGGTTATTATTTGCCCATCAATGATTATGTTGATTTAAGTGTTTCAGGAGATTTCTATACCAATGGCAGTTACGGTTTTAGGACTCAATCCATCTATGCAAAACGGTATAAATACAGAGGAAATATCAATTTTAGCTACGAAAATATCATCAATAGTCAAAAAGGGTTTGATGATTTTAGCAGAAGTAGTAGCTACAATATCCGTATAAGCCACTCCCAAGATGCAAAGTCCAGTCCAAATTCTAGATTTTCCGCATCCGTTAACCTTGGTAGTAGTCAATTTTTTACTAATTCCTTGAATCAAGTAAATAGATCTGACACGCAAACCAACACATTTGCTTCATCTATAAGCTATTCAAAGACTTTTCCAGAATATCCCTCGGTAAATACGAGTCTGACCTTGTCGCATACTCAAAATTCCAGAACCCAGGTCATTAATATGTCCCTACCTACCTTTCAGGCAAGTATGGAACGTATTTTCCCATTTGCCAAACGGGATGGACTTAAAAAAGGAATTATTCAAAATGTAAATTTTCAATATGATGTCAATGCACAAAATAGTATAACAACTACGGAAGAAGAATTCTTTACAGGCGCCATGTTTGATGATGCTCGCATTGGTGCAAGGCATAGAATACCCATAAGCACTAATTTTAAGGTTGCCAAATACCTCAGTATCGGTCTTTCGGGCAGCTATGAAGATGTTTGGTCCTTGGAAACCATTAGTAGAAGGTATGACCAGGATTTGGAGGAAACGGTGACCGATACCATTGCTGGTTTTGACCGATTTAACAGATACAACCTGGGAGCCAGCATTGGAACAACCTTGTATGGTACTTTTAATTTTGGTGAGGACAAAAAAATACAGGCCATCCGCCATGTCATGCGCCCATCAATCAGTTATAGTTATGCCCCGTCTTTTGAACAGTTTTATAATACCTATACCGATGAAGATGGAGAGGATGTACAATACACCCCATTTGAAAACAGTATTTACGGCCAGCCGTCATTAAGCAAAGGCAATTCTTTAAGTTTCTCTTTGCAAAACACCCTTGAGGCCAAAGTAAGGGATAAGGATTCAACGGCCACTGAGCCAAGAAAGGTTAGCATTCTAAGCAATTTG
>JBDWSS010000036.1:0-64859 GCA_039985375.1 Flavobacteriaceae bacterium
CCGACACTTCTCCCTTGTTCGTTCTCTTTCAGTGCCTTGATGATCTGGCTCTCGGTAAACTTGCTTTTTTTCATGTGACAGTTAAAATTTAAAGTTAGAAAATTCTAATTTTAAGCTGTCCTATTTTTAGGGAAGGCTACATTTTTAGGGAAGGCTACAGCGAACAGGAGGATGTTAAAGAATCGCAGATAGAAGGAGCTAAAATATTCTTAGACCACGTTTCAAATAAAAATAATGGACTTATCCTAAACTCAAAATCAAAGAAATTTTTGAAAGCTCATGAGAAAGGGAGATTGGATGAAATCTTCTTTGATTAAATCAAAAGTTCAATAAAACGATTATATTTTTCTGAATATGGGAAAGAAAATTTTCGGTTTGATTTTTGTTCTGATAAGCATCTTTTGGCTTTGGTATTATGGTATTTGATCATTTCTATTATGGTGAGGAATCCCCATATCATTTCAGACCTCCATTGTGGGTGTCAATGATAAATTCGATTTTTGCAAGTGTAGGAATTATAATTGGATTGAGATTATTTAAAAATAGACTACAAATAAAAAAAGCAATTTTATTCTTAGCGCTTTTACTTATTTGTGGTTTTCTTCTGGATAATTTTGGATACAGGATGTTTCTATGACACAAATAACACTAATTAAGAAGTCTATTTCAATACTCTAAAGTTCAAATAAGCGATAACAAACAAACCTATAAGTGAAAAGAAGCAAAATAGTATTGGTACATGTTGGCCTATTTATTGCACTATCAATTCTATTGGTTTTTTTGGCAGAATCTATCTTGAATGTCATAGCGCGAGGGCTTCATAATGTGGAAATGTGGATTGCTCTAATTGTATTTGGAATACTGGGAATTTTTATAATTCTTTTGATTTCATGTATAGTGTTCATCATGAAAAATAAAAAACAAGTTCAATAATCGGACTTTAAGAATAGCTATTTTACTAAAAATCAGTTCATTATGTCAAAAAATTTTCTTATCAAAAAAATTTAGTTGCATTTAGTTTTGGAATAGTTGCATTTACTTCTGAAAAGTTGCATCCTCTTTTGGAACTCACAGTAGGTCTCCGATAAGGTAAAAAGTCTTAACTTGTAAGTACAGTAATAGTTTCCGATATGAAGATAGAATACAGGACAAAAGAAATGGCCAACAAGGAACAAGAAGAGGAATTCTTGGAGTTATCCGGTACGGAGCGCTTCTATCGTTTTCTGGCACTGATGCAACGCAGTAAGTCCTTTAAAACCAAAGCGGAGAAAGTAGACAACGGAAACTTCAAGGTTGTCATCAAAACCACAATATAATGCAACAATGGAAAAAAGACGTTGACACCTTCTTGGAACTGGCGGATAGACATGAAATAAAAATGCTCATGGTGGGCGGGGCAGCTGTCAATTTCCACGGCTACCAAAGACATTCCGCCGATGTGGATTTTTGGCTTGATACCTCTCAAGAAAACTTGGATAAACTTGGTAAGGTCTTTCAGGAAATGGGATTTGACTTCAGGGGATTTCCAAAAGAGGTCGGAGAGCAGAAACAGAACATCTCCTTGAAATTTTCTCCAGCTGATCTTGACGTGGAGCTAATCACAAAGTTTAATGTCGGGAAAACTTTCAACGAAGCCTATCAAAGTTCTGAGGAGGCTCATATAGGGAAAATAAAGGTGGCGAGATACCGCGTACTTTCTTTTGAAGACCTAATCACTAGCAAAGTGAAATCCGCTAGGGCGAAAGACCTTTTGGATGTACAGGAACTCAAAAGAATAAAACCTCGAAACAGAAAAAGAGGTCGCGGACTTGGCTATTGAACAGGCTATCAACATCAAAAGTTCAAATAAAGGATGACAAATATATCCGAAAGACTAAACTCTTTGGAAGACCATAAATTGATGGATGTGGTAAAGAACTATCGACAGTATGGCTATAGCAATGAAATTAGGAATGAGGCCCTGAGTATTCTTGAAAACAGGGGAGTTGATGAGTTTGACCTAAGGCTTAAAGGAAGTTTGCAAAATTCGACATATGACCAAGCAATTGGATATTATCACGATTTTGAACGTAACTCCAAAATTGCATTTGGACTTTATTTGTATATGATATTTGGAAATGTACTTGTGACAGTTTTATTGCCGGATTGGGAATCTATTGATTTAATCTTGTCAATTGTATCGATTGCTGTATTAATAGGTTATCTGCTTTTCATTCTATTGTCATTTGTCAATCAATCAAATTTTTATAGGGCAATTGAAAAGACATATGGAGCAGAAGGAGCATTGGTATATTTTCTAGTTGGGATGCCTTTTTATATTTTCATGTATTTCTATTTCAGAAAACAAATGAAGGAACAATTGAATCTTGTTAGTTAGATATTTCTGAACATTTAAAATTTCAAATAAAGGATGAAAATAATCTAATGAACTGGAAAAATTATGTAAAAGACCACTGGACTTCTCTTTTAGCAAATGGACTAATACTTTGGATTCTATGTATGCTATTTGGACTGTTCTATTTTTTACGATTAGATTCCGTTCTTTATGATACCTCTAGTGGAAAATTCTATATGGTAACAGAAATTTGGCAACCATTTTATATGGGTGGAATGATACTTGTTATTGGGCTATTATTGATGCTGCTTACGAAAGCATTTAAAAAGAATCTCCTGGTTCTTTTTCTGGGAATTTTGACAATTATAGCATACTTCTATCAAATTAAGATTGATGGCTTTTAGTAATTTCTATACATTAAATTGTATAATTAGCTCTAACTTAAAGTTCAAATAAAGGATGGGAAAAGAAACCTTCAAGATAAAAGAAATAAAACTATAAAATTTAAATAATACATGATTACTGACCGTGAATTTTTCGAAGCACTAGAGAATTGTTAAGGGATATCACAAACAACTTGGTAGGTTAATCATTTTAAGTGAATCAGGTTTGTTAAAAACCCCTATAGAATTATGGTTTCTCAATTTGAACACCCATACAAGTTTAAAACTAAAGAATATTTTATTGCATAATAAAGATTTTGAAAATGGAAAGCCTTTCAAATACGTTGAAGATGTCAATAAAGAAGAATTTTTCAAAATCCATTCTGCCGGACAAATATCATGGAATGAATTTGAAAACTATGTAAAAAACAATACTTAATATACAAATATTCCTTGAATACTAAAAAGGAATAATAACCAAGTGATTGCCCAAATTATTATAAACTTAAATCCTATTCTTATGAAAAATCTTATTTTATTACTTACCATTTGTCTTACTAGCATTAGTTTATATGGACAGGATTGCCCAGAACCGACGCTTGAGAAGTATAAAAAGTTATGAGCTCCGCTTTTGCCAAGGAATACAGGGACTGTCCTGTAACTATCGATGCAGTTTATTTTAAAGATGGTTTTCTGAATGGTTTTAAAAAACCAAGTAGACTAAGAAAAATGTACTTTTTCCAATGCACGGATGACGATGGGTCCACCAAGACCACTGCGATGACAAACGAAGTGAGCGGTGATTTTTTTGTCATTGAAAAGGAATTGGCCGACAGGGTACTGGATCTTCAAAAAGGAGATAAAATTAAAGTTACAGGGACTACTTTCATCCAAAATTACTTTGGAATGAAATTAGGGGTGTACTTTATTGTTCAGGAAATCGTAAAAAATGAATGATGTATGACCATATTCACGAACTAATGGAGCAGTCCTTCATAGTAGATATTAAGGGTTTGCCATAGTAGCCTTAATAATTTAAAAAATCAATGGGTAAGCCTTTATCTTATTTTGATTTTGAAAAAGTGAAAGGTAGAATAGGTTGGCTTAATAATGAATATCAATTAGAAATTTAAATAAAGGATTATTAAAATATGATATATACACCCGAAGATGGCTTTCCCTATTATTTTAACTTGGTGAAGAATATGGAGTGTAAGCCTCTTTTTACTTCGGTATCAACTCTTACATTTCTAAGCTCAATTGATGAGGAAAAATCTATTTATCGTTATGCGCCCAACAAATGGAACATTAAGCAAATCGTTGGACACATTACAGATCATGAAAGAATTATGATATTTCGTGCGTTTCTTATGAGCAGAAATGAATCAGTTCAGTTATGGGGTTATGACCAAAATCTACTAGTAGATAGCAGTCGTTTTGAAGAGTTAACATTGCAACAATTGGTAACGGACTTTCTAAACGTAAGGAATGCATCTATTAGTTTTGTGGAAGCATTATCTGAAAATCAATTAGAAATAAAAGGTATGGCTCGGCAATATGAAATTACACTTGAAGACTTTCTTAAATCTATTATTGGACATGAAATGCACCATGTAAACATTATCAAAGAAAAATATTTATAAATAAAAGTTCAAATGAAGGATTAAATGAATATAGTAAGACAATTTGATGTATTTGAGAAGACATCGGATTCCATTCATGAGGAAATCATATTGGAAAGCTTTGACTTGGCAGCTGCTAAAGAGTGTCTTGATAAGGTAAAAAATGATCCACTTCTTTATGATGGATATAAGGTTGAAGGAAAAATACAATCATTCTTTGAAAAACTTGGTTATGAGTTTCTGACAGATAAGTATGATTATTTTTTATGTTGCTATCAAGATGATGAAAAGCAAAATTCTAAATAAACGACAAATTTGAAACTCGCATATATTGTAACCGGAGTTGTTATTTTTCTATTACACGGATGTAATAACAGGGTTTGCCACTGTTTAGTGAAACATGAAATTGTAGAAACTAATGATAGTATAATTAGTAACTGGAACAAACAGGGTTGGTGGAGTGAAATTGGAATGGAGTCAGCCTCACAATCGGAAAATGATTTTTATAGACTTACAATATTTCCATCTTGGAATAATTCGACAGTTACTCAGTACACTCTCGAAAATAAAAAAGGAAATGCCAAAATGTCTATAGAAGAATACCAGCAGAACTATTCAACAGAAAAGTTTACTCTTAAGAAAAAAGGAAACGCCAAAAACTTGCATTTAGCCCCAGACAAATGGATTGAAATTGACACTTTAGCAGAATCTAAGTGTTTTTGGGTAATGCCTGTAGAATCAGGTGAACAATATTTGGATGGGGTTAGCTGGTTATTGGAGGCCAAAAAAAGAGATATAAGTATCTGTTCTCAGAAGCAATATCATATCGTATCAAGAGTAGCAAAGGATTCTATTTTTTTTACAATTTGTAATGATATTCTAAAACTTGGAAACAGTTCGTTAAAAGAACAAGATAGTTTATTGGATATTAGTTGGAGAACTGATTAACCAAAACGAATAGTTTATATAAAGGATGAAGAACTTCTTAAAAATAGAACATCAGGATGGATTAATTTACTTCCGTGATTTTAGGATTGCTGATTTGATTAGTTATCCAAATGAAGAAGGGAATTTAATGGTAAATATTGATGTGAAAAGTTATGATGGCCCTTATTCAGTAAATGAGGTTCGAGCATTGACCACTGAGTTAGGTCAAATCAACAATGATTTTGCTTATTGCTGGATTGAACTTAGGGATTACTTATGCACGGAAAAAAAATTACAACAAATATTTGAAGAGGAAATTAAAATCTCTGAAGGATACAATGTTGAAGGTTCTATTAATGCCGTTGCGCATGCTTATTTTGGATGGAGTATCGAATTAAAAAACAATTCCATACGGTTCCAAAGCATAGATGATAAAGTAAAACTAACCTGGTTGGCATCTTCTGAAGATGTCAATTACTATGATAATAGGGCTAAGAACAATAATTTCTTACTTGAATGCGAACTAAATGTAATTGAATTTTCTTCAGAAAAGGAGTATTATGATTATTTAGCTGAGAAAGATGAAAAACATGACTTGTACTACTCAATCTTAAGGACAATTTCAGAGACTCCCATTGAGGAAGATAATGAAAATGATATCTCTGACATACCTAAAGGTGATACGGATGTTGAAAATTCTAGAAATGCTTGGCACGGTCTCGAATTTGTTAAAAAGTTCAAATAAACGATTGTTGCTTTCCTCAAAATTTATACTTAAATTGAACCATTATTATTAATATTGGTTCATTATGGCGGTTATTAGAAAATCCATAACATTTACAGAACAGCAAGATGCTTATGTCAAAAGCTTGATTGAGCAAGGTTTTTATACTAACGATAGCGAATATGTCAGGGATATTATTCGAAAAGACCAAGAGCGTAGAAAACGAATAGTAGATTTAAACGAAGCATTGATCGAGGGAATAGAAAGTGGTCCATCCGATGCTACCATAGATAGTATTTGGGAGGAAGCCATAAACGAGCACAATGCCGGAAAATAAATATGTAATAAGCGTCAAGGCAAAAAGCGATATAAAGTCCATTGCCAAATACACCTTGGAAAAATTTGGAAAAAATCAATCCTTAAAGTATGCACATGGTCTAAGGGGGATTTTGGGAGAACTGGCAAAAAAACCTGACCTAGGTAGGAGATACGTTGCGGTAAAGAATCAAATGCTTTTGCGGTTTAGGTACAAATCACATGTAATATTCTACTATATCAACCAAGAAGGAATCTTCATTGTTAGGGTTTTAGGAGGTAGGATGGATTTTCCAAAACACTTAAAGTAAAGTTCATAAAACAATGATGTATTTGAGGTTTGTAGCAGGAATAGAATCAGAGGGAGCCAGAAATCAAAATGGGATATTTACAGAATTGCAGATACTCAAAGACGATAACAAATTGTTCAATTATCAAATCGAATATTTAGAAGACACATTTAAATATTTTAATGACAACTTGCCCATACCACCATATTCTAGAAAAAGTATTCCTAAAGATGCTGTGGCCTGGTTTAAGCACTCTGCGAAAGTGTTTATAAGTAGAATGTGGGATTTAGTTGCGATTCTTGAAGAAAATGAGGTAAATATTAGAATCTTAAAGACTGATAAGCCTGGTATGATATTGTACGAAGATGAATTTCAAGTTGTAGCAAAAAGTAAAAGATATTAAAGTTCAAATAAAGGATAGTTGATGGTAAGTAACAGTATGAAACGAAAGAAAGATATAATACCAATTTTACTGCTTATTCTTTTTCCCCTATTCTCATCCTCGCAAAAGATAAAACTATCGGGAGAAGTCTATGGATACGAGGTAAGGCACAAACCAAGTAAGAACAAAAGACTTTACTTCACTTTCGATGAAAAACCATTCAAGGGTCAAAATTACATTAACTATTCTTCAAACTTTGAATATGAATGGGAGTTAAATTTGGATAAAATTGAAACCGACGGTATTAAAGAGTTGGTTTTTTCAACTGACACCATAACCAATCATAGAGATGAGTATTCTTGTGTACATAGAATAAGACTGGATAGAATTCTTTCTAGTAAACGGTTTCGCGATAAGAATGTCATCCACATTAACTGTGATTTGCTGTTAGATTTTAATTGTGAAGAAACCGCATACTATGGAGCAAGAGAGGACGGTCTCGAGAGATTTATGGGTACCTATACAATGATTAAGGACAACGAAACTTATGAAGTTGTCCTTAAAGATTTTGTTTTTCGCTATTTCTCGAATCCTACGAAAGGAAACAATATTAATGTACTACCGGAAGAATATGGTAGTTGGGGGTTTGATTCGTCTACCAAAACCCTATCCTTTAACGTTTGGATAAAGAGAAAGAAATATTTTGGCTTAATGAAAAAAATGAGACAACAATACACTTTTGAAGTGATAGAGAATGGTGATACAATCTTGTTTAAATCAAATGAATATCAACTTAAAAAATTACACTACTAGCTACAACAAAGAATTGAGTTAAACTAAAGTTCAATAAAACGATTTCTTTAACAAATAGTATGAATCTGATAAATCGATATATTTTGGTGCAAATAATCACTATATTGCACCATAATTTAAGTTTATGCAAACTACAAGAAAATCAATAACATTCACAGACCAACAAGATAGTTGGATAAGGCTGAGGGTTGAAAATGGTGATTTCACCAATGATAGTGAATATATCCGTGATTTGGTAAGAAAGGATCAGGCAGAGAATATGAAACTTTTAGAATTGAAGCAAGCCATTGACGAGGGGTTACAAAGCGGTAGGAGTTCATTAAAAATAAGCGATATAATCAAGAAGGTGGATAATGGGGAATTATAGCCTTTCCACCAGAGCTCAGTATGATATTGTTGGAATTTATAAATACGGCACCAAATTTTTTGGCATCGAACAGGCTACCGATTATTTAAATCAACTTGAAACTTTTTTAGAAGAATTAGCTGACCGAAGGGAATTGGCCAGAGATGCATCTCCTATTGCGAACACCTTGAAATTTTATAATTTCAAAGGTCATGTTATTTACTATTCATTTGATAATGATGGCGAAATATATGTAGTTAGAGTTTTGGGTAAGAGGATGAATTTCAAAGATCACCTGTAAAGTTTAAATAAATGATGAATCTAATAAGAAAATGGTGGGTAAGATTAATAGTAAGTTTGGTACTTGGCGCTTTGATAACCGAGATCCTAATTATATCCACGGATGAGAAAATACACCTTAATGCTTTCATTTTAGGAATTGGACTCTATCTGGTTCTTAGTTTGGTCTATGGCCTGTATATTCGGAAACATAAAAACTAAAGTTCAAATAAAGGATTATTCATAAGATGAATCAGTACAACTTAATCTTACTTCTTCCAGTTTTGGGTCTTATCTCATGGATTGCGAGTTTATACTTGGTTCGTAGATGGGAGCATTTTTGGTTTTACTTCGGGATTAACTTCATTGTTTTGATTGCTTATTCTGTATATATCCTGAATGCTGATTTGAGCTTCTTAGGACATGATGAATACGGATTAGGTAGATTATCAATGTTGATTACTTTACCTATTTGTCATGCTATACTTGGTTTTGTAATAGCTATAGTTGTAAATAGAAAGATTAATATGCGCAAAACTAACCAATCAAAAGTTCAATAAAACGATTCAAAACTTGAATAACACTAATCTCATAATCTGGATATTAGATATATTGAAACTCTTATTTTTATCTGGAGTTTTGGTTTTTTTCTGCACTGTTTTTGTTGAAACAATCCAAGAAGACCCTAGAAATTTGCTAGGACTAAATGAATATAGATTTTGGTTTTCCATTATTCCCTTGGCTGTTATGATCTTATTCGGATTTCAAATCTATATCACTTTAAAAAAAATAAATAGAAGAGTGACTAAAAATAAAGTTCAATAAAACGATTAGTACCTCAATGAAATATTTCTGTTTATCAGCTATCTTTATTCTGGTTTCAACAAAAATCTTTTCTCAAGATTCTTTTAGTCTTGGATACTCCACAAAAGGGTGGAATTATGGCTCTGCAGGGGCAATGTTTCAAAGAAGTGTTTTGATATTGAACAGGGATAGTACTTATGTAGAAATCAATGAATCCTATTTAACAAGGAAATTGTACAAGAAGAACCTTCCCTGGGAGTTGAAAAGGACTTATGGGGAATTCAAGGTTGTGGGTGATTCATTGATTTTAAAAGATAAAGATAGCCCGACTAAGATTTCTGAAATTTTTATCATCAAAAGTAACAGGCGAATTAAGTATTTTGATAGTGGTTTGAAAACTGAGTACCCAAAAAGTTGGAAAAAAATATTGTCTCCTAAATTAGGGGACTTGCGTATTAAATAGTCAAAGTTTAAATAGACGATTCAATATTCAATCAATGATTACCTTAGAAAAAATTAAAGTATACTCTAAGTATTAATAGATGAAAAAAATATTAAAGATTAGTACTACTGCCAATCTGATGCTTTTATTAATAATTTTCACTTTTTTTTTTTCATCGGTTGTTCTGATTTCCTAATTTATTCACTCTTAGTTCCAATTTGCATTTCTCTGATTCTAATCCCCTTGAACATTTATAAAAAAATGGGGACTGTCAAAATTGGCTTGAGTTCTATTCCGATATTATTAGTAATTCTTTGTATTGCTTTTCCGCCCATAGTGATTGCTTTTTTAATTTTAGTTTGTGATGTTGTACCCTTTGCCCCAAATTAGAATACGGAATCGTGGTTCCTTAATTTTAAACAACTAATAATCCTCCAGAACCCTTAACTTTAAAAGTTCAATAAAACGATTTACATATGGACAGTAAAATAGTCAATGATATTGCTAGTTTTTTAAACGAAACATTTAAAAAAAGTGAGACCATTTTACTTCACGAAGTTGTATGGACAATCGATGCGAAACACTATTTGATTGTTAGTTTAAATGAATTAAATTCTGCGATAAAGTTGGTTGGTGGTGTACAAAAGAGTTATCTAAATTCCGAAGTCAAGCTGAGTCGGTCAGATGGAGATGAATCAGACCATTTAATACAGAATGATATTGAGAAGGCCATGGCGGTTTACAACCAATGCTTGAATCCATAAAGTTTAATGAAACAATAACAAGTATCCTCGAATAGCACTAGATTGAATTGTCATGGAGGTTAATAACAAACAGAGACTATCATAGTATCAAAACAAAAAATTAAATGAAAATTGAGAAATATAACCAAAGACTTCTTGCTGTTTTAGGGACAGTGGGTGTGATTTTTCTAATAATCGCTTTAATTGCATTTATCTCGATTACAATAATGGAACACAGAAGATTTGATGATGATGTTGAAACGGGAATTCTATCTGACGAAAAAATTGAAGAATTACAAAAAGAAAATAAACGAGAACAGGTTATCTCATATGAAAATCCACGCTTAATTGATACACTGAACTCTGTTTATATCATACCTGTTTCGCATAAAACTTTGAACGAGCCAGAGGATATTGGTAAATCTTTGAATGCATTTTCTTCTAGTGAAAATTATGAAAGGAGTGATTCTCGATATTCTTCTTATCACTATGGGGCATTTAACAATGTGATTATTTATGATGGAGCAAAAAGAACAAATAGGAGTTTATTTGACAAGCGAGTTAATTTTAATCAAATAGAAGCTGAATACTTCGAAGATGATATTCTTTTATTAATGAAAGTATCAGAAGAAGACACCTATAAAGATGGAGTGATTAATCTTTTGGACTTTAAAAAATTATATATCTACTCATTTGCCAGTAACGAACTAAAAAATATTGGGATTGAAAGAATGGATGTTGTAGACTATAAGTTTGTTAACAATAAAAAGGATCTAACGATACGATTTGGAATTGACAAAAATGAAGATGGGAAATATGAAGAACATAATGAGCCCACATTAATAAAAAGATTTGATTTTGAAAGCGGTCAGCTAAACGAAATTGTAGACGAAAAAATCAATTTGGAAATGCAGAAAATGCTAGAGGGTACTAAAAAATAACAAACGTATAACAGAAATCTAAGTTAACGCAAAGTTCAAAAAAAGGATAAATTATGTTTTCACAAAAAGAAATTTTAGAATTTGGAGACTGGTGCCGTAATGGATTAACTAATGTTGAATATTCTTCATTAAATAATAATAATCAATTATTAGAGGAATGGAGAAAAAGGAACTGTCCTATAGAAATTAGGTCTAGAGAGCTTGAAAATAAATTAAAGTCTAAATAAACGATGATTAAATGACTTGATTTAAGTCGCTTTATCGTCACTAAAGAACATCAAGAAAATGTACCACTCGCTTTTTATCTTAGCTCGTTACACTTTCTTAAATAAACAATAGTTATAAAAATTAAATATGAGCTCTGTTTCCGTTCTAGCATCAACAATATCACCTCAATATTTACAAGACCTAATTATTTCCAAATATGGTTTTGAAAAAGGAACTACATGTGGGCTTTTAAGAACAGGTATGAACCATACATATTTGGTTAAATCTGAAACCAATAATTATGTTCTTAGGTTGTATAGTTTCAATTGGCGCTCTAAGATTGAAATTCATGAAGAGCTTGATTTACTATTAGAATTATCTGGTTTAGGCATCCCGGTATCCTTTCCTATTCAGAATAATTACAGAGAATACGTGAACGAATTAATCGCTCCTGAAGGACTTAGATATTTTGTTTTGTTTTCCTTTGCTGAAGGAGGCAAAGTGCGAAATTTAAATGTTGATACCTGTGCAAAAATAGGCGATTTAGTAGCTACGATTCATAATGAGTTCACAGACCGAAATATTCAAAGGGCGGATTATGGCATTAGTACTATGATCGAAAGGTCATACGCAGCTTCAAAAACCTTTTTCGATAGTTCTATTGACTCCATGAAATCTCTCCAGGAGATAAACAGTTTAGTCGCTCATAAACTGAAGGACGCTGATTCATCTAAATTAAGAAAGGGAATAATTCATTTGGATATCTGGTACGATAATATGGCGATTACAGAAAATGATGAAATAACCATTTTCGATTTCGATTTTTGTGGCAATGGGTTACTAATTACAGATGTCGCTTACTTCCTAAAACAGCTTTTTCATATTGAATCTGATAAGAAAAAATATGAAGAACTAAAGAAAGGTTTTCTTCAAGGATATTTAAAGAAAACACCGATTGCTTCTGAAGAATTAGAACTAATACCATATCTAGGGTGGTCGGTATTCATGTTCTATCTTGGTATTCAAACAAAAAGGTTTGATTGGTCGAACATATTTCTAAGCGAAAACTACCTTAAGATGTATGTAGGGAGAATGGTAAGTTGGATGGCTTATCATAATATAAAAGTTTAAATAAACGATAATTATAACTCCAAAATAAAATTGTATACGGTTCGTTATTGGTGTATATTTACATCAAAAAATAAATCTTTAGCCATGGCAAGACAAAGTATTTCCTTGACAAGACCAAATGATGAGTGGTTAAAATCACAAGTTCAGAGTGAAGAATATTCCAGTAAAAGTGAGTTGGTAAATGACCTTATTCGTCAAGCAAGGGAACAACAAAAAGAAGTTGATTGGATTCGTGCAAAACTAATTAAGGCGGAAGAAAATCTCGATGAAAAGGGATATGTCGATAAATCACCCGAGGAGATTTTAACCGGTTTTAAGGAAAAAGCTAAAGCCAATGGCGATCTATAAGCTTTCGCCAGACGCGGAAGAGGACCTTTATCGTATTTGGTTATATGGTGTGCATAAGTTTGGGGTTAATCAAGCCGACAAGTACTACAAGGCATTTTTTCATCAGTTTGATTTAATTGCACAAGATCCTTTAATCTACCCAGCTGTAGACTACATCAAAAAGGGCTACCGGCGAGGTGTTTCCGGTGTTGATAGCATCTATTATAGAATTAACGGCGACATAGTTGAAATAATAGCCATTATTGGTAGACAAGATGTCCAGTCAAAATTTTAAAACCGTATAGATTATTTCCTTTAAGTTTTCAATAATTATTGTGAAAAGTTCCTTCATATACTTAATTCAAATGGTTAATTACCCCGAATAGAATTGCCAATGCCATGGCCTTGATGTTTTTGGATTCCAAAAAATAATCAGCTTCATCGGTATTGGTTATGAACCCCATTTCCACAAGTATAGATGGGTAGTATAAAATGGTTTCACGTAGCACCTGAAAATTGGCAAACTTGACACCTCGTTTTTTGAAGCCTAATTTTCGACTGCTTTCATCTAGTACAGATACGCCAAGAGCAATAGATTTTTCAGTATTTAAATTATCCGTATTATGCACATACACCTCTATTCCCTTAGAATAAGTTTGAGATGCATTGCAATGTAAAGACACAAGTACATCGGCTTTTAAACTCGTAGCCAATCGGGTTCTATCTGATAAAGAAATTAAAGTGTCGGTATACCGAGTTAGATAAATGTCAAATTCGTTATTCAAAATCGTTTTATTGAGTTTTGAAATTTCTTTAGCAATATTCAGAACCACATCTTTTTCATAAATGTCATTTATCCCGATGGCACCAGAATCAATTCCCCCATGTCCAGGATCGATGATCACGACATTTTTCTGACCAAAAACGAAGCACATTTTTAAGAGTAAAATCACAAAACTGACGTTTTTGAGCATCGAGCGATTCAAAAGTTTTGGAGTTATCAACATAAGTACTTCAATTTTCAATACAATTTGATGCCATTTCACATCAAACAGGCATAGCCTGATTTAAATTTTATTTTATTCACAAAATACTGATTATCAGTATTTTGATATACAATATAGTGTATTTTTCAAACAACGAAATCCAATAAATTTTAAGTCAATTTCAATATGAAAAAATCACTATTTCTGACCGCTTTTTCACTCTTTGTTTCTAATACCATTTTTGCACAGATTGGAGGTATCGAAGATTCCGTAAACGATGTTTCCGATACCATAAGAGCCATATTTCCGATTATCTTGGGAGTCATCTTCCTAATAGGCTTCCTCTTTAATGCAGGGCATTTCTTTGGCGAGAATGCAGACCTCAAAAAAGGCATTACCCGTGTTTTGGTCTTCGTACTTATTGCTGGTGCAGTAGTAGGCATCTTTACCTACCTCATAGGCATCGTAGTATAACCCTCTAAGAGGGATTTATTTATCCAAGCTTTATGAAAAAGTATGAGATCTATAAAGATATCCGAAAAAGAGCAGTGATTATGGGATTGCCCATTTCACTGTTCACCTTGATGATGACATCGGTCATAGGGTCGTTGCTGTTCATCATCTTTTCCTTCAGCTTTTTGGTCATTGTATCGGTATTCCTTTTCAATGGAGGTCTATATGTGGTATTGACGCAACTGGCCAAACATCCTGCCTTACTGTATTTCAAAAAAGTATTCCCGAAAGCCATCAGTAACAAGAATTTAAGTCCATAATCCTATGAAGAAAATTAACCTATCCGCATACCACCCCATTTTAAGTATTGAAAAGCACATCATTTTTGCCAATAATGGTAACGTAGTACTATGCTATAAAGTAGATTTACCCGAAGTCTATTCCCTCTCAGAAAAGGACTTTCAAGATATACATGGTTCGTGGTTTCAGGCATTCAAATCCTTGCCAACAAATACGGTTGTCCATAGGCAAGATGTGTACAAGAAAAGCAGCTATACAGCGGATAAACTCCCCAATAAAAGCTTTTTGGAAAAGGCAACATACAACTATTTTAAAGGACGTGAACGCCTAATTCATGAATCCTATCTGTTTTTTATTCTTCCCCTGGACAAAGCATTGAGCGCTTCCAAGTTCACCAATCCTTTTCGCAAAGTAGAAAAGGGAATCCACAAGCAACTGGACCATAATGTACAGGAGTTTATTGCTTCGGTAAACGATTCCGTATCCTTTATCAATAACAGTCGAAAGGTTGGTTTAAAGCCGCTTAACCCTAAAGAAATAATGGGTATCAGCAATGCCTACTTCAATGGATTTAATGAAGGTTTTGATACCGATATACAGCTTGGGAAATCAAACATTGAAATCGGTGAGAACCACTTTGATGTCCTTGCGGTAAATAGTGAAATCTGTTTTGGAGATGCGGTACAGAGTAGTAAAACCAATGACAAATTCACATCAGATGATTTTGTGTTCCATCAGGGCTTTATTGATGGATTGGGCTTAAACCTGGACGAAAACCATATCATCAATCAAATTATTTACCTAGATGACAAACACAAATGGCGAAAACTACTGGACAAGAAAATTGAAGAACTCAGCAAGAGCTCCAATTTCGGAACACAGAACAAAGTCATTCAAAAGAAGATTGAGGCCGTTGTTGCTAAAATTAATGAAGATGACAGTTCAAGAATTATACGCGGGCATCTCAACATTATTTTCTGGTGTCCAAATCCCGACCCCTTCTTCTTCAAAATTACCGAAATAAGTGATTCTGTTCATTTGATTTTATAAACAATCACCTTTATCAACATAAATTTAAACGGCAGTTTCAAACAAATCTCTTGTTTCTTAATGCAATCCCAGAACCAGATTTTAGGTAACGTTCATAGTTATATGCTTTTTGTTTGTCAATAATATAGGATACATTAAGAGTACAGGTAATTTGTCTTTTGTAAAAAGGGCCTAGTCTTTGGCATGTGCCTTTAAACGTTGGACCAGGTTGTCTGAAAAATCCATGTAGTATTGTCCATTGGAACATTTAAGAATATAGACAGCATAAGGTAATTTCATAAGATTGGGATATAAAGTAGACGGCGTCCACCGGAGCTTCCCGAATATGGACGTAATCATTAAGATTGAAAGATATAGTATTTAAAGAAAAAAGCTCCCCTTTGCGCAAGGCTTCGGGGAGCGTAGGTGGAGCCGGAGGGATTCGAACCCTCGTCCAAACAAGCAACATCAATGCTTTCTACATGCTTAGACTTTGTTTGGTTTTCGATGCACAACCGACCAAAGACCGCCTATTGTACACTTAGCTTCTTAAAGTTTTAGTGGTGTCGCCAAAGCGAACAACACCCTTATGTTGACTTTTCTGGTGCTCCTAAATGGGTCGCCATCAACAAGGGCTACCCAGGAACATCTCGCTTCCCTACCTAGTAAGGACGAGGCAAATCTTACTATAATTCAGATTATGCGGCAAGAGCGTAATTATTATCGCCAATTAAAAGTGTGGAAAATGAGATTAACGAGCTGTATCCCAGCGCTCGACATGCTTACATTGCCATTGGTCTCGCTGTCAAAACCGGTCGGCCCCATAATGAGAACTTTCATTCCGCCAAGGCAGAAATCCATTCCATTTTTTTATCAAAGAACAAGTTGGCGTTACCCTTTTTTAAAAGGGTCGGGCTATCGGCTGCACAAGATGCCTGCCTCTATCCCTAACGCGGGCGGCAAAGGTAACTTTTATCTGCTAAAGGAGAAAAAAGTTTGTAACACCTAAACAAACCCCTTATTTTAGGACAACAATTATACCAGACAGTCTATGAAGTTCGGAATTATACGAGAACGAAAAAATCCCCCAGATCGCAGGGTTGTGCTTTCACCAACCGAATGCCAAAATGTCCTTGCTGCCTTTCCAAAGGCACAAATTGTAGTGGAACCCTCACCAATTCGGGTATTTAAAGACGAAGAATATAAGGCTAAGGATATTACGTTCGTAGACGATATGCAAACCTGTGATGTACTCCTTGGTGTAAAAGAGGTACCCATAGATGCCCTGATTCCCAGTAAAAAGTACTTTTTCTTTTCGCACACCATAAAAAAACAGCCCTACAATAGGAAACTGCTGAGGGCAATTTTGGAAAAGAACATAGAACTCTATGATCATGAAGTGATTATCGATAATAGGGGACAGCGATTGGTGGCCTTTGGGCGTTATGCCGGAATTGTGGGAGCTTACAACGGAATGCGGGCATATGGGTTAAAATTCAAGCTGTTCAATCTGCCAAAAGCCGAAACATTGAAAGACCAAAAAGCATTGATTTTCGAGCTTCAAAAAGTGAATTTGCCCAATATTAAAATTCTATTGACCGGTAGAGGTAGGGTGGGCAATGGCTCTCGAGAAATGTTGGATGCCATGGGCCTTAAAAAAGTAACGGTTGCCGATTACCTAAAAAAGTCGTTCAACAAGCCGGTATATTGCCAAATTGATGCCTCTGAATACAACAAACGCAAGGATGGAGTGCGGGGCAACAAAGCCGATTTTTTTGCCAACCCCCAGGAATACAAATCCAATTTCTTCCGTTTCACAGAAGTAACGGATTTTTATATTGCAGGTCATTTCCATGGAGATGGTGCACCATTTTTATTTACACGTGTAGATGCAAAACATCCCGATTTTAAGATAAAGGTAGTTGCGGATATCAGTTGTGATATTGATGGCCCCGTGGCTACGACCATAAAACCATCAACTATAGCGGAACCCATTTATGGCTATGATCCCTTTACTGAAAAGGAGTGCAATTATAAGGATCCTGGAGCCATTGCCGTTATGGCAGTGGATAATTTACCTGCAGAATTACCAAGGGATGCCAGTACAGGTTTTGGAGAGGCTTTTTCAAAACGGGTAATCCCAGCTTTTTTTAACAAGGATGAAGATGGCATTCTAGAAAGGGCAAGAATGACCAAAAATGGAGGCCTTACCAAAAGGTACGCTTATTTGCAAAAGTATGTTGATGGTCTTGAATAATACGTGGTTGGTCTAACGGTAAAGCAGAACGTTATATCCGAAGTCTTTTTTTCTTATCTTGAACCTCAATTTTAACCAAACCTGTGAAATTCAATTGGGTAATTAAAGGCGATACTACGCCGTCCATTAAAAAGACCTGTATCGATTTAGAATACCGTTTAAGACCTAGAATTACAAAATTCTTACTATCTCGCTTGGATAATGAATTGTATGGAGATTTTTCCGCTTTCCATTTTGATGTGGATATTAAAAACCAATGGGTTTGGATTTCAGAAAAGACTCCTCACGACTATATTGCTCGAATTCGAGATGATTTTGATAGGGAAATAAATGGCTCCGCATTGTTCTCTATGGTTTAAGCTATTCCTTAGCCCAGCGAAGAAGGGAAAAGACCATCCAAAAGAATAGTCCAAATGCCAAGGTCATCAACCACACTTTTGTATGGCCAAGACTTAAAAGTATTTCTCGCGAAAGTAAGTGTGGTTTTAGTACAATGTCCCAAGAATTAAAACGAAGAAACCTACCCACGTAGATGCCGTATCCACTAATCATACAAATGCTAAAAATGGTGAACAGTGCCCATCTTTCCTTTAGGTGAAAACACAGGAACTTAAATACATCGATTAGGGATAGTATACCTAAAATCAATCCATTAAAGGCAAAAACAAATACAATAAATAGGTCTAACCATTTCCAGAAGGAATAATCATTATGCAGATGAATTAAATCTGTAATAATATAAGGAGCATTTGGAATAAGTACTAGCCAAATTAAAAACAACAACAAACGCGTATAGTTTTTGATTCCTTTAAATGGATACCAAAAAACGATTTGTGTAAGAATGTAAGGCAATGCCGCCAAGAATAGATTCCAAATTAAGAAACCATAAAAGGAAGACCCCGTAATCAATGCCCTAATCAATACCAATGTGGTTGCAAAAAGTAATGAGAGGAGCAGCGTTCTGTACTGAATTAGTATGAAAAGTATAAATCTGTTCATGCTTTTTTGGATTTATCCGGTTATGATAAGTACTGTTCCAAAAGTGCGGAACAGTACTTATGTGCCTTAAATACATTATTGATTGCCCGTCCAATCAATTTTTCGGGAAGTAAACATGATAATACCCAAAATAATGAAAAGTCCAATGCTACCTACCAATAAGGCATAGTCCTCTAGTTGTATAATTACATATATAAAGGTGTATAGGCTAAACATGGAACCTAACACCAGTAAAGTGAACTTTGAGTTTTTTAGGATGGATCGTGAATATACGGTGATCAATGTAACAACGGAGGCACCTGAAACCACATACGCAATTAAATAGTTTTGGTGCTCTGAAATTGAAATCAAAAGCGTATAAAACATGGTTAATGCCAGACCAATCATTAGGTATTGAAAGGGATGAATGGATATTTTACTGCTCAGTTGTATCAACAAAAAAACAAGTAAGGTAAGCCCAATGATCATTAAGCCATATTTGCTTGTGCGTTCCGTTTTTTGATAATCATCAACGGGCACTAGAAACGCTGTCCCAAATGAAAAATCGGATAAGTCGGGTAAATTATCAATAAAATATTGTCCAAACCTGCGATTGGTCTCCAATACCTTCCATTTGGCTTCAAAACCAGTATTGGCAATCTTTTTCCCTTCAGTATCCGGTAAAAAATTTCCATTAAAACTGGGAGAGTGCCAATTCGATTTCATAAAGACGTGGGTTTCCTTGCCAATTGGGATAAACTGTAGGGTATTGCTGCCATTTATGGTGATTTCTGATTCAAAGTCCAAAGGTTTTTTCAAAACCCCTTCCAAGTCTGTGAGAAATCCAGATTCAAGAATATTCATATACGTATTGTCAAACTTGGGTTTTAAAGTGTATTTATGTTCTCCCAACTTGATTTTTACCGTATTTCGAATTCCTTTTAAATTACTGGTTTTGATCAATATGGTGGCCTTATCCCAGAGAATGTTTTCTTCCTTTATTTCACTTTCTGAAAAATTTAGTTTTGCAAATTTTCCTTTCATCGCCGTATTTGCTGTAAAGACTGCCGATTCATAGATTCCTCTTTCCAAGGGTTTGGTGTCCACAATCGAGTTAATGTTTAGTTCCCATGGGAAAAAGTAGGCGGTATGTCTAACGGCCTTTTGGGATTTTAAGTAAGTCTTGGTCTTTTCGTCAAATACTTTTTCTTCTACATATACATGATAGGGGATTTTTAGGATGGGCCCGTTGAGTACAACTTGTGTTCCCCATTTGCTGTTGATTTCTTGGATGACCTCCGTTTGACGAAACCCTCTTTCCTTGATGAGGTCTTTTATAAATCCTAAGGGAATCAATAGGATCAGTATTAAGAATCCTACAGTAAGCATTTTGGCAGAAATAGAATTCCTGAACCAGTTTCCGATTTTTTGTTTTTGTATTGACATATAATTAAATTTAAAGTACTTTGAAATACAAAGTAATTGATTAAAAAAATGGCTATTGATTTTTGATGATGTTTTCCAATGCCTCTATATGTTTTTTAAAAGATAGTTTTCCCAATGCTGTTGCTGAATATCTGGTATTGGGTTTTTTGCCGATAAAGGATTTTTCAATTTTGATATATTCGGCCTTTTCCAAGGTTTTGGTGTGACTGGCCAGATTTCCATCCGTAACTTCCAACAATTCTTTCAATCTATTAAAATCCACTTCCTCATTAACCATAAGAATGGACATGATTCCAAGGCGAATGCGATGGTCAAATAGTTTGTTGATGTTGTCAATAAGCCCCATGTTATGCTTTCTCTTCCTTAAAATAGATTAGACTACCATAAACAATATGTAGAACACCAAAGCCAACAACCCAAAACCAAAATCCATATCCGGGAAGGGCCGCACAGATTAGCCCCAGGGCTATTTCGGTATAGCCAAGATACTTTACGTTCCCAATGGTGTATTTTGAGGCATTTACCAACGCCAGGCCATAAAAAATAAGCATCAACGATCCCGTAAGACCGTAATGCTGGCTGTTTAATTTGATTAAAATATAGATGCCGCCGGTAACCAATGGTACCAAAAAGCTAATAAGCAGTCGTTTGGTGGTCTCATCCCAGATGTTTTCATTGTTCTTTTTTGCTTTTTTTGAAGACAACAAATACGCTGTCACCAAACTTAAAACAGCCACGGCAATTAAAATACCTACGATTATTCTAAAGTTCCAACTGTGTAAAACAACGTAATCTCCCGTTGGTAAAAGGAATAGATAAGTTATAATCGCGCCAGTTATTGCGTAGAGACCCGCAAGTATTCCGGAAAGGCCACTCAAGGAAATGAATTGGGAGGAGCGACTCATTAAATCTTTGATTTGGGAGATGTCTTCTAAATATTTTTTTGACTCCATATTAAAGTACTTTGAAATACAAAGTTAATATAAAACCTTAAACTTCAAAATGTAAATAGGTAAATTTTAAAATAGTTTTAACTTAATGTAAGTTGATGGGATTTTTTATTTAATACGTGATATGCTATTATCCTTCTGAATCTTAAAAGCGAGTATAGGTTTATTATCCCAGATTAAAACAAGGTCTTTTTTGTCCTGTAATTTTTTATTCAATTTAGATTTTAGAATGTACTCATTATTTCCTGTTTTTTTGAGCTTAATCTTTTTAAGTTCAGAAGTTTCGGATACCCAAAAAGACGTGTTTTTTTTTCTGGGAAACCTTTCAAATCGGATTAAAAATTCATTGTTCGGAGAGATTCTGAGCCACCCATTCATGTTTGATGCCAAGGACATTCCGCAGGTAAAATAGCTTGGATAAAATATAGGGGCATTTAGAAAAGAACCAACGTCCACTATGGGGGTTACTAATTGCCAATCAGAATTTTTCGGAAAATGGGTTTTGATAAAAGATGTTGGGGGTGTTAAAAAATAATGTTCTGCATTTTGTGGTACAATATTTTTAGAATTTGCGGTGAGATATGCAGAAGCCCATGTTGTATCAATAAATTGCCATTCACCATGCAATTTAATAGCATTCCAAGAATGATTTTTAAATAGTTGTTCTCCTTTGAAGTTTCGAATTTCAGTTTTGGCTATACCTCTTATGAGTTGTGTTTCAATCCCAAAATCAAGACATAATTTATGGAAAAGCAGTGAATATTCCACACAGGTCCCTTTTTTTAAGCGAAAAGCTGTCTCAATTCGTTTATCGGCGTTTTTTCGCATTTCATGATTTCTCCCTCTTTCAGATAGGTAAACTATGTTCGGTTTAGGAGCAAAAAAGGTATCTAAAGATTCATCATATGTTATGTTTGAGACAATCCATGTAAAAGCTGCTCTTACTCTTTCCGAATCACTTTCAAAATCATTTTTTATTCGTATTGATAAATTTTTAAAGCTGGAAAATTCTGGGTAATTCTTAACCTTAAAATCCACTTTGACACCTTCTTGTGAAAAGCATAGAAAGGTTGAAGAAAGTATAAAAGCTAGCACAACATATTTCATGAAAGAGAAGTTTCCTTAAAGATAAGAATCCAGTAGAACTTTCGATTAAATTAAGCAGGACCTGTCGAATATAGTATTTCATCACAGAGTACTTTAAACATATTGGTTAAATTTGTTTAATGAACAAAACTTAACTAATGCGCAAGTATTATACCTCTTATTTCCTTATTCTTTTTATGAATTTATGCTTTGCTCAGACGGCATCAAAGAAGACACTTTCACCAGAGTTGCTCTTTAAAAAGAGCACACAAAGTAGTTTTTCCATATCACCCAATGGGAAATATTTCATGGAGCTTATAAAAAATAACATTACCAAGGATATAGTTATAGTGGACATAGATAATTATGAACTATTGCATAAAATTCCTATGGGTTCTAAAAGCGTAAACGATCTACTATGGCTAAACGACAAAAGAATTAGCTATAGTTCTAGAGGTGAGATTTATGCCATGGATATTGACGGAACGAATAAGATAAAGCTTGTCAATTATAGAACCAATAGAACTTATGTGAACTACTATAATCTTAAAAAAAACTTTAGATTCAGTAAGATATTTAGGGAATTCAAACTTGATAATGATGAAATATTGATTGAATCATTTGATGTCAAGGGATTTTCTAAAATAAAACGGGTAAATATCTTTACAGGTGCTGAAAAAACAGTTATTGAAGGGGCATCCCATAAAATGAATAGGTGGGTTGTTGACAAAACTGGAAACCC
Source organism: Flavobacteriaceae bacterium (assembly GCA_039985375.1). GTDB lineage: Bacteria > Bacteroidota > Bacteroidia > Flavobacteriales > Flavobacteriaceae > Flagellimonas. Next base: position 23,239 of record JBDWSS010000036.1, read on the forward strand.
AATTATTGGAGTCAAGATTTATGATTGGGGTCTTGAATTCTACAAAGAGCATATTTCCAAAAAACAATGGGTCCCATTGGAGGTAAACCTTGGTGGAAGGAGTCACTGGCTTAAAAATAATGCGGAGACTTTTTTTAATCAAAACCTAACTTTTGTGGGTAACGATTTTGACAAGGATATAATTTATGTAACAAGTAATATCAACAGTGATAAACGTAAATTACTAAAGTACAATTATACTAAAGGTCAAGTTGTTGATACTTTAGTCGTTGACCAAAACTGCGATATTGGAAGCCCTGAAGGCGAGGAAATTAGAATTTTATATGATAATAAAAATAAAGAATTGGGAGGGATTGGATATCAGGGAGTTACCCCTGCTTTTGTGCCTTTTTCCCAAGATTTTAAAAATGTTTCTGAAAGTTTGAGGAAAAAGTTCAAGCTCTATTTTAATGATATATTGGACATGGATGCAGAGAACAATAGATGCGTGGTTTACCAATGGAGCGATACCTATGCTGGTAACATTGGGGTTTACGATTTAAAAAATGACAGTTATTCCATAATGGTTTATTTCAATGAGGAATTGGATGAGTATACTTTATCCAAAACCAAGACTATTGGTATTCGAAACCGAAATGGAAAAATGATACCTTCCTATCTTAATTTGCCTCCTAGATATGTAAAGAATGACGAAGGAGAACCGTTGCCTCTTATTGTAATTCCACACGGAGGGCCTTTTTTAAGGGATTATTGGGAGTTTCACCCTTACGCGCAATATTTTGCATATATGGGGTATGCCGTACTAAGGGTTAACTTTCAAGGTTCGGTTGGATTTGGCAAGAAACACTTATATGCTGGGATTGAGGCCATAAACACAACGATGATAGATGACATAATGGATGCAAAGGATTATATTTCGGAACATTACAATATAGACACTAAGAAGAGATACATTTTTGGACATAGTTATGGAGGATATGCTACTTATTTGAGCTTGATTAGATATCCAAATGCCTTTGCTGGTGGGGTGGCAATTGCAGCACCAACAGATTTAAAAAGTTTGTTGAAAACACAAAAGAAGGAAGACCATAGGTTTGCACATGAGTTTTGGAAAACCGCCCTTGGAAATAGAGGTAAAAGTTATTACGATGAAATATCCCCAATTAATTATGTGGATAAGATAAATAAGCCCATAATGGTCTTTCATGGGAGAAAGGATATGGTAGTTCCTGTGAATCATACCGAACGAATGAAATTTGAATTTGAGAAGCTTGGTAAGAAAGACGAATTCACTATAATTGAATCTCAAGGACACAGCATTGAGAATAGTAATAGTATTGGATACATACTTGAACAAAGTGATAAATTTTTCAAGGGGCTACGGCTATAGATTATTTCAAGAAGCATTGCGTCCAAAAAACCGTTATATCTAAAGGTACATATTTTGTACCTAGCCCATTAATACACTGAATCTTAAAAACTAGTACAATGTATTTCATAGAAGAGAAGTTTTCTTAAAGATAAGAATCCAACTTAACTTCCTTTGAAGATTTTAGCTTATAGAGACCTATCCAAAGGGAAACCAGCCCCAAGGACAACCACAAGATATCAATCAATGAACTGGACACATTTTGCTCTGAATAGGCTTGCCAAAACCATTGTTGCGATACCATTCCGTTCGTCATGGGTACCATCAAACCCAAAACCCCTCCGGAAATCAAAGTCCATTTATTGGTAAAGCTTATGTCCTTTTTTAACACGAAAAACAGGGTGGCAACCAACCAAATAGGAAAATAGGTACGGTATAAAAAGGCCCTGTCCGCATGTTCTACCAACTGTACCAAAATAAATTCAAAAGCAGTAACCGGATATAATGTTAGACAAACAGCCATATAGATATTGGCTACCTGATGATTAAACTTCCGTCTTTTTTCCGATATGGATTTCTTCTTGCGTGCCACGAGCCAAATCATAATCCCTGACAATATCACAAAGCAGGAAATTAGCCCCAATATAAAAGAAATAACCCTTAGGCCATAACCTGCATAATCGCCGTAGTGCAAACGAAACATCATATTTTTTACCCCGTCCAAATAGGAATTATTGGCCAGAGGATTTTTTTCTTGGACAACGGAGCCATCCCATATTTTATAAATACGATACCCCAAACCGTTCAATTTGGTGGCATAGTCCAAATGACCGCTTATAGCCACATGCATATTCATATCACCATAGTTAAAGATATGTGCTTCGGTAACCATGAAATTAGGCCAATCCTCTTTGACTTCATTGACCAAAGGATCTATGGTTATTGGTTTGTCCAGTGCTTCATTTTGGAATTGATAAATTGGATGGGTATACTCTAAATCATCATATAATTTGTTCTCATCACCATTGTAGAGTCCCATGACTACTGGTAATATCAAAATACCTTTTAATAAAAAGAAGGAACCAGTTACGGCATACACGAACTGGAACGGGAAACCTATAAGACCCAAGGCCGTATGTGCATCGGTCCATATTGTTTTGATTTTTGCCCAAGGTCTAAATACATAAAAATTGGAAACAATCTTTTTCCAGTGCACCAAAACCCCTGTAATGATTGCAAAGAGAAAAAAGAAGGCAACGAAACCGGCCAAATAGCGGCCGTAAGGGTAGGGGATTTGATCCAAAAAATGAAGTCGGTACAAGAATTCTCCCAAGTGATAGGCTTCCAAATAGGTTGCCTTAGTTTTATTTTTTAGGTCTAAATAGAAAAAAGTATTGATCTTGTCCTCTTCCGAAGCCAAAGAATCCTTGGTTGCGCTTAGGTTTACGCTGATATGGCCTTCATTAAAATAATGGTGTAACTCTACATCCCTGCTTTTTAGATTGTAATCTTTGGATATCTCTTTAAGATAAGCATCCATACTCCCAACAATGGTATCTTCCTGTGACACGGTATGTCCCCGTTGCCAACTGGCTATATCATCCCTGAAAAAGGAGAAAGAGCCAGCAAAGAAAATAACATAAAGTGCCACACTGATTACAATACTGCTTACCGTATGGGTATGGAATAAAATATTATAGATACGATTCGACATAGACTTATATAATCGGATGGGATTGAATACTTACATATAAAATGGCTCCAAGCACCAACGATAGCAGCAGGTAAATACCCAAAATTTTCCATCCGTTCTTGCCCAAAAAAGCCAATACCATTAAAATGGCCCAAAGTATAAACGCTGAAAATGAGCTAGAAATAATCACTGTTACATGGTTAACCCATAGGGCCAAAACCATATGGGCCAAAATCGTTATTACAAGTCCACCTAAAATGGCGGCACTTACTTTGGCAATGCGTTGGCCGGTTGAATGTGTCAAGTGTTTTTTGTTGGCAGGCATAAATCAGGCTAAAAGAAAATGAATTCGGTGATGAGGAAAAAAGTAAAAAAGAAGACCAGAAACCTGTAATTCAATAGACGTAAAGGTGCCAATAGAACTGTTAAACTCGCAATGACCATCAAAAGGACAAAAAATGAGAACGCCCCAGAGCCCAATCCCCAATGCCAAAAACTTGAGCACATTGAGATGATTAAAAGAGCAAGTCCTATATATTTTGACAAGCTTTTATGGTTCCCTACCCATTTTTCCATTCCCGAAACATCGGTAACAGCCATCTTTGCCGATGTGCAGTACAGCAAATAAAAAGCAATAAAGGTGATTACGGAAATTCCTGTGACCATGGATTTGTGTTATGGTTTTATACAATATGTGGCACAATGCCAAATGAACTGGTAAGATTCCTTTTTATAGGTTCCAGGAACTTCCTCTTTCATAGTGGTTTCCACAATGTATTTGGTCTTCCAAGGTAATGCAAAGACAACCTTGCCATTTTCGTCGGTATCCAATTTCTTGGACCACAGATCCGCTACATATATTGCCAATTCGTGATTTACCAAGGGCTTGTCCTTATATAAAACTTGTAGTTTCACTGTATTCGTATCGCTGGCCAATTTTTTGATTACAATACCTTCAGGATTGGCAGCATGGGTATCGGCATCGGTCTTACCAATTTGTACCTTGGCAGTAGAATGATAATGGGTTTTGAAAATTCCAAAATCATATTGGGTATAGTCTATAACATCAATTTCATCATTGTTAAGGACAACGGTATACGTGCCTGTTTGTTTGGGTATAAATGAGGTTGTATAATGATCTTTTTGCGGTGTGCCCTCCAATACCTCTTTTTTACCGTCGGGATAAACTACCCATAACTTGAACTTTGATACCGAAGGAAAGGCCTCTCCTTTAACTTCTTCAATAACACCATACGTATATTCACCAAAATATACGCGTATTTCATGGGATTGCCCCAATGCTCCAATCTCATTGGTCTCTATCCATAAATAGTGGGCATTTGCGGATGTAGTACTAAAAATTACTGTAATCAAGAATAAAAAAACGTTTTTCATAATAAAAAGTTAGGCCCCCAAAAAAATGAGGGCTTGGTTAACTAAACATGGATTGATAAACTCAAACTAAATTTTAAAAAGTGTATGTAATGCCTAACCGGCCATTTATTCCCGGTTCTGACTGCCAATAGAGATAACTGGCAAAGTTTGCACCAGAATATAGGTACTCATTTAATAGATTGTTAACATTTAATTGTACTCGAAATTTCTTGTTCTGCCATGATAATGCTCCATCTAATCTAAAGTAGTCTGGCAAATCACTTTCGTCATCCGCACCCCAAGACCAAGTAGAACGATCAATTTGATATTGGTACCCTAAAGAAGCACCAAAACCTTTTAATTTAGAGGTTTGAGCAAAACTATAGTTGAACCAACCGTTGGTTAAATGTTTAGCATGTCCGGCAATTCTATTACCAACATTTTCAGGAAAAAGAGAGTCTTCTGTAACTTCAACATTGGTATTTGCATAATTTAAGGTTACGCTCAATTCCGGGGTAATTTCACCTTGTAAATCGAATTCAATTCCTTTGGATTGTATTTCGTCTTGAAGGATGGAAAATATAAATGTTGGATCTTCTGGGTCAGATATGGCAATATCCTGTTTTGTAATTAAAAATACGCCTAAAGATGCCCTTAACCTATCATCAAAAAACAATCCTTTTATACCACCTTCAATATCTGTAGCTTTTACAGGGTCAAATGGTTCCGAATCCCTGCTAACTCCAAAGTTGGGCAGAAATGATTCATCATATAACCCATAAACAGTTAAAGATGGTGTTATATCTACACTTAACCCGACTCTTGGTGTAAACTTTGTGTCATTTTCTTCTTTACCAATTGTAGTTAAGTTAGTATACCTTCCTGCTAGGGTCAGTCTTACTTTATTATCTAAAAAACCAATTTCATCCTGTAAATAAACAGATCTATTGGTATATCCATCATAAGGCTCATAATTTCCAGTTCTCTCTTTTATTCCTAGAGAACGGTCAAATACGGGGTCTGGAGTATTGCCATACACAGGATTGTATATGTTGAAAGGAGTGGTTGTATCAACTGGGAAGAATCCAGTAAAAAAATCAGGGAAATATTCACGTTCGGTAAAATCAAACCCAGCTAAAATATTGTGAGATAAACCTCCGGTATTGAAATTTCCATAAAGGTAGGTCTGAAAAAATTTACCAAAAGATAGGGCGTCCCATATATTGACATATCTATAGGTATCTCCATTGTCATTAACTGCATTTATTGGGCCATCCCCATCAGGATCAAATACCCATGCAGAATTTCCTTCTTGCTCGTACCTGAAGTAGGCAAACTGGGTTTCAAAACTCCAGTTTTCAGAAAAATCATGCCTGAAATTGGTAAACCATGCCAATTCATCAATCTCTGAAGCGGGGTAGTTGGTGTCGGTAAACTTGAAGTTTCTATCCAAGCTACCATATCCATCAGCTACAGGGGCAAAAACATAAGCAGCCCCTAAGTAAGATTCGGCCTTGTGAAAATTCAATTCTGTGGTAATGGATGTTTTGTCTGATAATTTATAGGTCAAGGCAGGGGCAATTCCAAAACGTTTAGCTTCTTCATTTCCTCTATGCGTATCCGAGGTTTGGTATAAAGTATTCAATCTAAATAGTAATTTACCATTTTCAGTTAGTTTTCCACCTAAATCCAGAGAGGCTCTATACATATCAAAACTACCTGCCATTAATGATACTTGCGCTATTCTGTTTTCCGTTGGCTTTTTGGTAACTACATTATAAAACCCACCAGGTTCACCAGCGGACATCATAAAACCAGCAGGTCCTTTGACAAATTCTATACGTTCTACGAAAGCCATATCATCAGCCAAAGGCCCCCAGATATCATTAAGATTAAATCCATTTTTGAATGCTGGAATTCTAAAACCTCTCATTAATACACTGGCAAAACTTCCCCAATGTTCTCTCATTGTAACACCACTGACATTTCTGATGACACCGTCCATAATGCTTGTGGATTGTTGATCTTGTAATAAATCAGAACTTATTACCTGAATATTTTGCGGTTGCTTGACCAGGGCTGTTTTAAGTCGTAAAGATTTTGAAGGCTCCCGTGCAATGTATTTGCTATGATGTCCTTCTACCACCACTTCGTTAAGCTGTTCCTGCTTTTCAAGTAGCGTTACTGTGCGAACCTGGGTAGTTTGATTGCTACTGACCATTACCGAAATGGTTTCGCTCTGGTAGCCAATCATGGAAAAAGTGAGTTTATAGGGGCCAGGGACCAAATCCTTTATTTGATAATTCCCTTGGTTATTTGTGGTACTTCCAAGACTGGTGTTTGAAAGCATTATGTTTACATTGGACAAAGCATTGTTGAACTGGTCGGTCACCTTTCCTTTTAGGTTACCGCTTTGTGCTTGGATCGTAAAGGTTAAGACAAAGCTTAAGGAAAAAAGTAAATACTTCATTATTAGCTATTTATATTTAGTCTAAATAAATTTAAAAAACAAATGTAAATCATCGCGACAACCCAAACAATTTTATTTAGACTAAATTTAAATAAATATGACAACTATTTGAATAACAATTAAATACAAGCATTAATAGTATGATGGTTTATAGGCTGTTCAAGAGCTTTCTGGAAATAGAAAGGATACTGTTGGCAGAATTGATTGGGTTATATTGTAGTTGAAGGGAATCACTTATTTTTGAATCATGAATCCAGCAGAAGAATACATTCTAAACCAGCCAGAACCTTTTCGAAGTATTCTACTCCATCTACATGCTGTAATTGAAGTCTCCATTACAGACGTGGAAATGAAGTATAAATGGCATATCCCTTGTTTTTATGTGGGCAAAAGCCCAATTTGCTATTTGAACGTTTCCCGGAAAAAAGGGTACGTAGATATTGCCTTTTGGAATTCTGCCCATCTCACCAAGCATTTGGACAAAATGGTATCCGAAAAACGCAAGGTGGTCAAGTCACTCCGCTATACAAGTTTGGAGGGAATTGACGACCAAGTTTTAGTGGATGTTTTGCTCGATGCGCAAAGTGTTCGTCGTGAAGGGTTTCACAAATAAGGTCATAATTTTTTAAATACCACCAAGGAATTCTTTTGAATATCCACCGTATTAGAAAAGAGTTCCTTTAAGGCCGCGTAGTTTTCGGCGGGAAAATAGGTTTGGTCCAGTTTAAGTTCAAATACAAGGGTGAGTTGAGGGCCCTTGGTTAAATGGGTAAAACGCACAAGCCCTAGATTATCACCTAATTGGATTTCTCTTTTTTCAGGAAGTTCAGAGACTTCATAGCCATTGGGTACCGTAAGGTTAATTTGGTATTTCCAATCTCTTGAATGGCCAAAATCGGCTGGTTGGTTCCTTGACTCATCCAGAAAGGGATTTTTTTCAAAAAAAGTCATCATAAATGGGTTGAAGAAGATGGTTTCAGCATCAAAATCCCCATCGAAATTAAAAGTAAATCGTTCTAAGGTTTTTTCATCCGTACTTTTTTCTTTAAAAAAAGTGTAGGTGTCTATTTCCAGCTCATTTTCAAAGCGCCCTTCTAAGTATTCAAGATAGTCGTCTTCATTGGAATATTCGTTAATGACTCTTTTTCTGGATAAAGCATGATACCCGGTGTTCACCATATCAACCATACCTTTAAAGGTTTTTGCATCAGTATCAAAACTTAAATAGGTTTTATAAAAAACCCTGTTGCCGCCCAGCGCAACAATATCTTGCCAATAGCTATCCTCCTTAAAGTCCATTACTCTTCCGTAGTGGTTTAAACATTTGAAAGGTAATCGTCCAAAAGGCATGAGCTTATCCGTGGCATCCAGTAAATACGTTTGCCCGTTAATGGAAGTTTTTGCAATAAAATAGTTGAAATCATCCATTACTGGATGGGATTTTTTAGGAAGCCCATTTTGTCTTGTTGACAGGAGCATTAAATTGGTGGGGATGTCAGCAGCATTCAACAAATTAATTAACGCCATGTTAATTTCCGCTGCACTGCCCTGTCTTTCATCAAATGCAGATTTAACACTTGCTTTTCCATATCTTCCAAAAGTCTTGTCCCAGGTGTAGTGGCTTTTTACAAAGTCATAAATCTTTTTAGCCTTAGATAGCTCATTACTTTCCTCGAATAACTGATTAGGGACATTTCTTTCAAAAAAACCTTTTTTAGTCAATTGCCCCCCAACACTTTTATTTTGTCTGAATTTTCGATCAACACTTTTCCAACTATCCGTATATTTTTCTTTATTTCCAGAAAACCCGATAAATTCAGAAAGTTCAAAACTGAGTCGTGATAAATAGTTTTTCCACCCTAATAAATATTCTTCATCAAAGTTATATGCTGGAATATTCTCCATTGCAAAGGTCAAGGATTCGCAATCGGATCCGTCCCTAGCATTTGGAAGGTAAAAGCATCTTTTCTTTAACGTCACATCATTGACGCTCAAAGGGAGGGTTCCCACCAATGCCTTATTGAATACATAGTTGGCGGGAATAAGTGCATGAAATTTGCTGCTTAATTTTGGAATATCATCTTGAAAATACCAATCTCTTAATAGAAAGATAAAAGGAGAAACTATAGTGTATTCATATTCCAAAATACTCCCCTTCTGTACATTGGGAAAGGTAAATTTCATTTCTTTCCAGTTGCCCAATTCGTCTGTAGTAAAAACATCATTATCTTCTACAAATTGTTGATTTCCATTAAAATAAGTCATTGCTTTTAAGCCCTGAATTTTTTCTGTGGTCGAGTTTGTGTGATAAAAAGGTATTTCAACCGTACTTTGATCAATACCCTCTTTACTCAATATCTTAATTCTTGCATGATATTTTTGATAAAGTAAAATTCTCCCATTTTTTACTTGATAATCAGCACTGCCACTATCAAACAGATATACTGCATTGGCCGTGGTGTCTTTTTCATATACCTTAAAATCAATATCTTCTTGGGTAATTTTTCCAAATGAGCTTTCGTTCTGAGATTGAATGTTTGTAAAAATGAATAAAGATCCTGCAAGGAACAGCAGATTTTTCATGTTAAATAAATTTTTAAGCTATTATAAACGTACAATAGTTTCCCGTATTGCCACCAAATCAACCAATAGTTTTTCAAGCAGTCCCAAATCTAGCATATTGGCTCCATCACTTTTGGCATTTTTTGGATCAAAATGGGTTTCCATAAAGAGTCCATCAACCCCTGCTGCAATACCAGCTCTGGCCATGGTTCCTATTAGCGTGGGACGGCCCCCGGTTACCCCAGAGGATTGATTGGGCTGTTGCAGCGAATGCGTCACGTCCAAAACCACGGGTGCATATTGTTGCATGGTAGGAATACCCCTAAAATCCACCACCATATCCTGATAGCCAAACATAGTACCACGGTCTGTGATCCATGCTTTTTCGTTGCCAGAATCCGTAACTTTTTTAACAGCGTGTTGCATACTCTCCGGACTCATAAATTGCCCTTTTTTTAGATTGACCACCTTGCCCGTCTTAGCAGCCGCCACAACCAAATTGGTCTGTCTTACCAAGAAGGCGGGTATTTGAAGTACATCCACATATTCAGCAGCTATGGCCGCATCCTCTTCCGTATGAATGTCCGTAATCGTGGGAACTTTAAAAGTTTCTGAAACTTTTCTAAGGATTTTAAGCGCTTTTTCATCACCAATTCCCGTAAAAGAATCAATTCTACTTCTATTGGCCTTTTTAAAACTCCCCTTAAAAACATAGGGGATTTTAAGCGTATCCGTAATCTTAACTGCTTTCTCGGCAATCCGCAACGCCATTTCTTCCCCCTCAATGGCACAAGGTCCGGCCAATAAGAAAAAGTTATTCCCTGAAGTGTGTTTTAGTTGCGGAATCTTATTGAGTTGCATTGCTTAAATTTTTGGTAAATATAAGATATAGTTACTGTGTTTGTTTTAGGTTTGGAGCGAACTAACTAAATAGATATGGCCCCAAGATTTTTACTGATTATTTTTTTTACGGTGTCAATGCATTTACAAGCCCAAAATTCTTTACTGCTAGAAAAAGGGAGCAAGCCCAAAATAGTTGAAAATGCTCAGTTGAAGTTTAATCTGTTGAGTCCGGGCTTTGATTTCGAATTTGGCATTTTTAAAAATCAGACTGTTATTGCAGGTGCTGGTCTTGGTTTGGCCTATTATGAGGAGGGTTATGCTTTTGGTCTGGCCCTGAACTCACAATACCGCTACTATCATAATTTGGATAGACGAATCAGAAATGATAAAATCATTAGCGGGAATTCTGGAAATTATTTTGGCGCTGCCAGATCCATCTATTTTAATCCGTTGATCTTCGCTACTAATATTCCTTCAGATGATTTTAATATAGGTTATTATGGGCTTATCTATGGAATTCAACGTACGTATAAAAAGGGAATCAATTTCGATGTTTCTTCTGGCGTGGGTTATTATAAAGGCGATGGTATACCTTCTGGTTTTGGACCCATCTTGAATCTTAAGATAGGTTGGGTGGCATCTAAGCGTAAATCAAAAGCTATTTATTTTAAGGAAGACTAAAATTACAAGGTGTTATTCGTCCATAAACTTCATTGGGTAGTATATAGGGAAGAAAAATAGTAGCCTGTAAATCAATAAGATAAAAATAACATTCCTTTAAGTTGTCAAGCAAAGAAATCGCAGTATCTTTGCGGGCTTAAAAATAGGGATATGTCCAAAATCAAGAATATTGCCATTATTGCCCACGTTGACCACGGTAAAACAACTTTGGTGGATAAAATTATGTTTCATTGTCAATTATTTCGGGATAATGAAAATAAAGGTGATTTGATTTTAGATAATAACGACCTGGAACGAGAGCGGGGAATTACTATTGTTTCCAAGAACGTTTCAGTTATCTACAAGGACACTAAAATAAATATCATTGACACTCCTGGTCACGCCGATTTTGGAGGGGAAGTGGAGCGGGTTTTGAATATGGCCGATGGTGTTTTGCTCTTGGTTGACGCCTTTGAAGGACCTATGCCGCAGACTCGATTTGTACTACAAAAAGCAATCGATTTGGGATTGAAACCATGTGTGGTTATTAATAAGGTGGACAAAGAAAACTGTACTCCAGAAGAAGTACATGAAAAAGTCTTTGACCTAATGTTTGAATTGGGAGCAGAAGAATGGCAATTGGATTTTCCAACCGTATATGGCTCCGCCAAGCAGAATTGGATGAGCGAGGATTGGCAAAAACCAACTGATAATATAGAACCTCTTTTGGATATGGTCATTGATCATGTTCCAGAATTTAAACCAGAACAAGGTTCTACACAAATGTTGATTACTTCACTGGATTTTTCATCCTTTACAGGCAGGATTGCCATTGGAAGATTACAACGTGGTACGTTAAAAGAAAACCAGCAAATTTCTTTGGTAAAAAGAGATGGAAGCATAGTGAAAACAAAAGTAAAAGAGCTCTTTACGTTTGAAGGATTAGGCCGTCAAAAAGTACAAGAAGTAGTGGCAGGTGATATTTGCGCCATTGTAGGAATGGAAGGTTTTGAAATTGGTGATACGGTTGCCGATATTGAAAACCCGGAAAAATTAAAGACCATTGCTATCGATGAGCCTACCATGAGTATGCTGTTTACCATTAATGATAGTCCGTTTTTTGGTAAAGATGGAAAGTTTGTTACATCCAGGCACATCAAGGAACGTTTGGAAAAAGAATTGGAAAAAAACCTGGCATTGCGAGTGGAAGAAACAGATAGTGCGGACAAGTTCATGGTTTTTGGCCGTGGGGTATTGCACCTTTCTGTATTAATTGAAACTATGCGTAGGGAAGGTTATGAACTTCAAATAGGGCAACCCCAGGTAATCATTAAGGAAATTGATGGTGTAAAATGTGAGCCTGTGGAACATTTGACCATCGATTTACCAGAGGAGGTTTCTGGTAAGGCAGTGGAAATGGTATCCATTAGAAAAGGGGAGATGACAAGTATGGAGGCCAAGGGGGCAAGAATGCTTTGTGAATTTTTGATACCGTCAAGAGGAATCATAGGTCTTAGGAATCAATTGTTGACCGCAACGGCTGGAGAGGCCATTATGGCACATCGTTTTCTGGAATATCAACCTTTGAAAGGAGAGATCACGCAGCGGCAAAATGGTTCTTTGGTTTCCATGGAAAATGGAACCGCTATTCCATACTCTATTGACAAACTACAAGAAAGAGGAAAGTTCTTTATAGATCCAGGAGAAGATATTTATGAAGGACAGGTAATTGGTGAAAATTCTCGAGGTGATGATATGACCGTAAACGTAACCAAGACCAAAAAACTGTCTAACGTACGATCTTCAGGTGCTGATGATAAGGCAAAGATTGTTCCTGCAATTAAGTTTTCATTGGAGGAAGCCCTTGAGTACATTCAAAAGGATGAATATGTTGAAGTTACGCCAAGTCATCTTCGCCTTCGTAAGATTTTCTTGAAGGAAGTGGATAGAAAGCGGAATAAACATTCGTAGGAACGACTTCTTTTAATTTTATTTTAGGATTTAGTTTTACCTCTAGGAGATGAATTTAACTACTTTCGTCTCCAAAAGTAAAATATGACTTCCAAATTGAAAGTACTTTTGGTCATCACCATAATTGGCTTGGCTATTGGGTGTAAGGAAAAGCAGGATTTAAAACAACCAGATGTTAAGGCCGAAGTTGTTGAAGATATAAACGGGGTTCCTCTGATTTGGATCGGAAATCGTGTGGAAAAGGCCAAGGAGCGCTTAAACTCTTCTGAAGCGGGAAAGGTCATTTGGAATGCCATGGAAGCTCATGGGGGATTAAAAAAATGGTTTGCCAACGGGGCGCTGTCCATGCGATTTAATTATCAACCTTTAGATGGTAAAACCCAGCGGGATAGTTATCAGGTAGTGGATAGTTGGGGGAGTAGAGCGGTACACCATAGTACGCTCGATAGTACCGCATCTTATGGTTGGACAGGCAAAACAGCATGGATGAAGGCCAAAGATTCTGCCTTTTTTAAGTACGATACCAAATTTTGGGCAATGACCCCATTGTATCTAATGGGCTTTCCATTTGTGTTGGATGGACAAGGTGTCAACTTGGAATTATTACCACGGTCAAATTATATGGGCAGGCCCAACGATGTGGTAAAGATTACATATGATGAAGGTACCGGAGACGCGCCCGATGATTATTACATACTCCATTTTGATGCACAAACCCATTTGTTGCTGGCCACTCGTTATATTGTTTCTTATCCAGGGTATTTTAAAAAAGGAGAGCATTTACCTGAAAAGTTTATGGAAATTGGCCCTTTGGTCAACATTGAGGGAATTCTCTTGCCGAGCGAATTAAAAACCCATTGGACTGTTGATGGGTTGCCCGGAGATTACCTAACACTTATCGAAATCAGTGAAATGAGTTTTAAAAAAGACTTGGCCGAAGACTATTTTGATCTGCCTGAGAATGCCAAGGAACTATAGGATAAGGCCAAAGGCAAGGTGCTTTCAAAATTTTTGTTGAAACGTATCAAGGACGGAGAACCAAAGCGAGAGTTGGTAAACGGAAAAAATCAACCCAAATGGCCATGGTGCTGTTCGCGCAGACAAGCAACGGCAGCTCCAATAATACCGGCATGGTTCATTAGTTCGGCTTTTACGACTTCAGTTTCAATAGTTATCAAGTGGTTAAATTCTTTCCACTTTTTTGACGTTCCCCCACCAACAATAATAAGGTCAGGAGAGACGATTAATTCTACCAACTCCAAGAATTTATTAAATCGTTTGCCCCATTTTTCGAAAGAAAGGTCTTCTCTTTCCTTTGCAGATGCGGCTGCCCATAGTTCAATCTTTTTATATTTTTTATAGGGAATTTGGCCCAATTCAAAATTTGGGAGTAGTACGCCATTGTAAAATGCCCCACTTCCCAGACCAGTACCTATGGTAATCATAAGAACTAGACCGCTTTTCCCTTTTCCGACACCATAGTTCATTGAGGCATATCCTGCGGCATCAGCATCATTTAATACTGTGAATTCATGGCCGGTAACCTTTGTGAACAATTCATCAATGTTTACCCCGACCCAACTTGAATGTAGGTTTCCTTCGGATAAACAAACTCCATTTTTAACAATGCTGGGGAAACCACAACCCACAGGACCGCTATAATTAAAATGTGAAACAATTTGGGAAATAACTTCAGCCATCTCTTCGGGTTTTCGTGAAGTTGGTGTGGGAATACGATATCTTTCTGTAAGCATTTCTCCAGTTTCGGCGTTCACCAATGCACCTTTAATGCCCGATCCGCCAATGTCAATACCAAGAATTTCCATAGAAAGAAGAAAATTAAGTTTTCACAAATAAACAAAAAAGTTTTGGCGCTGAATATAATAACTCCTTAACAGTAATCAAGAATTTGTTAACGGTTCGTTTTGGAGGGTTGAATATAATAATCAATAGAGTTAAGGGTGTGATTTGGGTCTATGGAATCCAAAATGGTGTCGATTAATTTTCCAAACCCTGTTAAGGTCTTCAATTGCTTGTTTTTTCCCAATGCGCTGGAGATGGTTTCGTCCCTGTTTCCAAATTCGTATCCACCTGCCTTGACCCACAGAAGATTAAAAAGGTGTTGCATGATTACATTGCCCAATTGATCTATGGAAATTGCAATTTTCAAAGCGAATTCACCAATTCCTTTAAGACCTTGGGTGAAGAGTTGCTGAAAAAAACCGTACACAAGCCCAATGGGTCCCGTAATGCCCAGCAATATTAAGGAGATAAAAAAAAGAAATATTCCAACCAACGGTCTCGATTTTTTGTCTGCATTGCAGTCTTGTTTCTTGAGAATCATGATGCAGTTGCTTTTTGGATTACCTCAAAAACTTTACTCCCATCACATTTCAAGGTTTTATGTGGATATTTAAGAATAAGGGCATAATCATGGGTGGCCATAATGATGGTTCGGCCATTTTGATTAATCTCCTGTAAGACTTTCATGACTTCCACACTGGTTTGGGGGTCCAGATTTCCGGTGGGCTCGTCCGCAAGGATTAATTCTGGGTCGTTGAGCAAGGCGCGGGCAATGGCAATACGTTGTTGCTCCCCTCCAGAGAGTTCGTGCGGAAACTTAAATCCTTTCGTTTTCATCCCCACTTTATCCAAAACCTCCTCAATTTTGGCATCCATTTTTGAGACATCGATCCAACCTGTTGCTTTGAGCACAAAACGAAGATTGTTATTTACATTACGATCTGGAAGCAGCTTAAAATCCTGAAAAACAATACCCAACTTTCTTCTTAAAAATGGAATATCCTTTTCCGGTAAATTTTTAAGGGGAAAATCCACGACACTTCCAGTTCCTTGTTTTAAAGGGATATCTGCATATAAAGTCTTCATAAAACTACTTTTTCCACTTCCCGTTTTCCCAATGATGTAAACAAATTCCCCTTTTTTTACTTCCAAGGTAATATCCTTTAAAATGAGATTCTCGTTCTGGAAAACGGCTACGTCTTGTAATTTTAAGATGGTATCTGGCATAATTCAACTTTGAAAAATAAAGGTACTAAGTTCTATAATTATAATCCATTAAGCGTTTGCAAATTCCAGTTCTTTCATATTAAGTATACTTTGGCTTGGAATTTGACGTTATGTTAAAAGTCAATCGAGAACAGCGTAGAACACTATGAATCGAAAATTTTTCCTTTTTTCCCTATCTTTTTTGGGAACTCTATTTGTCCTTTCTGCACAAGAAACCAAAGTCTATTCACATGGGGATAAAGCATTCCAAGACGCTCTTACCTTATATAACAATCAACAATACCAGGCTTCACAGGCTATTTTTGAAAAGGTAAAAACCACAACAAAGGATGGTGAGACTGCTGCCAATAGTGCCTACTATGCAGCGAATGCTGCTATTCGATTAAATCAACGGGGGGCGGATCAAAAGATGGAAGATTTTGTGGAGCGTTATCCAACATCCACGAAACGTAATTCGGCATTTTTAGATGTGGCCGACTATTATTTTGAGACTGGAAAATACCCGTATGCCTTAAAATGGTACAAAAAGGTGGATCAATCTGCTATGTCAAATGCGGATAAAGAGCGCTTCAATTTTAATAACGGATATGCTTTGTATGCTTCAAAAAGGCCTAAAGACGCAGAACGTTATCTAAGCAAGGTGAGCAATTCCCCAAAGTATGGATCCCAAGCAAAATATTATTTAGGGTACATTGCATACGAACAGGACGATTATGATGAGGCCAGTGCTCGATTTGATCAAATTACGGATCCTGAATTACTCAATGAGAAACTTTCATACTATCAGGCAGATTTAAATTTTAAGCTGGGCAATTTTGAGGAGGCCATTGCCATGGCAAAAAAACAGTTGTCTAAATCAGATCGTAGGGAGGTTTCCGAACTAAATAAAATTATAGGGGAAAGTTACTTTAACCTTGAGCAATATGATGAGGCCATTCCTTATTTAAAAAAATATAGGGGAAGAAGGGGCAAGTTGAGCAATACCGATTATTATTTAATGGGATACAGCCATTATAAACAAGCGGATTATGAGGGGGCCATTCAGTATTTCAATAAAATAATAGGGGGCGCCAACCGTGTTTCCCAAAATGCATATTACCATTTGGCTGAGTGTTATTTGAAGCTTGACAAAAAGTCCGAAGCACTTAACGCTTTTAGAAATGCTTCGCAAATGGATTTTAGCGATAAAATCCAAAAGGACGCATTCCTCAATTATGCTCGGCTAAGCTACGAAATAGGAAATGCCTATGAACCGGTTCCGCAGGTTATGGCGGCATATTTGGAAAAATACCCTAGGGATGAACACCAAGAGGAAATACAGACGTTACTGGTGGATTCTTATATCACTTCCAAGAATTTTGAGGGTGCCATGGAGCTTTTGGAAAAAAACAAGGGTTACGCGAGTAAAGAAACCTATCAGAAAGTCGCATTTTATAGGGGGGTGGAACTATTTATCGATGCCGAGTATGAACAAGCACTGGAACGGTTTTCCAAATCTTTGAATAGTGCTGAGAACAGAATTTTTGAAGCAAGGGCTTTATACTGGAAGGCAGAATCTGCCTATCGGTTAAATCGCTTTGATGATGCTCTAGTAGGTTTTTCCCGGTTTCAACGTAACACGCTCGCTCCTGACCTAGAGGAATATAAGAACCTGGATTATAATTTGGGGTATTGTTACTTCAAATTAAAGGATTATGGCAATGCCATACCATATTTTAAAAAGGTGACTACTTCCAATACGGAAGACAACCATCGATTAAATGATAGTTACCTGCGTTTGGGAGATGGCTATTTTGTAACAAGTAACTATAATGCTGCACAATCGACCTACAATGAATCCTCAAAATTAAATGGGCCAGAAAGGGACTATGCAGCATTTCAGAAGGCCATTTGCAGTGGGTTTTTAGGAAACAATTCGGCCAAGATCGATGGATTGAATCAGTTTTTAACACGCTTTTCAAAATCATCCTTACAGGATGATGCATTGTTTGAATTAGGAAATTCTTATATAAAGACCAACCAAGAAACATTGGGTTTGCAAACCTATGACCGATTGGTAGAGGCATTTGGCAGAAGTAAGTTTGCCCCAAGGGCTTTGCTAAGACAAGGGTTGGTACATTACAATGCAAATAGAAATGATCAGTCTTTATCCAAGTTAAGGGCCGTTGTTAAAAAATATCCCAACACCCAAGAAGCTAAACAGGCCGTGGCTACCGCAAAACTGGTGTATGTAGACGAAGGAAGGGTCAGCGAGTATGCTGCTTGGGTAAGAAATCTGGATTTTGTAGAGGTTACAGATACCGAATTGGACAATGCAAGTTTTGAGGCTGCGGATAGAAAATATGCGGAAGGTAAAACAGACGTTGCCATTCGCGGATTTGAAGACTACTTAAAGGAGTTTCCTAATGGTCTTCATACATTGAAAGTTAATTTTAGTTTGGCTCAGCTTTATTTTTCCAAAGGAGAAAAAGAAAAGGCACTGACCAATTATCAAGTAGTTGCAAACAGCGGAAGTGGTGAAAATACGGAACAGGCGCTTACCAGAGTCTGCGAAATATATGTTGGAAAACAAAATTACCAAAGCGCGATTCCATATTTGGAACGTCTGGAAAGCATTGCTGAGATTACGCAGAACAGGACCTTTGCCCAATCCAACCTAATGAAGGGATATTATGGAAAAAAAGAGTATCAAAAGACCATTGCCTATGCTGAAAAAGTACTGAAAGCCTCCAAAATCGATAATCGCATAAAAAGTGATGCACAAGTAATGATTGCTCGCTCAGCTGTTGCCACCAATGATGAACAATTGGCTGAGAAGGCTTATACAGAGGTAAAGAAAATTGCAACAGGTGAACTAGCGGCCGAAGCCTGGTTTTATGATGCTTATTTTAAAAACAAAAACCAAGATTTTGAAGCTTCCAACATATCCGTGCAGAAACTGGCAAAGGACTATGCCGGTTATAAGGAATGGGGAGGAAAAGGACTGATTGTTATGGCCAGAAACTTCTATGCCCAGGAAGATGCATTTCAAGCTACTTATATCCTGGAAAGTGTCATTGAAAACTTTGCCGAATACGATGATATTTTGGCTGAGGCAAAAGGGGAGCTTTCCCTAATACGAACCAAGGAAGCACAGCGCAATTCTTCAGTAGACCCAAACGGTAATTAAAGCAGTACATAATCTATGCATAAGAACAGTTATATATTTTCAATTTTATTTTTGAGTCTTTGGGGAGTAATTTTTGCTCAGGAAACCGATGATATAGGCACTGAAACAGTTACTGTTGTAAAACCGTATTCTCCCACTGTTTCAGATGCCTTTAAAATAAAATCGACACCAAACCTGAACGACTCCATTGTCCTTCAAAAAAAGGAAATCGATTATAGTATTTTTTCGGTTCCGGTAGCTTCAACCTTTACCCCGGCAAAAGGAAAGGCGTCTCAAGTAAAGAAAACCCCGGCACCCACTTTATATAATTCGTATGCTTCCGTTGGTTTGGGGAACTTTAATAATGCTTTGGCTGATTTTTATACAAGTAGGGACTTTAATAGGGGAGAAGACCTTTTGGATTTCGCGCTAAGCCATCATTCATCCCGTGGCGCTATTGAAAGTACACCCTTGGATGCAGATTTTTACAATACTAAACTTGATGCGTCCTATGCGAAAAAGGATAGGGATATGAATTGGGGGGCTGGTATTGGACTAGAACATCAGCGTTATAATTGGTATGGAATTGAAAATGGCACTTTTAACGATGCTACGATAGCCTCAATTGATGAACGCCAGAATTACTTTAATGCCGAGGCAAAAGCACACTTAAATTTGGAAGATTCCTTTTTTAAGAAAGGGAACGTTTTGTTGAGAAGGTTTTGGGATACAACGGAATCTGGAGAGCATCGTATAGTAATCGAACCAACAATAGAATTGCCAATTACTGAAGAATTGGTGACCATTAATGCCAAGTTGGACTACGTGAATGGAAACTTTAAAAATTCATCCCTCAACACCGCCACAAATAATACTGAAATTAACTATAGTCAATTTCAGGCTGGTATCAACCCAAGTCTATTAATACTACGTGATGATCTTACCCTTAATTTGGGGGCCAATTTTGTATATGGATTGGATGCTGAAAACAGCGATGGTAATTTCTATATCTATCCAGCCATTACTGCCTCCTATCGTCTGCTTGATGAAACTGTTATTGCCTATGGCGGTATTGAAGGAGACCTTAGACAAAACTCGTATTATGATTTTGTCGATAAAAACCCATATGTATCACCTACCTTGGATATTCAACCAACAGATCAGCAATATGAGGGTTATTTAGGGCTCAAAGGTCAATTGATCTCGAATGTGGGATACAATATCAAGGGCTCATATACGGCAGAAAATAGAAGGCCATTGTTCTTTTTAAACCCCCAGAACCAATTTCGGGATGACGAAAAAGGCTATTATTATGGAAATTCGTTCCAAGTTTTTTATGATGACATAAAGACCCTCGGTATTTTTGGAGAACTTAATATCGATGTGAATCGGAACTTTACGCTTGGGATTAACGCGGAATTTTACGACTATGATACCGAAACGGATAATCCCGCCTGGAACTTGCCAAGTGTTAAGGGATCTGTGTTTATGGATTATCAAATTAACAAACAGTGGTACTTGGGAGCCAACTTGTTTTATATTGGGGAGCGCGATGATTTGATATCACAAGTGGTTCAAAATGCACTGCCCTCAGAATTTCCTGCAGCTATTGTAACATTGGAAGGGTTTTTAGATGCCAATGCACATGTTGGGTATCGTTTTAATGAACAACTTTCAATTTTTGTAAAAGCATCCAATATTGCAAATAACGACTATCAACGTTGGGCTAATTTTAGGGTACAAGGCTTTCAGGCTTTGGCAGGAGTCTCCTATAAATTCGATTTTTGAAAAGCATTAAATTATTTGATTTAGCGGGTCATTGAACACAGTTTCATGTAGCTTATCGTATATCTTGTTTATATTTTTTAGTTCACAGGGCTTCAAATTATCTTTAATGCATGCAACCAGATGAAAACCGATTATCATGAACATTCTTCCCGAAATATTAGAAAAAAGTAAACCTTTGCCAAGTATTTCAAATATAGAGGCGAATACTTTTAAGAAGGACTTTTTAAGAAAAAACCAACCTGTTCTTCTTAAAGGGTATGCAAATAATTGGAGGGCAAAGGAAAATTGGAGTTTTGACTATTTCGCAGCATTGGAAAACAATAAACGAGTTGTTGTTGAAGTGGGGAATATTTTCCAAAGTGATGATTCCAAGTTCGTTGATAACACTTTCGGGACCTATTTGGAGCGATTGAAGAATGATGAGCTTGAAGGGACATCGGATAAAACCTATCTTTCACTATTCAGTATTTTCGAATTGTTTCCAGAACTAAAGGAGGATGTTGACTTTTCAATATTTACCCGGAATACTTTAGGAAATAATGTCTACGGATGGATTGGCCCCGGAGGTACAGTTACGGGCCTTCATTGGGATTCGGCGGACAATATGTTTGCCCAATTGGTCGGAAAAAAAATGTTCCTAATAGCCTCTCCAAAGTTTAACAATAAAGTATATCCAAGTAAAAGATACGATAGGGAAGCTGGGGTAAGCCAGGTGGATTTTGAAAGTTTTGACGAAGAAAAGTACCCGCGATTTAAGGATGTTGAATTTTATAAAGTGACCTTGGAACCTGGCGATGTTTTATTCATTCCCGGTAAATGGTGGCATTATGTAAAATCAATTGAAAAATCAATAAGTGTCAACAACTTTGGATATAGTTTGTATGATAAACTCTTTATGCTCCCGGTGGAAAATTTTAAAGCCTTTTTGCACAGAAGAGGATATTATAGAAAAAATGACTGCACATGCCACCAAATTATCGATGGGGTAAGAGTTTCAAAGCAATTTACCTAGTATTTTTAGTTCTAAACTATTTTGCAGGGATAACCTTACAATAAAATGGTAATGCAACCGTTCTATTCAGAGCTTCAATCTATTGCCCTTTTATGATTGATTAATCGTACTGAATTGAAAATCATGAATTTACGATTCATTAACATACTGACCTGCTTCATTTTTACCTTGATTTTTTCATCATCGGTATCGCAAAATCTGGTGCATAATGGAGGTTTTGAGGATTTTGTGGAATGCCCTATTAAAATGAGCAATCTTAACAAAGATGCCGAGTTTTGGAGCGCTCCTACCTTAGGTACCACCGATTATTTTAATGAATGTAGCAAAACAAAGCTGGGGATCCCCATGAACTTTAAAGGGAAGCAAGAGGCGTATGAAGGCAACGCATATGCCGGGCTATACCTCTACGCACCAAAAGATTATAGAGAATACATTCAAGTACAATTAACCGAAACTTTAAAAAAAGGACATAGATATAGACTAAGCCTTTCCTTAAGTCTATCCGAGAAGTCAGATGGAGCTGTAATGGATATTGGTGCCGTCTTAGCAGAAAATCTCTTGTCCATCCATACCAAAAGACAACTTTCAAATGCCATTTTGGCATCGGAGCGCACAAAAACAACACATGCTAAACAATTTTCGGCTTCAGGCTTTTATGATAATAAAAAAGAATGGATACAAGTGAACTTGGATATTGTGGCCAAGGGATTTGAAAAAATCCTTATTCTTGGAAATTTTAAAAGCAATGGAGGTACCAATTATCTGGACTTTGGAAAGACAACGACCAGCGGAGAGGGTTATTCTTATTATTATCTGGATGATATTTCCCTAGTTTATCTGGGTCCAGATTATAAAACCAACCAAAGTTACGTCCTCAATCATGTAAACTTTGATTTTGACCGTTTTGAATTGGAACCTAAAGCCAAACAAAGTTTAAAGGATGTATATGAATATCTTAAAAAGAACCCCAATTTAAAGGTTTCCATTGGTGGGCATACAGATGATCAGGGTTCGGAAGCATATAATAAAGTGCTATCCAGTCAAAGAGCTAAAACAGTCGTAAAATATTTAATAGGGTTGGGACTTCAGAAAAGCCGTATCACGTCTACCGGTTATGGTAATAAATTACCCCTGGACACTACAGTTACAGAAAAGGCGCGAAGAAAGAATCGTCGTGTAGAATTTGTTATGACTGAATTTGTGGATGAATGATCTACTTCCTATTCATTGGAAAAATTGAGCATGCTTACCAGGAGATTTTCCGATTGGGGAAATACAATTAATTTATTCCATGTATCCCAATAAAACCTATGATGCAAGCTAGAACTGCCGTCCAGCAATTTCTTCATGTCGGCATCATATTCCAATATAATATCACCGGTATTTCCACCATTTAGTACAAAAAAGGATTCTGGTTTGTAGCCTTTGGATGTAATGTTGATTTTCCAGTGAAAATCTTTGGCGCTGAGCAACTCAAAAGAACCATCATAGTCTGAATATGTAATGTGGTCCGTAGCATTGATGGCAATAGAGGCCCTGTAAACTGGAAATCCGAGTTGGTCAATAATTTTACCATGTATCTTGTTTTGGGCAAGACCAAAATAAGGGATAAAAGAGGTTAATATCAGCATATAGGTTACTACGCGCATCCTAGTAAGATTTGGACTATAGTAACGAATTTTATGACAAGTTAGTATGGGATGAAGGATGAAAATAGTTTTACAAAAAAAAATAATAGAACAATATGGATTAAAAATCAGCGTTTTTAAAAGCGGTACGAGAACCGAAAACAACATATCTATGCTTTATAAGGTTACTCGTATTTTTTTATTTTTCAGTTTTTATATTTTGCTAGGAGCTCCTCTTTTTGGGCAAAATTTAGTTTTAAACCCTGGCTTTGAAAATTATAAAACTTGCCCATTAAACATTACTAATTTTGGCACTTTGCTCGAAGATGTTTCTTTACCATCTTCAAGCTCGGGAGATTATTTTAATGCATGTGGTTCAACAGATTTTGGAGTGCCATCAAATTTCAAAGGCATCCAAAAAACTACTGATGGTTCTGGTTATGTGGGGCTTTATTTCTATGCTTTAAATGATTATCGTGAATATATTCAATTAAATACCAGTAGAACGCTCAGGGAAAAACATCCTTATAAAATAAGTTTGCAAGTAAGTCTTGCCGAGACTTCTAGCTTGGCATTGAAAAATATGTCCATTATATTGGTAAATAAGAAAGTAAAACTTCCAAATAGTTCGGCTTTGACCAGTTCCCGAATGGATTTACAGCAAGATATAAAGTTCCATAAGGTAAGATTGAAGGCAAACAATTCATTGGCAAACACGGATGACTGGGTTACGTTAACTGCAGAATTTGATGCTAAAGGGTTTGAAAACCATATTATAGTTGGCAATTTTAGCGACAATGTAAATACGGAGTTATTGGATCAAAAAGAATCCATATTGTCAAGCGATTTCTCCTATTATTATGTGGATAATGTAGACCTTGAAGAGTTGCCAAGACTAAACTATGAGAAAGACAAGATATATGTTTTGGAACGTGATCCATTTGAGCCAAAAGGGTATGAATTGGACGCAGAGGCAATAGCAAGTGTTAAAAAGATATTCAAGTTCCTAAAAGAGAACGCCGAGGTTCAGATGAAGATTACCGGTCACTCGGATAATGTTGGGCAACCCGAATATAACAAGTTTATATCGTCTTTGAGGGCCAGAGCTGTTGCACTATACCTAAAAAACCTGGGTATTGATGATAATCGTATTGTATGGGAAGGTGTTGGAGATACAAGACCACTTGGAAACGGAAAAATCAAAGAAGACCATCTTTCCAATAGAAGAGTGGAGTTTGTGATGACCGAATTTAAAAATAAATAGAACTCCCATTTACTAGACTTAAAGCCTATAAGAATGCTTGTTCGGTTAACAAACAGCCTTTCAACCATTACCTAATTCTGTATTCGGTAGCTTTGTCCATTTTCAGATGATTTCATTCCAATTACATTTTCTATTTTTGAAGGAAACCTTCAAAAATGAAAAACTTTCTTCTTGGTCTTTTAATCATATCTTTTTCCGTTGGCTGTAATCCAAAAAAGGAAGTTGATTTAATTGTCTACAACGCCAAAGTGTATACGGTCGATGCAGATTTTTCTAAGGCAACCAGTGCAGCCATAAAAGATGGTGTATTTGTAGCAGTTGGCGATACTGAAGACATTCAACAAAAATATGAGGCCAATACGGAAATAGACGCAGAAGGAAAAACCATTGTTCCCGGGTTAATTGATGCACATTGTCACTTTTATGGGCTGGGGCTTAACCAACAAGTGGTAGATTTGGTGGGTACTTCTAGTTTTGGGGAGATTGTGGATCGGGTAGTGGCATTTCAAAAAGAACAACCCACAAATTTTATTAGAGGTAGAGGTTGGGATCAGAATGATTGGAAAGTAAAGGAATTTCCAACAAAAGATAAATTGGACGAGTTATTTCCGGATACTCCCATTGCTTTGGAAAGAGTGGATGGACATGCCTATTTAGTTAATCAAAAAGCGTTGGATTTAGCTGGAATTACCGTAAATACCCAGGTAGAAGGTGGTGAAATTGTAAAAAAAGGAGGAAAATTGACGGGTGTTTTGGTGGACAATCCTATGGCATTAATAGATGCTGTAACCCCGAAACCTACCAGAAAAACCCAAATTCAAGCTTTAAAGGATGCAGAGCAGCTCTGCCTAGATTATGGTTTGACCACTGTTGATGATGCCGGATTGCACAGGCATACTATTGAATTGATAGACAGTCTACAGGGTACAGGGGATTTATCTATAAGAGTGTATGCCATGGTGAGCAATACACAAGAAAATTTGGATTATTATCTAGAAAAAGGAATCGTTAAAACAGACAGATTGAATGTTCGTTCCGTTAAAGTTTATGGTGATGGTGCATTGGGCTCACGAGGTGCCACATTAAAAAAACCATATTCCGATAAAGAAAATCATTTTGGTGCAATGGTTACTCCCGTGGAACAAATTCAACTTTTGGCGGAGCGAATTGCCGCCTCCGAATATCAAATGAATACCCATGCTATCGGCGATTCGGCAAATGTTGTTGTGCTTAAAGCCTATGAAAAAGTGTTGGTCGACAAGGAAGATAGACGTTGGAGAGTAGAACATGCCCAAGTGGTCTCCGAAACGGATTTCGACTATTTTGAAAATGGAATAATCCCTTCCGTTCAACCTACGCATGCAACGAGCGACATGTACTGGGCCGAAGATCGCTTAGGGGCAGAACGGATTCAAGGGGCATATGCGTTTAAAAAATTATTGAATAGAGCTGGAAGAGTTGCCTTAGGAACAGATTTTCCTGTGGAACAGGTCAGTCCGTTTTTAACATTCTATGCCGCAGTGGCACGTCAAGATTTGGAAAAGTTTCCTGAAGATGGTTTTCAAATGAAAGATGCACTTACTAGAGAAGAAACCTTAAAAGGGATGACCCTATGGGCAGCATATTCGAATTTTGAAGAAGATGAGAAAGGAAGTATAGAGGTAGGTAAATTTGCCGATTTTGTTATTTTAAGTGATGATATTATGACCATACCTATTGATGCTATACCGAACCTTCGAGCCGAACAGGTTTTTGTGGCTGGAAATAAAGTAAAATAAAAAAGCTCCATTTGGCCATTGCTATGATTATTGTAAAATGTGAAGGGAATTTAGACCATTTTGAAACATAAAAAAATGGTCGGAATTTCTTCCGACCATGACTGACCTTAGGCCCGTTTTTTTAGTATCAAAAATAAGTTTTGTTATAGGCCAATGGGCAAAGAAACCCGAACAGTGCCCCATCCCATGACCATATTGCCATTTTCTTCAAAAGCAATGGAGAATGCTTCCAAGGATTCACTGTCAGTGCTTGATTTTGCAGTAACGCGTACCACATCAGCGTC
Organism: Flavobacteriaceae bacterium; assembly: GCA_039985375.1. Taxonomy (GTDB): domain Bacteria; phylum Bacteroidota; class Bacteroidia; order Flavobacteriales; family Flavobacteriaceae; genus Flagellimonas. The sequence goes on from JBDWSS010000036.1 coordinate 50,113, forward strand.
ACTACTATAGGAGTATGCCCCCCATTGGTTCAAATTGCTGTTTAAAATTACGGTCCACTCACTATCACCTGGAATGGTAAAAAGTGCATAGGTTCCTGCTTTTACAGATTTCCCACCTAAGGTGACATCTTTGTAAAAGGTAATTTCAGGCGCTTCATTTGCCCCAGTTCTCCAAACTTTGCCATCAGGAGCAAGTTCAGAAAGACTACGTCCTTTTAATTGTGGGCGGCTATAAATTACGCGCACATCCTTTTTAGATACCCTATAACTAGATGGAAAGGATGCGATATCCGCGGGACTCTTATCCAATCCATTGAATTTTTGAGCGGTTGCTTCTGTAGAGAAAACAAATGCTAATGTTAAAAAAGTAAGTAAGAAAATTTTCTTCATGATGATAATTTTAGTTGAATTCAAAACTAGGGTGTAATTGAATCGTTTTTATTTAAAAAGAAGTTAAAATTTAAGGATGCTTTCAATTTGTTTGGAATTAGAGTATTTGAACTCTTTTTAATTTTATTTGCTTATGAATACACCATTTTATATTTCATATTGAAATCAAAAAAACAATTATAATTTAATATATGTAATAAAAGAGTCATTTTTGTATTAAAATTGAAAATAAATAAAAGAATATGTGCGGAATAGTATGTGCGTTTGATGTTAAGGAAAGTACTGAAGCGTTGAGGCCACAACTTTTGGAAATGTCGAAAAAAGTTAGACATAGAGGACCGGATTGGAGTGGAATCTATTCAAATGATAAAGCAATATTGGCCCATGAAAGATTGGCAATAGTGGATCCCGCTTCTGGGAAACAACCGTTGTTCAGTGCTGATAATAAATTGGTTTTGGCAGCTAATGGAGAAATATACAACCATAGGGAGCTAAGAAAGCAGTTTGAGGACAAATATGAGTTTAAGACCGAATCAGATTGTGAAATTATATTGGCTTTATATCAAGAAAAAGGTGCTGATTTTGTGGATGAACTAAACGGAATTTTCGGTTTTGCAATCTATGATAATGAGAAGGATGAATATTTTATTGCCAGAGACCATATGGGAATTATTCCACTTTATATCGGGTGGGATAAAAATGGAACATTCTATGTCGCATCAGAATTAAAAGCTTTGGAAGGAACTTGTGCAAAGATTGAACTTTTCCCTCCGGGACATTATTTACACAGTGCGGATGGAACGTTTAAGAGATGGTATAAAAGGGATTGGATGGAGTACAATGCCGTTAAGGAAAACGAAACCAGCATTGATGAAATTCATGATGCTTTGGAAGCGGCCGTTAAAAGACAATTAATGTCCGACGTACCTTATGGGGTTCTACTGTCTGGCGGATTGGATTCTTCGGTAACCTCCGCCGTTGCCAAAAAGTATTCGCAAATGCGCGTAGAATCCGGGGATACCAAGGAAGCTTGGTGGCCTCAATTACATTCCTTTTCGGTAGGTTTGGAGGGTTCTCCGGATTTAGCAGCAGCTAAATTGGTGGCAGATCATATTGGTACCGTCCACCACGAGATCAAGTTTACCATCCAAGAAGGTCTCGATGCCATAAAAGATGTAATCTACAACTTGGAAACGTACGATATTACAACGATCAGAGCTTCAACCCCCATGTATTTAATGGCTAGAGTAATCAAATCAATGGGCATAAAAATGGTTTTGTCCGGAGAGGGCGCGGATGAGTTGTTTGGAGGATACCTTTACTTTCACAAAGCTCCAAGCTCCAAGGATTTTCATGAAGAAACGGTTAGAAAGCTGGATAAATTACATATGTACGATTGCCTGCGGGCCAATAAATCGCTTGCGGCTTGGGGAATAGAAGGGCGCGTTCCATTTTTGGATAAGGAATTTATGGATGTTGCCATGCGTATCAATCCAAAAGATAAAATGATCAATGGGGAGCGCATGGAAAAATGGGTGGTTCGTAAGGCTTTTGAGTCCTATCTTCCGGAGAGTGTTGCTTGGAGACAAAAAGAACAATTTTCTGATGGGGTTGGATATAGTTGGATAGATACCTTGAAGGAATTGGTAGATCAAGAAGTGAGCGATGAACAATTGGCGAACGCCCATTTTAAATTTCCGATCCAGACGCCAACAGCAAAGGAAGAATATTATTATCGTTCCATTTTTGAGAAGCACTTCCCTTCAGATGCCGCTGCTTTAAGTGTTCCACAAGAACCTTCTGTGGCCTGCAGTACGAAAATAGCCTTAGAATGGGATGAAGCCTTCAAAAATATGAACGACCCTTCAGGCAGGGCAGTGGCCAATGTCCATGAAGATGCTTATGATAAATAACCAACCAAACTTTAAGTTATGTAGATTGAAGATGCTGTTTGTTTCATTTTAATTAGTCAGAAAAGCCCCTTGGAGAAGGGGCTTTTTGTTTTTATTGCCCAGCGTTATCCTACTTATATCCCATCTTATTTTTCCACATTGATTTGTTGATAACTTAGGAGGGGTAAATCGCTTCAAGCACCTAATTCCATTGGGTATTCCTTATATTTGTAAGATTTGAAAATTTCAAGGCAACTAAAGAGAATTTATGAGCGAAGAAGCTAAAAAAAACCAATATTCTGCCGATAGTATTCAGGCTCTTGAAGGTATGGAGCACGTACGTATGCGACCTTCCATGTATATTGGCGATGTGGGTACACGAGGACTTCATCATTTGGTATATGAAGTTGTGGACAACTCCATAGATGAGGCCATGGGGGGGTACTGTGATACCATCGATGTGACCATCAATGAGGATAATTCCATAACCACAAAAGATAACGGTAGGGGAATTCCCGTAGGCTTGCACAAGAAAGAAGGGGTATCCGCTTTGGAAGTGGTTATGACCAAGATTGGCGCTGGTGGTAAGTTCGATAAAGATTCCTATAAAGTTTCGGGGGGTCTTCATGGAGTAGGGGTTTCCTGTGTCAATGCACTTTCCAGCCATTTAAAAGCTACGGTTTATCGTGAGGGTAAAGTTTGGGAGCAAGAATATGAAAGGGGAAAAACTTTATATCCGGTAAAAAGTACTGGAGATAGCAAGGAGACAGGTACTTTGGTAACTTTTATTCCTGACAATACCATTTTTACCCAGACAACAGAATATAGCTATGACACTTTGGCCAATAGGATGCGGGAGCTTTCCTACTTGAACAAAGGGATTACAATAACCTTGACCGATAGACGAAATAAGGATGAAAAAGGAGCATTTGTTTCCGAAACATTTCATTCGGAAGAAGGATTAAAAGAGTTTATCAGGTTTTTGGATGAAACTAGGGAACCCCTTATAAAAAGTGTAATCTCTATGGAAGGAGAGAAGAACGGGATTCCAGTTGAGGTAGCAATGGTATACAATACCGGTTTTTCTGAAAATCTACATTCCTATGTCAACAATATAAATACCCATGAAGGAGGTACCCATTTATCCGGTTTTAGAAGAGGATTGACCTCTACCTTGAAAAAATATGCGGATAGCTCAGGAATGCTTGATAAATTGAAATTTGAGATTGCTGGAGATGATTTTAGAGAAGGGTTAACGGCAATTGTTTCTGTAAAGGTAGGAGAACCACAGTTTGAAGGTCAGACCAAGACCAAATTGGGGAATAGAGAAGTTACCAGCGCAGTAAGCCAGGCGGTTTCGGAAATGTTGAGCAATTATTTGGAGGAAAACCCAGATGACGCCAAAGTAATTGTCCAAAAAGTGGTTTTGGCTGCCACAGCAAGACACGCAGCCGCAAAGGCCAGGGAAATGGTGCAGCGGAAGACGGTAATGAGTATTGGTGGTCTTCCTGGGAAATTATCGGATTGTTCCGATCAAGATCCTGTCAAATGTGAAGTGTTCTTGGTAGAGGGAGATTCTGCAGGAGGTACCGCAAAGCAAGGAAGAGACAGGAATTTTCAGGCCATATTACCGTTAAGGGGTAAAATATTGAACGTGGAAAAAGCCATGCAACATAAGGTTTTTGAAAATGAGGAAATCAAAAATATATATACTGCCTTAGGTGTTACAATAGGAACAGAGGAAGATAGCAAGGCATTGAATCTTGAAAAATTGCGCTACCATAAAGTGGTAATCATGTGTGATGCCGATGTGGATGGAAGTCATATTGAAACATTGATTCTTACCTTCTTTTTTAGATATATGCGAGAGCTTATTGAAGGGGGGCATGTTTATATAGCAACACCGCCATTATACTTGGTCAAAAAAGGCAGCAAACGTAGATATGCCTGGAATGATGAAGAACGGGATGAGATTGTGGAATCCATGAATGGAGGCGCAGGAATACAACGATACAAAGGTCTTGGTGAAATGAATGCAGAGCAATTGTGGGATACTACAATGAATCCAGACTTCAGAACTTTGCGACAAGTTACCATTGACAATGCCACGGAATCTGATCGTATTTTCTCCATGCTAATGGGAGATGAGGTACCTCCGAGAAGGGAATTCATTGAGAAAAATGCCGTCTATGCGAACATAGATGTATAAATAAAGGCTGTTTCACAACAAAAACTCGCTCTAACAAAGCGAGTTTTTTAGTTTTAGTAAAAATTTTACAAGATGAAAAGAATAATTCTTTTGTTTACATTATGTAGTTTTTCCATAGGAATGGCTCAATCTAACCTAAACGATATTTTGGCCGCCGGTCTCAATGATGCGGAACGATTTACCAATGACTGGATAGCTCCAGTTACGGAAGCAGGAATTTATAGCATCTCCAATGGATGGTACAATTCGGCTGATGCAAAGCCTTTAGGGGGATTTGAAATTTCAATTATCGGAAATATCACCGGTTTTAAAAACAAGGATGATAAAAAAGCTTTCACCTTAAACACTGCAGATTATGAAAACCTTCAGTTTGTTGATGCAACTACCTCAAAAGAAGTAGCAACCGCTTTAGGAGATATTGAAGGAATTGATGTTGCCATTAACGCAATTATTGAAGGACAGCAGGTAAGTACACAATTTGAACTGCCATCTGGTTTGTCCTCAGAAGATTTAAACTTCCTTCCTTCAGGATACATTCAAGCCAGTGTAGGTTTAATAAAGGGAACTGAAGTAAAAGCTCGATTTTTGCCTAAAATAAAAACGGATGATGCCTCAATAGGACTATATGGATTTGGTGTTCAGCATGATTTTACCAAACACCTTCCCGCAGATAAGTTGCTTCCAGTGGCCATTTCGGCCGTTATTGGCTATACCAATCTAAGCGGCGAGTATGATTTTACAAATACAGACGTAATTGCAGGTGAAAACCAACGCATTGATGCAACGTTTAGTTCATGGAATTTCAGTGCCGTAGTCTCCACACGTTTGCCTGTAATCAATTTTTATGGAGGATTAAATTATATAACAGGAAAATCGGACATCGATATTTTGGGAAGGTATGAAATTGAAACAACTGCTGTTCCCATTGTATATAATGATCCATTTTCCATTAACAACAAAGTCAGTGGTGTTTCGGCTAACATCGGAACAAAATTAAAGCTGGGTTTCTTTAGGATAAATGCAGATTATAATATAGCTGAGTTTAGCACCTTTACCTTTGGTGTCAACCTTGGGTTTAGATAAAAGCTCAAATAACCAACCTAACTAAAAATGCCCCAAACAGTATTTGGGGCATTGTATTTTCATATGGCGCGTCTTCTTGATTACTCTCTAGTGGCAAAGACGGCACCGTTCTCTAGAGCTAATATTTCTGGATTATTGGTTTCTTCCAAACTTACAGTAACATCATTGATGTCATCCTCCATGTATATAATGGAGTACACACCATCATTTTCGGACCATTTAAAGTCCGTGTAAAAAATTATTTTGGAGTTGGAATAACTTTGGTATCGGCCTAAGTATACGTCGTTAAAAATCCACTCCTGTCGAGAAGTGTTTTTGGTTTTATTATCTATTGTAGAATTGGTTTGGGCCCAGATACCTAAAATGGGGTCGTTGTTGGCTGGAATACTGGTACAGTTGCTAATTGCAATTATGCATGCAATGGACAACAATGAAAAGAACTTTTTCATAGTAGAGTAGGTTAAACGTAATTTGGGATTGTTATAACGTGAGCAATCAAAAATTATTGTCTCTAAAAGGAAATTTTATTGATTTCGTATTTATTTTATCGTTTAATTACATATTTGTTAACAGAACAAATAATTTATCTACAAATTATTGGGAAAATAGATATGGCCTAAAATGCCAAAAGTCAGTTTTTTTCTGACTTAAATGCCTTATTTTTGAATGATTAAAATTTAAACCTATAAAAATGAAAGTTACCGTAGTTGGAGCTGGCGCAGTTGGCGCAAGTTGTGCCGAATATATTGCAATGAAGAATTTTGCATCGGAAGTAGTATTGTTGGATATCAAGGAAGGTTATGCTGAAGGAAAAGCGATGGATTTGATGCAAACGGCCTCCCTAAATGGTTTTGATACCAAAATTACTGGGAGTACCAATGATTATTCAAAAACAGCGGGCAGTGATATTGCCGTAATTACTTCAGGAATTCCCCGTAAACCTGGAATGACACGTGAAGAACTTATAGGGATTAATGCAGGAATCGTTAAGACAGTATCTTCCAACCTCATAGAGCATTCTCCCAATGTTATTCTGATTATTGTTAGTAACCCTATGGATACAATGACTTATTTGGTGCATAAAACAACAGATTTGCCAAAACATAGGATTATTGGTATGGGAGGAGCTTTGGACAGCGCCCGTTTTAAATACAGATTGGCAGAAGCACTTGAAGCACCCATTTCAGATGTTGATGGAATGGTAATAGGGGGCCATAGTGATAAAGGAATGGTGCCATTGATTAATCATGCCACAAGAAATAGTGTAAAGGTTTCAGAATTTTTGCCGGAGGATAAGTTGGAGTACGTTGTACAGGAAACCAAGGTAGGCGGAGCCACACTAACAAAACTTTTGGGAACCAGTGCATGGTATGCGCCTGGCGCTGCTGTTTCTGGGTTGGTACAGGCAATTGCTTGTGATCAGAAAAAAATGTTTCCGTGCTCTACCTTTTTGGAAGGAGAATACGACTTGAATGATATTTGCATAGGAGTTCCCGTATTATTGGGGAAAAATGGTATCGAAAAGGTTGTGGAAATTGAGTTGAGCGATGCTGAAAAGGCCAAAATGCAAGAAAGTGCTGAAGGTGTTAAGAAAACTAATGGCTTACTTCAACTGTAATATAGATTTAATTTAAGAAGAGTGTCATTTCGAGCGTAGCGAGAAATCCATAGAAAGATTTCTCATCCTATGAATTCGAAATGACATTTTTGTTTAAATAGGCGCATTGCCAGGTGTCATTTGCAATTCCCGCAAATTCTATTGTCAAATCTTATGGGAAATGATATATTTGCACGCTGTTTAAGAAAACTTCTAAAAATTTAATAATCAATGCAAAATAAAGGACTTATAAAGCTTTTTGCGCTCCTTTTTGGTTTGGTGAGCATTTATCAGCTTTCCTATACTTTCATCGCAAGTAAGTTAGAAAAGGATGCTGAAACCTATGCAGTTAACCAAATTTCGGAAGCTGAAGAAGATTATGTAGCAAAGCGTGAGGCTTTAGAAGCATCATATTTAGATTCAATTGGTAGCAATCCAGTTTTGGGATACACTAGTTATGATGATGCTAAGAAAAAGGAACTGAACAAAGGACTGGACCTTAAGGGAGGAATAAATGTCACCCTTCAGATTTCTGTTAAAGATATCTTGAAAGGTCTTGCAAACAATACTAAAAATCCGACTTTTAATATAGCTTTGGCTGATGCCGATGCTGCTTCTAAAAATAGCCCGGACACCTATTTGGAGCTGTTTTTTGATGCTTTTGACAATATAAAAGGTGATGCTAAGCTTGCTTCACCCGATATTTTTGCAAACAAGGGATTAAGTGATGTTATCAATTTTCAGATGACCGATGATGAGGTAAAACCCATTATCCGAACAAAAATTGATGAATCTATTGTTTCTGCTTTTGAAGTACTTCGCGAGCGTATCGACGAGTTTGGGGTAACACAACCCAATATTCAAAGAGAAGGAAACTCGGGAAGGATTTTAGTTGAACTTCCTGGGGCTCGTGATATTAAAAGAGCGCTGACTCTTGTTTCTAGTACTGCTCAATTGGAGTTTTGGGAAACATATAACCCGACTACGGAAAGTTTTACCAACTTTTTTATCTCGGCTGACGCAAAATTAAACGAGATTTTACAATCAGAAGATGGTGAAGAAGAGAATGTAATTCCAGAATCGGAAATTGATACTTTGTTGTCGGATGTTGTGGAAGATTCGTTAAATATCTCTAGAAGAAACCCTCTTCTTGGAAAATTGGATATTCGTGGTTCTGGTTATCGAATTGGTTTTGCAAAACCATCAGATACTTCTGAAATCAACAGTTTTTTAAAACTTCCAGAGATTCATAGAATGCTTCCAAAGGCAATGCAGTTTACAAAATTTGCATGGGAACGTCCAGCTGACGAAAATGCTGAATTCATTGGGTTGTATGCACTTAAATCCAATAGGGATAAGGCTCCTGCAATGAGTGGAGATGTAATGGCCGATGCGACTGATACTTTTGATGAATATAATAAACCAGCGATTAGCCTAACAATGAATGTAAAGGGAGCTAAACAATGGGAAAAACTTACAGGAATAGCCTATAATAATGGTACTGGGATTGCAGTTGTACTTGATAATAAAGTATACTGTGCTCCTGGAGTTACTGAAGGTCCAATTTCAGGAGGTAATGCTCGTATTACAGGACCTTCATTTACTGTTAAGGAAACAAAGGATGTAGCAAATATTCTTCGCGCTGGCAAGCTTCCCGCCAGAGCTGAGGTTATTCAATCTGAAATTGTTGGTCCATCTTTAGGGCAAGAAGCGATTGATAGTGGTTTTATGTCTTTCTTGATTGCCATGGCATTTGTATTGGTATGGATGGTTTTCTACTATGGAAAAGCCGGAATCTTTGCAGATATCGCTTTAATATTGAACATCTTATTAATCTTTGGGGTACTTACAAGCTTAGGTGCCGTATTGACTTTACCTGGTATTGCCGGTATTGTTTTGACCATTGGTATGTCCGTTGATGCCAATGTGTTGATCTTTGAACGTATTAAGGAAGAGTTGGCACGCGGAAAAGGAAAAGCACAGGCTGTAGCCGATGGGTTTAGCAATGCATTGTCTTCCATTCTGGATGCGAACATTACAACGGGTCTGACCGCAATAATCCTTTTCATATTTGGTTCAGGTCCAATTAAAGGATTTGCAACAACCTTATTAATAGGTATTGTTACTTCCTTGTTCACGGCAATTTTTATTACCCGTTTATTGGTGGATTGGGATGTGTCTAAAAAAGGAAAAAACTTAGATTTCTCTACAGCACTTACCAAGAACCTGTTCACGAACATGAAGATCAATTTCTTGGGCAAGCGTAAGATTGCTTATGCTGTTTCACTGATTTTGTTGGGTGTTAGTATATTTTCATTGTTTACTCTAAAATTGCAACAAGGTGTTGATTTTGTTGGTGGACGTTCCTATCAAATCCGTTTTGAAAAGGCTGTTAATCCATCGGAAATCGCTTCAGAGTTAAACACGGTATTTGGTAGCGGAACAAACGTTAAAACTTTTGGTGATGCCAATCAAATCAAAGTGACCACACCGTATAAAGTGGATGTAGAAGGCATTGAAGTGGATAATGAAATTCAAAACAAATTATACACAGCACTTCAGAAATATTTACCTGATGGTACTTCATTTGAAGACTTTACCGTTGGAGCCTCTGAAAAAGCCCTTGGTATATTGCAATCTGTTAAAGTTGGACCAACGATTGCTGATGATATTAAAAACAATGCCTTTTTGGCGATTATTGGCTCATTGGCGGTGGTATTCCTTTACATCTTATTGCGATTTAGAAAATGGCAGTTCTCATTAGGGGCGGTTATAGCTGTGTTCCATGATGTCATGATCGTATTGGGTATCTTCTCATTAACGGGAAGTATCATGCCCTTCAATATGGAAATAGATCAAGCCTTTATTGCGGCGATATTAACCGTAATTGGGTATTCCTTGAACGATACCGTGGTTGTTTTTGACCGTATTCGGGAAATCGTAACCCTAAAAGGTTGGAACAATGGAGAAAACATCAATCAAGCCTTGAACAGCACATTGAGCCGTACACTGAATACTTCTTTAACCACATTGATAGTACTCTTGGCCATATTTGCATTTGGAGGAGAAAGTCTACAAGGATTTATGTTTGCCATGATCGTTGGTGTGTTGGTGGGTACTTACTCATCTGTATTTATTGCAACACCGATTATGTTCGATGCATTAAAGAAGAAAATAGCGGGAGCTGACGAATAAATCTTCTGTAAGATCCACATAAAAAAGCCACCCATTTTGAATGGGTGGTTTTTTGTTTGTAGCAGGATTGAAATGTTATTCTAGTCCGTAGATTGCCAATCTGTAAATTAGATCAAGGTCTTTTTCTTTAATAGAAACGTTTGAGCCCCATGTTCTGCCAGAAACAAAACCAGAACCCGATCTTGGATGGAATTTTTTCACCCAAAAACTTATTTCATTGAACTCATTATAAGCCAATGGAACAACGTTTTTTGAGTTGATATTGGTGCTTCTTGTTTTTGTCCAGGCCGGAAGCCCCCAGTTTTTGCCTTCTTGCGTAGTTTGGCTAAAGTGGCTTCCTGTTTCTGCGGCTTTAAATTCAACATCTAGTAATGCAGATGCAACTATTCTTGAAAGCATGGGTTTCCCCAAACTGTTCCGCTCATAAAAATTGGGAATATCCCCTAGCCAAAGAACTTTACCGCCTTCATTCAAATATTGTCTCATTAAGCCTTTGCTCGGATGCGTTCCTAGAACATTTCTTGGGATGACCAAATGGGAAAAAACTAGAACACTGGGTGCGTTGTCATCTATTCTATCTTCAATAAAATTGCGGAGATTTTCTTCAGTTTTAATATGATGAAACCCGTGTTTTTCTAAGTATCCCGCTATTTCTTTGCTTCCCTTTGGATTTCTTAATTTCCTCCTTTCATCATAGGGGTGGTAGACAACTTTATGCACCTCTGAGCCTTCATCCACGGCATATAGATTTCCATCATCGCATCCAAAGAAAATAATGCTTGAAGCTGTATCATAAATTGGAGAAGCGTAAATTTCTTCCCCGATATTGTATTCCCACACTTTTTTCCCAGTAGACTTTGTTAACCTATGCAGTTTTCCATCAGAAGAGGTGATGTATACACTGGCGTCAGCTAGCAATCCTTTTGGAAAGTTATGGGCCCCTGTTTTATATTGCCATTTTTCTTCACCCGTTTTTAGATCCAAAGCGGAGAAAATATCATTTGTGGACCAACCAACATAAACCGTATTGTCTTCAATGGTTGTAGACATGGCCCATGTGTTTCCATAGGTGAATTTCCATTTGGTTTCTTGGGTGTTTAAATCTATGGCGTAGGTGTTTCCATCTCTTGAAGCGATTACCAATAAATTGTTCACGATCTGTGGCTGGGCAATTATCGAACTTCTATCAAAGCTATAGTCCTCAGGATTGTAACTTACTCCCAATGTTTCAAATTTCCAATCCATTTTTCCCTCTAAACTCAAAATATAAACATACCCGTCATTACTTGGTTGGTATATCTTGTCTTTATGGACCAAAGGAGTAGCTCTAATCCTTCCATTGGTCTTAAATTTCCAATCTAGCGTTCCGTTTGTAGTATTGATTGCATACAGGTTTCCGTCACCGGAGCCTATCAATACATTTTCTCCAGAAACAACGGGAGATGCCATAAAATACTTCCATCCGCCATGGTCATCTGGTAAAGGATCCTTCATCTCAAATTTCCAGTTTAGAGTCCCATTGTTTCTATTTAACGAATACAGGGTATTGTCCCTGCTCGAAATATATAGCGATGAATCCTGTATTGCGGGTGAAGAAACGATACCACCCTCTGTTTTATATTTCCAGATCAAGGCCCCATTTAATTTGTTTAAGGCATAGATATAACCGTCGGAACTGCCAAAGAAAATGGTAGTGCCATCAATTACGGCGGTACTACGAACAGAGCCATTGGTCTTGAATTTCCATTTTACCTTTGGTTTTCCAATGTCTTGTATAGCTAAAGTGGATTGTGTGAAACCAAACAGGATAAAGAGCGTAAAGGCGAATAGTTTTGTTTGTTTGTTGAATAATTTAATTAGCACTTTCATAGGCATATGTTGTAAGTTTTGATTTTAATGATGCGATACTGTCACATAAATTACGATAGGTAAATTAAGAGAGATGTATGTGTAAAAATGTCCTGTTTCATGAAACAGGACCATTTATTTACTGCTGAGATGCGAATTATGAGAGGCTTTTTTTGTAGCCGGTAGGCGTAGTTTGGGAGTGCTTCTTAAATGCGAAGTTAAAGGCACTTTTTGAATTGAATCCTGATTCATAGGCTATTTCCAGAATGCTCATCCTTGAATTACTGCTTTGTTCAATCAATTTTTTAGCTTCATTAATTCGAAACAAGTTGATGTAATCTTGAAAAGTTGAATTATAATGCTGGTTAATGAATTGAGACAGCAACCTTTCCTTGATGTCTATTTGGGAGGCTAAGTCTGAAAGTGTTAGGCCAAACTGCAAAAAAGGTTTTTGTTCTTTCATATGTAACGCTAACTTTAAATTCAAGTTGGCGTACTCAACTTTGTTTATGGAAAAGGATTTTGTGCTTTTCATTTTTTTTCCAAAGTGAGAACTAAGTAGTGCCTTGCCTAAAATAATGGAAAAGTATGCTAAAAATAAAAAGGAGGATATAAATAAATAAACTGCAGTGCTTTTAGCGTCCTTGAAAAGGAAAATGAGCATAGCGATATTATTAAACACACATGTGATAAAGTACCCATAGACCATAAATTTATTCCACTTTATTTTGGATAAAATATTGCTATCCTTTAGAGTATCGCTCTTAGCAAATTTTTCTATGGCAATAATACCCGCTATGTTATAAACAAAGACTTGCAATCCAACAAAAGACATAAATACCTTTCTATAGCCATCGGTAAATATCTCCTCTGAAGCAACTAACTGATGTTTTTCTTCCACCGAGTGAAAATGAAAACTGAAAAGAAAATATAAGGTCAATAAAACAAAAGGCAGATAATGAAGTACGTATTTGGTTTTAAAGTTAAATGCATTTGTTGTTTCGGATCTAATATATAAATACATTGAGGGGCCCCAAACGGTAAAAAAAGGAAGTCCTATATATGTCAAAAAAGGAAAATCGGTGAATATGAAGTTTGACTTGCAGACCTGGTCCAGCGAGTACAGAATTTGAGCAAAAAAAAAGACCGCCATAATCTGGTTAGACAATAAATGCCTTCCCTTAAATAGCAAAACCGTAATTAAAGGCAGCTGTATAAAAACGCTGAGTATATGAACAATATCGTATGGACTAAAATTCAATAGGGCAAGCTATATTTAAAACAATCTTCCTGTAAAAATATTGATTTGTTTGCAAAACAAATATTTAAGGTTTTGCTATGAAAATTAAGATGGAGTCATCAAGTTGATATTGCTAGGCATCTTGCTTACTCCTAACCGCAACTAGCTACAAGCTATCGGGAGCGGGGAGTTAATATTCATTCATTTTGTCAATTATGATATTGTAATCCGTACCATCAACATATCTGCCAATTTTTATATATGTTATTTTTCCACTTTCAATCTTGAAGAAGCCTATTAATCTCTTTCCTTTATAAACAATGATATCATTATTGTTACCAATTATAGAATATTCATCCCCTAACAATTCAATTAGCGCATTTTTGTTTGCTTCCACTTCAATACTTCCATCAAATAAAGTGATACCTTTCTTCCATAGACTAATCTCTAAAAAATTATCTGTTCTATTTTCAAAAACCCAAGGTTTTTCAGAGTTATATATTATCATTTTGCCAACTACAACATCAGGAATATTATCTTCACTGTTAACTACTAAATAATAAAGACCTATGTAATCATCCTCTTTCAGGTCTGTTTCATCGAATATCGAACCTCCTCTTGAAGAATAGCTGGACGTAAAGCTATCAATATTCTCCTTGATATTATTTACATCAATATCAAAGTTGAGCCATTCTCGTTTACCTTGGTTAGCCGCTTTTTTTTCTACCGCCGAAGGGTTCTCAGAATCTGATTTTCCATGAGGTATTGCTTTGCTTTTGTCCTTGCAAGAGAACAAAAGTACTATCGATAAAGCTAAAACCAAAATGCCTTTGTATTTCATAATACTAAAATAATTTGACCAATTTTAGTCAAAAAGGATTATTCGGAAATAATCTGTCCCTTCTTACAGGTTCCTGACCGGGTATATCCGCTCCGCAGTAGTTGCACTGCTGCGTTCACCCTTATTTTATGGCCTCTGAAATCCAATTTCACAAAAAAAAATTACAGCAACTAGATGACAATTGACGTGTTCCTTGTTTTACTTCACTGTTAATATCATTCGTTTCTTTTCGCCTCAGCAGTGCAACTACTGTGGAGCTGGTTGATATAATTTGATCCTGTATTCCAGTAGCAAGTCTTAAACCTCCAAAATGGACTGAACCCCAAAAGTTAGACGGTTAAACAAATATTTAAGTTATGTGATGAGCTCGATATTTTATCGGGCTCATTCCATTTAATGCCAATGATATCCTATCATTGTTGTAATATCGAATATACGTTTTAATATCATCT
>JBDWSS010000037.1:0-1758 GCA_039985375.1 Flavobacteriaceae bacterium
AGATGATATTAAAACGTATATTCGATATTACAACAATGATAGGATATCATTGGCATTAAATGGAATGAGCCCGATAAAATATCGAGCTCATCACATAACTTAAATATTTGTTTAACCGTCTAACTTTTGGGGTTCAGTCCAGTTAAAGGTGGTTGTTCATTCTCTATATTCTACTTTGTTATAGTTTTAGATACAAAAACCCTACTACTAATGGTAATAAAGCCCAAAATATTTGCCAACTAACTTTCATTTGTTTAGATAAAAACGACGCTATTATCTGAATAATACCAATGCCACTTATCACAAAAAACAAATAAGTTGGGTAAGCTTTGTCAACGTACATTTTGACACTCAAAATAATTCCGACTACCAATAATAGCAATCCAAAATATCGAATAATTAAATTTTTATTTTTCATAATTATTACTTCTCTTCCTCAATAGGTTTAGTTGTTGTACTACTTCCACTTGCATTAACATCTTTTTCCATTGGTGGAAATAATGAAAAAGGACCATCTCCTGTTTTATTAGGATTACTTCCATATATCTGATAAGACTTTCCATCTTTTTCGTTTGTTATAAAGAATTCATAAGCTGGAAAGCCATCTGTTTCCCCTTTAAGTTCAAAACTAAAAGAGCCATCTTTATTCTGTGTTATTGTAACACCTACTTCGTAGTTAATTGATGGTGCTCCATCAACCAATTTATTAGAAGCATCTACTTCCATATTTACTGTAGAAGTATTGCCATCCATTGTATATGTTGGTGTTGGTCCCGCTTTTCCTGGGTCTGAAGTTTCTGTTACATTTCCATTTTTATCGTAACCTGTAGTAGAGTTAGCTCTATTACTTAAAGTCGTTGCTTTGTTATTATCAAAATCAACTCTAACTTTCTGTTCGGTTCTATAAGCAGTAGTATTTAATTGGTAATCACTTCTATTATCTCCTGCGAAAGATTTAGTTTTTGAAAAAGGGTTAGGATTCGCTAAAGTTTTATCTGGTATAAATGACCTTCCAGTAACAACATAAGGCTCTAAACCTTCAAGTTCTCTTGCATCAATAACTCTATTTCCGCTAAATACATAAGGACCCCAATCCATATAATCTTCTGTAAGTGGGTCAACATTGAAAAAACGTCCAATTGCTGGGTCGTAATTTCTATACTTAAATGACAACCAGTTTAAACCAAGCTCTTTATTTATTTCCTGACCTTGGAACGTCTTGTAGTTATTTTCAGTACCGTTGACAACATTATTGTATCCTTTATGTTCAAGACCAAAGGGATAATAGTTGTTTTCCTCTACAATTTCTGTGGTCATTGGGTCATTGGTCACATCAATATCACCATCTCCATTGGCATCTTGGTAACTCAGCCTTATATTGCCTAAATGGTCCTTGTATTGGTAGATGTAGTTGTATTGGCCCTCGACTGCGCTCGGGCTGACATACCCTTCCGGGTGGTTAAAGAACTGCAAGTTGGTACTTGTGGTATTTCCTTCGTAGATATAGTTGCCCGCATATTCAGTTACGGTGCTTCCAACGGTCTTTTTTAACTTTGTCCCCACAGCATCGTAAATATACGAAATTGTACCGCCCGCTATGCTCACTGAAGTGGGCAGGTTCAAATGGTTGGACTCAATAGAGCTTATCCCCTTATTGGCATCGGAGGTCATGTTTCCGTTCTGGTCATAGGTATATTCCGTGGTCGTATTTGCACCGTCTACAAATTTTATGTTTGCCGCAGCAGTACAACTACTGCG
>JBDWSS010000038.1:0-31034 GCA_039985375.1 Flavobacteriaceae bacterium
TCATTGACCAATATGCCCACCAGTAAGGTCCCGTAGCTCTATTCAAAAATGCATATTGTTCGTATTCAACTCCTGAATACCAGGCAATAAACAATTCCGTGATATAGGCACACCCAACTATGGAACCTGTAATCATGATTACAATGTTCATCAGTTCAATATGCTGTACAGTTATGTATGCTTCAAGGCTACATACTTTTCTCATGATAATAAGAAGTGTGTTCACCATGGCAAATCCGGAGAAAATTGCACCGGCAACAAAGTATGGAGGGAAAATCGTGGTATGCCATCCCGGTATTACCGAAGTGGCGAAGTCAAACGATACAATGGTATGTACAGAAAGTACAAGTGGTGTTGCCAAACCGGCCAAAACCAATGATACTTCTTCAAAACGTTGCCAATCTTTGGCTCTACCCGTCCATCCGAAACTTAATAAGCTATAGATTTTCTTTTGAAATGGCTTAACAGCTCTATCGCGGATCATAGCGAAATCTGGCAATAATCCAGTCCACCAGAATACCAAGGAAACCGATAGATAGGTTGAAATCGCAAATACATCCCAAAGTAGTGGTGAGTTAAAGTTTACCCACAACGAACCAAATTGGTTTGGAATGGGGAGTACCCAATACGCCAACCATGGGCGACCCATGTGAATGATTGGAAACAGCCCTGCCTGAATAACCGAGAAAATGGTCATGGCTTCCGCAGAACGGTTAATTGCCATTCTCCATTTTTGTCTGAATAACAGCAATACTGCAGAAATAAGGGTTCCTGCGTGACCAATACCTACCCACCAAACAAAGTTTGTAATATCCCAGGCCCAGTTTACCGTCTTATTAAGACCCCAAACTCCAATACCTGTAGAAATGGTATAAATAATACACCCTAGACCCCAAAGGAATGCAACCAAAGCAATGGTAAATACAATCCACCAATGTTTGTTGGCCTTTCCCTCTACGGGAGCAGCGATATCCACGGTAACATCATGGTATCCTTTATCTCCAAGTACTAAGGGCTTTCGAATAGGTGCTTCGTAATGCGACGCCATAATTTATCTTCTAGTTACTTCTTATTTATTGATTAAGCCTCGTTGGTATTTCTTACCTTAACTTGGTATACAACATTTGGTTTTGTGCCCACATGTTCCAACAAATGATACGCTCTTTTGTCCTTTACCAATTCTGAAATCGGACTTCCTTCTTCATTAACATCTCCAAAACGCATTGCACCAGAACTACAGGCAGCTGAACAAGCACAAGCATCATTAAATTCTCCTTTTGCAACAGGTCTTCCTTCTCGCTTAGCTTTAAGGATAACCGATTGGGTTGTTTGGATACAAAAAGAACATTTTTCCATTACCCCTCTAGAACGCACATTAACGTCTGGATTGATAACCATTTTACCAAGGTCATTGTTCATGTTGAAATCGAACTCGTCATTATCACTGTACAAGAACCAATTGAACCTTCTTACCTTATAAGGACAGTTGTTGGCACAATATCGAGTACCTACACAACGGTTATATGCCATTTGATTTTGACCTTGTCTTCCGTGAGAAGTTGCCGCAACTGGACAAACAGTTTCACAAGGAGCATGGTTACAATGTTGACACATAACAGGTTGAAATGCTACTTGCGGATTTACCGATGGATCTTCCATCTCCCTAAATCCACCTAAGGAACCATTATCGCCCCAAAGGCCATCCATATTATCTTTCTTCTCATTATCCTGTTCAAAAGTCTCCTCGGAAGAATAGTACCTGTCAATACGCAACCAATGCATATCCCTAGATTTCCTAATCTCTTCTTTTCCAACAACAGGAACATTGTTTTCTGCATGACAGGCAATAACGCAAGCTCCACAACCTGTACAGGCGTTCAAATCGATGGACAAGTTAAAGTGATGCCCTATTGAGCGGTCAAATTCTTGCCATAAATCCGCATCTGGCGATGTAACAGGAATCTCTTGATGATCTTTGGACACCTGTGGCATTGCATTCCACTCATGCGCATCTTTTGTATTGAAGATCTCCAAGGTAGTTTCCTTGATGATATCCCCTCTACCCATCAATGTTTTTTGTAGCTGAACACATGCAAATTCATGCTCTCCATCAGCTTTTGCTATACTAACCGATTGTACATCGGAAAAATTATTATACAGTGCAAAAGCATTTACGCCCGTGGCCATTTCTGCCTTCATTCCAGCTTTCTTTCCATAACCGAAAGAAAGTCCAACAGTACCTTTGGCTTGACCCGGTTGAATAATTACAGGAACATTATTCAAAGTAGCTCCATTAACCGTTAGATTAACGTAGCTTCCATTCAAGCCACCATTTGCAACATTAAAATTCTCAAGTTCTAAGCTTTCTGCATCGGCCTTAGCAACGGTTACATAGTTATCCCAAGAAACCCTAGAAATTGGATCTGGGAATTCTTGCAACCATGGATTACTGGCTTGCCTACCATCGCCCATTCCAACTTTGGAATACAAAACCAATTCCGTTCCAGAACTAGTTGTATTCACCAAAGATCTAATTGCAGAAGCGATTGGCGCAATACGAGGTTGTTCTTCTTCAGCATCTTCACCAACAACCAAAGGCTGCTCTCCTTCTTCAACAACTGGAGCAACAAACACCCCATCTTGCAATGCTTTATTCCAATCTGCAGCTTGCAGTACATCTGTATTCCAAGTCTCCTTAATATATTCGTAATAGCTTTGCTCACTGCCCATCCAAGTCAACAAGGCAGACTGAAACTGTCTTGTATCAAAAAGCTCACGGATAGCAGGCTGCATTAAACTAAAATGTCCTTTTTTCAATTGTGCATCTCCCCAAGATTCTAAATAATGGGAGGCTGCTGCAACGTACTTAACAGCATGAGCGGTTTCATCATTATTAAAAGCAAAGTCCACAGAAACATCTACCTTTTCAAGGCCCGAAACAAACTCAGCGGCGTTAGGCAATGAATATGCCGGATTAACACCATCAATAATCAAAGCGCCAACGCGGCCAGCATTCATGTCCGCAACCAATTTGTTTACTTTCGCAATACTCCCTTGGCGTACGTATTTTGGATTCTGCGCATCAAATGCATCGCTTGCCAACAATTTATTGATCGCAAGTACTACAGTTTGTGCGTTAATATCATTTAAGCCAGTAACAATAACTGCTTTGCTCCCAGCTTTTCTAATTTGATCCACCACAGCATCTACAGCTTCATCAACATCGGAAGTACCTCCACCAACATTGCTGCCATTTAATTTTCCATACAACTTTGCCAAGGCAATTTTTTGTTGCGTAGGTGTCATTGGGTAACGCTTATCAGCATTTGCTCCAGTCAAAGACATATTAGATTCCATCTGCACATGCTTAGACATTTTTCCATGTTTTGGAACACGTCCTTTGGCATACCCTACATCATATCCTCCACCTTGCCAATCTCCTAAGAAATCAGCACCAAAAGAGACAATTAAATCTGCTTTTTCAAAATCATAGTCCGCAAGAGCTCTTTCACCATACACAGCATTAAAAGCATTCAATGCAGCATCTTCAGAAATAGCATCGTACACCACATGGTTTACGTTTTCGCCATACTCCGCTTTGAATTCAGCAATTAGTTTATCTGTTGATGGACTCGCATAGGTCTGAGTCAATAATGCAATCTGCCTGTTAGAACCTTTGAGGCTTCCTAATTTAGCTCTTACTGTAGCATCCAACACCTTCCATTCAATGGCTTCGCCATTTGCAGATGGTCCTTGCACCCTAGTGCTATCATATAAGGACAATACCGAAGCATGAACACGAGCATTCGCACTCCCGTTCACTTTGGCATCTGTATTGTTTTCAATCTTAATAGGTCTTCCTTCCCTAGTTTTTACCAAAATGCTGGCAAAATCATATCCATCAGCAATGGTGGTAGCATAATAGTTGGCAACTCCTGGAACTATATTGTCTGGTTGCACTACATAAGGAATGGATTTATGAACTGGACCCTCACAAGCAGCAACAGTTGCTGCAGCTGTACTAAAGCCAACATATTTTAAGAAATCCCTCCTATTGGTATTGGTGGCTGACAAATTATCCTTGTCTCCCAAAAATTCATCAACAGGAATCTGTTCTGTAAATTCGTTTTGTCTTAGCGCCTCAACAATGGAATCGTTCGGATTTAACTCCGCTTCGCTTTTCCAATATTTTTTGTTTGATGCCATACGATATATCTGAGATTATCTTCTTTTAATTCTTAATAGTGACACTTACCACATTCCAATCCACCCATCATAGCCACCGTTAACTTCTTAACTCCATATTTTTTGGAAAGTTCTTCATGAATGTTGGCATAGTATGCATTGTCCTCAACCTTTACTTCCGTTTCACGGTGACAATTGATACACCAACCCATGGTCAATGGAGCAAATTGATACATCACTTCCGTTTCCTCAACTGGGCCGTGACAGGTCTGACATTCAACTCCCGCAACAGAAACGTGCTGTGAGTGATTGAAGTAGACAAAGTCTGGAAGGTTATGGATTCTAACCCATTCCACAGGCTGACTTTCACCGGTGTACTTTTGATTTTCCTCGTCCCATCCAACAGCTTTATATAATTTCTTGATCTCGCCAGTATAGAACTCATTGGTATGACCATTAGCAATATCCTCTGCGCTTGGTCCTTCCGGATTACCTTTATATTCGTAAATGGACTTATGACAATTCATACAAACATTCAAAGAAGGAATTCCTGAAGTTTTGGAAACTCGTGCAGAAGAGTGACAATACTTACATTCAATTTTATTGTCTCCTGCATGTATTTTGTGTGAATAATGAATAGGTTGTACCGGAGCATATCCTTGATCAATACCCACCTGCATCATCCAACCATAAGCAAAATAAGCGCTGGCCAACAACAAGAAAATTGCACTTACCAAAACTAAAAACTGATTTTGGGCAAACGCCTTCCAAATCGGCGTACGTTTTTCAGCTTTTTCCTTCTCCAATACTACACCATTGGCTTCAGCAATACGCCTTAAGGTACTGTTGACCAAAATCAACATAATAACCAAAAGACCAAAAACAAGTGCCAAAGCACCTAAAATAATTTCGTTTGATATTCCTCCGGTAGCAGCTGGCTCAGAAACAACCTCACCAGGGCCTGATGTTGGCGGAACCGGTGGCGGAGCAGCCGTATAGGCCAATATATTATCAATATCTTCATTTGACAATGTAGGAAAGGCTGTCATTGCTGCCTGATTATACTCCGCATAAATTTTATTGGCGTAAGCGTCACCAGACTTAATCATTCCTGGACTATTCTTAATCCATGCGTAGAGCCACTCTTTGTCCAAACCTTCGTCTTCCAATAATCTGGACTCCACATTTGCTAAGGCAGGCCCCGTCATTTTACGATCCAAGGCATGACAAGCGGCACAATTCTGATTGAACAACTGCTTGCCTTTGGCAGCATCGCCTCCTGAGGCATTTGCATCTTCAGCTACAACCTCTGAGACAACAGCTTCTTCTTGCGCATAAAATGAAGTGGAAAAAAATAAGAGGGATAAACCTAAAACTTTAGAAAATAGATGGCGGTATAAAACCTTTTTCATATTAACGAAATTTCTGTCGAAATCTTTGGCACGGTTATTACTACTGATATTGAGTATTATAGCCTTTCACTGTGCTAAAATCGGTCACAAAAATACGACATAGAGTGATTTTTTAAAATGTTAAGGGATCTATAATATCTAATTTATATGGATTCTAAATAAGTTGCAAACACCTTGTTTAAATCATAAAAATTTACATTTGTATCAACATCCCATTAAAAAGCAGTCAAATATCATGAAAACCCTAGTATTTACAGCATTCTTGGTAGGTTTCACAGTTCACCTTTCTGCTCAGGAAGGTAGTGTTACCGTTGAACAGGACCCACGAATTGATGAACTGATGAAAGCATACACAGAGGTTAATTCGAAGGCCGATTTTTATCAAATACAGGTAGGTTTTGGGAGTTATCAAAAAGCTCAAAATCTAAAATCCAAAATAGATATTGATTTTCCTACATGGTATTCCAAAATTGAATTTGAATCTCCCACTTACAGGGTACGTTTGGGCAAGTTCAAAACAAAGTTGGAAGCGGAGCGGAAGTATTTGGAGGTACGCAAAAAATATCCTGATGCAATGCTACTGAAACCGGAAAGCAATTCTAGATAATAAAAAATCCCGCTTTGGCGGGATTTTTTATTTTAACCTATTTTATTTTTATAGCTTTTTCTTCACTGCTACTTCTTGGAAAGCTTCTACAATATCTCCTTCCTTTATGTCATTGTAGTTTTTGATTTGTAGACCACAATCGTATCCTTTGGACACTTCTTTAGCATCATCTTTGAAACGTTTAAGCGATGTCAGTTCACCTGTATAGATTACAACACCATCTCGTATCAAGCGAATACGGGAGTTTCTAAAGACTTTACCATTGGTCACCATACAACCTGCAATGGTTCCGATCTTGGAAATCTTGAAAGTTTCCCTAATCTCGGCATTACCGGTAATCTCTTCTTTCATTTCAGGAGAGAGCATCCCTTCCATGGCATCCTTAAGGTCGTTGATGGCATCGTAGATAATAGAATACATTCTAATATCAATTTCCTCCTTATCAGCAACCATACGTGCATTGCCCATCGGCCTTACGTTAAATCCAATGATAATTGCATCGGAAGCACTGGCTAATAATACATCAGATTCGGTAATTGCGCCTACACCTTTATGAATAATGTTGACCTGTATTTCATCTGTGGATAATTTTTGGAACGAATCTGTCAATGCTTCAACAGAACCATCCACATCTCCTTTTAGAATAATGTTCAATTCTTGGAAATCCCCTAAAGCAATCCGCCTTCCAATCTCATCTAGTGTAATGTGCCTTTGCGTCCGGACAGATTGTTCGCGTTGCAATTGGGAACGCTTAGTTGCAATCTGCTTTGCTTCCCGTTCATCTTCCAATACATTAAATTTATCCCCAGCTTGGGGAGCGCCATCCAATCCTAAAATAGAAATTGGTGTAGCCGGTCCAGCTTTTTTAATATCATTTCCTCGCTCATCCTGCATTGCCTTTACCTTTCCACTGCAAGTTCCTGCCAAAACAAAATCTCCAATCTCCAAAGTTCCTGTTTGCACAAGTACGGTAGAAACATACCCTCTACCCTTATCCAAATAAGCCTCTACCACGGTTCCTGAGGCCAGCCTATCCGGATTTGCCTTCAATTCCAATAATTCGGCTTCCAAAAGTACTTTTTCCAAAAGCTCATTTACACCCTGCCCTGTTTTTGCCGAAATGTCATGGGATTGGATCTTACCTCCCCAATCTTCAACCAACAGGTTCATAGCCGCCAGACCCTCCTTAATTTTTTCAGGATTCGCCGAAGGCCTATCAATCTTATTTATGGCAAAAATAATAGGAACACCCGCTGCTTGTGCATGACTAATTGCCTCCTTGGTCTGCGGCATAATATCATCATCCGCAGCTACAACAATAATGGCAATGTCCGTTACTTGTGCACCACGGGCACGCATTGCGGTAAACGCTTCGTGACCCGGTGTATCTAAAAATGCAATTTTTTGACCGTCTTGCAAGGTTACTCCATAAGCACCAATATGCTGGGTAATACCTCCGCTTTCGCCTGCTATCACATTTTCCTGTCTTATATGATCGAGCAAGGATGTTTTACCATGATCCACATGCCCCATAACGGTAACAATGGGAGCTCTTGGCTTTAAATCTTCTGGAGCATCTACCTCTTCTTCAATAGATTCTTCTATTTCTGCAGTAATAAACTCAACCTCATAACCAAATTCATCTGCAACTATGGAAAGTGTTTCTGCATCCAATCGCTGATTCAATGTAACCATAATACCCAATGACATACATGCCGATATGATTTGGGTTGTGGAAACTTCCATCAATGTTGCAACTTCATTAACCGTTACAAACTCCGTAACCTTAAGAATCTTGCTATCCAACTCCTGTTGTTCAAGATCTTTTTCAGTCTGCTGACGGTGCTGATCTCTTTTCTCTCTCCTATATTTAGCTCCTTTTCCTTTGCTGGATTTACCCTGAAGTTTCTCAAGGGTTTCCCGCACCTGTTTCTGCACTTCCTCTTCCGTTGGCTCGACCTTCGGTGCAGAAGAACGTTGATTACCTCGTCTACCGGGGCCGCTATTTCCACCTCCTCTGTTTGGGGTACGGTTTCCAGGTCCGGATTGTGATGGGTTTTTACTAATAATGCGCTTTCTACGCTTTCTTCTATCCGCACTGGTATCTGACGTAGATCCAGCTGGTTTTTTCGGATCTTCTTTCTTTTTCTTTGGCTTATTGAATTGGGCAAGATCAATCTTATCTCCTGTAATCTTGGGTCCACTAAGCTTTTTATATTGTGTTTGAATGGTCTCCGGTTCCTTAGGAGCTTCTTCTTCCTTTACTGGCTCAACAGTTTTCTCAACAACTTTGGCCTTTTCTTCCTTCTCTTCCTTTACTTCAGGTTCTTTTGGAGTTTCAGCAACAACTTCTGGAATGGATTCAACTTCCTTCGGCTTTTCCTCCACCTTGATTTCTTCGGAAACCTCTGGTTTTTCCTCAACTTTGGGAGCTTCGGCCTTTTTGTCTAGGTCTATTTTGCCAACCGTTTTAGGGCCGGATAATTCCACTTTGGCCTTTATAACTTGTTCTGCACTCCTTCTTTCTCTTGCAAGCCTTCGTTCCTCCTGCTCCTGTTCAATCCGAATTCTAAGTGCCTCTTTCTCTTTACGCTTTTCTTCACCAACTTCCTTGGAGGCTACTTTTTTACTCTTATCCGTCTGGAATTCATCCAACAGAACCTGATACACTTCATCTGAAATTTTTGTTGTAGGTCTTGCCTCCACCTCATGCCCCATAGCCGAAAGGTGTTCTACAGCCCTATCCAGCGAAATGTTCAATTCCCTGAGAACTTTATTAAGTCTTATTGTTGGGTTTCCTGCCATAAATTGTATTTCCTTACCCTAAAAATTTGTCGCTAATATATAGCTTAATCTTCAAACTCTTCTTTAAGTATTCGTACTACTTCTTGAACAGTTTCTTCTTCCAAATCTGTTCGCTTTATCAGATCATTGACATCTTGCTCCAAGACACTCCTTGCAGTATCTAATCCTATCTTTTTAAATTCATCAATAACCCATGCTTCAATTTCATCTGAGAACTCGGTCAATTCTACATCTTCCTCAACACCTTCTCTAAACACATCAATCTCATAACCAGTAAGTTGACCTGCAAGTCGAATATTATGCCCTCCTCTACCTATTGCTTTGGAAACTTCCTCCGGTTTTAAATAAACCTGAGCCGTTTTCTTCTCATCATTTAATTTGACAGTGGATACTCTCGCTGGACTCAATGCCCGGGTCACCATTAACTGGGAATTGTTGGTCCAATTGATTACATCTATATTTTCATTGCCTAATTCACGTACAATACCATGAATTCGTGACCCCTTCATACCCACACATGCTCCAACAGGATCAATTCTATCGTCATAAGAGTCTACGGCGACCTTTGCTTTTTCTCCAGGAATCCTTACTGCTTTTTTTATGGTAATCAATCCATCAAACACCTCCGGAATTTCCTGAAAGAACAATTGTTCCAGAAAAGATGGGGACGTTCTTGACATTATAATTGCCGGCTTGTTTCCTTTTAACTCAACACTCTCGATTACACCTCTAACATTATCTCCTTTGCGAAAAAAGTCTGATGGAATCTGTTTATCCTTTGGAAGGATAATCTCATTTCCTTCGTCATCAAGCAAAATAATTGCCTTGTGGCGTATGTGATGAACCTCGGCAGTGTATATCTCACCTTCTAAATCCTTGAATTGCTTGTAGATGGTTGTATTATCGTGCTCATGTATTTTGGAAATCAAGTTTTGGCGCAGGGCCAAGATTGCCCTTCGTCCCAAATCTATTAGTTTTACTTCTTCCGACACATCTTCACCGACTTCAAAATCGGGCTCAATTTTTCTTGCTTCCGCTAATGAAATCTCTTCATTGGGCTCTTCCACTTTTCCATCTTCAACTACAATCCGGTTTCTCCAAATCTCCAAATCACCCTTATCCGGATTGATAATGATATCAAAATTTTCATCCGAACCAAATTTCTTTTTAAGGGCATTTCGGAACACATCCTCCAAAATTGCCATTAGGGTTACCCTATCTATAAACTTATCGTCCTTAAACTCTGAAAAGGATTCGATGAGCGCGAGGTTTTCCATTTTTGAATTACAATTAAAATTTTATAATAACTTTTGCTTCATTGATATCAGAAAATGCAATATCCCGCTTTTTCTGAACTGTAACTTTCCCCTTCCCAACTGGCTTGGGCTCACGCGCCTTCCACTCAATGGTAATACTGTCCGCTGTGGCATTGGTAAGGTTTCCTTCCAATTCTTCTTCTCCTGTCCGGACCTTTAACTTTCTGCCGATATTTTTTTTATACTGACGAGGCAATTCCAAAGGTGAGGCAGCTCCTGCTGAAGTTACCTCAAGTGAAAAATCCTCTTCTTCCCGGTCCAGGTTATGCTCAATGGCCCTGCTTACATTCATACAATCCTGAAGATTGATTCCTTCATCGCCATCCAAGACAACTCGAATTGTGTTGTCCCTACCCACAGTAAAATCAATTAAAAACAAGGAAGGATTTTCCTCCAAGGCCTTGTTCAACAATGATGCTACTTTTTCCTTAAACATAAAACCAAGTAATAAAAGAGGGGACTAGAAGTCCCCTCATGAATAACCTTTTATCCGTTCAGTGGTGCAAATATACAATAAATTAAATACTTAACACAAGTAGAAAACCCAGAAAGTCACGTTCTTTAAATAACAATGGAACTTTGATCATTCTTTTGGAATGTAGCTTAAAATAGTAAGGTATTTTGACCATGGCCTCACCTCTAGCCAATACTCTTTGGCCATTACCTTGGAAATCTGTGCTATGTGTCCTAAATCGTGAACTACCCATGCGGATAGTAGCTGGGCAAGCGTAATTTCACCAAGTTCAGGATGGGTGCCTAGTAGGTCCAAATCTTCAGGTGCAAGGTTTTTTGATCGAAGATTAGAGAGGTTATCCTTCCGGAACGGTTCAAATTGCAGGAGGAGGTCGGCCAACTTCTTCCCTTTGGACCCTTCAAATTGAGCAAACCTGTCAAAAGGCTCAAACGCCCTTATGGGTCCTTTTTGCAATATAAGTTCCGTTCCAACCATCCAATCTGTTTCCTCTCCATGAATTAAATGGCCAACAGGAATTGAGCATCAGATTCGAAACGACCAAAGAACGCATAAAAACCATACGGGTGATTTAATAAGACTTGGAG
Source organism: Flavobacteriaceae bacterium (assembly GCA_039985375.1). Lineage (GTDB taxonomy): Bacteria > Bacteroidota > Bacteroidia > Flavobacteriales > Flavobacteriaceae > Flagellimonas. The sequence continues at coordinate 11,385 of JBDWSS010000038.1, forward strand.
GCACAAAATACGATTGGCACATGGATGAAGAAGCAGGACAGTCCGACTTTTCTGCTGCATTGATCAAAAAAATTAAGGAACAGGAAAGTTGTTTGGACTATTTCAAATCTTTAAAAAATCTAAACTAGTTTTCGAAGTTGGAAAACTTAGCATGCAGATGGAAGTCATTTGTAGTCATGACCCTCCCAGATTTATCATTTTAAAATCCAATATCCGTATCTGTACATAAAAAAATCCTTTGATTGTTAAACAATTCAAAGGATTTTAAAGTTGGCCTACAAGGACTCGAACCTTGAACGACTGGACCAAAACCAGCTGTGTTACCAATTACACCATAGGCCAGTACTTCATTTGAGGGTGCAAATTTAAGACAAACTTTTGTTTAGACAAATAATTTGACAAGATTCCAAAGTATTTTTAGCCTTGCCATCTTGTTAAAGCTTTTCCTAAATTAAACAGTCTTCTCTACTATATTTACTAAATTCGCCCCAACTTGGTAAACACCAGTCTATATGTTTGCAAAAGACTTCAAAAAATGGGATACTATCTTAGGGTGGGTTTCCTTTGCCGTTGCTTTTATTGTTTATGCCTTAACCGTTGAGCCCACAGGAAGTTTCTGGGATGCAGGCGAATACATCACTACCTCTGCCAAATTGCAGGTTGGGCATCCTCCAGGAGCGCCGTTACTTCAAATGATCGGTGCATTCTTTTCCATGTTTGCTTTTGGCGATGCCTCAAAAATAGCATTGATGGTAAATGCGGTTTCAATAGTGTCCAGCGCCTTTGCGGTCTTGTTCACTTTTTGGACCATCACCAATATGACCCGCAAGTTAATTCCACAAAAGAAGGCTCTTACAAATAGTAAGGCCATTGCCGTTTTGGGAAGCGGTCTGGTAGGAGCTTTATCCTTTACCTTTTCCGATAGCTTTTGGTTCAATGCTGTGGAAACGGAAGTTTATGCCATGGCGAGTTTTATAATGTCGTTGTTACTTTGGTTAGGATTAAAATGGACCGATAATTTAGATGACCCCAGAGGAAACAGATGGCTCTTATTGATTTGCTTTTTAATAGGGCTGACCTTTGGCATCCAGTTCATGGGCTTTTTGGCCATTCCTTCTATTGGACTTTTGTATTATTTCAAAAAATACAAGACTACTACCATAAAGAATTTCTTATTGGCCAATATTATTGTCATTGCACTTTTGATGATGGTCTATAAATTCTCCCTAACCTATGTTTTAAAACTATTTGGTTGGAGTGAAGTGTTTTTCATAAACAGTATTGGACTGCCATTTAACTCAGGCACCATAATCATGGGACTCCTTTTTATTACGGCCTTTTATTTTGGATTAAGGTATACCCGAAAAAACAATTTTCATACTGGTAACACCATTGTACTTTGTTTAATGTTTTTACTTTTTGGTTTTTCTTCCTGGTTAATGCTTCCCATTAGGGCCAACGCAAAGACCGTTGTAAATGAAAACGACCCATCTGATGCACGTTCCTTATTAGCGTATTACAACCGCGAGCAATATCCTGGTGTTGAGAGCCCTTTTTACGGTGCATATTATTCAAATTCGTTTGCTTCAGCAGGAGAAAATAAGGACGACCGCCCCAAATATGAGAAGGACAAGAAAACAGGGAAATACGTTATCGTAAACAATTATAAAAATGCCATACAAGGCGCAAACAAAGGACATGTTGGTGTTCTTCCAAGGTTATGGAGCGAACAACATGCGGAAAACTATATCCGCTATTTTGGGGAATTAGGATTTCGTATTAAATCCGAATACATATCCAATAATGATTTAAGACAGGCGGTAAACCAATTTAAGACAAGTTATGGCAGAGGCGAACTAGATGCCGAACAATACATGCGGTTTTTGCGTGAATTCAGTGACTATATTGAGGTGGAGCCACCAACTTTGGGACAAAACCTGCGCTACCTTTTTGAGTTTCAATTTGGGTATATGTATATGCGTTATTTCATGTGGAACTTTGTGGGCAGACAAAATGATTTACAGGGAAGGTATGATGAAAATGGCAATTGGCTCTCTGGTATCAACTTCGTTGACAGCATTCGTTTAGGAAGCCAGAATAATCTTCCAAGTGATTGGGAAAATAACAAAGGGAGAAATACCTATTTCTTTCTACCTCTCCTTTTGGGAATTATAGGTATCGTTTTTCAGATATCTAAAAACCCAAAGCATTTTTGGGCACTTTTTATCTTTTTTATGTTTACCGGATTGGCAATCCAATTCTATACCAATCCATACATTTTTCAACCAAGGGAAAGGGATTATTCACTTGTAGGGTCGTTTTACATTTTTTGTATCTGGATAGGCATTGGGGTATATGGCCTTTTTGACGAGTTCAAAAAGCTATTATCCGCCAAGATAGCTGCGCCTGTGTTTACCGGGCTATGTCTTTTGGCCGTTCCTTTGCTCATGGCATTTCAAAACTGGGACGACCATGATCGCTCTAACCGATATACCGCAAACTCCACAGCAAAAGCTTACTTGGACTCCTGTAGGGAGGATGCAGGGGCTATTTTGTTCACCATTGGAGATAACGACACATTTCCGTTATGGTATGCACAGGAAATTGAAGGACATCGTACGGATGTTCGCGTTGTAAACACCAGCCTTTTTGCAACGGATTGGTATATTGATCAAATGAAGCGAAAGGCTTATGAGAGTGACCCAATACCATCGCAATTAACGCATGACACCTATAAATATGGTTCTCGGGATGCCGTGTACTACTTTCAGGGAATTACGGAGAATCGCTGGAACATAAAAGATTTGATGAACTGGATAGGAAGTGACAAGCCTCAAACCAGATTCAGGTATTTACTGGAAAAGCGGGGAGAAGACCCTAGTAATTATGACGAAAGCAATTTAGACATCATATACTATCCCACCAACAAAATTAGAATCCCGGTCAATAAACAAAATGTTTTGAAAAGTGGCCTGGTCAAGGAGAAAGATTCTGCCTTGATCGAGGATTATATAGACATTGACCTCCCACAAAGTGCTATGCCGAAAAACAGAATCTTGATGTTGGATATTATTGCCAACAATGATTGGAAAAGACCAATTTATTTTTCTGGCGGGAGTTTTGATAGTGCCGAATACATATGGATGAAGGACTATTTACAGTTGGATGGGCTGGTCTACAAACTGGTTCCCATAAAAACCCAAAACAGAAGTTCATTTGAAATGGGACGCATTGATTCCGATTTAATGTATGATATTGTAAAAAAATGGGAGTGGGGGAATTCTGGAAGCAATGAAATATACCATGATACACAGACCCGGTCGCAAGGTCTTTCATTCCGAAGTAATTTAGCACGACTTACCGAAACTTTGATTGATGAAGGTAAAATAGATAAGGCCAAAGATATCATAGAGATTGCCATGACCAATATGCCCGTGGAGCATTTTAGCTTCTATGCCTTTGTGGAACCTTTTGTTGATGGTTATTATAAAGTTGGTGAAACCGAAAAAGCCAGGGTGCTTTTTGGAAAATTGAAAAAAGTATATCAAGAACGTTTGGAATATTACTCAGGTATTCCTCTTGATGAACAATATGGAAAGCTTGATGATATTTTAGCAGATATGCAGGCCTACCGAAGAAACATAGATATCCTTATAGAAAATCAAGATCGAGAATTGGCGGAATCAGAAACCATAATCTTCAACGAATACATTGATAAATTCTCGCAATTTATGGGAGAAGAGGAAGATATGTTTGAAGAGCCATTGACTGACCCAGATTTGGGGGACTCAATTCCATTGGATAGCATTGAGAGCGTACCAGATTCTGTTGGGGTGGAACAATAAAAAAGCGAGGGTAAAACCTCGCTTTAAATATATTCGTTCAGAATACCAATTAGTGTATTGGCATCTTGCTCTCCACTTTGTCGCCAGACCATTTCTCCCTTTTTATAAATCATCAATGTTGGCAATCCTTTAATTCTAAGTGCTTCGGAAAGCTCTTTATTCTTATCAACATCAATTTTTATAACCTTCCCTTTGTCACCAAGTGCAGCGGCAACATCACGCAATACAGGATGCATGGAAGTGGATTGATCGTTCCATTCTGCATAAAAGTCCAGTAACACCGGTACTTTTAAATCTATAAGTTCTCCAAATTTGGACATGTAATTCTAAGATTTACTAGCCAAAAGTAAGAAAATTTGTTAAAATTTTAATCAGCCGTTAATTTAACAACAAGAGAACTGCGTTAAATTCACGTTAAACCTTTCTTTTTTAATGTTATCACTGTAATCTCTGGCCAAATTCCAACCCTTCCAGGATAACCAATAAAACCAAAACCACGGTTCACATTAATAAACTGTCCTTGTTCTTCATAAATACCGGCCCAATATTTGTAACGCCACTTTACAGGACTCCATTTTACCCACCCAGGAATTTCAACACCAAACTGCATTCCATGGGTATGGCCACTTAAGGTTAAATGAAAATGATAGTCGTCCTGAATAACCACATCTTCCCAATGTGAAGGGTCATGACTCATTAAAATTTTAAAATCATCCTTTAAGATATCCTGTTTGGCCCTTTTAAGGTCTCCTGCTTTTTTAAATCCTCCCCTACCCCAGTTTTCAACACCAATAAGTGCGATTCTCTCGCCATTTTTTTCCAAATACCGATGAGAGTCCAATATCAGGTCAAAGCCCATATTGTCTTGTAATTCTTTGAGGTTTTCTAAATTTTTGGACTTTGCGGCATCTGAGGGCCAAGAGGTATAATCCCCATAATCATGATTCCCTAAAACGGAGAATTTTCCATCCTTTGCCTGCAGCGTTGCAAAAAGGTCTGCCCAAGGCTCCATCTCTGTTGCCTTATCATTGACCATATCGCCTGTAAAAAGGATAACATCACTCTTCTGCTTGTTAATCAAATCAATACCATAAGCCACTTTGTCCCTATTATCAAAACTACCACTGTGCACATCTGAAATCTGTGTAATTTGATAACCATCAAAAGCATCGGGCAAATCATCAAACTCCAATTCGTATTTCAGCACCTTATAATTGTACTTTCCTTTGTACATTCCATATAACAAAGCTCCAAATGGCAATGCTGCAATACCTAATGCAATGCCGCTAACAAACTTTCTTCTGGATGGAAAAAATTTGGTTTGGGTCTCTGCTAGTCCGGTAATTTTATTGTAGCCAAAGACAACTAATCGCACCACATCTTCGAACAGCAAAAATATTCCGAATACCAATCCCAATAACAAGAAAGAGACAAATACACCGCCGGCCACAGAAAGTTGACCACGAATACCATCACCGGGCACATAATAGTATACCCTAATCATAAGATTGAGCCAAGCTCCTAAAAAGATCAGTCCATAAATAATCTGTGCCCAGGGGTTTTTAACTATCGTTTTAAATCCTTGAAAGCCATAAATGGCCAAAATGATATATACTATGGAAAGGATAATAAGAAATCGTGGCATGCAAAATTTTTGTAAAGATATTTCTTTCGTGCGGGACCAGAATTATTTGAGAATTATTTAACGCTCTGTACTATTTGACGAACAGTCTTCTGGTTTGTTACAGCAACCTGGCCTTCTTTTAAATGCTTTTCAGAGTTCATGGAGATTTTGCCCTCAACAGAAATTTCACGTTCAAAAGAAGTTCCTGACAAGTGAATTGCCCTGAAACCTGCATTCTTGAATTTTTCAACATTTTCCATTCTTATCCCCCCTCCCGGCATAATGTTGCATGTTCTTGAGATTGTTTTAAGCGCTAAAAGAAGATTAAATCCTTTCTCAGCAGAAGTTTGTTGTCCTGAACTTAGCACACAATCAACTCCAACTTCTTCAAGTTGCAATAAAGCCTCCTTAGGGTTTGGAATCCAATCAAAAGCACGGTGGAATGTAAAAGTCATTGGCCTTGCAGCTTCAACCAATTGTTTTGTTCGTTCAAAATCCAAGGTGAAATCAGATTTCAGAATACCTGAAACTATACCCTGAACGCCTATCTCATTGCAAAATTCAATATCTTTTTTCATCACCTCAAACTCAGATTCAGAGTACGTGAAATGACCGCTTCGCGGACGAATCAATACGTGGACCGGAATGTTCAGTTGCTCTTTAATCATTTTGCTCAAACCATAGGAAGGGGTAATCCCTCCTACGCCCAGTTCAGAACAAAGTTCAATTCTATCTGCTCCAGCACGCTGCGCATTTAGACCGGATTCCAACGAATTGGCGCAAACTTCTATAAGCATATTGCTATATTTATCAGGATTAAAAATAAACATCCAAATCATGCAAAGACGTAAATTTCTTAAAAAATCAAGCCTTACCACGGCGGGATTGTTGTCCACTCCAATTCTTGCCTCTTGTAAAACAGAAAACATCCCAGTGTTGGCCAAAGCCAGAAAACCGATTGCTATTTGCACTTGGAACTTTGCAAATGCCACCTCAAAAGCATGGGAAGTGCTCAGTGCTAAAGGTAGTGCTTTGGATGCTGTGGAACAGGGTGTTATGACAGAAGAAGCTGATGTCAATAACAAGACTGTTGGTGTAGGTGGGAGACCTGATAGAGATGGAAATGTAACTCTGGATGCGTGCATTATGGATAAAGATGGAAATTGTGGTTCGGTTGTGTATTTACAGAACATAACACATCCCGTATCTGTAGCACGAAAGGTAATGGAAGACACTCCTCATATTATACTGGCGGGCAAAGGTGCGGAACAGTTTGCCTATGAAAAAGGATTTAAAAAAACCGATTTGCTTACCGAAAGTACCAGAAAACAATATGAAGAATGGAAAAAAGAATCTAAATATGAAACCATTATCAATATAGAAAATCATGATACCATTGGTATGCTTGCCATTGATGAACAAGGTGATATTGCCGGTGCCTGCACTACAAGCGGCATGGCCTATAAGGTAGCAGGTCGGGTTGGAGATTCCCCCATTATTGGAGCAGGACTTTATGTGGATAATGAAGTGGGCGGTGCTACGGCAACCGGTGTTGGCGAAGAAGTCATTAGAACCGTAGGAAGTTTTTTAATTGTGGAATTGATGCGCCAGGGCAAAAGCCCTCAGGAAGCCTGTGAAGAAGGCGTAAAACGTATCATGAAAAAAAACAAGGGCCGCAAAGATTTCCAAATTGGTTTTTTGGCCATAAACAAACAAGGTGAAACCGGAGGTTATTGTGTTCACCCAGGGTTTACCTATAGAGAATATTCAGAACAAGGTCATGAGAACAGACAAGTAAACAGTTTTTATCAAAAAAAATAAATCCAAAGATTCAAGGTCGTTCCGTTTTAGAAAATAAGATTCCTTATTAAATAAAATGCAGCCCTTAAATCTAATATCTTACTTCTAATGTCTAATTTCTTATCCCTTTTTTCTACTTTTAAAAATTGCTGATTAATTAGTATTAACTGACAACTGCTTATACCATGTCTGACCAAAAACGTCTTTTTCTTCTTGATGCCTACGCTTTGATTTTTAGGGGATACTATGCACTTATCAAGAACCCAAGAATCAATTCCAAAGGAATGGATACCTCCGCGATCATGGGGTTTGTAAATTCACTTTTTGACGTAATCAAACGTGAAAAGCCAGATCACCTAGCAGTTTGTTTTGATAAAGGGGGAAGCATAGAACGTACTGAACTTTTTAAAGATTACAAGGCCAATAGGGATGAAACTCCGGATGCCATCCGGATTGCCGTACCGTTCATTCAGGATATTTTAAAGGCCATGCAAATTCCTGTTGTAGAATTAAAAGGTTTTGAAGCTGATGATATTATAGGCACCCTTGCCAAACAAGCTGAAAAAGAAGATTATAAAGTTTTTATGGTTACTCCAGACAAGGATTTTGGTCAATTGGTCTCGGAAAACATATTTATGTATCGACCAGCCCGAATGGGCAATGGAATTGAGATTTGGGGTATTCCCGAGGTTCAAAAACGATTTGGCGTGGAACGGCCCGAACAGGTAATCGATTATTTGGGAATGATGGGGGATGCTAGCGACAATATTCCAGGACTTCCTGGTGTTGGGGACAAAACAGCCAAAAAATTCTTAGCAGATTTTGGTGATATGGAAGGACTTTTGGCCAATACCGATAAGCTGAAAGGTAAGATGAAGGAGAAAGTTGAAGAAAATGCAGAGCTGGGCAGACTTTCCAGAAAGTTGGCGGAAATAAACCTCAATTGCGATGTCACTTTTAATGCTGATGATTACGAAATGTCGGAACCAGATAGCCCAAAGGTTCAACAGATTTTTGAAGAGTTAGAGTTTAGAAGACTTAAAGATCAGTTCATTAAGATTTTCTCAGGGGAATCTGTGGAAGCGATTCCAGCTGCAAACGCGCCAAAAGCTGTGGAAAAAGCACAGGTAGCCGGAAGTGGGCAATTTAGTTTGTTTGGAGGAAGTCCTGCGGATGCACCCGCAACCATAAAAGATGAAAACAGCAGAAATACAGTTACCAACGTTTCCCATTCTTATCAAAGTATTGTCCAAGGTTTGGGAATGAAACTCTTTTTGAACAAATTAATGTCGCAGACCTCGGTTTGCTTTGATACGGAAACCACTTCCATTAATCCCTTAGAGGCCGAATTGGTTGGAATTGCGTTTAGTTGGGAAGCCAAAAAAGGTTTTTATGTACCCTTTCCTGTGGAAAAAGAAGCATGTATGAAAATTTTAGAACAGTTTCGACCTTTTTTTGAATCGGAAACCATAGAAAAAATTGGTCAAAACCTAAAATATGACATCAAAGTGATGAAAAACTATGGTGTTGAAGTAAAAGGTAAATTGTTCGACACCATGTTAGCACATTATCTCATTAATCCAGATATGCGCCACAATATGGATGTATTGGCAGAAACCTACCTCAATTACACGCCTGTTTCCATTACAGAACTCATTGGAAAAAAAGGGAAAAACCAATTGAGCATGCGTGATGTCCCTGTGGAAAAACAAACAGAATATGCATCTGAAGATGCTGACATCACCTTACAATTGGCACAGCATTTTAGACCAGAACTCGCCTCGGCCAAAACAGAGAAGCTGTTTAAAGAAATTGAAGTTCCACTACTGCGGGTATTGGCGGACATGGAAATGGAAGGTATTAATCTAAATGAAAGCTTTCTAAACGATTTATCGACCGAATTAGATACAGACATCAAAAGTTTGGAACAAAAAATCTACGAAGCCGCTGGAGAGGAATTTAATATTGCATCGCCAAAACAGTTGGGTGAAATTTTATTTGATAAGATGAAATTGGTTGATAAGCCAAAAAAAACCAAGACTGGACAATATTCCACCGCTGAGGATGTACTTTCCTATTTGGCCAAAGATCATGAAATCATTCAAAATGTATTGGATTATCGAGGGCTTGCCAAGCTGAAAAGCACTTATGTGGATGCGTTGCCCAACGAAGTCCAAAAACACAGTGGCCGGGTACATACGGACTATATGCAAACGGTTGCCGCAACAGGCCGGTTAAGTAGCAATAATCCCAATCTCCAAAACATTCCCATTCGTACTGAACGTGGTAGACAGGTAAGAAAAGCCTTCGTTCCAAGAGATGAGAACCATGTCCTACTGGCCGCGGATTACTCTCAAATTGAGCTCAGGATCATTGCTGCGTTAAGCGAAGAGGATACAATGATACAAGCGTTTAAAAATGGAGAAGACATACATGCTTCAACTGCTTCTAGAGTCTTTAATGTTCCTATTGAAGAAGTTACCCGTGAGCAACGCGGCAATGCCAAAACCGTAAACTTTGGCATCATCTACGGGGTTTCTGCCTTTGGATTAAGCAATCAAACAGATTTAAGTCGTTCCGAAGCAAAAGAATTGATCGAGACCTATTACAAGACCTACCCTAAACTACGTAATTATATGGGTGAGCAAGTGGATTTTGCACGAGACAATGGCTATGTACAGACCGTTTTAGGCAGAAGACGATATCTTAAGGACATTAATGCAGGCAATCAAGTAGTGCGTGGAGCTGCAGAACGAAATGCCGTGAATGCACCAATTCAGGGAAGTGCTGCGGATATCATTAAAATAGCCATGATCAACATCCACAAAAAACTCTCCGACGGCGGGTACAAAACCAAAATGCTATTACAGGTACATGATGAACTGGTCTTTGACTGCTACAAGCCAGAACTGGAAGAAATGAAGCTCTTGATCAAGTCCGAAATGGAAAATGCTTACTCCTTAGCCGTTCCCTTGGATGTGGAGGTAGGTATTGGCGAAAATTGGTTGGAAGCGCATTAAGGGTTTGACAATCTTCCTTTATTATTTTTTTTATGTGACCGATTTTTTTGAAGAAAAATGAAGAGGCCGCAAAAAAGACGGCTAGCGTATAGAAAACAATGTTAAACTATAATTAGATATTCAATAATATTAAATTTTTGTTAATTTTATCTAAGCCATTTTAATTAAACCATTGGAACCTACTCATACAAATAGCCCCGTTTTTATAGAGCGTCTTAAAAAAGGAGATTCCAATGCTTTTGACATACTGTTTAAGCTCTATTATTCCAGATTACTCCATGTTTCATCCAGCTATTTGACCAATAAAGAGGATGCAAAGGATATTATACAAGATGTTTTTGAGAAAATACTCAACAAGAAATCACAGCTTAACATACATACCAATCTAAATGCCTATCTATTCAGGGTAACAAAAAATGCCTGTATTGATCATTTAAGAAAAAAAAAGAATGTAATTTCTAAACTCGACAACCTAGAATTACGTGAAAATCGCATTCACCTAAGCACCTTAAAGGATGACACATCCTCTAAAATAATTGAGCAAGAGCTGGCAAAAGAAATTCAACATGCAATTTCTTTACTTCCTCTAAAATGTAAGGAAGTATTTATTAAGAGTCGAATAAAAGGACTTAAGTACAAGGAAATATCAGATGAAATGGATATTTCTACAAAAACCATAGAGAACCATATGAATAAGGCACTTAAACATATGCGGCTCCATCTTCGGGAATTTATTGCATTGTTTTAAAAAATCCCAACCCAACTAGGGGAACTTCAACATTATTTCGTCATCCTTGTAAGGATACTTGTTATGACGAAAGAATTACTACTGAAATTTATTGAAAACAAAGCGGCTCCCCATGAAAAGGAAGAAGTGATTTCTTGGATTGAAAAAAGTCCGGAAAATCAGAAAAAATACAACTTTTTGAAAGCACAGTATGTTGCCGATAATCTAAAAAATGTCAAAGAGGAACAATACCAATCCGTTGTCAAAGCCATACAAAGTAGACGCAAACGGAAATTGGCCACCTCATATTCCATAGCTGCCTGCGTTACTATGCTTTTGGGTTTTTCATTGTTTTACATCACAAAAAATAAAAGTTTCACACAGCTTCCCCACATTTCCAAATCCTACCTTTCAGAAGAAACTGTGGAAATACTGACCAAAAAAGATTCACTTCAGGAAATTAAATTACCGGATGGAAGTACGGTCTCACTTAATGGCAATAGTCAAATAATATACCCTAAAACTTTCAGTGGAAACGTTAGAATGGTTACGTTAAAAGGGGAGGCCTATTTTGACATTGTTCATAATAAAAAGAAACCCTTCATAGTACAAACCAAAGCATTTGACATCAAGGTTTTGGGAACCACTTTTAATGTAAAGTCCTATCCAGAAGATAAACTATCCGAAACAACATTATTGTCTGGCAAGGTAGAACTTTCCCGTGAAGAAGAAACCACAATAGTCTTAGAGCCGTCGCAAAAGGCCATATTCAATAGGGACAACGAAAAAATTGAAATCGAAAAGGTAAATACCGAAAGTACCTTAGCCTGGAAATCCGGAAAATTAATATTTAACCGTACTCCATTGGAACAAGTGGTAATAGACTTGGAAAGAAAGTACAACACAGAAATAGAAATCGTATCCCCCGAACTTTTGAATTATGAATACACCGGAACCTTTGATAATCTTACCCTAGATGAAGCACTAAAACTGCTAAGGATATCCTCGCAAATACAATATGAAACTATTAACCAGAAAATAATGTTGACCATGAAATAAAACAAAAAAGTGAGAGAGTGCTGGCACACTCCCTCACGGCCATTAACCAATTTACAAATTGACTAATAGATAACTCAGTAAAATTATGAAAGAAAACTCAAAAAGTGTAAAATCTAAAAGATTACTCTTCCTTAGATTTATGAAAATTTACGCCATTTTATTGTTAGTAGCGGTTATGAAACTGTTTGGTGCAGAAGCAGGACTTGCTCAATCCATTACTTTAAAGGCCAATAATGTTGAATTAAAAAGAATTCTATCGGAGATAGAAAAGAAAAGTGACTATAGCCTCTTCTACAACAATAGTTTGGTGAATGTTACACAGAAAACTTCAATAGATGCCCGAAACATTGGAATAGATCCATTGTTGAACCAACTTTTTTCCAACACCAACATTGATTTTAAAATTTTCAAAAACCAAATTATTCTATTTCCAAAAAATGATTCCTCCATTCTAACCATAATGGATGAGTTTGAAACGGATGAAAAGAATAATGATGACTCACCAACAGGGGTGTCCAATCGCTTTTTCAAGTTGGTGTCCAAAATAGTTCAAGATCCCATTACTGGAACGGTTAACGATAATAATGGATTACCCCTACCAGGTGCCAATGTAATAATAAAAGGCACAAATAAAGGTGTGCAAACAGATTTTGATGGGAACTATGCCATAATAGCCAACTCGAACCAAACATTGGTTTTCTCGTACTTAGGCTACACCACGAAAGAAGTCAGGGTTGGATCTAATTCCATAATCAATGTTAATCTTGCGGATGATGCCCAAGCATTGGATGAGGTCATTGTAACGGCTTACGGGTCGACTACCAAGGAAGCGTTTACAGGTTCTGCCAATGTTATCAGATCGGAAGATTTGGTCTTGCGGGCAGCAACCTCGCCCATATCTGCAATTGAAGGTTCAGCCACTGGTGTTCAAATACTTGCTGCTTCTGGCCAACCAGGAAGTTCTCCGGATATTATCATACGGGGTGTAGGAACTCTAAACGGAAGTACCAATCCATTATTTATTGTAGATGGCATTCAGTTTGAAGGTGGTCTAAGTAGCATAAACCAAGATGATATTGAATCAATGACAATCCTAAAAGATGCGGCATCCACATCTTTGTATGGTGCCCGTGCGGCAAATGGGGTTGTTCTCATCACCACTAAGACTGGTAAAAAAGGAGCTCCTGTCCAGGTTAACTTTACAACACAATATGGTATTGTAACACAGGGCATCAAACAATACGAAGCAGTCGGGCCAGGTCAATATTATGAACTCATGTGGGAAGCATACAAAAACGCATTGGGCGGGGTTGGAAATGAGGCTGAAGCCTCTGCTACAATTTTCAATCGTTTGGGATACAACCCATTTAATGTTGCAAATGATCAAATTGTGGGAATAGATGGGACACTAAATCCAGAAGCTGAGGTCATATATCAAGGTCTTGACTGGAACGATGCCCTTTTACGGAGCGGACAAAGGGTAAACCACTCGATGACCGTATCTGGGGGTGGAGAAAACTCGCAAATCTTTTTCTCAGCATCTTATCTTAAAGAAAAAGGATATATTATTGAAAGTGAATTTGATCGCATAACTTCCCGCCTAAATGCTGATTTTACCCCTAAGCACTGGTTAAAATTGGGGGGAAGCGCCAACATAGCCGTTTCCAATTCAAATGCTCTTGCCGGAGCTGGTCTAACCAGTATTGTGAATCCTTTCAATTGGGCCAAAGACCTAGGACCTATCTATCCAGTATATGTGGTTGATTCTAATGGAAATTTTGCACTTGATGCTGCCGGGGAACGTCAATATGACCTAGGGGAGGGACATTCGGAATATGGTATTCAATCACGGCCTTACAATCCAGGTCGTCATGGTATTGCAGAAATAATTTTAAATGAAGAAACCTTCGAGACCAACAATCTTGGGTTTCGGTTTTACACTGATTTTACCCTTACAAAGGGTTTCAATTTCCGATTAAATTACGGACAGGACATTCAAGACCGCATCAACAAAAGTTATGAAAACGACATAGTGGGTGATGGTTCACCTACCGGCAGGTATGGTGAGGAAAGGTTTCGTAGAACCGTTGAAAACTTCAATCAACTCTTAACCTACAACAACACATTTAACAATCTTCATAATTTTGATATAACTGCCGGTCATGAGAGTTTTTATAGAAAATATTCTGAAAATAATGGCCTTTCAACGGTACAGACAGCTGAGGGAATTTATGAGTTTGCCAATTTTTCAACTCCTGTTAGTTTGGGAGGTTTTACCACGGAGAAAAAGATTGAAGGATATTTTGCAAGACTGAACTATAATTTTGACAACAAATATTATTTGAGCGGTTCTATTAGGCGTGATGGAAGTTCTGTTTTCAATAGTGATGTAAGATGGGGGACATTCTATTCTTTTGGAGGCTCTTGGCGTATGGATCAAGAAAAGTTTATGTCCAATATTTCCTTTATAGACCAACTAAAATTGCGTGGCTCATATGGGGAGGTTGGAAACGATGGCCTATTGAACGATGCTGGAACTCTTGATTTCTATATTTCACAACCGAGATATGAGATAACTTCCAATGCGGGAGACCCTGCCATTTTTCTATCCACTATAGGAAATAATGCCCTAACATGGGAAACCATTGAAAGTTGGGACATTGCGTTGGAGTTTGGACTGTTCAACAATTTCCTAAATGGCTCCATTGAATATTACAAGCGGAATTCAACAGACCTGCTTTACAACCTGCCCATTGCATTGTCCAATGGTTTGAACGAAGTTCCACGAAATGTAGGGACAATGTTCAATGAAGGTTTTGAATTGGCTTTGACGGCCAATTTACTTCAATCGGAAAAATTTAATTGGAGTTTAACCGCACAGGTTTCTACACTAAACAACGAAATTACAGATCTTCCCGATCCTTTCGTTAACGGTTCGAAGCGTTGGGAGGTTGGACGCTCAAGATATGATTTTTACATCTATGACTATGCCGGGGTCGACCCTGAAAATGGAGATGCTCTTTATTATATGTATGAAGGTGATATAAATGAAGGGGAAAGAGCGGCTGTGTTAAATGATGATGGAACCCATGCCACATCCAATGATTGGGAGGAAGCTGGAAGAACTTATGTGGAAGAGAGTTCCATACCCGATTTTATAGGTTCCCTTCAAAACAGATTTACCTACAGAGGACTGGCTCTCGATTTCACTTTTACTTTTTCTCAGGGCGGTAAAATTTTGGACAATGGTTATTCAGATATGATGAGTACAGGAGATTACGGTAGTTCCCTGCATGTTGATGCCTTAAATGCATGGCGTTCTCCTGGAGATATTACAAGCGTTCCAAGATTAGAAAACGGCAATATTAATCAGGTACAGACACAATCTTCACGATTCTTAACGGATGCATCATTTATAACACTGCGCAATGCCAACATATCCTACACATTTGGAAATGACTTTTCAGATAGAATTGGCATTAAGAATTTACGCTTTTTTATTGCAGGAGAAAACTTGTTCATAAAAAGTGAGAGAGATGGATTAAATCCGCAATATGGTTTAGCAGGAACTGGAGCCGGTGACGACTACAACCCGTCCAGAGTTGTTTCCTTTGGTCTAAACGCTTCTTTTTAAGGTACTAATAGTTAAATAAACTCAAGACATATGTTACAAAAAATAAATATGGTATTGTTATCAATATTGATGATATCAATAATTGGATGCGAAGATGATTTTCTAGAAACCAAACCTACCGATGCAATTTCTGCGGCAGACGCCCTATCTACTGTGGTAAATATGAAATTAATACTCAATGGACTTCACAGACAGATGTATGCCCAATCTCCCTTGCCAGGCGGATCAAACAGTAGAGCAGGTGAACACTACTTTATACCCATGTTCGATGTATTATCAGGTGACCTGATCCATTCGGCACCCGCCAATGGTTGGATGACAGGCGAACTTCAATGGACTGCCCATAGTGTTGCAACATCCCTTACATGCGAACAACTCTGGTATCAACGCTATCATTTTATTGCCAGCGCCAATTCAATTATCAATACGGTAATTGAGGATGGTCTGATCATCGACGACGAACTGAGCGAGGTGCTTGGACAAGCATATGCCTATAAGGCTTGGGCCTACTACAGGCTTGTAACTTCCTATGCCAAAGGTTATTTGATAGGCAACCCCTCTACAGATCTAGGAGTACCCCTACTTTTTAAGACCGAATCTCCTTTTACAAGTGAACCAAGATCAACCGTAGAAGAGGTTTACGATCAAATGGAAGCTGATATCAATCAATCGATCACCTATTTTCAAAATGCTACATCCCGCGCTTCTGGCGACCCTAAGTATAAATCACAGTTAAACATCAATGTGGCCCAGGGAATCAAAGCACGTATTGCCCTTTCTAAAGGTGATTGGAGTACCGCAGCATCGGCTGCCGCGGAAGCTTATGAAGGGTTTCCATTAATGGATGAAGATGATTGGAAATCCGGATTTAACACCAATGATCTTTCCGAAGTTATATGGGGAGGAAATGTAGTCGATACAGAAACCACTTTCTTCCGTTCATACTTCTATTATATTTCACCAACATTCAATGGCAGTCAAAATAGAGGAAATCCAAAACTCTTCAACATTGAAAAATATAATCAGATTCCAGATACTGATTATCGAAAAGACGTTGTTTTGCCACTGGCACCAAATACAAATTCGGCAGCCTCAAATGGGCAAGGTGGAAGTTATGAGTCCGATCCAAATTATGACAACGAAGAAGATTTTGAAGCAGCTTATGAAGAAATTATCAATACGTATGGCATGACATCGGCCCACAACACACATCCATACATGCATGTTAAATTTTTAAACCAAAATCCAGGGAGTATAGATCCGGATGACGTCATTTACATGCGCTCATCGGAAATGTACTTAATAGAAGCTGAAGCATTAACAATGTTGAATGATATTGCTGGAGCACAAGAAGCACTAAATCCTCTCGGAAGTACTAGGGACAGTGCATATGATGTAGCGTTATACAATACCCAGGAAGCAATGTTGGAGCACATTAAATTTCAACGCTATGTAGAACTCTATGGAGAAGGATTTAGTTGGCACGACCATATTCGTTGGGATGAAGGCATAGATTTGACAAATTCAGGAGCTTCGGAAGTGTACTATCAAGATGGTTTTATGCAGGAAAGACCTTCCCTAAATGACGAATGGGTATTTAAAATCCCTCAAGCAGAAATCGATGCAAACCCAAATATAACTGAAGCAGATCAGAATTAGCGATAAGGTGCATTGATTTTGAATATGTTCTCATTTTAAGGAAGGGTCCAATCGGGACCCTTCTTTTTTTCTCCCATCTCTTCAATCAGATTCACTAAAGTTTTTTATACAGTGATACATGAACTGCCAAGTTTTTAAATATAACGTACCGTAAACATTAATCCTCTAAATTCACTCCCTACATAAAATAACGCAAAAACACCAATCAAAAGTAAAATGAAAAACATTCATCAAGGTTTTACTCTTGCTGATGTGGCGGTTGGAATTGGCAAGAACTGGTTGGAAGCGCATTAACTATTGAAAAGTAAAATTATATGTTAAAGCCACGATTGGACTATTGGAAACAAAAAGTTGATAGCTCCCTAAAGGTAATCCCCCAAAAAATTCCCCATTCGTCGCGCCATCACGTTGGCCATAATATGTACTAAAAGGATTCTTTCTCCCATATACATTATACACCGTAAAAGTCCAATCATTGGTCCAACGCTTTTTCTCTTTGCTCGCGCTAAAATGGACGTTCCACGAAAAATCCAAACGATGGTACATAGGAAGCCGTGAATTGTTTCGTTCCAAAAATATGGGGACTTCCAAATCTTCCAATTCAAAAACCCCGTTGGCAATGGTGTATGGCCTTCCCGTTTGACCAGTAAAATTGAAGCTAAACGTATTGTATTTGTTACCTTCAAGGTTTAATGTTGCATTAATTACATGAGGTCGATCAAAATCAGAATTAAACCATTGGTTCTGGTTTATGCTCGTGGTTAAACCCTCGTTTTCGGAACGTAACAAACTTCTGGACCAAGTATAATTGAACCATCCATTCACCTTTCCTTTAGGTTTTTTAATACTAAGTTCAACTCCATAAGCTTTTCCTAAGACTTGAACTACATCTTGCTCAATGGCTTCTTCAAGAAAAAATCGTGCTCCCGGTTTATAGGTCAGGTTATTCTGGGTATCCCTATAATATCCTTCCAAACCTATTTCAATATCATCTTGAAGACTCTTATAAACGCCCAAACCAAAAGAATGGCTTATCTGGGGTTTAATGTAAGGATCGGCCGTTTTCCATCTGGATGTTGGTATCGGGGTTGTACTGTTATAAATATTTTGTAAATACTGATTCACATTGGCATAGCTAGCCTTGATCGACATGTTCTTATTCAATACCAAACTAACCCCCATTCGAGGTTCAAGGTTTGAATATGATTGTACTTTTTCGCCCTTTTCAAAAAACTCGGTATCTATGGTATTTCCCGAATCATCATACGTGTTTAGCGTGTATGGTCCTTGAAATATGAAATGATTGAACCTTAAACCTCCAGAAAAAGTTAAATCATTCAAGGGTTTCCAATTAAAATTGGTGTAAGCAGAAAATTCGTAGCTAGTCTCCGAGGAAAGTGATACCGGAAGAACACCATCTGACGTTCCGGGGTCTAGTTCACCCGGATTGATTTTATATCGATTTGCCTGAACACCTAAATAATAATCCAATCTATCGGATGCTTTTTTCAAAAATTCTGAAATTAAGCTTGTATACTCAATACTAGACTCGTATTTAATTTCATTGTCACCGTTTGTTTCAGGGAAGAAATTTTTAGGCGTGTAATTGCCTCCTACTAAAATAGTTTTAAGGCTAGTACTTTCATCAAACGTATGCAACCAATTAAGAGTACCATTTAGGGTTTGAAAATCGTACTGGTTGTTTTCTGCATTGATATTTTCTATTTGCGTGATTAAATCCAGTTGATAAAAATCCTTACTAAAAAAACCAGTTAAACTAATTTGATCCTTTTCGGTAGGCAGGTACATTAGTTTTACTGTGCTATCATAAAATCTTGCTTTTGTGTTTTTCAATCGTTCAGAAAATATGGGAAGCAAAAAATCTGTAAGTCCAGCTCTCCCACCAGCTATAAGCATAAGTTTATCCTTAATAATTGGTGTCTCTATTGCAATTCTGCTAGATACCAGGCCTATTCCGCCTGTTAGTTTAAATTTGTTTGTATATGGATTTTTGACCTTGACATCGACTACTGAAGTGGCCCTTCCGCCATATCTCGAAGGAATATTGGCCCTGTAAAGGTCAACCGAAGACAATACTTCTGGCGTAAAAACAGAAAATAATCCAAACAAGTGCGTTGGGTTAAAAACTGGGGCATATTCGAACAACAATAAATTTTGGTCCAAGGAACCTCCCCTTACTGAAAGCCCATTACTAATCTCACCAGAATTGTTAACTCCTGGCAACAAGGTCATTCCTCGTAAAACATCAACTTCTCCAATAG
>JBDWSS010000039.1:0-1955 GCA_039985375.1 Flavobacteriaceae bacterium
CAGAACCATAAAAATACTGAATACGTATATTAATTCAACTTTTTGGATATTGTAACTAGTTGATTTGCAACTCTATTAAATTTACAAATACTAAAAGACTATTGATTTTTATAAGGCTTTGGAGTTGTGCAACGGTTACCAGTGTTAGCTGTAGTTTTTCACTCAATTTTTGAATAGCTATTATAATTTTCAATAATCAATTTTGCCACTAATTTAGGGTTTTGAAAGTATATGCCATGGCTGTATTTTGGTAATAAAATAACCATACTGTTATTATTATCCTTTATCAAATCCGAATAGTGTTGTATTCTTAAATTATCGTATTCTTTCCACCACGCCTTAAAATTAATTCCCAGTTTAAGGTTTTTGTTCATTTCTTTATCAGGTTGTTCAATATGCTTGTTATATGAAATGATTACCGTTGCAGCAATGTTGTTCTTTAATCGGGGTAAATCACGATATTCTTGAAAATAACCAGATGCACTAGATTTCAAAGACCTTGTTGCATCATTCCTTCCACCTTGGCTAAAGCTTTTGTTTTCGGACATCATTTTCTGGATTAACTTCAAAACTTCTTGATAACCAGTAGCACTTTCAGACTTTATTCTCCCTTTTTCATTCTCCTCGGAAGATAACATAAAGTCTGTTGGGTCAGAAAAAACGAGCCCACAAACTTCATCGGGATACTTAGCGGCAAATAATCTTATATATGGTCCACCTATTGAATGTCCAACCAATAAATATGGTGGCTTAATATTTAATGTATTAAGTAGATTATGCAAACGTTCAACAACTTGAGAATCGGATGTTATTTCCAAATCAAGTTCGGATTGTCCAACTCCATTTCTCTCATATTGAATACCCGAAATATTACTTGGAAGAAATGAAAGAAGAGGGTCAAAAGTTCCGCCCCCTAATCCTGTCTCGAAAACAAGAATTGGTTCGCCCTCTTTTCTATTTTCAATATTGAAGGATTTATAGGCTATTTTTTTTCCATCTACAATAACTAATTCGCTATCGTTCTTTTGGGCATAATTTGACGGATTAAAGGCAATTATAAATAAAATGCTCAGAATTATTTTATTTGTACTTCTCATATGTGGTTTGTGTTTATTCCAAAAAACAATTTACTTTTTGTAAATTCTTTGAAGCAAAATTATTGGAATAAATAGCGGATAGTTGAAAAAGGCATATGTCATTTTCATGCCATTTACATGACAAATAAGGCTTTAAAGAATATTAGGGACGAAGCTTAACACTTCCTTTTCTTCATTAATCTGGATTGATGTATAAATTGTAATGATAATATTTGCTAACCCATAGGTGAAATATGAGGCTATAAATGTCATTGTTAATCCTGCATACCCTCTTCCTATTAATAGGAACAGAATAACTAAGAAAAATGGTAGTACTAACATACTTAATATTTGAAAATTTAAAATTTTCTTTCCTATGGTATTTATCTTTCCATCATCTCTATTTTTAAAATATATAATAGCTGGAAAGATGATATTACCAAATGGAATTATTAACATTGTCAGAACACTAAAATTCATAAGTTTTAATGTATTTATGTTCTTTTTCTCAAATAATCTAGGGTTACTTTCATCATGTAATATATCTGTGCTTTCAATAGATAAAGTTCTCGCCAAAGTTTTGAGAGTATGAGAACTTCCCGTTGATAATCCTTTCTCGATTCGTTGAATTGTTCTAATGGATATTCCAGAAGATTTTGACAACTCTTCTTGAGTTAGGTTTTTAAGTTTTCTATGACCCTTTAGGTTATTCTTCATTAGTTTACAAAGTTGTCTTATAATTACAGCTAACGAAAGGGCTACGCGCAGTGCGACCCTGGATTTAGATTGTTGAACCGAAGGTACATAAAATCGTAAAATACGGATTGGGCCGTATCAAATTGCGTTTAGCCGGTGATGTGTTGCGTTGTTTAGGGCCGT
>JBDWSS010000040.1:0-28586 GCA_039985375.1 Flavobacteriaceae bacterium
TTGTGATTATTTGTGTGGTGTTAGTAGCTCATTATTTTATCTATGTATTCACCAAAGAATATTAGAATTAAAAATTACTTTCTGGAACGAATATCAACGCTTTGTACTCATTATGCTAAAAAAAGTGCCGAAGCCTTTTGAGTTAGGGACGAATTAGGGAGATTAAGGGACTTTCCTCCTTTGGCCGTTGGCCTTCGGAGGGTTCAGTTGGCAGTTGGTTGTTGGTTGTTGGTTGTTGGTTGTTTGGGGTGAAGGGGTTCCTCCTTCGGCCGTTGGCCTTCGGAGGATTATGGATGATGTTGAGGGTGGTCAGTTCTCAGTCGTTAGTGTTTAGTTCTCATTGCTCATTGCTCATTGCTCATTGTATATTGTTAATTGGTCATTGTTCACCGCATACCGCTCATTGTTACAACATCCATTCGCGACAATTTGTGGAATTCGTGTCAATACATGAGATTCTTCATCTCCTTTCGACTTTCAGTCTTCAGAGGATTCAGAATGATACAACAAACAAAAAACCCAAACCGAAGCGTTGTACCTCGATTTGGGTTTTATGGGTAATAATAATGCTATGTGATTATCTCTTTATAATCTTTTTGGTTACAATGCTCCCATCCATACCTTCAATTTTTAAAATATACATTCCAGAGGGCAAGCTACCAGTATCCACTTGGTTTTCAGTAAAACTCAACACCTCTTTTTCCAATAAATTGTAAACCTTGGCGTTCTTTAATTGAAAACCAGATGGCATTGAAATATTCAATGTATTAACCACCGGGTTGGGATATACGCTCATGGTTTCGACAAATGTTTGACTCACAAAGGAGATTTCATTGGCAGTATTACCGGTGTTGGCAACATCTTTGGAGTCATCTGTAACAGTTTTGCTGGATATGCTAGAAGTTGATGTGTAACCACAATCGGCACTAAAACTGGAGGAGGGATCTATGTCCGTCCAGTTTGTTGTGCTGTAAGCTACATCGTCCACTTGTATACAGGTTAAATTGGGGTTGGAGCTGGAAAAAAAGTATGTGATTTCTGTATTATTGTTACTGGCCACATCCAAGCTTGTTAAACTATTGTAAGTACAATTTAAATATGTGAGATCTGGATTGTTGGATACATCCAAGCTAGTCAAATCATTGTTGGAACAATTTAAAGCTTTTAATGCTGTATTGTTGGCCACATCCAAACTTGTTAACCCATTATTATCAAACTGTAAATACAGCAAGGCAGTATTTTCGGATACATCCAAGCTGGTCAAATCATTGTTGAAACAATCCAAATCTATCAAAGCCATATTGTTGGATACATCCAAGCTTGTCAGGCCGTTTTGTGAACAAACCAACCCGGTTATGTTTGTAAAAGCCTCGATACCGGTAAGATCTGCAATATTAAGTGATGAAACGTTGAGCGTCCCTGTGAGTGCGGCGGCCTCGGTATAACTGATTTCTGTATCATTGTTGGTGTTTATGGCGGTGTTGTTCAACAAAGCAGTCTTGAAATTGGCATCGGGGATATGTACGATGGCGCAATCGGTGTTAAAAATTGCGGTGGGATCTATATCTGTCCAGTTATTGGCACTATAGGTAGGGTCGTCTACTTGTATGCAAGTTAAACTTGGGTTGTTTGTGGCGTCGAAATCCGTAAAGGCCATATTGTTGCCATTGGCAACATTCAAGCTTGTTAATTGGTTGTTGTAGCATCGTAAATTAGTAAGGGCTGCATTGTTGGCCACATCCAAGCTTGTTAATTCATTAAAATAGCACCTCAAATCTTTAAGAGCCGTATTGTTGGCCACATCCAAGCTTGTTAAATTGTTGCCCACACAGTATAATTCGGTCAATGCCATATTGTTGGATATATCCAAGTTGAATAAAGGATTTCCAGAACAGTTTAAATACCCAAGATCTGTATTGTTGGATATGTCCAGGCCAGCTAATACATTGTTCGAGCAGATAAGGTTTTCAAGCACGGGATTGTTTGATAGGTCCAGGTCCGATAACCCATTGTTGTAACAAAATAGTTCCTCAAGCACCAAATTATTGGCCACATCCAAGCTTGTTAGATTGTTGAAATGACACCGCAATTGTTCAAGTAAGGGACTGCTGGACACGTCCAAACTGGATAATGCATTCTCCGAACACACCAAGTATTTAAGTGTAGGATTGTTGGACACGTCCAAGCTGGATAATGCATTCTCCGAACACGATAAATAGTCCAGCACCGTATTGTTTGATACATCCAAAGCTGTTATATCGTTGTTGGAACAGACCAATGCCAGTAAGGCGTTGTTATTGGCCACATCCAAGCTTACCAGGTCGTTTTCTGAACAAACCAACCCGGTTATGTTTGTAAAAGCCTCGATACCGGTAAGATCTGCAATATTAAGTGATGAAACATTGAGCGTCCCTGTGGGTGCGGCGGCCTCGGCATAACTGATTTCGTTATCGTTGTCCGTATTTATAGCTGTGTTGCCCACCAAGGCGTTTTTAAAATTGGTGTCGGGGATGTATACTACAGCTACTAAAGAGCAATCAGCGCTAAAACTAGAGGCGTCATCTATATCCGTCCAGTTGGCGGCACTATAGGCCACGTCGTCCACTTGTATGCAAGTTAAACTTGGGTTGTTTGTAGCGTCAAAATCCGTAAAGGCCATATTGTTGCCGTTGGCCACATCCAGACTTGATAAATTATTCTCATTACAAGTTAAACCTGTTAAAGCCGTATTGTTGGATACATCCAAGCTGGTCAAATCATTGTCGGAACAATCCAAATCTGTTAAAGCCGTATTGTTGGCCAGATCCAAACTTGTCAGGTCGTTTTCTGAACAAACCAACCCGGTTATGTTTGTAAAAGCCCCGATACCGGTAAGATCTGCAATAATAAGTGATGAAACGTTGAGCGTCCCTGTGAGTGCGGTGGCCTCGGTATAACTGATCTCAGTATCATTATCGGTGTTTATGGCGGTGTTGCCCACCAAGGCGTTTTTAAAATTGGTGTCGGGGATGTATACTACAGCTACTACAGAGCAATCAGCACTAAAACTAGAGGCGTCATCTATATCCGTCCAGTTGGCGGCACTATAGGCCACGTCATCCACTTGTATGCAAGTTAAACTTGGGTTATTTGTAGCGTCAAAATCCGTAAAGGCCATATTGTTGCCATTGGCCACGTTCAGGCTTGTTAATTGGTTATTGTAACATTGTAAAAGCTCAAGGGATGTATTGTTGGCCACATCCAAGCTTGTTAAATTGTTGCCCACGCAGTATAATTCGGTCAATGCCATATTGTTGGATACATCCAAGTTGAATAAAGGATTTCCAGAACAGTTTAAATACCCAAGACCTGTATTGTTAGACATATCCAAGCCGGTCAAAGCATTGTTGGAACAAATAAGATTTTCAAGCACGGGATTGTTGGAGAGATTCAGGTTCGTTATCCCATTGTTGTAACAAAATAGTTCTTCGAGTACTGAGTTGTTGGACAGGTCCAGGCTTGTTAGATTGTTAAATTGACAACGTAGTTGTTCAAGTAAGGGATTATTGGACACATCCAAACTGGAAAATGCATTCTCTGAACACGTAAGATATTTAAGTGCAGGATTGTTTGATACATTCAAATCGGTTAAAGCGTTCTCATAACACGATAAATAATCCAGCAGCGTATTGTTTGACACATCCAAAAATGTTATATCGTTGTTGGAACAGACCAATGCTTGCAAGGCGGTGTTATTGAATAGGTCCAAGTTTGTCAAGGCATTTTGGCCGCATAGCAAAATATTAATATTGCTAAAAGCCTCGATGCCTGTAAGGTCGGCAATGGAAAGGTTCTGCACATCCATGGTTCCCGTAAAATTTACCGCTTCGCTACAACTAATTTCAGTATCGTTATTGGTATTAATGGCGGAATTGTTCAACAAAGCGTTTTTAAAATTGGAATCTGGTATCTGCACAAAATCGGTGCATTGCCCTTGGGTATGTACGATGCCCAATACTAACAGCAAGAATAACATAACGTTGCCTTTGGCTGTCTTTTTTAAGGTTTGGGCCTTCGGTGGAAATGTTGCGGGAGAATAATTTTTTTTCATTGGTTTTGATTTTATGATTGGTTTTAAAGATGGATTATTTGCAGGTATTTTCTTACAATTTGTGACGAGACAAGTAAATTTAGGGACGAATAAGGTGTTTTTAGGGATTTGTTTCTCCAGTTTCTGATGTTTGTTAGTGGTTTTCAGTTGTTGGCAAACGGAGCGCAGAAAGCGGTAGGTAGTATACGCTAATCTATTTTTTGTTGCTGATAGATCTTAAACTTTTAGTTATTGTAGAGTGTCTATTGACAATAACTTGGCAAATTAGTGTTCATGCAAAAATAGCTTACCATCTTTGGCGTTTTGGAAATGACATCGCCTAGATTGGGAAATCTTGATGGCGTGGGTTTCGGATACAGGCTGGGGAATCTTTAAACTTAAGGTGTAATGATCAAGTACCATTAAACTGGTTCATGGTATTGTTTATACCGGAAAATACAAAGGAACGCACCATATCAGCGGATTTTTGTAAACGCTCTTGAAGTTGAACTTCTTCGTCTGCGTTCCATTTGCCCAATACATAATCCACTTGTTTGCCTTTGCTGAATGCTGAGCCTACCCCAAACCTAAAGCGATTATACTTGGAAGTTTGTAAAGTGTTTTGAATGTCTTTTAATCCATTATGACCTCCATCGCTACCTTTGGTTTTAAGTCGAATAACACCAAAAGACAAATTAAGATCATCGGTAATGATCAAAATATTTTCCAAGGGAATTTTTTCCCTTTCCATCCAATACTTAACCGCCTTGCCACTTAAGTTCATATAGGTGGATGGCTTTAGGCACAGAACGCTTCTTCCTTTGTGTTTAAAGGTGGCAATGGCTCCTAATTTGGCACTTTCAAAAACAATGCCTTGATCTTCCGATAAGAAATCCAATATTTTGAAACCAATATTGTGACGGGTCTCCTCATATTCCAACCCTATGTTTCCGAGACCAACTACAAGGAATTTTTTCATGATATCCGTATCGTCCAATACTTGTTTTGGAGTACTAAAAAGTGTTTTGATAAACTGGAACATCTGGAAATTTCCGTTTATCCAAAAATACAAAAGCATCCCAAGACTTTACGAATATATAAAGTTGGGATGCTCTATAATTTATGGTGAAACTATTCCGTTGCTTCTGCAGCTGGTGCTTCAGCGCCTTCCGCAGCACCTTCGGTTGCTTCAGAATCTTCTTCTTCGTCTTCTTCCCCATCAACCGATGTTCTCGAAGCTTTTACCTGTACAACAGCGGTACTGTCTGGGTGTAAAATTGAGTAATCATCGTTTAACAGCGTTTCCACGGCAATGGTACTTCCAATTTTAAGTGTTGAAATATCAATCGTAATAAAATCGGGAAGCAAATCAGGTAAAGCCTTAATAGAAAGCTTCCTTTTTCTAAATAGTAGGCGACCACCATTTCTTACACCCGGTGAATTTCCTTCCAAGCGTATAGGAATATTAATGGTAACAGGTTTGTCCTTGAACAATTGATAAAAATCTATATGAAGAATTTTATCCGTTACCGGATGGAATTGGATATCTTGCAATACAGCCTCCAATTTTTGGCCATCCTCCAACTCAATCACAGCAGTATGCGCATTGGGAGTATACACTAAATGTCTGAACGATAGTTCATTGGCTGAAAAGTGCAATGGTTTATCCCCTCCGTACAGTACGCAAGGGACCTTTCCAGCATTACGTAAGGCCTTGGTAGATACCTTGCCCACGCTTTCTCTTTGGGATCCTTTGATAGTAATTGACTTCATTAAAATATATTAAAAGGTTTAAAATTTAGTATCGAATTGCCCAACCTGTATGTATGGGCGTAGTCGAAGGCTACATTAAAAATTTTGATGATATTGATGTATTGTGATGAACCCGGTGCATGACATCTGCAAATAGATCAGCACAACCCAATACCTTTATTTTTTTTCTATTACGTTCAACCGGAATGGAATCTGTAATGATAAGTTCTGTTAATTTTGAATTTTCTATTTTTTTGTACGCATCACCAGATAAAAGTCCATGTGTAGTAATGGCCCTTACACTTTTTGCTCCACGTTCCATCATAAGGTCGGCGGCTCTGGTTAGCGTACCGGCAGTATCGACCATATCATCTACCAAAACCACATTTTTGCCTTCAACTTCACCTATGAGCTCCATGTGCGAGATAACATTGGCCTTGGCCCGTTGCTTGTAACAAATAACGACATCGCTTTCCATGGCCTTTGAATAGGCATAGGCTCTTTTGGAACCGCCCATATCAGGAGAGGCAATACAAAGATTGTCCAGATTTAGTCCTTTTAAATACGGTAAAAACAAGGTAGAAGCAAAAAGATGGTCCACGGGTTTTTCAAAAAACCCTTGAATCTGATCGGCATGCAAATCCATGGTTATGATTCGTGTTGCCCCAGCGGTCTCCAGCATTTTTGCGACCAATTTGGCTGCAATGGGAACTCGTGGTTTATCTTTTCGATCCTGTCTGGCCCATCCAAAGTAGGGCATTACTGCGGTGATATGTCTGGCTGATGCCCTCTTTGCAGCATCCAACATCAACAACATTTCCATTAAATTTTCCGGACCTGGATTAGTGGAACCTATAATAAATATGCGGGTTCCCCGTATGGATTCTTCAAATGAAGGTTGAAATTCACCGTCGCTATATCTAGAAAAAAGTACCTTTCCTAAGTCAGCTCCATAGGAAGCTGCAATTTTCTCCCCAAGTTGTGTGCTTTGGGTACAGGCAAAAATTTTGGGTTCGGGAACTTGATATGCCATTGCAATCTGTTGTTAGCTAGCTTTTTAAAGTACTTTTCTATAAAAGAGGTGCAAATTTAAAAATTAATTCGGGTTGCTAAAGGATTAATGCAGGTATTTTTGGTGGTAAATGAAATTATTTTTTAGCTTTGCAGTCCTTTTGAAAAATTAATGCTCGAGTGGCGGAACTGGTAGACGCGCTGGATTCAAAATCCAGTTCCTTTGGAGTGTGGGTTCGATTCCCACCTCGAGTACTTCAAGGAAAAGCCGAGACTCTAAAGTCTCGGCTTTTTTGTGTAATCATGAATTTTGGAGGTATCTTTTCCTTATTGAGTATACGGGATACTCAAATTGTTGTGGATTGTATAACCGCTAAAACGGCATCTTGTTTTCCATTAGGTTTGGAAATCGTTAGGTAATTGTTTTAATATCTTCAATAGCGGAATTATGTCCTATGTATTGAATATATTTGACCTAAAGGCCTTATAAGGTCCCATATATGGACGTAGCGCCATTTAATTAAAATATTAAACTTTACACATATCATGACAGAGCAGAGCAAAGACTATTCCCGTAGACATTTTGTTAAGCAAACTACACTTACTTCTTTGGCTTTGATTGCCTTGGCCAGTTGTACCCATAGAAAAAAGAAAACCGAAGCAGTGGGGACCGAAGAGGTTGATGCCCTGGGTCTACAACCAGACCCCAATGGATATCTTGATCTTCCTGATGGATTTTCCTATAAGATAATTTCCAAGTCAGGAGAGAAGATGTCCGATGGTCTTTTTGTGCCGGGCAGGCCTGATGGTATGGGAACGTTCTTAGACAAAATGGGAAAAATTGTCATTATACGAAATCATGAAAATAGCTCCAATACATTGGAGCATAGTCCCTTTGGAACAGAGAATGAATTGTTGGACAAAGTGGATTTGGATAAACTCTACGATTCAGGAAATGGAACAAATCCAGGCTTGGGGGGCACTTCAACTTTGATATATGATGAGGAAACCGGAATGGTTGTAGACCAATATATGAGTTTGGCTGGTACGTATAGAAATTGCGCCGGAGGAGTTTCTCCCTGGGGAAGTTGGATTACCTGCGAGGAAGATGTAACCAAAGCAGATGGGGACCAAATTCTCGAGGATCATGGATATGTGTTTGAGGTACCTATGAATGCAAAAGGAATGGTAACACCTAATCCTATTAAAGCAATGGGACGTTTTAACCATGAAGCCGTGGCCGTAGATCCTGAATCTGGTTGTGTTTACCTTACCGAGGATAGGCATGACGGACTTTTATATAGATTTATCCCTAAGGAAAAGGAAAATCTTTTGGCAGGGGGAATATTGCAGGCTTTGGCCGTACGCAATAAGAATGGTCTGGATACAAGAAATTGGGAAACTCCCGGGATTTCAAAAAATGAGGCTATGGAGGTATTCTGGATAGATATGGACAATGTGGAATCTCCAGAGGATGATTTGAGATACACAGGATTTGAAGCGGGAGCTGCGCGCTTTGCAAGAGGTGAGGGCATATGGATGGGCGAGGGAGAGCTCTTCTTTGCCTGTACCAATGGAGGGCCTAAGAATTTTGGACAGGTTTTTAGGTACAAATTATCGCCAAAAGAAGGGTTACAAACCGAAAACGAGCAGCCTGCCCAGTTGGAACTTTATGCTGAATCTAATGATAAGACCATATTGCATATGTGCGATAACCTTGTTATTGCCCCTTGGGGAGATGTACTTCTATGTGAGGACAATGGTGAATTGAACCATATAAGGGGTATTGACGGAGCGGGAAATATTTATACCTTGGCCTGTAACAAGAGCTCCAAATCTGAACTTACAGGATTGGTTTTTTCTCCTTCTGGAAAAACACTTTTTGTAAATGTCCAAGAGAACGGCGATACCGTTGCCATAACGGGGCCGTGGGACAAACTGGCCAAATCAAATGCATAAATTTGATCAGGATTACAGTATTTTTTGATTGTCACTTAAGACATTGAAAAATTCGTTACGATGAATTAAATCATTAAATACACCACCATATTCCAAGGTGGTTGTAGTACTGTTTTTATCTTTTATTCCACGTGAGGAAACGCAGAGATGCTCCGCATGTACCACAACAATGACATCTTCCGTATCCAGGGTCTGCTGTAAATCTTTCATAATTTGCAAACATAGACGTTCCTGGACTTGGGGTCGGTGGGCATAGAAATCGACTAACCTATTTATTTTGGATAACCCGACCACTTTCCCTTTGGGGATATATCCAATATGGGCCTTTCCAATAATGGGTAGAAAATGATGTTCACAGGAAGAATCAATCGTAATATCCTTTTCCACCAACATTTTTTTGTAACCATATTTGTTGTCAAAAGTGGATATTTTTGGTCTATTTTTAGGGTTTAAACCATAAAACAACTCTTTCACATACATTTTGGCCACCCGAAAAGGCGTACCTGAAAGACTATCATCTTTTAGGTCTAAACCTAGTGCTTCCATAATTTTATGAAAATGATATTGAATGGTTTCAATTTTTTCTTGATCTGTTTGATCAAAGGCATTTGAGCGCATTGGTGTTTCAAGGGAAGTGGGAAGATGTTGATCTCCTATAGATTCAATTTTTTCAATATCCATCATAATTGTTGCGAAATTTATGGTCCGACTAATTTTCTGCGCAGCAAGCTTCCTGTCCGCATTGGCAGTACTTACGATTGTACAAATGAAAAAATATTAGGCCTAAGGCGGGGATATATACAGCTTCCTCCATTAAGGGTATAAGCGAAAATTTCTCATTCATAATAACAAACCCCAATAATATCCAACACACCCAAAAAGCATATCCAACCCATCGTTTCGAGGTGTTGTTATTTGACCAAATAATTGCAAATAAGGAAACAACAAGAAAAATTAAATCGAGCAGCCCCCACCATTCTGGACGCGCTTCTCCAACAGATGCAATCCCAGCTTGAACGACAAAAAGAAATGGGGTTGCGAGGCAGTGAACTAGACAAAGAGAACTTGCTACTGCTCCAATAATATCAGACTTCGAAGTAAGTTGTATAGTTTTCATTTTTAAGTGTCATTAAAATCACTAACAAAGTGTTTATATTGGGGAGACAAAAGTATGTCAAATTTTTAAATGCAACAGTGTTGCATTTAATATTATTTTTATTTTTGCACAAAACATTCAATTTGATTAAAACGAGTGCACTACGGTTTTCCTATGCCAATGAGTCTGAATTAACATTTCCGGATATTGATTTAAAATCTGGAGAACACCTTTTGGTACTGGGTCCATCAGGCGTTGGAAAAACTACATTGTTACATTTATTGGCAGGTCTTCTTCCTGCATCAAATGGATTGGTTACCATATCGGATACTGAGTTGGGCTCTTTGAACCGAAAAGCATTGGATACGTTTAGGGGGAGCCATATAGGATTGATATTTCAACAGTATCACTTTATAAAATCACTTTCTGTTTACGAAAACCTTCGTTTAAGACAGAGCTATCCCGTGAAATCCATGAGCAGGGAGCGAATAGATGAACTTGCCGAACGTTTGGGGTTTTCAGACAATCTCCAAAAAAAGGTAATGCACCTTAGTCAAGGACAGCAGCAGCGGCTTTCCATAGCGTTGGGTCTCATCCATAAACCAGCGGTGGTTTTAGCGGACGAACCTACCTCCAATCTGGATGATGCAAATTGTTCGAAGGTCATTGAATTGTTGAAGGAGGAGGCAGATATTTGTAAAAGTAGTTTAGTGATTATTACGCATGACCAAAGAGTAACAGCACATTTTAAAAATCAGTTGACACTATGAGTTTAGCATTTCTTGCATTTCGGAACATGATGTCCAAACCCCTCAATCTGCTGTTGAGTCTTTTACTGCTGGTATTAAGTGTGTCCTTGGTTACTTTTGTATTGCAGCTTAGTAAACAATTAAGTGGTCAGCTAGATAGAAACATAGCTCCTTTTGATATGG
Organism: Flavobacteriaceae bacterium; assembly: GCA_039985375.1. Lineage (GTDB taxonomy): Bacteria > Bacteroidota > Bacteroidia > Flavobacteriales > Flavobacteriaceae > Flagellimonas. The sequence goes on from JBDWSS010000040.1 coordinate 10,820, forward strand.
TAGTAGGCGCAAAGGGAAGCCCTCTGCAATTGGTTTTGTCTTCTGTTCTCCATATAGATGTGCCAACCGGAAATATAGTAATGGAGGAGGCCGGTTTTTTAACCAAAAACCCTATGGTACAGACTGCAATTCCTGTCTCTTATGGGGATAACTACAAAGGTTTTCGAATTTTGGGGACACAGCATAATTATCTGGATAGCTACCAGGCCACAGTTGTAGAAGGAGAATTATATACGAAGTCTTTTGAGGTAGTTGTGGGAAGCACCGCTGCGCAAAGTTTGGATTTGAACGTTGGGGATACCTTTATGAGCTCACATGGTTTGGCATCCTCTGGCATTGAATTGCATGAAGATCATCCCTATACAGTAACAGGATTGTTGAAACCTACAGGTACAGTTGTTGATGGACTTCTAATAACTAACCTGGAAAGCATTTGGGAAGCCCATGAACATGAAACAGAACATGGTGAACATGAAGCGGAGATCCATAAACATGAGGATGAAGCCCATGAACATGAAACGGAACACGGTGAACATGAAGCGGAGATCCATAAACATGAGGATGAAGCTCATGAACATGAAGAGGAACACGGTGAACATGAAGAGGAGACTCATAAACATGAAGATGAAGCCCATGAACATAAAGATGAAAGGGAAATTACCTCCTTGTTGGTTAAGTTCAAGAATCCACTGGCCATGGTGCAATTGCCTAGATTTATAAATGAAAACACAAACATGCAAGCGGCTCTGCCCAGTTTTGAAGTACAGCGTTTAATGGGATTGTTGGGTTCTGGGATCAAAACAATCAACGGAATAGCCTTGGCCATTCTACTGGTATCAGGTTTAAGTATTTTTATTAGTCTTCTTAAAACAATACGGGAACGCAAACAGGAATTGGCACTGTTAAGAACCTATGGTCTTGGAACTTCCCAGCTATTATGGGTAGTCTTTTTGGAAGCACTGTTTTTGACACTTACTGGTTTTCTCCTCGGATGGTTGTTGGGGAGATTGGGCATTTGGGTGGCGTCGTATTTTACCCAAGCCTCGTATGGTTACAATTTGCAATTAAATGGTTTCAATTTATTCGAACTGACCTTGTTAGGTGTAGCTCTTCTAATAACCTTGATCGCCACGTTTTTGGCTTCAACATCCATATTTAAACTGAACATTTCCAAAACACTCTCAAATGCGTAATTATTTATATACCACACTTGTTTTGCTTTTTATGGTACATGGGTTATCTGCACAGGTTAAATTAACATGGAAGGACTTTGCCGATGTTGATTTTGCCCCTGTTTATAATGCCATCTATGAAGTTAATTTTTTGATGCCTACCTTTGGGGAAAGGATTAAATCCTTCCGCGGTAAGGAAGTCCAGATCAAAGGTTTTTTTCTAGACATTTCAGGAAGTGGCGAAGTGTTTTTAATCTCGGCAAACCCGATGGCCTCTTGCTTTTTTTGCGGTGCAGCGGGACCGGAAACTATTATTGAGGTTGACTTTAAAGAGAAGCCGCCTTTTAGAACAGATCAGATTATTGTTGTTACCGGTGTACTTGAGCTTAACCCGGATAATGTAGATCACTGTAATTACATTTTAAATGAGGCTACAGGCCAATTGCTAAATTGAGGACACGAAATTTGTTTTTTTGTATAATGATCGGCTGGTTTGGAACATTGGTCCATGCGCAGGAGGTATTGGAATGGGAGGACTTGACGAATGGTATTTTTTGGGAGTCCAAAATGGATTTCGCAATATTTAGGGAAGCCTCGTTTTCCAACAAGATTACCTCTTTGGAAGGGAAAGAAGTCATTGTCATGGGCTTTTTTTTGTCACTTGATGGAAACCCATCTACATATTTGTTATCAAAGAACCCAATGGCGTCCTGCTTTTTTTGTGGCAATGGAGGCCCGGAAACGATAATTGAACTTCAATTTATCAAAAAACCTTCCTATCTCACGGATGATTTACTTTCCGTAAGTGGTATTCTTCGCCTTAATCGCAACAACCCAAACCATTGCTATTACCGAATTGAAAAAGCCGAAGCCTTAAGTCTATGAAGATGTCGGAAAAAAATGCGGTCGAGATTATGGATTTGGATTGTCTGGAACTCTTGGACGGAAAAGGACTTAAAAAAACAAGGCTTCGCATCCAACTCCTTCAATATTTTAAGGACACAACGTATGCTCAATCCTATGGTGATCTTAAGAAGGCACTGGGAGCCCATGTGGATAAGTCTACCTTATATCGTAACCTGACCACATTTGAAGAAAAGGGGTTGATTCACGGTATTAACGATCATTCTGGGATTACCAAGTATGCCTTAGGTGCTTCTCCGTCATCAGGACATGAACATGCCCATTTTGTCTGTGAATGTTGTGAAATCGTGTATTGTGTTAAAGACGTGGAACAGCCACAATATGAGGTTCCACCAGGGTTTAAACCTAAAAATGTACAGACCATTATTCATGGAATTTGCTCCAATTGCTGAACAGCATTCAAATAAGAAGCTTTAGTTATTGTAAAAACCCACCCATTTTTGCTCTTTACTGTCATTTATGGTAAAAACATGTTCTTCCGTCCCTTCTGTTAGGTTTTTTTCACAACAAAGAATTTTGGGAACATTGTAGTAAAGTATTGTGTCCTGAGCTATTTTGATACTTAACAATACATGATTCCAAAGGTTTCCCGGCTTGTTTGGTTTGGAAAATGTTAATTTTTTGATCAAGCTTTCATCGTTTATCCGATGTTTCACAACAAATGATTACTCTAATACAACATATTTTCCTTTTAGTCATTGGTAGTGGATATGTTTGAGTGGCCTTACATGCAGGGACCAACCTCATTTTTTGCCTATGAATAGACCTCCAACCTCCTCCAAAGTGCGTAAACTTCTTCTATTTTGCGTATGCATCTTCTTTTCCGTTCAATTCGGTTATGGGCAATGTACGGCGGAGGCTGGTAGCAATCAAACCCTGAATCAGGGCGCTTCCATTTTTATGGGTGCGGACACTCCGAGTGGGGTCGCCACGGGCACATGGACACAGGTTTCGGGCCCTAGCACAGTAACTTTTGACGATGCCAATAACGAAAATACTGAAGTATTTGGCACAACTGCAGGAGATTATGTTTTTGAATGGACCGTGTCAGATGGTAGTTGTACCCCAGCATCGGATACCGTAGGGATATCCATTTTGGGAATTGATCTGGAATTGGAACTATTTGCGGGTGATTTAACCCCAGACGTTGGCGATGTTGTCACGTTTACCATTAATTTGAGCAATTTGGGTGACATTAATGCAACTGGGGTATCGGTAGAGAACATCGTTCCTATTGGGTACGAAAGCATTTCAGCAATAAACAACGGAGGAACATATAGCTTTGGTACAAGGACTATAACTTGGACAGGTTTGACTATTCCATTGGGAAACAATACACTGACCCTAAGTTTTAATGCAACCGCACAGACACCTACAGGCACTACTGGAGAGTATACCCATATTGCCGAGGTTGCTTTCAGTGATCAATCTGATCTGGATAGTGCATTTGGCAATGATGATGGTGACCAAAGCGAGGATGATGAAGATGCCATTACAGCAGCTCCGATCCAGGCAGACTTGGCCTTAACAAAAGTTGAAACCAATAATAACCTTACACCTAGTGTTGGAGAAGAAATAAGTTTTGAAATAACCGTTACCAATGATGGACCGGATGATGCTACCAATGTTGAGGTAGTAGATCAGTTACTTTCAGGGTTCAACTTTGTAGACTACAATGCTACCTTAGGAGTTTACGACGAAACCACGGGCATTTGGCAATTGGGAACTCTTTTAAACGGAAATTCCGCAATATTGGTTATCAATGTATTGGTAAACCCTTCGGGCCTATATACCAATACCTCCCAAGTAATAGCTTCGGATGCCTATGATGTTGACTCGACGCCAGCAAATGGGGTTTCATCAGAAGATGACCTAGATGAGATTTCGGTGGTTCCTGTACCTGCAATAGACCTTTCGTTGATAAAAACTGTTGATGAAGCAACTCCTTTTGTGGGTTCCAATGTGGTCTTTACGCTCACAGTGACCAATGATGGCCCCAGTGATGCTACTACAATACAAGTTTCGGATCCCTTGCCATCAGGATTTGCATATATTTCAGATGACGATGGTTTGAATTATAATGATACCAATGGACTTTGGAATGTAGGAACCTTGGCATCAGGTAACTCAGCTATTTTGAATATTACCACATCAGTAAATCCAACAGGAGATTACAACAATATTGCGGAGATTATAAATCATGATCAATCAGATATCGATTCATCACCAAACAATGGTCTGTTGGTAGAAGATGACCAGGATGAAATTTCAGTCAGTCCCATTCCATTGGTTGATGTTGTCGTTACAAAAACTGCTGATAACTTAACTCCAAATGTGGGTGACCCTATAGCATTTACGGTAATCGTGAACAATGATGGGCCAAGTGATGCCACCAATGTGGTAGTGACCGATGTGTTGGCATCCGGTTACGAATTGGTTAGTGCGTTACCATCTGGTGGAACCTACGATGCCTCCAACGGTTCTTGGACTTTGGGAAACCTGGCTAACGGAGCCTCTGAGAACATTGTGATCACTGCTAACGTGCTTGCTAGCGGAGATTATACCAATACCGCGGAATTAACGGGCTTGTCCGAAACGGATATCGATTCCGAACCGTCCAACAATGATAGCACTGAAGACGATCAACAAACTATTGTCCCAGTTCCGGTTATGATGTCCGATCTTTTGCTTCGAAAATCTGTGGATATTCTTAGTCCATTGGTAGGGGAAGAAGTTATCTTTAATATCAGCATAACCAACAACGGCCCAAGCGATGTAACAGGAGTCGAAATTATAGATTTGTTGCCCTCAGGATATACCTATGTTTCAAACAATAGGACTGCAGGGGTGTACATTCCAGGAACAGGAATATGGGAATTAAACGGTACCATTCCGAACGGAACTACGGAAACCATGAATATTGTGGCCATTGTAAACCCTTCTGGGGATTACTTCAATATTACTGAGGTATTTTCTTCCAGTAATTTGGACCCCAATTCCACACCAAACAATAACAATATTTTCGAAAATGATTTGGATACTGCGGGTACTACCCCAATTCCGGCATCGGACTTATCCTTGGATATAACCGTTGACAATGAATTTCCCGATGTTGGATCCAATGTGACTTTCACGGTTTCGATTACCAATGAAGGCCCAAGCGACGCATCTGGAGTCGTGATTTCAGACGCCTTGCCATCAGGGTATATATATATGTCCGACAACTCAGGAGGAACTTATGATGCGGCAAGTGGGTTATGGAATCTAGGAGTAATTGCTAGTGGAAGCAGTGTTGAACTTAACATTACCGCCCAAGTAAATACATCAGGGAATTATGTAAATAGCGCGGAAGTCTTAACTTCAACGCAGGTAGATCCAGATTCTACTCCAGGGAATAACATTACTTCAGAGGATGACCAAGATGAGCAATCAACAACCCCAAGATTGGTTACAGATATCACTGTTGTAAAAAATGCTGACAACCTAACCCCATTTGTAGGAGACGAAATTGTGTTTACCATAACCGTTACCAATTCGGGCCCCAATGTTGCCACAGGTTTGGTGGTTGAGGATGTATTGGCTTCTGGATATAATTTGGTTGCTGCTGCAGTTTCTTCAGGAACCTACGATCAAATCACAGGCATTTGGATCATCCCAATGCTATCCGATGGTATCTCAGAAACACTTACCATTACTGCAGTGGTACTTCCCTTTGGGGAATATAGTAATAGTGCCGAACTTATTGGTTTGGATACATTTGATCCAGATTCTACACCAAATAACAGATTAAGTTCCGAAGATGATCATGATATTATTGTTCCGGTTCCAGATGGTTTGGTAGATATTGAATTGACAAAAGCAGTGGATGATCCCACTCCAAATGTGGGCGATGTTGTTGCCTTTACCGTAAACCTTACAAATAATGGTGCCAGTGATGCCACTGGGGTATCCGTAACCAATTTATTGCCATCCGGGTATACCTACCAATCACATGTCGCAACAGCAGGAAGCTATAGTGAAAATACAGGAATCTGGAACATAACTAGCACGATTTTCAACCAAAATACTGAAACCTTGGTGGTACACGTTACGGTTAACGCCCCCACCGGAGATCCTGAAGAATATTTAAATATTGCCATGGTTACCTCAAGCGATTTTGCGGACCCCGATAGTAGTCCAAACCAAGGCATTGACGAAGACGACTTTTCTGATGGTATTGATGATGATGATGAGGCCATAGCTTTTGTAACACCCCAGACAACAGATATTACCCTCACCAAAAATGTGGATAATGTTTCGCCAAATATTGGAGATGAAGTGGTATTTACCATTATAGCTAGTAACGAAGGGATCATGTCTGCCACAAATATTGGTATTGAGGAACAGCTACCTTCAGGATATGGATTAATTAATTTCCAAGCTTCGGAAGGAACTTATGATGAGATTTCCGGTTTTTGGGAAATAGATGATTTAAATGTTTTGGAATCTGCTACGCTACAGCTTACGGTTGAGGTGTTAGATATCAATGACTATGTAAATACAGCAAGTCTGACGTTTGTGGATCAGCTTGATGTTGACCATACAAATGATTCAGATCAAGCAGAAGTGAATCCTTCTTGTTTGATAATTTACAATGAGTTTTCACCCAATGGTGATGGAGTAAACGAATTCTTTACGATCGACTGTATTTCCAGATACCCAAACAATGTACTTAGCATATACAATCGTTGGGGAAATATTGTTTATGAACAACGTTCCTATAACAATGATTGGGATGGGGTCTCTAACGGTCGGGCAACGGTACAAAAAGGAGATTTGTTACCTGTAGGTACCTACTACTATGTACTGGATTTGGGCGATGGTTCCGAACCAAAAACGGATTGGCTATATATAAATCGATAAAATGGGTAGAAGAATGACCAACATAGCATCCGAATTAAAAAAGCGACTACAATATATTTGTTTGTTGATTCTTTTGTTTGGAACCTGCATGGTTTCTGCCCAGCAAGACCCTCAGTTTACCCAATACATGTACAATACAATAGGAGTAAACCCAGCATATGCAGGTTCTAGGGGTCATTTAACGGCATTATTGATGCACCGTTCGCAATGGGTAGGTGTTAATGGAGCCCCAACAACACAGGTTTTGGCTATGGATGGTCCCATGGGAAATAATTTGGGACTGGGACTTGTACTTTCGCATGATGCCTTGGGCCCTTCTTCAGAGGTATTTGTGGATGCCAATGTTTCATACACTATAAAATTGGATGAAAACAATAGAAAACTTTCTTTCGGCCTAAAAGGTGGAGGAAGACTTTTTAATGTTGATTTTACAAAAGGACTGTCCCAAAATCCAGATATCACTTTTCAAAATAATATTGAAAACAAGTTTTTTCCAACTATTGGCGCGGGAGTTTACTATCATTCGGCAAAGAGTTATTTTGGATTGTCCGTGCCCAATTTCTTTTCCCAAGACCATTATGATGGACAAGAACTTGAGATTGCCTCAGAACGCTTGCACTATTTTTTAATAGGGGGAAAGATTATTGACCTTACCCCAGATATAAAATTTAAACCGGCCTTTTTTGTAAAATGGGTTCCCGGAGCTCCTATTATTGCTGATATTTCGGCGAATGCAATGCTTGTCGAGACTTTTACCGCAGGTCTATCCTATAGATGGGACGATTCTTTTTCAGCACTTTTGGGTCTACAGATATCCCCAGATTTGAGCGTTGGATATTCTTACGACCTTACAACCACTAAATTAGCAAACTACACCAGTGGCACCCACGAAATTTTTCTTAGATACGAATTCAAGACCGTGGAAAAGCGACTAAAATCCCCCCGATTCTACTAAGATGAAAACGTTAAAGACAAAAATACAAATCCCCTTGTTGTTAATGGTATGCGTTGTTCAGGCCCAGCTGAAATATCAAAACGCTGACATTAACTTTGACAATATGATGTATGTAAGGGCGGCAAAACAATATGAAAGCATAGTCAAAAAAGGAGATGATTCCCAAGAAGTGCTCCAACGTTTGGGTGATGCCTATTTCTTTAATACAGATATGACGAATGCTGCCAAGTGGTATGGCCTGCTTTTTTCCAAATATGAAAAAGTTCTTGACCCTGAATATATCTTTAGATATGTGCATGCACTAAAAGGTATCGGAAATTATACCCTAGCTAAGGGACTAATGAAAATTTATAAGCAAAGATCCAAAAAGGATGGTTTTAATGTTGCGCAGTTAAATGACAATGATGAGTTATTGGATGAACTTTTATCCAGACAACCACAATTTTATATTTCCAACCTGTCCATAAACTCAACTATGGCCGATTTTGGAACAATCTTTTATAAAGACAAGATTGTGTTTTCTTCAAGCAGGGATTCGTTGAGGTTTGAAACGAATATTTACGAATGGAACAAGCAGCCCTATTTGGATTTTTTTATGGCCGACACCAACAATTTAGGCTCAGACTTGGCCCGTGTGGAACAGTTTTCTGGAATTTTGAACACAAGGTACCATGAAGCTGCGGCAAGCTTTATGCCAGAAGGGAATGTTATCTATTTCACTAGGAACAATTACTCCAATGAAACCTTGGGAAGGGACAGTGAAGGTACCAATCATTTAAAAATGTATACCTCTCAACTTCAAGGAGGGGAATGGACAGATGCCATTGAGGTTTCGTTTAACAATGAGGACTATTCCGTAGGACAACCGGCACTAAGCCCAGATGGGAATAAATTGTACTTTGTCTCTGATATGCCCGGAAGCATTGGCGGAACGGATATTTTTGTTGTTGAGATAGATGAAGCAGGAAGCTTTTCGGAACCTAGAAACTTAGGTCCTACCATAAATACAAGTGGTAGGGAAATGTTTCCATTTATTACAGAAGATAAACTCTATTTTGCTTCGGATGGGCATTTGGGTCTTGGAGGATTGGATATTTTTGAAAGTGAGCTTGGAAACAAGGGTTTTGGATTGCCCAACAATCTGGGGAAACCAGTGAACAGCAATCGGGATGACTTTGCTTATATCGTAAACGAGCAAACACGTAGAGGTTATTTTTCTTCCAATAGGGAAGGAGGTAAAGGCGATGATGATATTTACTCATTCCAACGTATGGAAGAAATATGCATGCAAACGATAGAGGGGAGTGTTGTTAGAAAGTCAAATGCACAACCCATGGTCAATGTTAAGGTAAGTCTGTTAACTTCGGCTGGAATTCCATTGGCAAGCACAATAACAGATGCTTATGGTGCATTTAGCTTTTCCAATGTTTTGGATTGTGAAACGGCATATAACATCCAAGTTGGGAAAGAAGGTTTTTTGCCCAATGAAAAAGCATTCAAAACTACCAGTGAAAAGGATTTTGCAAACAGTGTCCCACTTGAAATTACCAAAGAACTCAATAAACTGATCGTTCGCGAAAATGGGATTCTTAAAATTAAGATTGACAATATCTATTTTGATGTGAACAAAGCCGAGATTCGCCCTGATGCCGCTCAAGAATTGAACAAGATTGTGGAGGTGATGAAGGAATACCCCAAAATGGTCATTAAGATTGAAGCACATACCGATTCTAGGGGAAGTGATCGCTACAATGAAACCCTATCCGATAAAAGAGCAAAGGCTACGGGGAACTATATTATTTCACAGGGAATTGGTCCCAATAGATTGGAAAGTGCCATTGGTTATGGTGAGAAAGTCTTGCTCAATCAATGTAGTAATGGGGTTAAATGCACAACAGAAGAACATGATGCAAATAGAAGATCAGAATTTATAATAGTTAAGATGGAATAACGACCAACCTAAAACTAACTCATCTGTAAACCTTCAATGAAAATTGAAGGTTTTTTTATTAAAATAGGTTTTAGTGCAACCTTTACATTTTTCCATTGTCTTTGGGATAGATGAATAAGGATTATTTTTAGCTGTCATTGAATAACCGTCCAGAATTTTTGGAAGCAAACGTACGTTTTACGCATCAAGCTTTAATAGAGCAAAGCAAACAGGGAGACCGTAATGCCCAATACCAATTGTATGGGCTATACGTGGATGCCATGTTCAATGTTGCTATGCGTTTATTGACCATACGTGAAGATGCAGAGGACATATTGCAGGAAAGTTTTGTGGAGGCCTTTAAAAAAATGGATACGTTCAGGTTTGAAAGCACCTTTGGTGCTTGGTTAAAACGAATAGTGATCAATAGTAGCATCAACCATTTAAAGACAAAGCGATTGTTGTTGTCTTCCTTGGAAAATGAAAGGGAGGTTGTTGAAGAAGACGAGATCAAAGCGATTGAGCCTTTGGCGATAGAAAAAATAAAAGTTGGATTGAGACAATTACCCGAAGGATATAGACAAATTATAACCCTGTATTTAATAGAAGGATATGACCATGTGGAAATTGGAGAGGTTTTGGGAATAACCACTTCAACCTCCAAGTCGCAATACCATAGGGCAAAAAAGAAACTAGTTCAAATTGTAAATGAATTGTAATGGACAATTTTGAAAAACATATTAAGAAAAACAAACAAGCTTTTGATATCCATAAAGTGGATAAGGATAAGCTATGGCAAGAAATAACATCTCAATTGGATGATGATAAGGTTAAGGTAGTTCCCTTATGGAAATCCAGAAAACTAAAGGTGGCCGCATCCATTATTCTATTAATGGGGTTGTCGTTAGCCACGTTTTTACTGATGGGTAATCCAGTTTCCCAAATGGATGGAGGTTATGCAAACGAAGAGTTGATGGATATTGATATGTACTACAAGAATTTGGTGCACCAACAAGTGCAGTTGGTGAAAAACCATCCTTCGCTTGCTGCCAAGGATAAGGATGAGTTTCTATCCTTTATGGATGAACTTGATTATGAATATGAACAATTAAAATTGGAAATGCAGAACAATTTGGACAATGAGCTGGTATTGGAGGCTATTGTAAACAACTATAAAAAACGCATTGAATTGATTGAAAATTTACTTAAACAAATCAATGCTTCTAAAAATGAAACGGATTATGAAGGCTACACATTGTAAAAAGACAGCACTTACGGCGGTAATGTGCCTCTTTGCTTTTATGGCTTTGGCACAAAGTGAACGTTCCAAAAAGTGGGAGAGGAGTCATGCGCTTTCAGCAACAGGAACCGTGCAGATAGAAAATAAGTATGGCGATGTGGTGGTAAATGGCTGGGACAAAAATGAGCTGAAGGTTGAGATTGCCATAAAAGTAACCCATAGAAAGGACGAAAACGCAAAAAAATTACTGGATAGAATTCGGCCAGAGGTTACTGCTACAGGTGATTTTATTCGGATTACATCAGAAGTTATAGAGCGCAGTACCAGCGTTTTTTCGAGATATTTTAACAAGGCCAATCCGTTTGATTTTGATAAATCCAATATTCAAATTGATTATAAGGTGTATTTGCCCGTAAATGCAGAACTCGATATTACAAACAAGTTTGGGGATGTAATTATAGCCAATTGGAATGGAGATTTGGAAGCCAACGTGCAGCATGGTGATATTTGGATCAATGATGACGTTTCAACTTTAAAAATTGATATGCGCTTTGGAAAATTGAACTGCGGTAAAATTGGCTATGGAAATATTAAAATGAGTAATGGCAGTATTGATGTAGAAGATGCCCAAAAATTGAAAATAATCAGTAATGGAAGTGATGTAAAATTGGATGAAGTGGCAAATCTAGAGTTGTATTCAAGTAAAGATGAAGTGAACTTGTTTAAAATTGGAAGCTTGCGGGGCGATTTTAAATTTTCCAATGTGGATATTAATACTATTGGAGATGAAATGTTTTTAACCCTCCGAATAGCCGAAGTGGAAATTCATCATTTTCTTGACCCTAACCCAGAAATAGACATTGTTCAAGAATCTTCAGATATAAACATGAACATTTCAGGTCTCGCATTTGACTTTAAAGCAACTCTGGAGCAAGGGCTTCTGAGAGTTCCAAAATCCTTTGCCAATATAAAAACAAATGTAACCAATGCTGGAAAAAAGATTAGGGATATTTCGGCGTCCTATGGTTCGGGAGAGCATGGTGATTTCTCTTTGAATGGAATAAAAGGAGTTATCGTTCTAACGGATTAAAAATAGTATTCATCAAATCAAAAAAAATCAAAAAACATGCAACCTTTCAAAACTTTGCTTGTCTTTAATACGACAATCAAATCAAAAAACATGAAACAGCATAGATTATTACTTCCCATGCTTCTCTTTAGTTGTATGATATGGGCACAAACGGAAGAGGACGATAATTATATTGAATTTAATGACAGAAGCAATGTAGTACATGGAGTTTACCTTGGATTAGGAACCTTTTTAGGTGAGATTGACGGAGAAAGTACCTATAATGGGATTTTTAAAGTTGCCTATGTTGCAAATAGACAATTTGAAGTTGGTTTTGCCGCTGTAGGGTTTTATTCCCAACAAAATTTAAGAATTGACTCTTTTGAAACTTTTGATTTTGCCGGGGGTTATGCAGGCCTTCATGTAGAACCCATTTTATTTGGACGCTCAAAGGTTAACCTTTCGTTTCCTATACTTGTAGGTGCTGGGGCAGTGGTTTATGTGGAGGATAACAATCGAGATATAGACATAGATTTTGACAGGAATGAATGGGATGAGGTATTTGTAGTGGAACCGGGAATAAATGTTTTGTATAACCTTTCCAGATATGTTCAATTGGAAATTGGGGCACGATACAGGGTCTCAAGTAAAATTGATTTGGCACCAAATAGAATAAAAAACATCAATGGATTTTCTGCTGGATTTGGGATTAAGGTAGGCATTTTTAATATGGGAAGAAATCGGTACAAAAAACATTTAAATGATGAATAATAAAAAAAACACCGGCTTATCATCCAGACATGTGTTCACTGAAAATGGATCCGTATTTGTAAGAAGCTCCCAAGATTTGGGCACAGACGAATGGTCAGTGATAAACTTCTACTGGATGCCCGTATTAAGACTGGAACAAGAACTTCGTTAACTTTTAAATTAACCAATGAAAACATCAAAAATTAATTCCCTTCTCTTGTTGGGCTTACTTCTTACATCTGTCTTTCTTGGATATGGTCAAGACCTAAGACAAACCGTTAAAGGAAAAGTGACCGATATTGTTACCGGCAGTCCATTAATGGGAGCTACAATTGTCCTCTTGGATTCAGACCCACAATTAGGTGTTATTACTAATGCTCAAGGATTTTTCACTATGGAAAATGTACCCGTGGGACGACAATCGTTCAGTTGCAGTTATTTGGGGTATGAAGATGCCTTGGTTTCTGAAGTTTTGGTAGGATCCGCAAAGGAAATCAACCTGACCATACGTCTTACGGAATCTTTAAATCAGCTGGGAGAGGTTGTTGTTTTGGCTCGTAAAGATCAGACCAGGCCCAATAATAAATTGGCCACCGTAAGTGTCCGATCTTTTGGGGTAGAAGAGACAAAGCGGTTTCCTGCAAGTATAAGTGACCCGGGCAGAATGGCCCTTTCCTTTGCAGGAGTAACCAACTCTGATGATACGACCAATGAAATTGTAATCAGGGGAAACGCTCCCAACCAGTTGTTGTGGAAAATTGAAGGGGTAGAAGTGCCAGAGCCCAATCATTTTTCCGAGGAAGGCTATTCCCCTGGTGCAATAAGCCTGTTAAGTACCAATATGTTGGGCAATTCTGATTTTTTTACCGGAGCCTTTCCTGCGGAATATGGCAATGCTACTTCTGGGGTTTTCGACATTAAACTGAGGAATGGGAATGCTGAAAAAGCGGAATATGCGTTTCAATTTGGGGTTTTGGGGACCGATTTGGCCCTAGAAGGGCCTTTTTCAAAAAAATACAAAGGATCTTATTTGGTGAACTATAGGTATTCAACCTTAACAGTTTTGAACAATATTATCGAAGTTTCTGAAGGTTCGGTGCCAACTTTTCAAGATTTGGCCCTTAAGTTTAACCTTCCGGTAGGAGAAAAAACAAACCTCTCTTTTTGGGGGATTGGGGGATTTAGTGAAGATAATCAGGATAATGCCGAACAAGTGAGCCCTGTTGTTGTGGAAGATGAATTGTTTGAGTCTAAAACGTATATGGGAGGGCTTAACATCAAACATTTTTTTAACTCCAATATTTCATTGGATGGAGCCCTTTCCTTTTCAGGAAATCAAAGTGATTATGTGTTTTCATTGGATAATACCACAAATGACGATTTTTTACAGGAACGGGATATTTTAAGGAATAGTGCTTTTCGTGTGAGCGCTAACCTCAACCAAAAGTTCAATGCAAGGACAACCCTTAAAACAGGATTTGTATATAGCAGATTGTCCTACGATGTTCTAACTGACGAAATCCTCAATGCCGATACTACAACTTTAGTTGATACAGAGGGTAATGGCACATTTCTCCAGTTTTTTTCCCAAGCCAAACATCGATTTAACGAAAAACTTTCCACAACTTTTGGATTACATGCCTCCTCATTTTCTGTAAATGATGATTTTGTGCTGGAACCAAGAGGTGGGATTGAGTATCAAATTTCACCAAAACACACGCTCAGTGCTGGGATTGGATTGCATTCCAGACGTATGCCTTTGAATCAATATTTTATTGAAATTGAAGATGGTCAGGGCAATGTTAGCACTCCAAATACGAACCTTGATTTAATGCGGGCCATGCATTACATTTTGGGTTATGATTGGCGAATTATCCAAAACGGACATGTAAAGTTGGAAGTCTATTATCAGGACCTTAATAAGGTAGCTGTTGCTGCAGATTCAAATTTTACGAATTCCTTTTTAAATGGCCAATTTATTTCAAGAGAACTCACAGATACGGGGAAAGCCAGAAATTATGGATTGGAACTTACGTTTGAGAAGTTCTTTTCAAATCAGTACTATTTTTTGGTGACAAGCTCTCTTTTTGATTCGCAATACCGTGCAGCAGATGGCAGTTGGTACGATAGCCGATACAATGCCAAGTATACCTTTAATATAGTGGGAGGAAAGGAATTTAAAGCTGGAAAAACCGGGGATAACATTTTTGGAATCAATGCGAAGGTATTGTGGAACGGAGGCAAAAGGGGAACCCCTGTGGATTTGGACTATTTTGATGAATCAGGATTTGTGCGCTTGCAGCAAGACCAAAGAAATACATTGCAGTTTGATGATTATTGGAGAATTGACACCAGTTTTTCGTACAGAATAAACAGGCGCAAGGTGGCCCATATCATTTCATTGGATATTCAAAACGTTACCAATAGACTCAATGTTGACAATGAATTTTTCAATCCCCAAACCAGGACAATTCAAACAGAATATCAATTGGAACTACTACCCTTGCTGAATTACAGAATTGAATTCTAATCAAAAACAAACATCATGATAACAATCAAAAGAATAATGTATACAAGTGCTCTTGCCGTATTACTGACATCATGCACCAAAGAAACAATTAGAGTATCGCAGGAGGTATCCACAAGGGAATATGGTTTTGACACTATTACAGCTTTGGAAGTTGCCACAGATTTTAAGGCGTATGTAACCTTTTCTGAAACCGAGGAAAGTGTAAGTGTTCAGGCAAATGATAACCTTTTTGAAAAAATAAATATTTATAAGGATGGAGGTAAATTAACCGTTAAATTGGATAATAATTTAAGCATTAGAGGGAAAGAAACGCTAAACCTTTATATTACAACTGCGAATATTGATGCCTTTAAAGCGTCGTCCGACGCGTCGATTTTTTTAGAATCACCACTTGAAGCATCAAATGTGTCCGTTGACCTAAGTTCAGATGCCTATTTTGAAGGAGACATTACTGCTAACAATTTTGACCTCAAAGCATCATCTGATAGCAAGGCACTTATTTATATAAAAGCGATCGAGGCGTACATGAGTCTATCTTCAAATGCAGCTTTGGATGGTGAAGTAGATATAGAGGAAACTACGGTAAAGCTTTCTTCAGATGCTTCCGTTGATGTAGTTGGAATCATTGAAAACCTGGATGCGACACTATCATCTGATAGCAATCTTAAAGATTATGGGTTAAATGTAACTGATTTAAAAGTTAAACTATCAGCAGATAGTGATGCCTATCTTACGGTTTCCAATACCATAGATGTAGAGGCGAATTCGGATAGTAGGCTATATTATAAAGGAGATGCGGAAATAGTACGCCAAATAGTATCGAGCGACGGAAAAGTTATCAAGAAATAACAACTATTTAAGATAGGAGACTTAGTTTAGTGGGATAGTGCGCTGATTTTAAACTACCTAAAAATGTATAAAGGTTTCGGATATTGTTTTGTCCCTTATTTTGTACATTGCTTGTAGCACTATAGAAAGTAAATCCATGGATTCCATATTCAAAATACAGGAAGGTGTTTCTTCTATTTGCAATATACCCTACAAAGTGGTTGGCGAAAATATATTGGAATTGGAGGCGAGGGGAGTCATTGAACGAATCCCCAAAACAAGCCTACATCAACTACGAATGAAAAGCTAGGGCAACTATGCCAACTGTAGCTCCGTTTTCTTAAAAGTTGCCTTTGGTGCATCACATACCGGGCAGCTATAGGTTTCAGGTAGTTTTGCAAAGGCGGTTCCAGCTGCGATGTTTGAGGTTATATCCCCAATTGCCCGATCGTAAATGGTAAGGCAATTATTGCATTGGTACACTTGTTTTATGTTTTCCAATGCAGACTTTTTCTTTTTTTCTTTTTTCTTTTTTTCTTCCCCAAGTTGGCTGAAGTATTTTTTGCTCAATTCCATCAGCAATCCAGGAAGTTCAATTTTATCAACATCTTGTGCGTAGGCAATATAAGTGTTGGTATTGGGATTGAAGTTTTCAAAATGAAGTACGTTATAGGTAGGTCTTACATCAAAATTTTTTACAATTTCGGGAGGGGAATTCTTTTCTATGATTACGGAGGAAAAATGAGATCGTTTCCCAACATCATTGCTTATACCAAATGTTAATCCGTAGGTGCTGATATCATTTTGATCAAAACTTCTGACCAAGAATTTTTTAAGTTCTAAGGCATCCTTATCGTCTACGGGAAGGTGCCAGTTCATTTCCAATTGTGAATGTCTCACGTTTATTCCCCAATGCCCCAGAAAACGCTCTAATTCAGGTCTGCTCTCTGTTTTTATACCTTTTACTATGAATGATTTCCAAGGTGTTATGCAAATTTTACCGATACTATTGTCTAGACAAAACCCACAAAAATCTTTTAGGAATTTTAAATCATATCTATTGTTTCTCCAATAGAGCCCAAGCCAAAATTGATCTAGCCCCATACGATTTACCCCTTCATAGTATGGAAAGGTGAGATAAGGAATGTGCAATTCCTTGTCCATATGCTTATTATTGGTATCCAAGGTCTTGCTAAGTAAAGCGAAAAGTACTTCGACAGTGTCTATAGTTTTGTATGCCTTTTCAATGGCCTTAGAAATGGTAACAATATCCCAGCTATAAATTAAAACTGGATAATACGCTGCCGTTGTCCAATGAGGAAGATTAATATGAAGATACCAATAATCTTCATTTTCGGATGCAATGAAATTAAGATTGCCACTAAATATGGGTACAAGCCGTTGTTTAGGGTCGGTGATATTGATCTTCAACTTGGGGAAATAGTCAAACTGTTCCAAAATATAGAG
>JBDWSS010000041.1:0-5051 GCA_039985375.1 Flavobacteriaceae bacterium
ACCATCGTTTATTGGGAAGAACTCTCCATCTGCATCGGAAAGATTCAACAAGGTTTCCACACTTTTTAGCAGCACGCCATCCCTATATTCAAATATTTTCAATTCTGGTCTTGCATTGTGCAGGGCCTGAGCAAAAATCAAGAAAGGATACATGGCGTATCGCTGGTAATACGGACCTTCTGTATAATATCCATCTGGAGAAAAAGGTTCATCCAAATTGGCTAAAAAGCCAACTTTTTGACCTTTTACCTTAATAAACCCTCCATCATTATCTTTCATGCCCTCTGTAAGGTTATCAATCTCCAAACCATATAAAGCGCGATTCAAAAGTTCGTCATCATCCATAACAAGGGCAATCATACCCACGGCAACATTGCCCCATGTACTGTGGTTATGTACCCTATTAAAAAACTGCGGATTTCCCGCTGAAATAAAATCCGCAAAAGGTTTGAACAATTCTTTTTCCAATTTTTTGCGTTCTTTTTTGGAAAGCCAGTTGTAAACGCAATCATATGCTTGACTTGTATAGACCAACCAGTTGGAGTCGTTTAAACACTGCCAAAAAATCTTGCCCCTAGCATATGACCTTTCCTTTGGATGTACCGGAAGTGTGGG
This sequence comes from Flavobacteriaceae bacterium, assembly GCA_039985375.1. Classification (GTDB taxonomy): domain Bacteria; phylum Bacteroidota; class Bacteroidia; order Flavobacteriales; family Flavobacteriaceae; genus Flagellimonas. The sequence continues at coordinate 616 of JBDWSS010000041.1, forward strand.
ATACATATCCGCATAAGCCATCAATACATCCCGAATATAGACCGCATATTTCTCATCGTTTAATATCTGAAATAAAACTCCGGCCTTTTGAAGTATTAAAAAGTTCTTTTTATGCCGTTCATGTGTATAGCCTCCTGAATAATCTTTGGGTATCGGCATATGGATTCCCGTTGCAATCTCCGCATCTACCTCATCTTTTAGACGAGCCAGCGAAGCATCGAATAACGGGACACTTCCCAGTTTGGCCCTAATATCGGCAACACCTTGTTTGGTGATCACTAATTTGGGGTATTCTTGTGCTTGAATCTTGCACTGAAAACACAATACAAGAAGCAAACAAAAAAACTGATAAACACAAAAGCGCATGTATACTATATTTTTCATTGGGATACCACTATCCCTAAATTACCCCCATCTGTAGCTTTTCCTATAAGGGAGGAACTGGATTTTAAGGTGTAATCCCTTTCATTCTCAAATCCAGGGTGCAAAGACCAAGAATTATGAAGGGTATATTTTTCATCTCCGGTAACATTTACCGTATCACCATTAAAAAAATTATTGTTCAAAATATTCACTATGGGTTCACCCACAACCAAATGCATTCCAATACCTTCACTATTGTTTAGCACATTATTTCGTATATCGATTACTTGAACCCCATAAAGTGAAATGGAGGCTTTATATCTATTTCTTTTATCATTTCCAACATTATCAAATACACAATGATCCATTTCCAAAAACGGTCCAAAGGTACTCTCATCTTTCCCTCCTCTATGCAATCGTAGGGCAGCTCCACCTACATCCGAAAAAACATTGTTCTTCATAATTACATATTCCGCATTATAAATGCCGATATCATCAGTCTCTCTATCCAAAGCGATTACATTCCCAGAAATAGTTTTGAATTTTGAGTTGTTGATACTAATGGTATCGGCAAAAGTGTTTTTGTAAACCCTAACCGCATCAAAGGAATGGTTTACATCCAAATTGTTGAACTCACAGTTTTCCACAAAAAGCTTATAGTTTTTGTTCATGGAGTACTTACTTGTACTGATTACGGAGTTACCGGTTCTATCTGGAGATTCCTCTCCATCAAAAACAAGTCCCTCCAAAGAAAGACTGCCTCCATTGTTGATTTCAAAAAGCGATTTCTTTTCGAAAAGAATTGTGGGCTTTTGAGTGCTTTTGGATTTTATAGTTAATGGATGACCAACCGCAAGGGTTTTGGTCAGAGTGTATGTTCCCTTTTCTAATTCTAGGATATCCCCCGCTCCCGCATTCTTTGCTGCGTCAAATAGGGTGTTCAATCCGGGAGATACCGATATGGTTTTCCCTGATGCTAAACTCACTTCAATATCATCTTTTGGATACCAACTTACCCCGGTGTTTTCCTTGGTTGCTAAATTATCGCTTAAAACCGCCCCTTGATCATCGTTCACATTTTTTGGGATTTTCAATCCATATTGATTTATCTCAAATTCCAATTCTTTTGCCATGAACCCATAATCGACAACGGCAGATATATTAGGGCTTAACAAGTTATTATTAAAGCTTATGCCACTAATATCATCATACACCGTGAACATGTTATTTCTCTTCGGATTGTAAAAAATATTATTGGATATGGTGGAGTTGATCGGTGCTGCACTTCGCTCTGTATCACTCCCGGCACACAATTGAATGTGATCACAATCTATAAATGTGTTGTTATGAACTTTAGCATCTTCAACCTGAAAATACCTATTTAAGGGTGAATTGGGCACGCCATTCATGATCACAAAAGCTCCACGGAAACGGTAACCCTTTAACCCAATTCCATAATTGTTCCTTACCGTCTGCTGTCCGTTTATTACCCGTATCCCACCAGTACTAGGCTTGTTGTTTCCAATAAAAGCATTGCCCTCTACCAAAGTTTCATTACCGTGTCTCATCGTTAATGTTCCTGTGCATTCGTAAAAGACATTGTCCCTATATACATTATTATAGGACTTATTGGAAATAATTTCATGCTCCCCATTACATCTATCAAAATAATTGGACTCAACCAAGGTCATGGAATTCACCAACGAATAATGACTGGTTCCTATGCGTAAAGTTTCCCCTCCATTTGAACCTAAGTTAGGCCTTGGGCCAAAATAATTGTGGTCTATCCTATTGTTGTTCTCTTCACTCTCCTTGGTATTAAGCCTAACAATCATGGTTACCCCTCTGTTTCCCTTACCAACCAAATGATTATGGTCTACTCTATTGTTATGGCCGTAAATAGCTACCCAAGTATCCGGCTCATGTCGTTCTGGGTTATTATAACGATCAATTACACAGCCTGTAAGCCTGCTGTTATTGGCCAGTGTATTCTTATCCTTTTTAAAGGAAATAACTTCTGTAGTAGGCGTGAACCCATTTTTAAAAACCAATCCTTCAACCACCAAATAACTTCCGGCCAATCTTAAATTGGAATTTCCCTCCAAACTTACTTTGCCTTTTTCCTCAACAGTAAGTGTTATAGGGTTGTCCTCGGCACCATTCCCCTCAAAGAGGAGTTCAGCATCTTCCCATACGCCATTGGCCATTGTAATTACATCGCCAGGTTGTGCATTGGCAACGGCTTTATTAAATTCATCCACGGAACTGACCAATCCTGAAGGTGTATTGGATAGATTACAAGATGCCAGCACAATCGTAAAAAGACAGTAAAAAAGCTTCTTAGAAACGCTCATTTAAAATTGGTTTACCAAATTGGTTTACCAAATATATGTATATTTACGACATTCACAAAAATATCAAGGGCAAACGATCAAAATAACATATATCGACATGAAAAATTACCAAGAATCCATTATTGATAAACTAAGTAAGGTAAGCACCGCCACCATTGCAACATGTCTATTTAAAAAAGGGTTGAAAAATCAATTCATACACAAAGTCCGCCCATTGAAGCCCATGAACAAAACAATGGTGGGCCAGGCGTATACCTTACGCTATATTCCAGCTCGTGAAGACCTTAACCCCATTGAGGTTTTCAAGGACCCCAAGCACTTGCAAAGGGTTGCTGTAGAGGAGTGTCCGGAAAACCATGTCATGGTCATTGATAGCAGAAAAAATCCAAGGGCTGCCTCTGCGGGTTCCATTTTAGTGACCCGATTAATGAAAAGGGGTGCGGCTGGCATTGTTACCGATGGTGGTTTTAGGGATTCCCATGAAATTGGAGAACTTGATTTTCCAGCGTATCATGTTACACCATCTGCTCCCACCAATCTAACATTGCATCAGGCTATAGCCATCAATGACCCTATTGGTTGTGGCGATGTTGCTGTTTTTCCAAGGGATTTCATTGTTGGCGACAATGATGGGGTAATGGTTATTCCTGAGCATATGGCCGATGGGGTTGCAAACGAATGCCTTGAAATGACATTGTATGAGGAATTTGTAATGGAAAAAGTGGAACAAGGAATGTCAATTATTGGACTGTATCCGCTTACCAATAGTACATTTCAAACGGAGTTTAATGCTTGGAAAGCCAAAAATAATAAGGACCACTAAGCTTTATATACTACTTTCTAGGTTCTGGACCCATTTCCAATTCCAAAACACCCCCCGCTATAATCTCACCATGACTAATCCAGTATCGTTTTAAGGTTTGGCCATTGAGCCTTATGGATTGTATGTAGTTGTTGTTGTTTGAATTGTTTTTGGCGATAATTGTAAAGGTCTGTCCTGAATGGTATTGCTCATCCAAAGTCACCTCTACCTTGTCGTAAACGGGACTTGTAATTTGATACTTGTTATCCCCAAGGGAAGCAGGATAAATACCCATGGTGGCATATACCAACCAGGCAGACATTGTTCCGGTATCATCATTTCCGGGAAGTCCATCAGGTTTGTTTTGAAAATATTTGTCCGCCAATTCCCGTACGATTTTCTGGGTACGCCATTCTTCCCCTTTTATATAGTTAAACCAAAACGGATACGCAATATCCGGTTCGTTTGCCATATCAAATTGGTTGTCATCGAAAACTTTCTGCAGTTGGTTTACAAAACTCTTATCGCCTCCCATCAATTTTTTAAGCCCTTCAATATCATGGGGCACCATAAAGGCATACTGCCATGCATTACCCTCGATATAGCCTACATTTTTAGCAAAGTTTGCTCCTGCCAAGGGATCAAAAGGCTCATAAAAACTTCCATCCAGATTTCGAGGCCTTAACAACTTATAATCGTTATCGAAGAGTTTTTTATAGGATAATGCACGTTTTTTATACGACTTATGATCTTCCATTCTTCCCAACGCTTTTCCCAAAGTGGCTATAGCATAGTCTGCAGCATTGTACTCCAAGGTTGTTGAAACCGAGCCAACATCTTCCGTGGTTAAATAGCCTTTTTCCAAATAATTTTTAAGCCCGGGGCGCAATGGATTATCCTCAATCTTATTTGCACTT
>JBDWSS010000042.1:0-2829 GCA_039985375.1 Flavobacteriaceae bacterium
ATCCCTAAGCTGAAAAGGTTCATTACAATTGGCCACCAAATGCAAATGATTTGTCATTAAACAATAGGCATATATATTCAATCCTTTGTATCTGGCACAATAGCGTAAGGATTCAATGATTGCCTGTTTGTGGTTCTTTCTTGTGAAGACATCTGCCCAATCAACAACCGTCAATGTCAAAAAGTAGAATCCGTTGGTTTTTATGGTATGTTTGACGCCTTGTTCGATGCGTAAATTTTACAAAAAAATAGGCAAGAACTTATTGTTGTTTGACCTGTGCTCCGTTTTGCTTGACCGGTAGGGCTAGAAGTTGTTTTCATTTCACCACAGCAGTACAACTACTGCGGAGCGGGTGTTTGACCTGTGCACCGTTTTGCTTGACCGGTAGGGCTAAAAGTTGTTTTCACTGTATCATCATAACTTTTTTTCACCGCAGAAGTACAACTACTGCGGAGCAAGGCTCAGGGTCATTTCGACCGGAGGGAGAAATCCCAATATGGGTTTTCCAGATTTCTCAATCGATGCTTTGCATCTCATTTCGAAATGACTGGTTTGGGCAGTACTGTTATTTCAAGCAAAGCGAGAAATCTAAATAACCTAATGGTTCAAAAAAATCACCGCTACCGTAAGATTGTATCTTGTGGCAATACCTCCAACCAGCGCTCAGCCAGCACCAAACTTAGCTAAAAAAAGCCACGACATTACTGTTATGGCTTTTTCCTGTTTTGTTTTACTTACTCCTATATTGCTTAGCGCAGCAGTACAACTACTGCGGAGCGGGAGGGCTAAAAGTTGTTTTCATTTCACCGCAGCAGTACAACTACTGCGGAGCGGGGGAGTTATTTTTCCAAATCTTTCCAATTGTCAATATGCTCAAAAATATAGTTTGTTTCATGATATAAGACTATTGTTTTGTTGGTTTCATACCAAGATACTCCTAACATCAAAGTAAGATCAGGTTCTTCCCGTATTACATTTGGATCTCGATTATAACAATAACTTAACCAATGTTTAAACCTTAACTCATACTCTTTAAATTCCACAGTACCTTCATTAACAAAAAGAGGCTTCTTCTTTTTCACAAAACTCTCCTTATCAAAATATAGTTCCTGCACAAAGGATGAATCCCTTCTAATTTCAAGAACTTGTAACTGATTCGAAGGGAACTCAAAAATATATGTTCCGAAAACATTGTCATTTAATCTTGATGGTTTGTTAGACCACCAACACGATAACAATGTAAACACTAACATAACAATATATAAACTTTTGACTCTCATAATTTCTTAATTTCTTGGCAATACTTTAATTACATTCATATGATAATTCACTAATATCGTTCTAAACTGATCATTTTTCCCATAAGGGTTTGGTTGTTGATAAATAGCCATGGGATTATTCTTACTATACCCTCCCGCAGTACCTGAAGCTCTTGTGCCCGAGACAGCTGTCATTTTATCTTTAAATGATATTGACATGCTCACAACTGTTCTTCCTTTGGATTCTGCTATATTAGTAACTTCTATACTTCCCGCAAAACTACCATGAAAACCCCTAGCTGGATTCTCTCCACCCGCATCTTTGTAAAAACTATGTACATATAGCAATGGATTTTCTTTGAATAAACTCCTTTCAAAGTCGACACCTTCGCTAGCGCCTGTCGATATAATCTCTTCAGTAATAATATTTATTGCGTTCATTATTTCTTGGGACTCTAGCATTTGCTGCCCCATAACGCTATTCTCATCAAAATTTCTTTCGCTAGGTCCGGTTCCAAATACCCATTGATAAAACAGTTGATAGGCATCCACATCTTTATCCGAAGCGCTAGCTGACATATGAAACCCACTTTGATTATCAGCTAAACCTGCCAATACGGATGCGCCAATTCTAAACTTATTTTGAACATAATTTTCGTCCTGCCCATTTTTTAATTTCTTTCTTTTCTTCTTTTTTTCAGCAGACCTTATACGATTCCATAACCACCATGGTATACGATCTTGTATTATTTTTTTATCCGACAGTTCTTTTTCAGCTTCGGGTAGAATAAATTCAGTTAGCCCATATGGTCTAGCCTCCATCCCATCAGGGTCAATAAAGAACACTGGGTTATCAAAGGCATAATTATATGGACTATGTCTGGTCATAAGTTCCGCCAACGGATCTATATTCATCCACCTACCCAATGCAGGGTCATAATTTCGCGCCCCAAAGTCATAGGTGTCAATAGCAAAATTTTCATCCAACTCCATCCCATTATACTTCCACCGTTGTGCCATATCATTTCCAAGGGAGGTGTCGCCACCGGTATTGTACCCGCTCCGCAGTAGTTGTACTGCTGCGCAAAATAATCCTCTACTACTTATCTTAAAGTTTTTATTATCTGTGGTACTACACAAACTTCGAGAAGAATAGATGCTTCCTCCAAATAGTTGGATGCAGAGGAATATACCCAATCCTCAGGCCTTGAAACGAAATTTTCGACCACAGGGTTATTGTGGATATAATTTATCTTGTCCTAAATGAACTTTTCCGAATACAGGTCTATCGCATGATTGCCTGTCTTCCAAAATTTAAAACCTTTGCCCTTAGAATTTTTCATGGCCGCATTCTTAAACAAGAACATAAAATTTTCCCTTCTGGACTCCGGTTCGTTGCGTATTTGCCCAATAATCCTTTTTGCCGAGTACCTTTTGAAATCCCTTATCGTATCCCTAAGCTGAAAAGGTTCATTACAATTGGCCACCAAATGCAAATGATTTGTCATTAAACAATAGGCATATATATTCAATCCTTTGTATCTGGCACAATAGCGTAAGGATTCAATGA
>JBDWSS010000043.1:0-2500 GCA_039985375.1 Flavobacteriaceae bacterium
AACCTCTCTATATTTGCACCCGCTTAGCTGATAAGGCTGGGTGTAAAAAGGAGAATAAAAAGGCTTTTTTCGGTTTGTTTTTTTTCTTTTTTAATAGGATTAAAGTTCATTAACATATTGTATAGACAGCGTAAAAGAGAATAACAAAGAACCATTTTGATGTCAAGGACTTGATATTGTTTAAGGAAGTTGAATAGATATTTAACGATAGACAATGAAGAGTTTGATCCTGGCTCAGGATGAACGCTAGCGGCAGGCCTAACACATGCAAGTCGAGGGGTAACATTTGTGCTTGCACAAGATGACGACCGGCGCACGGGTGCGGAACGCGTATGGAACCTACCTTTGTCAGGGGAATAGCCCAGAGAAATTTGGATTAATGCCCCATGGTACCGGATCGACACATGTCGATTCGGTTAAAGATTTATCGGACAAAGATGGCCATGCGTACCATTAGTCAGATGGTGAGGTAACGGCTCACCATAACTACGATGGTTAGGGGCCCTGAGAGGGGGATCCCCCACACTGGTACTGAGACACGGACCAGACTCCTACGGGAGGCAGCAGTGAGGAATATTGGACAATGGGCGGGAGCCTGATCCAGCCATGCCGCGTGCAGGATGACTGCCCTATGGGTTGTAAACTGCTTTTATACGGGAAGAAACCCGCCTACGTGTAGGCGGCTGACGGTACCGTAAGAATAAGGACCGGCTAACTCCGTGCCAGCAGCCGCGGTAATACGGAGGGTCCGAGCGTTATCCGGAATCATTGGGTTTAAAGGGTCCGTAGGCGGGCCATTAAGTCAGGGGTGAAAGTCTGCAGCTCAACTGTAGAATTGCCTTTGATACTGGTGGTCTTGAGTCGTTGTGGAGTGGCCGGAACATGTGGTGTAGCGGTGAAATGCATAGATATCACATAGAACACCGATCGCGAAGGCAGGTCACTAACAACGTACTGACGCTGATGGACGAAAGCGTGGGTAGCGAACGGGATTAGATACCCCGGTAGTCCACGCCGTAAACGATGGATACTAGCTGTCGGGACTTCGGTCTCGGCGGCCAAGCGAAAGTGATAAGTATCCCACCTGGGGAGTACGTTCGCAAGAATGAAACTCAAAGGAATTGACGGGGGCCCGCACAAGCGGTGGAGCATGTGGTTTAATTCGATGATACGCGAGGAACCTTACCAGGGCTTAAATGTAGTATGACAGGACTAGAGATAGTTTTTCCTTCGGGCATATTACAAGGTGCTGCATGGTTGTCGTCAGCTCGTGCCGTGAGGTGTCAGGTTAAGTCCTATAACGAGCGCAACCCCTACCGTTAGTTGCCAGCATGTAAAGATGGGGACTCTAACGGGACTGCCGGTGCAAACCGTGAGGAAGGTGGGGACGACGTCAAATCATCACGGCCCTTACGTCCTGGGCCACACACGTGCTACAATGGCCGGTACAGAGGGAAGCCACCACGCAAGTGGGCGCGGATCTATAAAACCGGTCACAGTTCGGATCGGGGTCTGCAACTCGACCCCGTGAAGCTGGAATCGCTAGTAATCGGATATCAGCCATGATCCGGTGAATACGTTCCCGGGCCTTGTACACACCGCCCGTCAAGCCATGGAAGCCGGGAGTGCCTGAAGTCCGTCACCGTAAGGAGCGGCCTAGGGCAAAATCGGTAACTAGGGCTAAGTCGTAACAAGGTAGCCGTACCGGAAGGTGCGGCTGGAACACCTCCTTTCTAGAGAAAAGACGACCGGACAATGTCCGTTCTTTTCATCGGGGTGGTCCTTGTTTTTCTTTTATGCTGTCTTATAATATGTTTGATAAACTGGCAAAAAGGCCAAAGAGTCTCATAGCTCAGCTGGTTAGAGCGCTACACTGATAATGTAGAGGTCGGCAGTTCGAGTCTGCCTGAGACTACGAAGTTTCAGTCTTATGGCTGTATAAGTTCATTATATATTGAAGGAAATTCTGGAAGTTGGGTGGTAGTTATGTACGACTACTGACTACTCATTGCTAACGACTAGTATATGGGGGATTAGCTCAGCTGGCTAGAGCGCCTGCCTTGCACGCAGGAGGTCATCGGTTCGACTCCGATATTCTCCACAATGGCGTAAAAGCTGTCGGCGGTATTTTTTATATCGAAGGCGGCCCGCCACAAGTTCATTGACATATTGGGACGGAGCGTGATGGTTTATACCATCATGGCGAAGTCAAAAAAGAAACACGAAGTAGAATAGAATATAATAAAGGATTACGAGGGCATTTGTACTTAGGTACAGGTGCGACAAGCAAAATAAGGGCGTATGGGGGATGCCTGGGCTCTCAGAGGCGAAGAAGGACGTGATAAGCTGCGAAAAGCCACGGGGAACTGCACACGAGTGTTGATCCGTGGATATCCGAATGGGGCAACCCGGCTGGTTGAAGGCCAGTCACCTCGCAAGAGGGGCAAACCCGCTGAACTGAAACATCTAAGTAGGCGGAGGAAGAGAAAACAAAAGTGAT
>JBDWSS010000043.1:7500-27130 GCA_039985375.1 Flavobacteriaceae bacterium
TAGCGGTACTTTTTTAATTGAAGCTGGCATGATTGCATGTAATATTCCTGCTAACATCAACAGGGAGTCTTATGCATTCATGAATTGGAATGATTATGATGCGGAGCTTTATGAAAAAATAGTAACCGCAAGTTTAAATAAAACAAGGGAATTTCATCATAAGATCATTGGGTATGATAAAGCCCCTTCGGCAACAAGAAAGGCTCAGGAAAATGTTGAAAATGCAAATCTTTCAGAATATGTCATCATTGAACGAAAAGATTTCTTTAGGACAGAAAAACCCACAGATTCAAAGTTACATATGGTCTTTAATCCACCTTACGGTGAACGACTTCAAATCGATGTTAAGGACTTTTATGGAAAGATAGGGGATACTTTAAAACAAGAATACCCTGGAACAGATGCTTGGTTGATTACTTCTAACCTGGAGGCATTGAAGGCCGTAGGTCTTAGACCTTCTAGAAAGATAAAGACCTTTAATGGGAAATTGGAGTCCAGGTTGGCTAAGTATGAAATGTATGAGGGTAGTAAAAAGGGAAAGCATCGATCGAACATCGATTAATTTATCTTAAAAAGGCAGTAAAAAAAGCTTCCGTTATCAAAAAAAAACGAAAGAAAGTGGTTTAAAATAATGCACTTAACTCAAATTACTCTAAGGAAGGGGCTTGTTCAGGCTCCTTTTTTTTATTTTTTGATTTCTTGTAGAAAGGAAGGAAGTAAGAGATGGTATAATTGTAGCTTACTCCAAACTTACTATCGTCGGTTATTCTATTGAAACCGGGAACCCATAGATTGCGAAAGTTATCATCTTCTTTATTGGAAACCAAGAATCCTAACCGGGCCGATATACCCATATAAATGTTGGCAAAAAGTTCTGCTTTTATTCCAAATATAAACTCTAACCATGCGGCACTCAAGTTTTCAAATTTCCGACCTGGTTCCGTCCCATCCAAAAAACCATCTGGACTATAGAAACGGTTGCTGTCATAAATTGCATAATCATTCAACGTTTGGTTGAAACTGGCAATGGCAAATCGACCACCTATTGTAATTAGATTATTCATACCATACCAGTTTTCGTAGGTATTTATATCCACGCCGGCTTTTATGTAACTGCCAGAAACGGTATAATTATAGAGTAGTGAGTTTCCAAGCTCTTCTGAATGTGTTTTTTCCTCGTTTCCCAATTCGGTTGCCAAATAGAGTTTTTGTGTAAGCCTATAGTCGCCGACCAATTCAAGTCCGGTATAATCTTCATCAACAAGGGAAAAAATCAATCTATTTAAATCAACCCCAACACGAAGACCAAACTCTTCCTTATATTCCACGGTATCCTTTGGTTGTAGGTCTATAGGTTTATCTTGACCTATTACCAGCAAAGGAACTGCAATGAAAAAAAGACTAATGAAATATTTTGACATGGATAGTATTGGAGTTTTCAATGGTTTCTTCTACTATGGTGATGTCCTGAATCCAATTCTCCGCACTTTCAGGCAGTGTTACGGTGAGATTTTCATAGTTGGCCACAAAACCACAGGCTCTGGAAATAAAAGCTTCAGTTGTTTCGTATGAAATAGTCAATGTATCAATAGTTCCTGTTTCTTCTCCAGTATCTTCATCGTCTTCGGAATCAGAAATGAAAGCAAAACCAGTACTGCTGGCATCTATGCGCAACGGCATTCCCACTGAATCCAAAGCGCTGGAACGATCCGTAAATGTATCAAGGACCGAATCCAAAATAACTTCTTTGATCCTTAAGGATGAAACATTCTTGAATTCTGTAGTATCATCAACATCATAAAAACCTACATAAAGCAATGGAGTATCTCCGTCAACACAGATATCATCCTTTTCGCAAGAAGCAAAATAAATAAGCATAAGGGTAATCAGTAAGCTGGGAATTATTTTTTTCATTCTAAATTAAAAACAGATTTAAGCAAAAACTATACCCGTTTTTCCAAAAGTACAACATTTTCCACGTGATGGGTCTGCGGGAACATATCGACAGGTTGAACTTTGGCAACGGTATATTGTTCCTTCATTAACTCTAAATCCCTAGCCTGTGTGGCGCTGTTACAGCTTATATACACCAACTTTTTTGGAGCAACACGTAATAATTGTTCTACTACCAATTTGTGCATACCATCTCTGGGAGGATCGGTAACAATAACATCAGGATGTCCATGCTTTGTTATAAAGTCTTCGTTAAAGATGTTCTTCATATCACCCACAAAAAATTCCACATTGGAAATATGATTCTGTTTTGCGTTGGCCTGTGCGTCTTCTACAGCTTCGGGAACAGACTCCACACCTACAACTTTTCTGGCTTTTTTTGAAATAAATTGGGCAATGGTTCCTGTTCCGGTATATAGATCATAGACCACTTCTTTTCCCGTGAGTCCAGCAAAATCCCTGGCAACTTTATAGAGTTCGTAAGCCTGTTCAGAATTGGTCTGGTAAAATGATTTAGCATTTATCTTAAATCGTAACCCCTCCATTTCTTCAAAAATATGATCTCGCCCGGCAAAACAAACTACTTTTTGATCGTAAATGGTATCATTTTGTTTTTGGTTGATTACATATTGCAATGATGTTATTTCAGGAAATTTTTGTTTTAGGTGATTTAATAGCAACTCGCGTTGTTGAAGGTTATCCTCATAAAACTGAATGAGAAGCATTATTTCACCTATTGAGGTTGTTCTCAACATCATGGTCCGTAATAATCCTTCTTGCTTTCTTGGGTAAAAAAATGGTAATCCGCTTTCGCTGGCAAATTTTCTAATTTCCAATCGAATTGCATTTGAAGGGGCTTTTTGAAGGTGACATTTTTTAATATCCAAAATCTTGTCCCACATTCCAGGAATATGGAATCCAAGTGCATTTCTATCTTCAATTTGATCTGTTGAATTAATTTCTTCCTGTGTTAGCCAACGACTACTGGAAAAAGAAAACTCCATTTTGTTGCGGTAGAAATATTGTTTTTTAGACCCAAGAATCGGCGTTATCTCTGGTAGGTTAAGGTTTCCAATGCGTTTTAGATTGTTTTCAACTTCTTTTTGTTTAAAATAGAGTTGATGTTCGTAAGCCATGTGTTGCCATTTGCACCCCCCACATACTCCAAAGTGCTCACATTCTGGAGTAGTTCTTTTATCGGAATACGTATGGAAATTTGTGGCAACTCCTTCAAAAAATGCCTTTCTTTTTTTTGTTGTCATTACATCAACAACATCACCTGGTACTGCATTGGAAAGAAAAATAACCCTTCCATCTGGGGCCTTACCAACAGATTTGCCCTTTGCTCCAGCATCTATTACCTCAACATTTTCAAACGTTTGTCGACTTCTTTTTTTACGCATGGGGCAAAAGTAAGAATAGGTTTCTATAAAGAACAAGTAACTTGTAAAAATTGAATAAGTAAAAATCTTCTTTTTTTTGAACCTTTTAGATAACTCCATGTCTATAAGGTGACACATGATATGAAAACAAGAGAAAAAGTTTTTGACGGGTTAATAGTTTTGGAATATCAATCTGGAAACAGAAAATCTTTATCCGTATTGGTAAAGCGACATCATGTTAGGCTATGTAAGCATTCGTATAGATATACGTATGATGTTGAGGTTTCAAAAGATATCGTTCAAGATTCATGGAAGACTATTATTAGTAAGCTTTATACGCTTAAGGACCCTAACAGTTTTAGCAGTTGGGCCACAAGTATAGTTACCAGAAAGTCCTTGGATTATTTAAGTAATCTAAAAAGAAATAGGAAGAATATTGAAGGTGTTTATAAAGATGCTACAACAAGTAACACTACGGATGACACAGAATCTAAGATTAAAAAACTCCATTTAGCAATAAAGGAATTGCCGGAAAATCAACAGATGGTGTTGAAATTATTTTACTTGGAAGAGTATTCGTTAAAGGAAATAGGGAGTATTCTAGAAATATCGGTGGGAACGGCAAAATCGAGGTTGTTTCATGCTAGGGAAAAATTAAAAACAATATTAAAAAACAAAACTTATGAAAACTAAAATGGAAGACATTGACAAATTAATTAAAGAGACTTTATCTGAAGAAGAAGCTAAGTTTTATGATGAATTGGATGAACAAAATCTTTTTCAAATGCTGGGTGGATTATTTAAAGGTAAAAACTCTTGGCTTGCGCTGATCATGAACATTATGAACGCTTTGGTCTTTGGGTTGCTTATTTATTGTATTATACAAACGTTTGATGTTGAAAATACCAATGATTTAATTCTTTGGGTTGGAGGGGTCTTATTGTGTTTTTTAACCATGAGCATGCTAAAAATTTACATGTGGATGCAAATTCATAGAAATGCGTTAATGAGAGAATTAAAAAGATTGGAATTGCAGATTTCATCCCTTTCAGGGAAAATAGGCGAATAAGTTTTTTGCTAAAAAAAGCCCAATATTTGTTACCTTGCGTATCTCTTCAGGGATGATTTCTCTCCCACGCTGCTTTTTCGAGACTTCGAAAGAATAAAGGTATTGCAGGAATGGTTATTTTATAATTTTAAACGCATTAAAATGGCTGTTTTAGAACATTTAACATCGCAACAGGCGATAGATTTAGAAAACAAGTATGGCGCCCACAATTATCACCCTCTTCCTGTTGTATTGTGTAAGGGTGAAGGTGTTTTTGTGTGGGATGTAGAAGGAAAAAAGTATTATGATTTTCTTTCCGCTTACTCCGCCGTTAACCAAGGACATTGTCACCCGAAAATAGTTGGGGCCATGACGGAGCAAGCTAGCAAGTTGACGCTTACTTCAAGAGCATTTTACAATGATATGCTGGGCAGGTTTGAGGAGTATGCAACCTCTACTTTCAAGTTTGATAAACTTTTACCCATGAATACTGGGGCAGAGGCCGTGGAAACCGCTTTAAAGATATGCAGACGATGGGCATATATGAAGAAGGGCATTTCAGAAAATCAAGCCAAAATTATTGTTTGTGAGAACAATTTTCATGGTAGGACTACGACTATAATATCATTCTCCAACGACCCCGTTGCCAAAGAGAATTTTGGACCTTATGCGGAAGGTTTTTTGAAAATAGCTTATGATAACTTAAATGCTTTAGAGGAAGCGCTTAAGGCAGAACCAAATGTTGCCGGATTTTTGGTTGAGCCCATTCAAGGTGAGGCTGGTGTCTATGTTCCATCAGAGGGATATTTAAAGGAGGCAAAATCTCTTTGCGATAAATACAATGTACTTTTTATTGCGGATGAGGTACAGACCGGTATAGCCAGAACGGGTAAACTTTTGGCTGTTGACCATGAAAATGTAAAACCAGATGTTTTGATTTTGGGCAAGGCGCTTTCCGGAGGAGCATATCCAATTTCTGCAGTTTTGGCGAATGATGATATCATGGAAGTGATAAGCCCAGGAAGCCACGGAAGTACTTTTGGGGGCAATCCTATTGCTGCCGCTGTTGGCATTGCAGCGCTAGAAGTTGTTGCTGAAGAGGAGCTTGCACAAAACGCTCTTGACCTCGGAGAATTATTTAGGAGTGAACTGAATAGGTTTATATCTACTTGTGACTTAATTGTAGAGGTTAGGGGAAAAGGATTATTGAATGCAATAGTTATTAATGATTCGGAAGATAGTTCTACAGCATGGGATATTTGTATGAGGTTAAAAGAAAATGGATTATTGGCGAAGCCAACCCATGGAAACATTATTCGATTTGCGCCACCATTGGTAATGGATAAAAATCAATTAATGGATTGTGTTTCCATAATTATTGGGACACTTCAAAAGTTTGAAAAATAGATTTTTGAATTAGGAACTAAAAGTGGCTCGGTTTTGCCAAGTCACTTTTTTTACAAAAAATAAACTTGATTTTAGAAAATCATCTTTTCCAATAGTTTCAAAGTCATCTTATCGGCATCCCATTTGGCATTAATACCTATGGGAAATGTAAAATTGTTTGGAACATGACCAAAACTCATTCCATAGGCAGCTGGAATGTTCAATGGGGCAACCCTGTCCATAATCACCTCTTTTAGTGTAAAAGAGTTAGAACTGGAATTGGAATTGCAACCTGCACAAACACCAAAGACAATTCCTTTTGCTTTTTTAAAAGTAGGGCCTTCAATTAATTGGGTTAGCATCCGATCAATTCGGTAGGGAGCTTCCTCTACATCTTCTATACAAACAATAGCGTTTGTAAAATCAATTTCGTGTGGTGTTCCGATAAGTGCGTTTATTAGGGTTAGACTACCACCAACAAGTTTGCCTGTTGCTTGTCCTGGAATAATGGTATATCGGTCATATACCGGATCCTCAATCATTTTTTTGTCCTGCAAAACAACATTGGTTATCGTTTTGGGATACTTGGGGGAGGTAAGCACATTACTAAATTGCTGCTTACTATATTCATCGGTTAAAGTACTACCAACTGGACCATGGAAGGTGATAAGTCCGGTTTCTTTGTAGATTCCATTGAGCAAAGCTGTAATGTCGCTGAATCCAACCAATATTTTTGGGTTTGTTTTTATGTTTTCATAATCTATCATTTGCATAATACGTGTGCAACCATATCCACCTCGTGCACAAAGAATAGCATCAATTTTTGGATTCTTGAACATTTCGTTGAGATCAGCCGCCCGTTCTTCATCGGTATTACTGAAATACCCATGGTTACCATGAATACGATCGGTATGAAAAGGAACAAATCCTATTTCGACCAATGTCTCTTTCATTCTTTCCAAAATTTCCGGTTTCACTGCATATCCTGGGGCAATTAAACCAATAGTATTTCCTTTTTTTAACCGTTTTGCCAATAATTTTGGAGTATTGAATGTTGTGTTATTGGTGTTTGGACTGAGGCTTGGAAATGCTACGGAGGCAGATAGTAAGGCGGTTAAGTTGATAAACTGTCTTCTTTTTATCATTGGGAAGTAATTTTATGGTAGACTTAAATTAAAATAGTCACCATAAATATGGTGACTATTTTTGAATTTTTATCTGGATGGTGATAAAACGTTATGGGCTATCAATTATGGTATGGCCGTTCCGCCTTTGGATTTCACCCTTCGTAATTGCCGCTGTATTTTCTTGATTGCAGATTCAATGGATTTTTCTGGTTCAATGATATTATACTGACCCCAAAAATCAGGGTCGGAAAAACCAATGGCCTCATCACTTAAAATAATGGATTTTTTTAATCTTTCCTTATTTTTTGGTAACTCTCCGGTCACGTTTTTCTCCCAATCGGTTACGGCCATTTCCGCCGTCATACTATACACGGAATTAAATAATTTATCCTTCCAATCCACTTTAAAAGTTAGAAGAACATTGCTATAACCATAGTACCACTTTCCATTCTTTTCCCTATAGTCCACTCTATAACCAACATCGGTTGGCCATACATTTACATTTGCGGGTTTTTTGCGGACAAATAAACCTGCCGCCTTCTCCTTGCTGGTAATATTCAGGGTATATATAGCGCTGGTCAGTGTTTTGTTTTCAACATCAATGAACAGTTCTCCCTTATATAATGGAATGTCAATGGATTCGCGCTGGTCAAACTTGATTACATAAATCAACCTATCGTTAATTCTTGTGGATCGGTCAAATGCAAATTTATAGTCATCTATAGATCCATCCTCGAAAATGTACTCAGGGTATTTCATGATATCTACATATAAGGCATTGAAAGGTCCTCCTTGTAATTTAAGGGCTACCGTGTCCAATTTGCTGTAATCCGTACTTTTTCTTGCTTTGTACAGTTCAACAGCATCTCTTCGAAGAGAATTATAGGGTGTTTTATATATGTTTACAACCGCTTCGGAAAGGGAAACATTTTTCCTTCTTTTTTTAATGGTCTCTCGGTAAAATGCTGTCATCAAAGTGGGGTCATCAAAATAATTATCACCCTTTTTTGCCAATGTTTGCCGTACCAAGGCAGCTGCATCTTTTGGAGCATTTATGTTCACTCCTGAAAGTTGGGTAACCGAGACTGAAAGTAGTATTTTGTTTTTGTCTGCATTTAGATCGGAAAGCAAAACATCTTTGTTTTCATAGCCTAAGAAGGAAACCGTAACTGTTCCATCGGTAATATCTTTAGGGATTTTTAAGATAAAATCCCCTTCCGTGTTGGTAATTGTACTTATGTTGGTTCCTTCAACGGTTAAAGTTGCAAACACAAGTTGCTTACCAGTGGATGCATCTACTACCTCTCCCTTATATTGATCAAATTCCAATATGGTTTGTTCCTCTTGTTGGGCATACATTTTTGTGACTCCCAAAGCCATAACCACGAGCACCGGGAGTAGCAAAGCTATGAACGACTTTTTTCGAATCTCTTTATCCATGACTATTTTGGTTTTGTTAAAAATAACTACTCTAAATTAGTGATTTTTAATGATATAGATGTTTTTGCCCTAGTTTTTATACCAGATTCACATTTTTTCTTGGTTTACCAACGGTATAAAAGAATGTTCAACACCTTTTTTTTAAACAAGGAATTTTAGTTTACCATAAACACTGCATTGGCAAAGAATAGTTTGCCGTTTTCCCAAAAGCCTCTGAACAAGGGATTGTCAACCATGTAAATTACCTTTCCTTTGCCTACTCCTTCGGCACCATAGACTAGGGAATTGGCAATTTTTTTTTGCGCTTCACTTCCAGCAAAACCTGAAACCGGTTTGGTGTTTTTTTCTAAATATACAGCATTTCCATTCTTTAAAAAGGCGTAGCTGGTATTTCCCATTTTTAAGGTAAAATAATCTTTTTCATACCCATAGGCCAAAGGGTGGGTATTATCTACCTTGGTCTTAAAAATAGCACCCGTGATGGCATCTTTAATGCGTTCCCGTTGTGTGTTGTTATGCGGTTTTGGTATGTTTTTAATGGAATCCTTGGCAGTTTTGTTTTTTTCAATACCAAAACCTTTTTTACCACCAATGGCAGCAATTGATCCACCCATTGCAATTAGTTTTCCACCGTTCTTTACCCAAGTTTTAAGTTTGTTTAATTGTTGTTCTTTAAAAAAATTACCGTAGTTGCCACTAGGAAGGACCAGTATGTGATAATTTTTTAGGTCAACTTCATTCAAATAATCACTGTCAATTACACTTATGGGATACTGTAATTGTTGTTCAAAAAAGTGCCATATTTCCCCAAACCGTAATGTGGAAGTAGGTTTCCCTGATAAAACCGCAATTTTTGGTTTGCGGATCATTTGTATGTATGGAGAGCCAAAATCCTTGCCTGAGTCTACAAAACCTGTTTTTGAAGCTGTAAGCATTACCTCAAATGTATCCACAGTCTTTTTAAGCGTTTCAACAAAATCTGCCTTACTTTGGTTATCACCTTTGGTAATGATGAGGCTTCCTCTCTCAAAGGATTTGCCATTAATAGAAAGGGGATGATCTGTTTTACGAACCCGAATGCCTTTGTTTAATAATTCAGCTAAAAAACGAGCATCCTTCATGCTGTGCCAATCTGTTAGGTATGCATAGTTGAGAGCGTTTATAGTTTCACTTGGCTTACTGGTTGAAGGTATTGTTTCCACAGACTCATAGGGTATTGTTGTTCCTGAAGCTACGGCATCCAGACCATAGGCATAGGGGAGCGACCATGCTGTGATATCATAGGTGACAGAATCACTTAATTTAGCGTTGGGCTCAAACAGAACCTTAACCAAGGTTCCCTTGGTTTGATTGGCAGGTACCACCAAGCTATTCATGGAAGTTGTTATGCTACCTGTGGTTCCAGTTTTGAAGTTGAACCCTTTTGCTGTTCCTTTTGAAGCGTTACCGAATGTAATCTTGTGTTTTGACAGGAGTGCTTTAAGGGCATTGATTTTGTCTTCATTCCCATTCAAAACGTAACTCTTGTATTTATAATTTTTAGTTTGATAGAATTTTCGAAATTCTGTATTGAGTTTAGCTACATTTTTGGAAGAGACTTCAACAGTTGAAATACCCGTGGTGTAATGGTGGGCAATTCGATCTTTTAAGGTTAAGGTGTCTGCTAATTTTGTTAGTACCCTGAGGCCACCGCGACCACTCCCCCCTTGCTCATAAGTCATGCCTATGGCTCCGGTATAAGTAGGGTAGGTATCCCCATAGCTGGGATAGAACAAATCATATATTTCTTTGGTAAAATAAAACCAACCATTGGCATCAAAGTATTTAGCGTGGTTTTTTCCCAAAGTTACCTGAAAATCACGTTGGAAATCCGTGATTACCTCATGATAGGGTTCGGCTGCAGGGGCAAAATAATAGGGATTGTCAACACCTTGTTCATGAAAGTCCACATGCACATGGGGCAGCCATTCATTGTATATTTTTATACGTTGTTGGCTCTCAACCTGTGTTAACCATGCCCAATCACGATTTAGGTCAAACATATAATGATTGCTCCTTCCATTCCACCAACCCTCATGATGTTCTTTACTATTGGGATCCACCTGAAATGGGGTGTTTTTATATTGATTGTACCAATTACTGTAGCGATCACGTCCATCGGGGTTAACACACGGATCCATGACAATAACCGTATGTTCCAGCAAAGCACTTTTAGTGGTCAGTAGGTCGTAAAGGGTCTGCATAGACGCTTCCGTACCGGCACTTTCATTGCCATGAACATTGTAACTGAGCCAAACAATGGCTTTTGATGAATTTCCAACCCCTTGCGTGTCTTTTAAATGCTCTTGTCTAATACTTTCCAAATTGGACATGTTATCTGCGGAGGAAACATAGACCAAGAGCAAAGGTCTACGTTCGTATGTTTTACCATAAACCTTAAGTTTTACCTTATCTGGAGCTGTTTTGGCCAAGTACTCAAAATAATCGACCACTTCATAATGCCTAGTGAATTCGGTTCCTAATTCATATCCCAAAAATTCTGAGGGGGATTTAAGATGTTGGGCGGAAGAGGCCAAAAAAGTTAGAAGAATCAGCGCGTGTAGAGTGCTTTTCATATGGTAGTAATTAACAGGGTTCAAATCTAAATAATAAAATCCAGAAAGCACTTTTGGATGCTTTGTTCATGGTAGGTATCGGACAAAAGCGTAATTAACGTATTTTTAGGAAGAGAAAAAAAGAAGAGAATTATCTTTAGCACGATATTAAAGCTTTAATGGAAGTAGATTGTATACCTTTTAAGGACACTGGTTTTTTTTCTAAACTTATTTGTGATTATTTAGACCAAGGGAAAGACTTGGAGCCCTATTTCAATAGGTTTCCCACACTTGAAAATTTTAAACATCAACTAAAGGAAAAGGAAGCAAATTTTCCAGCGTCGCATAGACCCATTCTTGTAAAAGCGCTAAAGAAACAATATCAGGATTTTACAGTTACCGAAGCAACGGAAAGTAACATTTCATTGCTTGAGTATAACAATGCATTTACTGTGGTAACGGGCCATCAATTAAACCTTTTTACAGGACCACTGTATTTTTTATATAAAATTATTTCTACCATTAACCTGACAGCCCAATTAAAACAAAAGCACCCTGAATATGAGTTTGTTCCAGTGTATTGGATGGCAACCGAAGACCATGACTTTGACGAAATAAATTATTTCAATTTTAAAGGACAAAAAGTACAATGGAATAAAGAAGTGTCTGGTGCCGTTGGGCAATTAAAAACGAATGGATTGGATGAGGTATTCCAGATATTCGCTACTGAACTTGGTAATACGGCAAATGCAAATGAGCTTAAGAACTTGTTCCAAAAGGCTTATTTAAAACATGCAAATCTTTCAGATGCTACACGGTTTTTGGCAAATGAATTGTTTGGAACTCATGGTTTGGTCATTATTGATGGGGACGATGTTGAATTGAAAAAGTTGTTGGTTCCATTTGCCCAACAGGATATTTTTGAAAATACACCCTTTCAAAAAGTTTCTGAAACCATAAAAGAACTATCCAAGGTTTCTTCAGACTATGCAATCCAAGTGAACCCTAGAGAAATAAATTATTTTTATCTTGTAGAGGGCATCAGGGAACGAATTGTTGAAAAGGATGGGAATTTTCATATCAACAATACGGAAATAATGTTTTCAGCAGACGAACTGAAAGCAGAATTGAACAATCATCCAGAACGGTTTTCTCCAAATGTCATTGCCCGTCCGTTGTATCAAGAAGTGATCTTGCCAAATCTCTGTTACATTGGAGGAGGAGGGGAATTGGCCTATTGGTTAGAATTGAAGTCCTATTTTAACGCTTCGGATGTTACGTTTCCTATGTTGTTATTACGAAATTCTGCTTTAGTGCTAACGGAAAAACAAGCGAAAAAAATTGAAAAACTTGGTTTAAAGACTGCAGATCTATTTCTAAAACAGAATAGCCTCATCAATAAAAAAATTAGAGAAATTTCCAATATTGATATTGATTTTGCCCCTCAAAAAAAGCATTTAGAAAATCAGTTTGAATCCCTGTACAAATTAGCGGAAGAAACGGACAAAACTTTTATTGGGGCCGTTAAGGCGCAAGAAGTGAAACAGAAGAAAGGTCTTGACGTTCTGGAAAAAAGGCTATTACAGGCCCAGAAGAAAAAGCTGAAGGATCATGTTGTTCGTATGACAGACATACAAAACGAACTATTTCCAAATCAATCTTTACAAGAAAGACAACTCAATTTTTCTGAACTGTATTTGGAATATGGGGAAGAGTTGATTTCAATATTGATGAAAGTTCTGGAGCCTTTAAAAAATGAATTTTTAATTCTAAGGCACTAGAAATTCTTGTTTCCACTTTTTATTTATCAAGGAAAATCGAATTCTACTATGCTTTTCCTTTCCCAATTTCAGAAAATCCATGCTGTTGGGTACGATATGTACCATGCAAAAATGATAAGCCCCATTTAAATATTCAACTTCCCTTGATGCTGAAATTGAATCTCCTGGGGGCTTGGCAGTGTTATAATCTTTTTCTCCTCCATCAGGGATAGTTTCCCAATGTTTTTTTAAAACGGTCTCATCTTTTTCAATTATTGCATTTCCCTCGATGCGCAATTGAATCATTTTTGAAGGATGGTAGAAAAGTGCACTAACAGAATTATTTTTTTGAAGCTCCTCTATTTTGGGAGAGCGTGCATCTGTATAGAAAGTTAATTGTAAGGAGCTTGAAACCTGCCGTAGGACAACGGTACGTAGCCCTATGGTCTGGTCTTTACCTAAAGATGCAAAGGAAAAAAAACGAAAAGGATGCCCTTTTACAGCGGTTCCCGATTGTAATTCTTGGTAGATTTCTTGATAAAAAATGTCTTCCATATAAGGTGAAAGTAACTTTTTTTAAAAAAAGTTTAAAAACTGAGTAGGGTTTTTTTTGAGTTGGTTGTTCTATTAATGAAAATTGCTATGAAATTTTCAACAATATGAGTAGGTTAACTCATATGTTTAGGTTGGTTTTGATTTTAATTTAAAAGCCTCGGAGTGGTTCCCGAGGCTTTTGCTTTTAACTAACTCATGACTATTGCTCAATTATAATAATTTTTTCAGATATCTGATAACCTGCAAAAACACCTATAATATCTTCTCCTTGTATATTGTTTGGTGCGATGCTAAATTCTGCAAATGGGTTGCCATCATTATTATTGTTTAGGGTTGAAGTTTGAATATTCTGATAAAGTATTTCATTAACATGTGCAATTTGTAAAGTAACCTCTTTAGGACCTGTATCCTCTTGGTTAAGGAAAACCTGTGTTGTTTCTCCTAATGTAATTCCGTCTTCTGCAGTATCTGTAAGTAGGCCATCGGATTCAAAAAATAAAGGTATCTGAAGCGACTCTCCATCAAATGTATCCATTCTAAATCCACCTAGAATATAAAAATTGCGTTCTCCACTAATGTCTTCAAAAGTTAAATCTATTTCTGCTACAGCCTCTCCAAATTCATTTTCAAATATTCGTACGATTTCTAATATTTCTGGCGCTTTTTTAGGTATTGTACAAGTAGCATTAAATTCTTGTCCATTAACTAAAACGCTTAAAAAGTATTGTTTGCCTTCTAAAATAGTTAGATTTGTTGCATTAGAAGTATAGATTGCTTCTTCCTCTAAATAGCTAAAATCAGCTGTATTACCATCTTCATCAGTTATACTTACTATAGCATCTTCAATTAAAAATAAAGCTCTATTTGCTATGTCATCATTATTACTAAAAACAGTTCCTATTGCTGGTAAAACTTTAGATACTTGTACACGTAAAATGGTGTCAATAGGTGAAATGTAACTAGTAATCGATACTTTTTCTTCAGTATCTAAAAGTTTGTCTGCATCAACAGTTTCTTGGCAAGAAATGAATAAAACAGCTACCAGTAAAGTAAATGAGTATATAACTCTCATGGTTTTAAAATTTAAAAGTGTAATTAAATGAAGGAATTAGCAGAAGTACAGATATTCTTGTTAGTTCTTGTTCTCTAGTGTCATTAGTAAAGTCATTATCACCTTGATCGTTAAAACTATCGTTCACCAAATAAATAAATGGGTTCCGCCGTGCGTATGTATTATATAAAGAGATTCCCCAAGTACGTTCACGATTTTTTTTGAGCTTTTTATGGAATTGTACCCCTAAATCAAGTCTATGACTTGTTTCTCCTCTAAAATTATTACGAGATGTGCTGAAATTATCTGTAGAATTAAATCCCCCGAAAAAACTATTACGAGTACTAATTGCTAAATTCCCCTGATTACCTAGCTGTTGCAGGTTGGGCAATGTGTAATTATTCCCTGAAGAGAGTACCCATGTTGCGGACCAAGTGGTACGTTCATGAGGCTTGTAAATTCCTACTAATGAAATATCATGTCTGCGATCGTAGCGATCAAAAAACTTTTCACCTAAATTTAATTCATCAAATTGCCGTTCAGACCATGAAAGTGTATACCCTAACCAACCAGTTAATGGACCTGATTGTTTTCTAAATAGAATTTCTGCACCATAGGCCCAACCTTGTCCTGAAGTTATGTTTTCTTCCCAATTGGTAACTTCGCCTGATTCTAAATTATCTATCGCCAAAAAAGAAGCCCCCTCTTTATATGCGATAACATCATTTAACTTTTTATAATAACCTTCTACTGTTAATGAATAATCTTTATCAAGAAAATCTTTAGCAATACCAATGGCAACTTGTTCTGATTTTTGTGGTCTAACTTTTTCTGTTGAAGAAACCCATAAATCAGTAGGCAAACCAATTCCTGAACTTGATAATAGGTGGATATATTGATTCATGCGAGAGTACGATGCCTTTAATGCTAAATCAGGTTTAAAGTTATATGAAAGTGCTAGACGTGGTTCAAAATTGAGGTAATCTTTCTCTTCGAATTTGAAATAACTCATACGCGTCCCAGGTGAAAAATTTAAGTTGTCGGTAATTTTCCAATCGTCTTCTAAGTAAATCGCACTTTCTAAAGAGTTCAGTTCTTGAAAAATATTTACATCATTGTTAAATTCTTTAATCAAAACGCGTTGTGGCGTAAAATTATGTCCTGTAGTCATAGCACCAAAACGTATGGTATGTTTGCTATTAGGATAATAATCAAAATCTGTTTTTAGAGTATAGTCATTAATCCCAGAGCTTGTGCTAAAGGCAAAATCATCATTATCAAACCCTGAATTAGATTCTTCTTCTATATTGACTTTAAAATCGTAATTGCTATAAATTGCCGAAGTATTAGAAAATAATTTGCTGTTAAACTGATGGTTCCATCGTAGTGTTGAAGTAACATTACCCCAGCCTAATCGACTCTTACCTTTTCCCAATTCATCATCAAAATTGGCGTAGAAATTATCCCTGCCTAAATAATTGCTCCAATAAAGTTTGTCTTTTGAACTAAAAATATGATGTACTTTAAAGTTGAGGTCACCAAAATAATAACCCCCCGACTCTTCGCCATCAGATTGTGCTCGTATAAATGGCTGAGCCAGTATATCTGCGTAAGTTCGCCGTCCACTAATTATAAAAGAGGTTTTGCCTTTATTGATAGGTCCTTCAAGTAACAGAGAGGAAGAAATTAAGCCAATATTAAACTTTCCAGAGAGCTCTTCTTTGTTACCATCTTTCATATCTATTTTTATAACCGAGGATAATCGTCCTCCAAAACGAGCGGGAAATCCACCTTTGAAGGCTTCGACAGATTTTATTGCATCGCCATTGAAAACAGAAAAGAATCCAAAAAGATGATTAGAATTATAAACTGTGGCATCATCTAAAATTATAAGGTTTTGATCCGGAGTGCCTCCGCGTACAAAAAAACCAGAACTACCCTCAGTACCACCCTGAATGCCAGGGAGTAATTGTAAAGTTTTCAAAACATCTTTTTCTCCAAAAAGCGCAGGCACATCTTGTATTATTAACGGATTAATTTTTACCGTACTCATTTGTGTTACTTTACTTTCTTGTATTTTTTTATTAGCTGTGACCTCTACTTCTTCTAAGGATTCTGCCGATTGCAATAACTCGATGGTTAAACTAATGTTTTCACTTAGGTCAATTTCTTTGATTTGGGTGGCGTAACCAATATAAGATATATACACCTGATGTTTTCCTTGGGGTAGGGTTAAGGAGAAGAACCCGTAATCATTAGAAGTTGTGCCAAGTTTAAGTTCTGGCACATAAATGGAAACTCCTAAGAGGTTTTCACCACTTCCGTTTTCAGTAATATAACCGCTAATGGTATACTTGCTAGATTGATAATTAATTTTTGAATTGAGGAGTTTTTCGGATTTGTTTTTTGCATTTCCGTAAAAAAACAGGAATAGTAAAAGAATAGTACTACAGATTTTGTTTGTCAAACTGGTACGCTTTTTGGTTCGTAAAATGCATTTTTAGCGTAGACTATAACGCTAAGAAGTACAATAGTTGTTTATCTAGGTTTGTTTTATACTTGACCAGAAAGACAAAATTTTAGAGTAATTGGTTGGTTTATGGGTATACAAGTAAAAGTTTATTTTAAAACCGGCTTGTTAATGAAAAGATAAATATGAGTAATACCTTACACTAAAAATAGTTGTTATAAGCTCTAATTTATTCTGTCTAAAAATAAATTTAGTGTATGTGTTTACAGCGAGTTTGTTGTTTTTGATTTTTGCTAAAAAAGGTTTGTATACTGTAAAAAAGAATGGTGTGTTTTAACAAAGTTTAACGTAGTCAAGATGTAAGTTGTTACAGTAAAAGACAAGAGTTTTTTTTTTCTTAAAAATGTTTAAGGGAAACAAAAGCCTCGGAGTGGTTCCCGAGGCTTTTGTTTTTAACTAACTCAAATTAATTTTTAGTGATGACCCATGGGCCTTGGAAGAGGTCGTTTTGACCGTTGGAAGCACCTTGTGATATCCATTCTATGATTTCAGTGCCCTCTTCATTTACAAAGAGATACCTTAAACCTCCTCCACCTGGGTTGAACCTGGTTCCAGCACCTACATTGGGGAAAAGACTTCCTCCTTCATTATCATTGGTCAGCCAGAGAACAGAGGCCACAGGTTCTTCGAACTGTCCATTATTTTCGGTAAAGTATTGTTGAAATGTATCATCCTCACGATTAAAAAAGGCCATGGTTTCACCCCCTAGTCGTAGGCCGGCACCAATGCCATTGGTGAGCTGAAAAATTGCAGATCCAGGGCTATTGCTACTAAAAATATCGAAGACATTGAAAATCGTTGGGTCCTCTCCTGGGTCTGCACCACCATTTACCGAATAAGTGACAACTACTTCACTTGGCAAAGTGGTATTGGGAATGTTTGCCGGGTTTACCGTTGCTATATTACATAGGTTACCTGTATTATTAAAGAGATAGACCACGTTTGGCGAAAAATCCACGGCAGCACCAACACTTCCCACAGGTACATTACCCAAAGGGCCTAAAGGCAATTCCGTATTGTTTTCATTTACTGCAAAGAATACGGGTTGCGCATCCTCACCTGTGCCGGATTTATAGACTCCAGGTAGCTCACCATTATACCATGCGTAAGTGTCACCAGCTTTATTGAAAATCAAAACATGGGATTCTGAAATATTCAACATTGCTCCAATACCGTCTTCAAAGAGACCATCAAGGTCGGCATATAGAAGAGGTGGTACAACACCCTTTAGTTCACAATCGACCACATCAAACTCTGTAGAGAGATTGGTGCCCACAATATCAGAACGTCTTTTTACACTTTTTAAAACATACGATAAGGGAAGCCCTGTTTCTATATCCCCACTTTTACCTAAGTTGGCCACAAAATCCCCAATACTTTGGTTAGTTGTAAAATTCCCTACTGCTTCCAATGTTTCTTCGGCATTGCCCCCATAGGCAATGACCTGTAGTTTTAGTTCTTGTAGGCTGTTGAAAGCATTATAGTCAACGCTGCCGGAAGCGCTGCTACCAAGCGTACTATAGCCTAAATCTAGTTTGCTCATCATCTCAGAAGTAGATGAGGTAGATTCAAAAAGCATATAAAACACCCTGCCATAAGTAACCGAGGAAATATAGGCCGCGGGATTGTTCGGTTGTATATATTGTGCCAGTTCTTCTGCTGTGACACTAGGGTCAAAAAAAGCATCTGAGCTAGTGGGTTCGTCCACATCCATGGTATAAAAGCGTTGTGTAAGTTTTACGACAACGTAATTGGATTGATTAGAGGTATTTAGCTCAAATTGACCAGATAATTTAGCATTAAAGGTCTCAAATTTAACTCCTAGTTTTAATGCCAATTCCCTTCTGGACTGTACTGATTCCACACTTAAATTAAAACTGGCAGGTACTGCTCCGGTAGCTCCTGCGATAATAGCGTTTTGTGCATCCCTTACTGCACTTAAGGAAATGGTTTCTACAGGTTCACTGGCATTTAAATTACCATCAATAATATTATACGAAATAACACCACCGCCTCTTAGGAGTGGAATGGACTCTGGGGTGGCATCATCTATGGTTTTTCCCTGGATTAGGTTACCAGGATAAATGACCGATGAATTTGGGTCAAAAAGAAAAAAATCTTCGCTGCCGTCTTCAATACTTACAGTTCTTTTGGTACATATAAAACGTTCTGTGGTGGGTTCTTCAC
The DNA here is from genome assembly GCA_039985375.1 of Flavobacteriaceae bacterium. Lineage (GTDB taxonomy): Bacteria > Bacteroidota > Bacteroidia > Flavobacteriales > Flavobacteriaceae > Flagellimonas. Next base: position 26,514 of record JBDWSS010000043.1, read on the forward strand.
CTTCGTCTTCTCTATCAAAATCATCATCGAAAGGCTCTTCTTCGTTTAAAGTGGTCTCTTGTGGTGTTTGAGGCACATCTTCAAAGTTTTCACCAAGAGCGACTACTTGAGCAATGCTAAGTGCCTCAGGGCAACCATTATTACTAGCGGTACCGGCCTCATTTGGGCAATCATCATTTGCATCTATAATACCATCGGCATCAGTGTCAACTGGGTCGGTTGTTCCATCGCTGTCATCTTTACTACAAGCTACTACTAGAATACATAGTAGCAGCATAAAAAATCTACTTAATAATTTACTTGTTGTTTTCATCACTTTTCTGTTTTGTGGGTTAAATTTGATTTCAATTTTGTGTGACCTGCCCGGGAAACGGTCTGCAGCCCTTAGCCAGGCAAGACCACAAAACTGTTGTCATGGGTTCATATAGAATTCTCATGACACCACAAACCTAAAGCGCTGTTTTTGAGGTATAAAAAAAGTAGGGTGGACAACAGGTGGACACCTTAAAAATAACTACGGGACAATAGGTGGACTACTTTGTGAAGCCCTATGTTTAGGGAAGGTGTGATTACAATGGAAACGTCAGTTCGAGTGTCCGCCGATAGCGGATGTATCG
>JBDWSS010000044.1:0-4580 GCA_039985375.1 Flavobacteriaceae bacterium
TTACAATTGTTGCTCTAGACTCTCCGTTTATTCTGTTCCAAGGTCTGTCAACATAAGTTGTTCTAAATGAAGTTTCGTCAAAAAGTTCCTCATCAACAACAAAACCCCAATAAGATGAAATAGGCTCACCTATTCGGTTTATCCATTGTGAATTTCTACCGTAAGTATCTGGAATCAATGCATTATTGGAATCGCCAAAACTTAGTAGTTCATTCTGATTGGTCGAAGCAATAAACGTAGTATTCCATCTGAATTTTTCTGTTACAATATTTTTGGTTCTTAATTCAAATTCCAAACCTCTGTTCTGAACTTCTCCCAAGTTTACAATACCTTGGTTAAATCCAGTAAGATATGAAACAGGATTGTTCAAAAGTAACTCATCACTATTCCTTTGATAATAATCAATAGAACCTGAAATTCTATTACCTACAAATCCATAGTCTACACCAATGGTTAATTCCTTGGAAGATTCCCATTGTAAACCTGGATTCGCAATATTAAGTGGGGAGGTACCTTGTTCAGCACCATAGTTGGTATTTTGACTCAAGGCTAAGTAAGGCCATGCATTTGTAAGTGCATTCCCAACATTAAAATTCTCAGAACCTGTAAGCCCATAACTAGCGCGAAACTTTAAATTGCTTATCCAATCCTTATTTATCAAGAAATTTTCTTTAGCAACATTCCAACCAACAGATACGGCCGGGAAATTACCCCATTTTGAATCCACGCCAAAAACCGAACTACCATCTCGTCTTATGGAAGCATTGAACAAATACTTACCTGCAAACGCGTAGTTAACCCGCGCAAAAAAGCCTAACTTACTACGGTTGGTATTAAATTCAGTTACAAGGGTATTTTCTGGATCAGCCCCATTAATGTTCTTAAGGCGATCATCTGTAAATCCAGTACCTGTAATCGTACTAAACTCTTCTCTTCTTTTCTGAATAGTTGCACCAGCCAAAACATTAAGGTCATGATCTCCAAAAGTTTTGCTATAATTTAAGGTATTGTCACTGATTAATCTTGTCCGATATCTATTATTTAAGGAATACGATGCGTTAGCAGCCCCAGCTTGGTGATAATTTGTACCATTCCACCTTGTTTGTTTTCTTTGGTCTATAGTTACACCCAAAGATGTTTTTGCCGTCAGTCCATCGATAATTTCATAACTTAAGTATGTTGAAGCATATAATTTAGTGTTTATATCGTAGAACTCCCTCTCAACATATTGCTGATATGGATTAGAATCCCCAGATGTACGAGGTCTTGCACTACTACCGTCTCCATCTAAATCCAGATTAACCAAATGGTCTTCCCAAAAGTAATCCCCAACTCCCACATTTGGGTATGCAGCGCGATCAATAAACTGCAAGGATTCTTCGGTATGGTAAATGGGCAACCATGGAGATTGACGCGTTGGATTGTGGATTGATGTTGGTAAACGTCTTTGCTTTGTATAAGAAGGAGTAGCACTAAGGCCAAACTGAAGTTTTTCACCAATTTTGGAGTTCATCTTCAAATTTGCAGTATACAATTTGTAATCGTCTGTAATCACAACCCCTTCATCATGAAGATATCGCATCGATGCGCTAAATTTAGTGTCTTCAGTTCCCCCTCTTGCAGAAAGTGAATGACTTGTAACGCTACCGCCATCAAAGAAAACATCTTGCCAATCTCTATTTACTCCTGTCGTAGATACTAAAAGCTTAATATATTGCGACTCTTCGGATAGTGAACCGGTAACGGATTGTTCCAATGCAAACCATTCATCAATATTTTTCTTATAATCTTCACTTCCATGTGCCTGCTTAAACCCTGTATAGGTCTGGTAGCTAAACTGTGTTTTTCCCGCCTTACCACTTTTAGTAGTAATCAAAATAACCCCGTTCGCACCTTCACTACCATAAATGGCTGCTGAAGCGGCATCTTTTAAGACTTCAAAAGATTCCACATCGTTCATGTCTAGGTTTCCAAGAAAATCCGAACTTACAACAATACCGTCAACTACCAATGCCGGACCGGAATCCGCGGCAATTGATCCAACACCCCTAATAGTAATAGTTGGTGCCCCACCTGCTTCTGCGTTGGTGGCTTGAATATTAACACCGGAAACCTGACCGATAAGGGCATCGTCTACCCTAGATACCGCAATCTGATCCAAGGTTTCATTTACAACCTTGGAAATTGACCCAGTAATAGTTGATTTTTTCTGGGTACCATACCCCACAACCACTACTTCGTCCAATTCACTCAGGTCTTCGGCCATTGAGATGTTAATCGTCGCCTGACCATTAACAATGACTTGTTGCGAAGCATAACCAATATAGGAAAAGCTAAGCACGTCCCCATTAGATACTTGTATAGCGTAATTACCATCAAAGTCTGTCTGGGTACCTCTCGTTGTATTCAAAATAACAACATTCGCTCCAGGAATAGGAACGTTGTTTGCGTCCGTCACATTACCCGATAGGCTGTAGCTATCCTGGGCAAATAATTGAATATTGGTCAACAATATTACAATTAGCACTAGTTTTAGTTTTAAATTCATTTGATATTTAGTTAATTTCAAAAAGTTGAGTTAATTAATACTTACTGTTGAGCATTCTCGGTAAGAATAATTTTCTTTGTTGTTCTCCATTTTTATTGTAATTCCTTAAATCTAATTTAGGGAGGTCTCCTATGTTCAAGTTTCTTTAAGAATGCAATAAAACTGTTAAGGTTAATACTTACCCCTAAAAGGAATAAATCTTAAAAGGACAATTGTAAACTGGTCCCCTTTTCATTTGATCATGGTTTCATAGTTTTTATTTGTTAATTTCTTTTTTGGTAACCCAATCTGGTTTACCAATTTGGTTTACCAAATATATGTTATCTAAAAGTTAAATAAAAACTTAATTCGGATTTAAATGTTAAAATTTTAAGGTTAGGCGCCATTTTGCGCCTTTAAAACGCCAAGTATTGATTTTTATTAGCGTTTTTTTATCGGTTTTGCATAAAGTCTTCTCGGATCGGGCTAAAGACGTCAATTAAGAAACCTGCTTCCAAGCATAGTGCTCCATGCATAACATGCGGAGGTATATAGAATGAATCGCCAGTATTTAAGATTCTGGTCTCATCTCCAATGGTCAATTTAAAAGAGCCACTCACCACATAGGTTACTTGAGAATGATGGTGTTCATGCATGACTCCTATTGCCCCTTTGGCAAATTTCACGTTCACCAACATGATTTTATCATCATATCCCATTATCTGTCTCTCCAAACCTTCTCCAACAGTTTCCCATGGGATTTCACTTCCAATCAAAAATTCTTTACTTGCTCCAAAAGTTTCCATAATATCATTCTTTAATTTGGCCAAAATAATAAGGCCCGATCCAGTTATATACTTTGTTATTTATTTCCAATTCATGTTTATGCTCCATAGCGGGGTCCATATTTGACAAAATGAACAATTTGGAGTCACCCTGTTTGTTCGCTATCTCCACGGCAGTGAAATTGTCTGTATCCAAAACAAGTCGAAGTTCAGCAATATTACTATTCGCATTCACAGCAAACTCCGAAACCGGACTATAGGACCCGTGAGATTCTATAATGGACGCAAAAACGGTATTGCCCGCATCTTTCCTTCTCACAATTAGGGCTGCATCCCTTCTTAAATTAAAATCCGGGTCGTTGGCCCCAATTCTAGTAAAAAACAATTCGTCTTTAGTATTTGCAACCATGGTAAGGCTATAAAATTTTTGATTTCGAAGCCATGATAGTTTTGTATTGCCCAAACTGGGTACTCCCTTTCCTTCCAACCAAAGATGTTGGTACCCATTACTATTTCCTAATGGACTTAGAGTAGCGGGAACATTGTATTTGAAATTCGTTTCCAATACTTGACCCATAAAATAGAATGGAAGATCATACTGGTTGTTCGTTTCCGATTCCACCTTTAGCATATCTAAGATATAAGGCTTCTCAAAATCTTCGTCCTTTATAATTGCAAATGTTCGATGCATTTTAGTCCCTGGATACGCATTTTCTTCTTTAGCACTTATAAGTTGAATATCTTCATTTGAGATATCGGAAAAATACAATTCGGAATGATGCTTACTTCCTATTTCATACTTCCCTTGAAAATGTGAGGTTTCGTTTTGAACCAAGGTGTTATGGGCTATAGTTTGTTTTGCCCAAGTATTATTCTCTTTTAGATAATTTCCCCCACCCTTTTGTTCAATATTTACAAACCTTGCAAGACCATAATCTTGCAATATTTCGTTCCCTTTTTCAAATAAAGAAAATGACAGTTTATCATAATGTCCATGACTTAATCCCTGAGCTGCATATTTAAAGACGAGCTCCAGATCCTTCATTCTTAAAATACCGATTCCGCCCTCCTTTCCATCCGGGCCATCCAATAGATTGATCGTTCTTTTAATAAAAGGAGTTTCCAAACCATTCTTGATACCTATGGCAACAGACAACCCGGAATCATTTAGTACTACTTTATCCTGTTTTTTTGCAATACTCAAAAATTGCGGGTTGTTCCCACCAAAATGGTAGGCAATATCCACCGCCGTTACCAATTCTCTAGAA
>JBDWSS010000045.1:0-10270 GCA_039985375.1 Flavobacteriaceae bacterium
ATTTAACTGGTTTTGGCACATGTTTTTGAACGGCCCATCAAAAGATCGTTCATTTGATCTTGACACGGTTCTAAAATTATGTAATTATGATGAAAAAAAAGATAGTTATCGCATTGGTTATACTAGTTGCTTTTTCCTGTGCAGAGGATTATAATCCGCCAGTCCCGGATACAACGGCCCCAGAAATCACAATAATAGGGGACAACCCGCAAACAATTACCCTGCCCGCTACGTATACGGAGCTGGGCGCAACGGCATTGGATGATATAGATGGGGACATTAGTGATAACATAGAAATTACAGGCACGGCAAATTTTCTTGTTCCTGGAATGTACCAAGTAACCTATAGCGTTTCAGATGCAGCGGGAAATGCCACAAGTGCAATTAGAGAAGTAACAATAGTAGAATTAGCAACACCGGATAATCCAGATACGACAGCCCCAGAAATCGCAATTATAGGAAGCAACCCCTTGACAATTACCGTGTCAAATGAATATACGGAGCTGGGCGCAGTTGCATTTGATAATACCGATGGAAACATTACGGACAGCATAGAAATTACATCCACCGTAAATGTCAATGTCCCTGGAACTTACGAGGTAACGTATACCGTTTTAGATGCAGGGGAAAATGCTACAAGTGTAACAAGAGAAGTAACAATTCTAGCAGAACCAGATACGACCGCCCCAGAAATTACAATTGTAGGGGACAACCCGCTAACAATTGTCCAACCTAATGGATATACGGAGCTGGGCGCGACCGCATTGGACGATACCGATGGAGACATTACGGACAATATTGAAATTACGGGCGAGGTCAATGTCAATGTCCCTGAAACTTACGAGGTAACCTATACCGTTTTAGATGCAGCGGGAAATGCTACAAGTGCAATTAGAGAAGTAATAATTCAACCAGAACCGGATACTACAGCCCCAGAAATTACAATTGTAGGGGACAACCCGCTAACAATTAAACAATATTCCGAATACACTGAACTAGGTGCAACCGCATTGGATGATACCGATGGTGATATTAGTAATGGCATAGTAATTACATCAACAGTAAATGTTGATATCCTTGGTTCTTATGTAGTAAGTTATAGCGTTTCAGATGTAGCAGGAAATTCCACAAGCGTAACAAGAGAAGTAATTGTAGAAGAAAATGATCTGTCGAATGGCCTTGTTGGTAAATTTGATTTGGATGGATTTGATTTGGATGGAAATGTAAATGACTCGAGTGGGTTTAATAATCATGGAAAAATTGTGAAGAGAACAGGAGATGTTACTCCGGCTGAAAATAGAGATGGTGTGGCTAACTCGGCAATGTCGTTCTCGTACTCGGTAGAGGAAAATGATGGGGGTTATATTGATGTTGGAGATGTCGATGCATTAACACTTACATCCAGTATTTCGATATCAGTTTGGATCAACCCTAGTGGAAATCAAGTTGCATGGGATGATATCGTCAGCAAATGGAAAGCCCCAGGATATTACTTGGCTTTAACGCCTGAAGGAAAATTGAGATGGAATGTTTCAAACGAAATAATTGACACTGATTTACCCTACACAAGCGATTGGGTTCATATTGTTGCTACTTGTGATGGAGCTCGATCAGAGCTCTATATAAATGGTGTATTTGAAATTGGAGTAGATGTAAGTGATCCGATTGCCGAGAATTCAGACGAATTTAGAATAGGCGGTGCCGGTGGTGGTGGTCAATTCGACGGAGAAATAGACGATGTTTATGTTTATGATAGAGTTCTAACCTATAGTGAAATACAAGCACTATATAATAACTAAACGTAAAGATAACAATAGCGGTAATCGTTCACAGATTCCATAATTAATGGGAATATGGTATAAAGAAAGTCTCTATCGGGCTTTCTTTATATATTAGATACAATCTTCGATGCCTTAGAGGTATCAAAAATAGGTTTTTATGCTATATATGAGTGTAAACAGGTAAATGTTCAATTTTATTTTATGTAGGAATTATCTTGCACGGCAAGTTTTCAATGATTAAATTGGCCAAGGTTTTATTTTCTCAATCAACCAAAAGAGAAAAGCCAGTTCGTTCACCGTAACCGGGTATAGATTTTAAATGAATTCATTCCGGGTCAGCTGTCGTTGAACGAACTGTTTTATTGTCATGTAATTTATATTTTGCCGAATCCAACAATTTCTAAATAGTTGGTTCCAGAGATCTTTTTCCGGAATGTTTGCATATTGGAATCATTCTTTTGGCCTTGGCTATTCTACCCATGAAATAAACAACCTCCTAGATAAGTTAAGGATACGATTTCGTAGAATCAAATGGGATTCGAACCCGTACCTTCCCGATAGACAGTGGGGAGCTCTAACCTTTGAACTACGGTACTTTACAAAAGAAGAAGAATACGAACCCACTCCGTCAAGGACAACGGATTTTAACTCATTCGTTTTAAGATTCGTTGAATTCGTAAACTTATTTCAGTCCGCACCGACGCTCCAACTTTGGCGCTCTCCCTGGTAACCGCTCCAGCATTAGGAGCGGTTTTTAGATTTCTCCTTCTTTCTTTTTTTCTTATCGCTTTTTGAAAGCTTTTTTTTAATTCGAACAATTTCTTTCTCGGCATAGTATTGGTAATCAGAATTATAAGAGTATGCTTTTACCTCTTCCATAGCCCTGATTGCCATTTTATACTGGCGCCATACTTCAAACAACCAACTCTGCAAGTTGTAAAGGACGGCTTTGTCCATACCTTTTATGGTAAGGGCAAACTCCAAAACCTTTTGTGCCTCGGCCAAGTCTTCGTTCATAATCAGGATAGCGATATAATCTGGATAGATATATGGTAATTCCAGACTACTTTCCAATGCTTGTTCAAAACACTCCTTGGCCGCTTCATATTCGCCCAATTGCTCGGCATAAACTTTACCCATTAAGCAAAGTGCCTTTACATTTTTGGCGTCATATGAAAGCGCATAGTTCAATGCTTCCATGGCTTCTTCAAGCTCATAAGGATAAGCCTCCAATGCTTTGAACAGGTACATATTATAATTTGTTCTTTCCATGACATTTTAGTTTTTGCATATTGCGTACGGATGTGTATCCCAACCATGCAGTTTTTGTTTAAATTTCGGAATGTCTATATCTGATGGATATAAAAGATCCGAAACACTCAGATTGAATGCTTCGGATCTTTTTTGGAGTCTATAACTCGTTATGGAAAGAACCGAAACATAGGTATTGATTGTTCTCCAATCAATCGGCTTTTAAAACAACTTTGATATAAAAGCATAGCTTCGTTTTTATTAGTACATACTCTATTTTGTCTTTCGTATTTAGACAGGGCAAAGATGAAATCTATTTCTGGATTTCACAAGAAAAATCAATTTAAATCGATGAAAATCAAATAGTTATGTTAAAAATTGAACAATAAAAACCCTGTCCGCCTTTCAGCAGATTTTGAACATTTTACAATTGCCTGTCCCTCAATTGTTTTCTGTTTCAATGAGCTTCCATTATGTTGTTTTACTTTTCACGCATTCTTTTTAATTTTTTTCCATAAAAAAAGCGCCCATGGTGTTGGACGCTTGTATATAGTATCAAGATTTGCTTTTAAGTCAATGCATAAATCCATTTAAACTAGACACATCACGCCCCTTTCGCAAGGATAATTCCAATATCCAGCGATAGTCGTACTGACTAAACAGTGCTCCAGGGTTGATATGTACTCTAGTATTTCTCATTGCGGATGCAAAGATGCGCGATTTTATTCCTTTATTCCAAACAATATTTAGAGCTCATGCCACTTTTTTTGGTCTGCATTGAATCGAACAAGCTGGTTTTCCTAATTTTCGTTTACAACGACGCCTTAATTAAGAAGGGGACTACATATTGTAAACTCCCCCATTAATGTCTAGCGTTGCCCCTGTAATAAACCCATCATATTCAGATGCCAGATATAAAACTGCACGAGCTACGTCCGCCGCGTTCCCTGCTCTTTGAATGGGAATGCCAGCAGTGGTTGCAGCTGCCGATTCTTTCGTTGTATGCGTATTGTGAAATGAAGTTCCCAAGATAAGGCCGGGGGCAACGGCATTGACCCGAATCCCCTGTGGTCCCAATTCTGCTGAGAGCGCTCTAGTAAACGTTAGGATGGCCCCTTTGCTTGTAGCATAGGCAAGAGACCCTGGGTGACCGCCTTTACGTCCGGCAAGTGATGCCAAATTAACAATACTACTGTTGTTATTTTTTGCGAGGTATGGCGTTGCGGCACGTGTTACAAACATCATGGATGTTAGGTTAATGTCCATGACCTTGTGCCAGAATTCTGCCTCCATATCAGTTAGCAATTTACGTGCAACAAGAGAACCCGCGTTATTGATCAAGATGTCCAACCCACCTAGTGCTGCCACTGTTTTTTCAACCATTGCATGTGCATCGGCTTCATTGGTAAGGTCTCCGCTTATGGCAATTGCTTTTTGTCCTTTGGTTGTTGCATATTCCGTTAACTCGTTCGCAGTATCGGCACTGGAAAAATAATGGATGGCCACATGGGCTCCGCTATCAATAAAGTGTCTCGTTATCGATTGACCAATGCCCTGGGCCCCAGCCGTGATTAGAATTTTTTTCCCGTTTAGTTTATTGTTGTTTTCCATGGTATTCCTATTTCAAAAGATGTGAAATTACCGCGAAATTACTACATGTGGATTGAAAGTACATAGATTATTTTCCAGAAAGGAAGGTTGCGCGTTTTGCAAATTTATGTTGCATTCAGAACTTCAGCTAATCCTTTAAAATATAGGGAGCTAAAATTTTGTACTTCTTGTTTTCCTTCTGTTTGGAAGCTCTTGCATTCTCATGATCATGGAATCTATGGTTTGAAAATAAGTTCTCCGTTGACAATTTTTTTTATTGTCTAAGTTTTATCTAACCAGCTAATCCGATTAAGATTATTTCAAAATTGAACGAACTATCCTTAATGGTTTTAGCAAGGGTTATATCCTACAGCTTTTTCGAATCCCTAGGGAATCCTTCGCCTTAATCTGATAAACGATCAGCCTAGGGAATCCTTAGATTGTGTGAACTCCTTCATTTGGCAATTAAAAAGGGCCAATTTATTTTAGCTCATTGTTACCATCAAGACCCTATTTTTTCATTGATGTTAGGAAAATTCTTGGGATTTTATGTAAAACAGATACCAAGTTAGAACCCTTAAAACTAATGGTAGGATTAGATTTCTTTTTGGAGCTGAACCTTCTTAAAGCTGTACGGGTTCCTGTATCCACATGCAATTAGGGCTATATTGTTGTCATAAATCCGGTCTCCTTTAAACAGGATGATTTTTTTATCAATAAAAAATTGGTTGATCGATTCATCTTTGGACCTATAGTACTTTTCCCAGTCGTTGGTAATATCAATGGGTTCAAAGTCCATTTTAGTGAAACAGTAGTGAGTATCAAAATGAAGCTCCACGCCGCTTTCACCATATACGTTTTGCAAAAGGTTGGCTATAGGTACCTTTTTGCCCCTAACATCATCATGTAAATTTGGATAGTGCATTTTAAAAATCTTGGTAAAGCGTTCAAAGACCCTTGGGTTGCCGATCATAGAGAGGCCCACAGCTCTTTTTAACAGATAGAGTTTACCTATATTTTTTTTGGCGTACCAACATCCTGAGCGCTGAACTATTCCATCCTTATAAAATTCATTTTTTAGTGCCTGACCAAATTGTATTACGGGAATTTCCTTCTTAAAAAATGGGGTTTTTAACCTGCCCACTTTATAGTAGCTGGCCCCCAATAGGACACCTTTGTTTTTAACAAGCACAATATCAAACGTGCAGGAGTTTGAAACTCTTGCATCTATAAATCTTTGATTTGTGCCTGTATAAAATCGCTTTAATAGTGTTATTAGTTGCCATTTTTCATCATTGGATAGTTCTTTTGTTTTTTTTTGGACTAGGTAGGGCATAGAAATGGTAAGATTTGGGACTTGTTAATTTCAAAGTTACCTTCACTATCAATTTAGAGCCATGGAGAAACAACCCTATTGCATGGACAATTTTTTACTACAGGCAGGCAGGATTCATTGGAAATAACCGGAAAAGTATATAGGCCAGAGTGGTTTTTATGAACAAACTCTTGGGTTTGGGGTAAATTCTAAATATGTAAAAGACAGAGAAGGGTTCCGGACTTTGCGCCGGCCAATGATTTGAAGCAATCTTTGCAAGCGATTAAGGGATGCAATAATTGGTTAATATACACTAGCTATGAAATTCTGAGTGTGAAAATTAGCGTAACGAACTATGTGCGATGTTAGTTCGGAAATGTAACTTCTTAAATGGAATGTGATCAACTTTAAATACCGCAAGATTTTATGAAATAACTATTTCTGGATGGAAATCCATTTTTTTATCACTTCTTTTTCCTTATCCATGGAATAGTATTTTTGTTGTTTTCCATCTACAATTTCTCCAAACCTTACATTATCTTCTGGCCGTCTGCTTTTATATCCATTTAATTGATCGGTTATCATTTCGACCATGGAGCGGTTTACTAGTCCAGCGCCAATGGCTTTCTGTACATTAAAGTAATAGGACCCCGCTGGTGTTGGTTTCCATAAGGGAACTATTTTATAGGGCAGGAGACCATTTTTAATAAGAAACTCTCCGTTTATCCAATGAATTTTTTCGGGCATGCCAGTAGCATGAATGAGGCTGGATATGAAATCTTTGAAAGGGGTAGGATTATAAGCGACATTAAATGCACCATAAATTTCTGACCTTGAGCAATGGACAATAAACCTGGTAAGACTTTTTATATCTGTTACCTGCATGTGGTGATCGGGAACTTTTGGCACTAATATTTCGCCTCCTCTCAAGAACCTTACTGGCCAAAAAGGCTCCGTATTTGGATCATTGGGTCTCGTTGTTCTAAAGTCTTTCATACCATGAGATCTATATATGGTGTAATTAGTTGTTTTTTCCCTTATTGCTACTTCGGACAAAGTTTTTCTTATCGCATATCTGAAGTTTTCGCTTATGGTGCTGGGGAATTTGGGAAGAGGATTTAAGGGTTCGCTTTCCACTATAAATTTTTTGTCCCATTTATCGTAAACGGATACAGTTGATATGTAATGATAATGGCCAATTTTCCCTTTAAATTCTTCAAGAAAATCTGAAACCGCTTTTGGAGATTTTTGCCAAGTATCGACAGCGATATCCCAATAAGTATCCTTGTATTTTTTATCGATAGCCTTGAAGCCTTGTTTATTTTCTTTTTCCCTATCACAGATTATGATGGGTAAGTTACTGAATAAGTGCGCATTTGTCTTTCCTCTATTTAAGAGTGTGACTTCATAACCAGCGGTTAGAAATTCCTCTACTATGCGAGGGCCCATAAACCCTCTTCCACCTAAAATTAAAACCTTCTTTGCAGTGCCCTTCTGCATTCCAAAAACTCCGGAAGGATTTAAGAATGTACATATTGAAGTGGCTCCAACGGTCTTTATAAAATCTCTTTTGTTCATTAGTATAGCTTTCAAACAAAAAAAGAGACTTAAAACCAACAGCAGGAAATCCTTAATTAATCCGTACTGATTTCTTTTTTATACTGTCCTGGGGTTTTTCCTAGATTCTTTTTAAAATTATGGAAGAAAGATGATTTAGAATTGAAACCACACTCGTAACCAAGTCCTTCTAAAGTTAGGCCCAAGTCGTTTTGTTCCCTTATTCTGGACATTGCATAGTGCACCCTTTTGGTATTCACCAAATCATAGAAGGTTGTATTCATTTCTAAATTAATGATCTGTGAGAGATGATGTTTGGGAATGTTTGTGGATTTCGCTAGAATAGTAAGAGAAAAATCTGGCTCTAGATACGTTTTATTTTCGCTAAAAAAGGTGTTGATCCTTTTTTGAAGCAATACAATATCATCATTGTTGAGCGGGCTATGTTTATATTTTTTATTGCTGGAAATAGAATCATAGGACATTTCAGGCTTGTAAACGACACCATATTTCAACCCATAAAATCCAATGACAGTTACAAGAGCAATATATCGCAGTAAATCCCAGATTTCAAAATAAGATACACCAACCCAAAGTTCAATGATTAGTCTTATCATACTTATGGCAGTACTTATTAGGAATAATATAGCAATGATTCTAATCCAAGCAAGTTCAAACATACTACTATCATGTGTCTTAACCTTAAATTTCAGCAATCTTTTGTTATATGAATACAGTATGTAAATTGGATAAAAAGTCACTGAAATCAGTTTAGCGATCAGCATTATTATTTCCCATAGCAATGCATAATTCGGTTGAACGTAAAAGCTAAAAATTGTAAAAAGAGTAAAAGCTAAAAAATGTAAATAGTCAATGTTAAGGAAACGTTCATTAAATAGGGCCTTGGTATACACAAAAAATAGTGGGCCATGTAAAAACCCTATGGTCATAATAAATGCCCCGGTTGTGTCCGTTGGATTTAATGTTTTGAATATAGAAATCACTAAATGAACAAAGAAGACTAAAAACCAACATGCCAAAATCCAATCGGATAACTTTTTCCTGTTTTTTATCAGAATCAACAAAGCAAATAAAATGCATTGAACTGCTCCAATTCCTGAAACTATGATTAATAAGTTCGACATTTTAATAAGAAATTTATCTGAACAAATAGACAGGGTTTAGCGCAAGCGTCGATTTAATGGTGCACATTGGTTTTGGCCTTTGCCACCGGCCTGCGGAGCAAGCTGTACGATGCAATCATGCAGACCTGTTTATAGTTTATTAAAGGTAGGAAGCTTGTCCGAATCTACCATAGGTAAGGGTAGGTATTCTTTCTGTTGACCATGGAGCGTTGAACTACAGCCATTCTTGTTGCGTAGTTTTTTGTACGCTTAAGGAATCATATTGACGTTTTATTGTAAAAATTGGATTTCAGCACAAAACCACTAAGACCATACACTTTGTTGGATGCTGTCCTTATGTTATTTGAATTTTTTTATGACTTTTTCTATGCGTTTTCTTTTGGTTTCTTTTTCAATATCATTGAGTCTGGAGGTAAGGGTTTTCACAAAAAGGGTTTTGTTCTTTTCATCAACCACGGGGATTGCTCTTTCTGCATACATTGGAAGTTGGTTTGTGGGACTTTTTAAAAGCTGTTCTATTAATAAAGTAAAAGCACTATCGAAGTAACTTTTAGTAGCGCACAGTTTTATTAGAATATTTACGGCCTGGTCTTTGGCAATGACCGAGCCTTTATCCGCAACCTTAAGAATGGTTGGAAGTATTGCATGAATTTCTTTTGGTCGTTCGTTTACGAGGGTGCCAAGAGCAATCATTGATCCCCATTGAAGGCGGTTATTTTTACTGCACAGTTGTTCTACAAATTCATTGATATAATTGGCAATTAGTTTGGGTTCTTGCGCTCCAATTTCATAAAGTACTTTTATGCAGTCATTTTGAATGGCTTTTTTGTTGGATAGATTTCCAATCAATTCTTTAACAGCTTTCTTGTTCTTTGAAAGTACAATTTCTTTGGCAAGTTCCTGATTGGGCACTTCATCTCTTCGATTGAGTGAAGCGGCTAATTTTTGGATAATATCCATTTCTTTTGCCATGTTTGGAGGTTGGGGTTTTCCTGCGAAGCAAGCCGCGCGGAAATCGTTTAAGACCAGTTTGCTTTTTTATTAAAGATAGGAATTACCCTTTTCTTTTACCGGGCAGTGCCGAATTATTACCATTATTTTGGTCAGTATATTTCAATTAAAATGGAATTTTTCTGAACAGATCAGGTCGGAATATATGGTTTTAAAAACCTGAGCATCCCTATCATAAATTATTCCGCTCACGGAGTTAGGACGGTAAAATACATCGCTCAAGCTTGTTTGTAATGCTCTTATTTTATTGTTCAAATAATAGGAAAGAATCATGGATTGGGGATTCTTTGTTTGCGACCACATTGCTGAGGTCTTTCTTTGCTTTGTAATTTCCAAGTAAACATGTTTAAGGCCTCTAGTTTTGGAAAAAAATTGTCCTTCCAATGCATCTAAAATTATTTGATTGTCATTGGAAAGGACAAAGTAGATTTTTCCAATATGGTATTTCTTTATCAATACTCTTATGTGCTCCATGGTCACAATATCGGGATCAAAGGAGTTACCCAACGAAGTATAAAAATAATTTTCTTGCTTAAAAGCCTTGTTTACAGCATACTCCAAGCAATCGGTTGGACATAAAAGAAAGAGGTTCTTTCGCACTAGACAATATCCTCAGGTTT
>JBDWSS010000046.1:0-18199 GCA_039985375.1 Flavobacteriaceae bacterium
CTACTTTTTGTTGATTTCTAAAATGTTTCAAAAAGTACAAAGCGATCTTAATGGTTACAATGGATCCTAAAATTTAGCGGCCGAACCGTACATTGTTTCCAAAATTATCTGTAAGCCTTGATTTTTTGGTTACTTTTTTTATCAAGAAAAAAAGTAACGGGAAATGAATAAATGTTCATGGTTAATAATGACTCGAAGGGACTACTAATCAGCTGTATGGCTTTTAGTTATATATTAAATATCAACTTTAAAATGATTTTTTCAATATGGGACTTGAAAGTAAACCCAGCGATTTAGGGGAGCAACTCCGTCAAATAGAAGCGAAGCTAATTGAACAAGAGCATAGGCCTTGGATATTATTTTGGAATTACGTAAGACGCAAAAAAAAGTGGCCAGATGAAAATGACATTCGGCGTAAAGCATCGGCAAAAGCCATTATTTGGAGATTTTTTGCGTCTCCAACTACTTTAGCCATTGCATCTGGAGGCTTATTGGGACTAGCTACATTATTTTTCTTGTGGAAACAAAACAAACATTTTGAAGTGCAAAATGATTTGTTTGAATTACAGAATGATAAAATTGAAACTCAGAACCTTCGAGTAGAACAACAAACTCATCTAATTGAAGCATCCCGTAGGTCATCTCAAATGTTTATAATGGGTGAGGTTTTAAGTGATTTAAATCAAGAACTAGAAAACAAAACGAATGAATCAAGGATACTTTCAAGTTCCCTTGTGGGTAGAATAAGAAGTTTAAATCAAGCTATGAAGCCATATCGGTATATGGAGAATGATGAATTAATAAAAACACCTTTAAGTCCTGAACGTGGTCAATTATTAGTTGCTCTTTTAAATAGTGATATCGATATAGATTTTCTTTCTGAGAAAATTCTGTCGTTCTCCAATTTATCTTATGCCGAAATGAGAGATGAGCGACCCAACTTTTTCTTAATTTATAATGCAAACTTGAACTTTACAGAATTTAGTGGTACGAATTTTAACCTATCAGAATTTAGCGGTTGTACCTTTGACAATGCTAATTTAAACTCTACTTTTTTCAATGGTTGCGATTTAGTTGAAACCTCTTTCAAAAATGCGAAACTTAATGGAGCAAGTTTTTATAGTGCTAAAATGCACAGAGCGGATTTAACCGGAGCAGATTTGTCTAATTGCATATTATCAAAATCCGTCTTAGAAGATGTAATAATGCGAGATGTTAATCTTGATGGGGCTATGGTAGATAGAAAGGATTGGTTTACTTATGTGCGGGACAGTTTGAAGGTAATTGGTATTGAAAAACTTTCAGAGCAATATAGCTTAGTTGAAAATAAGACCAAAGAGACTTTTAATAGCGAAGTATGGTATAAAATAGTTCAAAATTAAATGTTTATTTATTTCAACAACGTGTATCTCTACATTATGTAAAATAGAAAATGAAGAAAGGTTTCTAGGAACATGAAGAGTAGCAAGGGCACAGAAATTTTATTTTCGAAATTTTGTGCTGTTGCGGTAAGCTGCCGAGAATTCCCTGAAAAATTTACTGGTAGACAGTTTCTCATAAATCGCATATTTGAAAAGAATCTAAAAGTTTTGCTTTTTTTGGCGTTGGCAAGCGGCTGGGAATTGCGTATAAAATAAAATGCCTGAGCATTTTGATTTTAGGAAAGCAATAAGCTGTTGGTCGAGCGGCAATTTGACATAATGACAAATTATGAGTACAGCCGAGAGGTTTGTTGACAGGGTTGACGAATTTCGAAGTTTAGAATAAACTTTCTTTTGTGTGGAAAATTTGAAGCTACGTAAATTAAACAGATTGATGACCCCGTTGGTAATTCGCTTAAAAGCTACAAACGCGAGGGATATTTTACATAATAGAATTATGACTTACGTTTTTCATTTAACCTTTACGGTATAATGGCAGCCGCATCGTCTTTCTTGAATATTGCTTCAGCCTTTGGGCTAAACCAATATTACAAAATGTATCATAATTTATAGTATGAAGAGTCAATAATTGTTATTATATTTACACAAAAATAGTAAAAAAATTGACAAGATATGGTGAAATTGGTGAAAGAATACGGCGCATATGTTGAGAATCTTACTGATTATATCAAGGATAGTAAATATAAAATGCAACATTTTCTGGATGAATTGAATATGTCCAAGAGAACTTTTTATAGAAAGTTAAAATCTAATTCTTTTAGTATTAAAGAAATAGAATTGATAACTAAATTACTTTTTGAAAAGGAAGCCTATAAAGAAGAACTTCTTCAGAAAATAGAAGAAGGCAGGGAGGAAATAATGCAAGGAAACGTGGTATCTTCTGAAAAAGCTAGGATAATTATGCGTAATAAATTGGCGCCTTACCAATAGGGTTTTTGAAAATTATTCCACATCCTTACGATATAAATTGCATCGCCTCGAACTTCATAAAACATATATATCTGTTCGACGACAAGGATTTTATATAGGCCCAAGTCATCATCGTATCTTCCTAAAAAAGGAGATTTTCTGATTAATTCTTCTGTCGTTATCACCTTTTGCTCATACTTCAAAGCAACAGAATAATACCACTCTTTTATTAAATAATCGATGTTTTCAAGATTGTCTTGTACAGCCGATTTTGTCCATATGATTTGCATAAAGTAGGATTTGTGTTTTGGTTATGCATATAATTAGATTCGGAGGTTGAAGAAAAATCTATTTGTAAATGTAAAGTTTATGTAAAATTTTTACAAACGGGGGTCTGGGGGTGCGACAAAAGAGCCATTTTGTCGCACATTTCAAACCATAAAAAGGTGACTAAACAAGTTACCTAAAAACAAAAAAACTCAATCCAATTCTGGTAACTCAACAATGCCGTTGTTTTGAAGGGTTCCAACAACAGTAAATACAGGACCAGAGTACGGAATACCATCGTTGGTATTTTCCACAGACCGGGCATTCAAGATTCGTGATGTACTTTTCTCTAAGGATTCGGTAATGTTCTTTTTTGGGGATCATAAATTTTGGTTTAATACTACAGGGTGCGGCATATGCAACGCTTAGGCAACCAAAACGGAGAGTGGGCCATTTCTGCACAGCTTGTCTGTGTTTATGGACCAGGAGGCGTAAATTGCCGTAGCGTTGTATTTTTAATAGTAGGTTGAAAATCGATAAGTACAATTCCATATAATTTATTTCGAAATGAAATTCGGATGTTTGTTTTAAGTGCTTATGATGCAAGGTTATAGCGCCTGCGGCCATGTTTGAGCGTAGCGAGTACTAGGCTTGCCGCCAGCGAGCGCCGTTGCTGACGGGGGCACAGTGGCAAACTACGTATTGCCGTGACACCGACACAAGCGAAAAGGGTTTGGCGCATATTTTTGGTAATGAAAATTGTGACAAACTCCTTTTTGTGCAGACAGCACACGGCACGCAAGGCGAGCCAAAATAATGAAGCAAGATTGGGTTTTTTGTGGCGTGGTTTTTGAAAAACCGTGACGCAAAAAAGACAAATGATTGCGGGTAGCGGGCTGCGAAGGGGAGAAGCGAATATTTTTTTACAGAGCAGCTTGCCTGCGCTAAAAAATGTTTGCATAGCAGGGCAGACCCGATACACCTTATAACCTTGTGATTCTTTGGTTTAAATGTTTCTTGGTTGGGAGCTAAAGAGGGTTGTGAAACTTGTTTTGCAACCTTCTTTGCTCGAGTATAGACGTTTTTGTATATGCCAGCTCGGACTGGTAACTAATGCCAGGGATTCTATTGTTGCTTTTTTCAGTTCCAATGAATAAATAACTACAGACAACAATATCGGTTCGTTTGGTGGATCCATCTAACCAAGCTGCTGTTTGTTGGTGGTGCAGAATGACGGGTCTTCTTTTTTTTGTGTTATGGATTTTTTTAAATAGGGGAGTGGCCATCATAGGTGAATTGGTATATGCCGGATCTGGTTGTCTTTCCTGTAATTTTATGTGCTGCCTGCCATGAACGTATTGATGGAGGTTACCGGAAATATAACAGAGCAGCTTTTTGTGCAGTAAAAAAATTACAGGAAAACCCCAGAAAAATTGCGAGTTTTCTTTAATGGGTTTTGAAATTGAATTTCTAATTTACAACCCTCCCCCCGAGCTTACTTTGATTGCTTTTTAATTCAATAATGGATTGATAACCATTATTGGTTTTAGCCCTTATTTGTGGTATCACGATGTATCTATAAAAGGTAGCAACACATGCTGTTGAAACCATTAAAAATGCATTAGAGTAGTAATGGTAAAATAGAAATAAGCGTACCTAAGTACGTTTAGCCAATTGTTAACTACAATTACGAATGGAAAGAAAATCAAAAATCTTACTTATTATAGGAATAATATTAGTCATAATAAGCCCTTGGATTTTTGCGAAAAATAGTTTTCTATTTTCATTTGATGAGAATTCTGGATATATAGGAGACACAATTGGAGGAATAACTGCTCCTATAGCTAACATTATAGCTTCAGTATTAATTTACTTCTCTTTCACAGAACAAATTAAAGCTAACAATATTCTTCGAGAAGATAGTTTTTTAAAAACTCTAGATAATAGGTACTCTGAAATAAAAGCAGAATTCCGATCCGTAAAATTCCCAGAAGACGAATTACACGAGATCCTATCACAAATTAATTTTGAATCGACTCTTGCTAAATATGTTGCTGATTTTGATGAGAGAAAAGAGGGGAATATAAGGTTTGAATATCATTTTAAATATGTCTTGTATTTAATAACTTATTTTATTGAAGAAATTGAATCCTCAAGTATAAATATGAAATTAAAAAAAAATGTTTTTAAAAGACTTTACCAGTTTTATTATGCCAGAATGGAATACAATTTAGGAGAATTTATTGACTTTTCGCATAAGTATGAATATAACGAGCCAATAACTGAACTGATAGTTGACGTCAAAAATTTAATGGAACAAAAAAGAAAAGAATATAATATACCAGACCCAGGAAAAATAAAAAGTAGTTAACACTATATATAGCAAATTGGGCGATTAATGCTTAACCAAAAAGTTGCTGTCCATTTGCAAAGTCGCCAAATCTTTTGATTTGGCATTAAAGAGAAAAATTAAAACAAAATACAAAAGATTTGGCTTGTGACTAATTCGCAAGTAATCGCTTATTTTCTGCCCAACTTGCCATATATTTAACGTTAAAAAACTATGTGGACATTAAAGAAAATAGAACAATATATAACTGATGGAATAGAAGAAAATATTCATCTAGATTACAAAGGTGCTGGTTCTATTTCTAAATCACGTGAAAAGAAAAAAGAAATTTCTAAAGATGTCAGTGCATTTGCGAATTCTGATGGAGGAGTAATTATTTATGGAGTTAGAGAGTTTGACGAAAAAGAGAAAAGCCATTTACCTGAAAAGATTGACCCAATAAGCGGACAAGAATTCACAAAAGAATGGCTTGAACAAATAATAAATAGTACTATTTCACCTAGAATCAAAGGAATTATTATTACACCTATTCAAACATCCGAAAAAGATAAGAATGACATAGTATATGTTGTTGAAATTCCTAAAAGCAATACCGCACATCAATCACAGGACAAGAGATATTATAGGCGTTATAATTTCCAATCCATAATGATGGATGATTGGGAAATTAAAGATATAATTAACAGACAATCAAAAACTAATATTGAAATAGAATTTGAGACAGTAATTAATAAAGGAATACTAAATAAAATTTTAAAATCTAGTTCAAAAATTGAATTAAAAATTTGGGCTAGGAACACAGGAAATAAAGTAGTCAAATATTTGGATTGCTATATGTCTGGAAGTGCAGAAACTGCAAAGAATATAAACAAGCCAATAATTAATGGAGATTTTGAAAAATTATTTTCAAATAGTGTAGAAAGAGAAATCAATATTGATAGTAACTCATTTATTATTAATTCGGAACGGACTGCTATTTTACCCAATACTGCTCGTATGATTGGCGAATTAACTATCTATACCGATTTCATTGATAACAATTCTGTTTTAAATTTTCAAATTTCTACTGATGACAATATTAAATACTTTACTATAACAGGGAAAGAAATAATCGAATAAAAACGAACGCCCAACAATGGTAACCGTTGCACAAACCCCTAATAGGGAAAATAATGGATTGACATAAGGCTCTTAAAAAAGCTTTTTTCTTATTGAATCAGTATTGAAAGGTCAATTTTCGGTGCCTTAGCAAAGCTAAAAATGAGTCTTGAACAACACTTTTCACCAATGCCATCAAAGCAAGATTCCCTATTTTTACACTATGGACGTGAACTTGACCGAAAAGGAAAAAATTAAAATCCTTAATTCCGATGACATTTATGGAATTATGCAAAAGGTGCTGCTACGGGAAGATAAGATTGACCAGAACAGGGAACACTTTTGGGTAATAGGCCTTGAGAACAATAATAGAATCCTTTTTATTGAACTAATAAGCCTAGGTACGATTAATAGGACAATTGTTGAACCCATGGAGGTGTTTAGCCTTGCGCTACAGAAAAGGGCTGTTAAGATTATCTTATGCCATAACCACCCGAGCGGGGAACTAAAACCCTCTGAAGCCGACGAGAATATCACCGACAAATTGATTCAGGTGGGCAGGATCGTGAATACAGAGGTTATTGACCATCTGATCATATCTACCAAAAGCTTTTTGAGCTTTCTTGATATTGGATTATTGGACGTGCTGAAAAAGAGTACAAAGTATGTTCCGCAATATGTTCTGGAAAAACGATTGAAGAAGGAGGCCGCTGAAATTGCCAATAAAAATAAAACCGTTGAAATAGCAAAGCAGTTTAAAAGAAACGGAGTAGACAATAAAACAATTGCCGATTCTACCGGACTTACCATTGAGGAAGTTGAAAAATTGAGGGTGCGGAAAAAGTAAGTTCCGTTCAATTAATTCATAAACATTTTAATTCGCTAGGCATAAAATTCTATGAAAAGGAAAATTTTTATCCATACTTTCTTTTTGGCCATAACTTTTTCTCATGCTCAATTAAGTAACGAAATTCTTGGCACCTGGATAAAAACAAAGGTGGAAAATCTTGAAAAGGGGGTGACACCAGAAATAAATAGGAGAAATACTTTCTTTACCAAATATACATTTGAAAATAAGAACAACCTGTTTGTGTCTTTAGATCCCAATGAGAAAGGGAATCTAGTTAAGTATAAGATTGAGGGAAGTATTCTTAATATTGGATTCATCAAGTTTGAAATTGAAAAAATAGAGGACAATCAATTGGTTCTTGTGGAGTTAATCAACAATAGGAAAAATGAAAATTCCATTAGAACTTACTACTTGAAAGAGGGTTATTTTTTAAACCAGTTGCCAATAGACAAGGATGATATCTTAACGAATAATGGTGCAAGCCTATATTTTGAATCGGAGAGGGTTTACCCAAAATTTAAGAATAAAGACAATGCCGATGTAAAAGACTTTATTCAGCCTTTTGTTGAAGGTAAATCACATAATGAAAACACTTTTGCAAATGCATCTTTTATCATTGATATAGACGGGAGTATTAGTGAAGTGCAAATATTTCATCACATTAACAAAAAGTTTGATGAAGCTCTAGAAAAAGCTATTAAGCGAACCAAGGGCATGTGGATTTCCCCAATAGTTAATGGAAAAAAAGTGCGCGTAATGAAAAGTATTTCCTTTAACTATATTGAATATCCTGATATTAAATGGAAAGGTGATTCATTGAGCATTAAGAAAAAAAATAACTTTTCAGATTCTTTTAAGGACAGATTTAAGCATGCGGTAAAATTGTTTTTAAAAGATGATTTTGAAAAATCCTTGAACTTGTTAAATGAAATGGGCGCAGTTGAATCAACTAATTTTAGTATCACCAGTTTACAAAGAAACATTTACAAAAAGACCGGAGATACGACCAACTTTGATTTAGCTACAAAGAAGCTTGAGCAATCCAAATTTTCATATCTATTAAAATAATACCTAAAGCCTCCAATTGGTACTGGAGTATTCCGGGAATTAAGTGATGGCCGTTTTCCTGATTGTTAGTTTTGATTGAACAGGTTCATTGATCCTGGTTTGTTGTCATAATCGATTTCGATTTGTTCGTAGTGTACGGGGTCGGTTATGTTAGGCCTGTTGGAATCGACTTTTGGGGAGTATAGGTCTTTGCTGATTGGGTGTGCCGTTAATAGTTCATCTGGCATATCCGTGCTTATGATTTGTTCTAATTCGTTTC
This sequence comes from Flavobacteriaceae bacterium, assembly GCA_039985375.1. Taxonomy (GTDB): domain Bacteria; phylum Bacteroidota; class Bacteroidia; order Flavobacteriales; family Flavobacteriaceae; genus Flagellimonas. Next base: position 8,244 of record JBDWSS010000046.1, read on the forward strand.
GGTTGGTGGATCCATCTAACCAGGCTTCTGTTTGTTCGTCGTGTAGTATTACCGGTCTTCTTTTTTTGGTGTTGTGGATCTTTTCAAATAGGGGAGTGGCCTGCCTTGTCAATATGCTAAAGGTTGCATGGCCATCATAGGTGAATTCGTATATGCCGGCCAGCTTCATTACCTGGTCATCTTTTCTGCTGAAATGAAAAGGTACTTTAAATGGTCTGCCCTTGACCTTGTGTGGGGTGGTATGGGGTTCATAGAATCCGGTTACCGGCACAACACATCTTCTTTGGTGTCCACTTTCCATAAACATGCGTGAGGTGAACAGTTTTTCGGCTGTTGCATTTAAGCCGGAACCATAGGGCAATGTCTTTTTATAATATTCCGGAATTGTTTCTCCGGAAACTTCCCTGGGAACAAACCCCCACATCACGGGTGTAAGGTATTTGGGGTTCTCCTGGGGCTGGATAAGCATTATTGGGTGTTCTGCCACTTTTTTGCCAGCGTTCATGTGGTGTTTGGCAAATCCGTTGATGTGGAAGCGTACCAAGTCGTCATCGTTCATGAACTCGGGCAGTTTGGCAACTGCATCCATAATCTTTGCCAAATCGGAGGTTTTTTTTGCTTGCGCTGCTGAATAACACATGTATTGAGGTTGTACCACAAAATAATAAAAAAATAGCTTTCGATTAAACGGATTAATTCCATAAATTTGGATTTAATCCAATGAAGTACACCTCATACTTATCGTTGCTATTAAAGACCAGGGGAATGCCCCATTTTACGGAAGACCAATACCGTACGGCCATGAATGTGCTCAGTCTTGAAAACCGTATTGACGGCATTGCCAGGGCACGACGACTTATTCCTTTCAACAAAGATTCGGGAAAACTTGACCTACTTATTTATAAGGAGGAGCGAAAACTTACTGAAATCACCGGTAATTCTCCAGTTGAACATTTTTGGGAGCAGCTTTTTAATCAGTAAAAAATAAAATTGTGTGAAAACCCTAGAAATTTCAAGGTTTTTCTTTAGTGGGTTTTGAAGTTGAATTTATAATTTTAATTCTTCCCCCTGAACTTACTTTTTAAACGATAACTGGCTCTAAGAACAAGAACTGGTTTTTGCCCTTATTTGTGGTAGAAGGATGTATTTTATGCCTATATAAATAACAGTTGAAACCATTAAAATGCATTGGAGAAGTAATAGCAAAATAGGAATAAGCGCACCAAAGTACGTTTAGCTAATTGTTGTGTTTAATACAAAAAAAAATATGAAGAAAGAATTTTTTGGATTTTATCCGCCAGATGAGGAAGAAATAAATGATATCTGGACTGAAGCAATAATTGCATTTGACGCAAATACTTTATTAAATCTTTATCGTTACAGCAAAAGCACAAAAAATGACTTTCTAAAAACTTTAAATGAATATTCCGACAGATTATGGCTGCCATACCAAGCTGGGTATGAGTTTCATAATAATAGAATCTCAGTAATCAAATCTCAAGAACAGACTTATAAGGAAATTGGAGATAAACTTGATGAAATTTATAAAAAATTGGATAATGATTTGAATCAATTCAAAAGACATCCTTTTATCAATATTGACAAAGTCAAATTAGAAATATCTAAAAAATTTGATAAAATCAAAAATGACCTTTTAAATCAATCAGAAAAACATCCCGAATATCTAAAGTCGGATGAAATTCTTCCCAGTGTTACAGAATTATTTGATGACAAAATTGGACAAAACTACTCTGACCAAGAATTACAATCAATTTTTGATAAGGGGAAAATTAGATATGACAAGAATATCCCACCTGGATTTTCTGATATTCCTAATAAGAAATCCAAGGGAGACAAACATTTATATGGCGATTTGATAATATGGAATCAACTAATTGACAAATCAAAAAGTTCTAAAAGCACAATTATTTTTGTGACTGACGACCGGAAAGAAGATTGGTGGTTAAAATTCAAAGGGCAAACTATTAGACCTAGAGAGGAATTAATCAAAGAATTTTTTGATGAAACAGGTTTTAGAATTTTGATATATCAAGCTGATTTGTTTTTAAATTTTGCCAAGGATAAATTAAATTCTAAAGTAAAGGAAGAGTCTATCAATGAGGTAAAAGAAGTAAGGTTGGAGGATGAAAAAAATTATGACAATTATTTAATAAATAATATTTCTAATTCTAGAAATGGGTTGTTTAACGATTATTATAAAAATGAAAATACTTATAAACCGGTAAGTGAATTGGTTAAACAATATGATTATTTACTTAAAACACCAAAGTATATTTCTGATATAGTTAAATTGATTGAAAATGTGCCTAAAGTTCCACAATCGACTTTGGACATGCTTAAAACAATTGACGAACTTCCTAAAAACTCAAATACAATTGACAATACAAATTCAAAAAATTCGCAAGAATAAAGTACTAAACACAACAATGGTAACCGTTGCACAAGGCACTAGAGAACAAATAAAGGAACTCAAAAGCTCTTTTTTAAGGAGCTTTATTTTTTAGTGGAGGTGTCTATTTGAGCAGTAAAAATAAAAATTACGGAAAAACCCTAGAAAAATTAAGGGTTTCCTGCAATTGTTTAAGGAATAGAATTTATAAATTTCAAATCTCCCCCAGACTTACTTTGAAAACATAATTGGCTCTAGGATGAACACCTAGTTTTTGCCCTGTGCAGTGGTATATAAGTATGTTTTATGCTTATATAAACAAGTTGTGCTTTATACTAGGAAAGTCCGTGAGAAAACAAACTGATGAGCAAAAAAAAGAAAAAGGTAAATAAAGAAAAGATAAATAAAGACTCTTTTAAGGAGTTGGAATTTTCTTCTCGAATATTTCTCGATTTTGACTTAAAAACTCACTTTAATTACTCTTACAGACAAACTCGATTTAAATTTTCGGATGCTTTAAGAGCTTTCCTAAATAACAACGAAAGAATTAATATCTATTTTACCAATAATCCCGAAGTAACTGACTTTGTTCAATATGGCAACGATTGGCTAGTAAATATTGATGATTACATTCGATTCTGTGATGAAATTGGTTATTATCGTTCTGACCCAAGAAGGGTTGAAGCCTACTTTGGACAACATATCTCAATTGCAAATTTGAGTGTGTCAGAAGATGAAAAAATTGAATTTTTGAAAACAAGTGTAAGCGATAAAGACTTATTAATAGGTATCAAAAACCTACCAGAAGAATCAAGAAAATCACTTATTGATGCTATATTCGAAATAGACAGCTCAGAACAAAACGATGAATCAGAATCAATTATTTCAGATTCTGAGTTTATCGAAATTTTTACAAAGTTCATAACAAGTAAGAAAGTCCAAAATTCCTTTTTCGAAAAAATCCCAGAAGTACAAATCAAGGCACTTGAAGATTTAAAAGTCTTTGTTGAAAATAACTTAGACCAAAACGAAACCTTCTTTCAAAATTGGATTGATGAAGAAAATGGAAAATATAGAAGTACAAGATGTATGATTTTTGGTATTGAGTATGTTGACCCAAAAAGAGAGGGAGAAATAATGGGCAGAAAAAGATTTGACATACTAGCAACACAAAATTTGGAAAATCATATTCTAATCGAATTGAAGTCACCAACTGCAGAAATATTTGATATTGAAGAAAGGGAAAATAAAAACTGCGGAAAATCCACATCTTATAGTCTTTCAAAAGATTTGTCTAGAGCAATTCCGCAAATTTTAGGGTACAAAAAATGGTATCAATCTATGTCATCGGAAAAAGTTGAAGAACTAGGGATATCTGAAAAGAAAAGTGTTTCTGATTGCATAATTGTAATTGGACAAAGAAAAGAATGTGAGGTTTGGAAAGAAAACTTCAAAGATTTAAAGAACAATATTGGAATAAAAATTTGGACTTACAACGACCTTATCGATAGAATGACAAATACGATTAGGAATTTAAAAGAGAACTTATAAAAAGTACGAAAGCACAACAACGTGTATAGCTCATTGCTAATCAGTTGCTTAATCGAAGTTATGGCATATTTGAAGAGTCGCCAAATTTTTAAATTTGACGATTTCCAATAAAAAGATAAATAGTAAAGTTTAAAAATCTGACCAGTGGCTCAACCGAAAAATAATCTCTATTTTGCACGCAACGAGCCATACACCAGACTGTTGTAATCAAGACGAAAAACTAACCAAATGACAAATGAACAATACAATCAAGTTTGTAATTTATACCAAACTTTAACTCAAAGATTCGATTTAAGTAAAAATTATGGATACGATGGATTTTACAAATGTTTTAATTCAAAACATTATGCCGTTAGAGGAGAAAATCTTGAAACGCTTAAACACTTTGAGAATTTAACTTTTCGAGATATTTATACGAAAGAACATCTTTTAGCTCATCATTTCGGAGATAACTATTTAGATTCAAAACTTGTTGTAATTGAAGAAAAACGAATTTGTGTAATAGCTGAATTGGGACAAGCTTTCTTGTATTTATTAGTTTCTAAACTTAATAATGGAATTGAGCAGTTTTTAGAATTAGTAAATAAATTACAAACCGAACATAAATACTTAATTCGAATTGAGGAAGATGGACGACTTATAAGAATGAAAAGCTATCTATTTAATGAATTCAATAGCCTTTTCGAACAAATTGAGAATTACCATTTTATATTTCATTTACTCGGTAAAACTAATTCAAGTTTTTTAATGCAAGATTGGAATAACAATATTGAGATAGATTTGAATAGAATAAATGGACTTTTAAAATCAGTTAACGTATTTGATTTCTCGCAAGTGACATTACTGGATGAATAAAGTCCTGCTTACAACAACGGTAACCGTTGCACAAGGCACTAAAGAATGCATAAATGGACTCTAAAGCTCTTTTTTAAGGGGCTTTATTTTTTACTGGAAGTGTCTATTTGTGCAGTAAAAATAAAAACTACGGAAAACTCCCAGGAAAATTGCGGATTTTCTTTAGTGTGAATAGCAGTCAAATATATAATTTTAATTCCTCCCCCTGAACTTACTTTGTAAACAATAACTGACTCTAGGATAAAGAACTAGTTTTTTGCCTATGCGGTGGTAACTAAGTATGTTTTATGCTTATATAAACAAGTTAGCCCACATTAAAGAAAAAACAAACTATGAAGAAAGTAATAGCATTTGCAGACGAATTTGGAAATAATTCCTTTGATTTTGATACTCAAGGAAGTCATTTCATAATTGCAAGTGTAATTATGAATCAAGATGAGTTAAGTAAAATTCAAAGTCAACTTGAAGAAATTAGAAAGCGATTTTTTCAAACAGGTGAAATAAAATCAAATAAAGTATCAAAGAACCATAAGCGTAGAATTCTCATTTTAAAAGAACTTAAAAAAGTGAATTTCTCTGTTTATGCTGTAGTAATAGATAAAAGAAAATTATTCGGAGAGGGTTTCAAATACAAACAGTCATTCTACAAATATTTAAACGGAATTCTTTACAAAGAACTTTATCGAACTTTCCCACAACTTGAATTAAAAGTTGACGAACACGGAGGAAATGATTTTATGCGGAGTTTCAAAAAATACGTTGAGAAAAATCACATTAGAAATCTGTTTGCAGGTTCTGATTTTCAAGTCCAAAAAAGCCATAATGATTTAGGTGTTCAGTTAGCGGATATGATGGCTGGATCTTTAGGTTATATATTTGACGAACTTAAAAAATCGGACAAATCATCTGAATTTGTCGAATTAATTAACGATAAACTAATTAGTCTAAACCACTTCCCAAAAGAATATAAATCCGAGGAATTTAGTGAAAAAGGAATGTTTAGTGAATATGATGAAACGATTGCAACACTTGGTTTGAATAGAGCGTTCGACTTTATTGACAAAACAACTGGAAATACACCAGATAATCGTGATAGAATTAACTTTCTTAAATTGTTACTTCTATATCATCAATCCAATCATCCAAGAAAATTTACAACATCAGCAGAATTTGTACGCCATTTAAGTGTAAATAGACAAAGTCCATTAAGTAAAGAACGTTTTAGTTCTAAAGTAATTGGTCATTTAAGAGATAAAGGAGTTTTAATTGCAAGCAGTAGAGATGGATATAAAATCCCAACTTCTGCGAGAGATATGAAAAAGTATATTAACCACGGAAAGAGTATTGTTTTACCTGTTTTACGCAGAATTGAAGAATGTAGAAATGCCATTTTACTAGCAACTACAAATGAGTATGATATTTTGGATGACCCAGAATATCAAAAATTAAAAAAACTGATAGAAAACGTGGGCTAACAAAGACGTATATAATTTATCGCTAGTTCTAACCTACTTACGAAAACCCTCGCGGATTTTCAGCTTGGTGTGTACTTGCAAAGTTAAGTGCTAAACCACGCAACTATTTATAGCCGAGACCGTTCAAAGTGCATCGTTTTAATTAGGGTTGTGGTGGTTTTAGCTAAGGTGTTTTCTTCTTGGTTGTAGATGATAATGATTTGCGCCACTCCTTGAATTCATGGAACATATCAAAATCGCGTTTGCATAGGTGGTAGCAGCTATCAGCACGTTGGTAGGCTTCTGGTTTGATGACCTGTTTTCTTTTGTTATGGAAGATGTGGGCACGGGCCTGTTTTTCCCAACGGGCAATGGGTTGGTGCCATGAGTTATAGCGTTGGATCATGGCTTTGCGTTCACTTTCTGCGACATCAAAGAAATCTTCGTCTTCCGGGAGTTTGTCGCATTCTGCTAAGTTTCCGCCCAATACTAGCCCTAGTGAAAGGAAGGTTGCGGCAACAATCAGGGTTTTTAGCATCTTGGCAATTGTTTGTTGTAGGTTTTTTTTTAAGTTCATAATACATTTTTTTGGTTAAGTTATGGGTTAGGTTTGCTCGATAATTGCGGGTTTCTGTAATGCGCTGAAATTATGGCGGTAATTGGAAGTAACTTACGCTGCCCGATAGGTATATGTTTGGGTTTACTTCTTTTGCTTTTAGTTCTTCTAATTGGTTATATAATTTTACCATGGTCTTGGAACGTTTGGGGAGTGCATTGGACAGGTAGTTTTCGAGCTTGATAATCTTGTTTTTTATCTCGTTGATCTCGTAGTTGGACAATTGCCCTACTTGGTGAAGTTTTTGTTTGAGTTCTTTTAATTGGTCCCGGGATCTGAAGTATTTGCTGTTACTGAAGTTTAATGCATCTTCTTCTAGTTTTATCTTGTATTCTATGTCTTGAACGGATTTGAAGATTGCGTGGTTGAGACTGTCCTTAATGGATTTGATGAAGTGAAGGTTGTACTCGTTCTTTACATCGAAATAGATTTCGTTTTGGAGGCCTTCTTTGGTGACCAGGTCTATTTTTTGGTTGCTGAATATTTTTCCGGTGCTTACGAAGTTGTTTGCCAATATTTGGTTGATGCTGTCTATGGTTATGTTTGAAAAGTTGCAAGTTGTTATGGTAAGGGCTTCTTTTGTTTTTGCGGGAACCAATTTATTGATTATCTGTCCTTGTTGGTATTTATTGAGATGGATAAGGGTATCGCCCAAAATATAGCATTGTTGATAGTCTGCATAGACCAAGAACCCATTGCCTTGGTAATTTTCTTGGAACATATTGAAATCGTAGTTGACGTTGAGCAGGGTATTGGCATTTTTAAATTCCCTTTCTAGATGTGTGATATCGTTAAATTGTTTGTTGTAGGTGAACCAAAATCCGTTGGCAAAGAGATCCTGGAGAAACATGGCCAGAAAGGCAAATATGAAGAGTGCAACGCCTTCTTGTTTGAGGTTTCCTGATGCTATGCGCAAATCTACATTTGCGGGGATCACGCACGGGTTTCGGTAAAAGGGATAGAATAGGGGTATGCCCTGTATGGTAAACATATCTAACAGCAGGTGTGAAAAGACAGCAAAAAATAAAATAAGTGTTATTGGGTGGGCGTTGGTTGTAATGGATTGTTGTATTGCTATGATGCGGAAATGTTCGAGGAAATAGAGCAATGCGGTTATACTGAAAAGGAATACGAGTGAATGTGTTATTGTTCTATGTCCGAATTTGACGGAGAGCCATTTTGCCAGGGGATATGCCGTTTTTCCTATGACGGACTTGGTATGGTCGATATCTGGCAAGAGGGCGCCCAAAAACGTGGTGGTTATGTATATGGGGTTGGCAAATATGTTTACATTCCATAGGCTACAGAACAGTCCTGTTATTACGATTCCTCCGGCGATGTGGTTGGGGGCTGTCACTTTATATTTTAAGGTTCAAGGGTTAAGGTTCAAGGTTCAAGGTTGAGGATTAAAGGTTAAGGGCGTTTCAATGATCCCGTGTTTGACCTTCGCGATCGATGAGTTCTTCTTTAAAGTCCATCATTCTCATGGCTTTTTCGGCATTGGCGATACTGTCGGTTATTCTTATGCGCTCTAATTGCTCGGGGGTATATTTTTTGGTTTTGCAGGAACCTAAAATGAGCACCAACAGGATGGCTATTACGTATTGTACGGCGATGTTGGATTTTTTATAGACTTGCCTAGATGTGTGCAGTTTTAGGGTGCTATCGGTCTCTTTTACGATTTTACCTATTACTAATGTTTTTCCTGTTTTTTTACTCTTGATTTCTACCATGGTCAAATAAATTTTCGTTTTAAATTTTTAAATAATGGTCTTGATACGATAAGGAGTATCAGTCCTATGGAACCTATGAAGCGTAGGGCAGGGGCATCCAGTTCTCGGGACATATAACGCATTGCTGTTACGGCCCCGAGGAAAAGGACGATGATAAAGGTCATATCGAACTCTACCAATGCTCCTGTATGTTTTATTTCCCTGATAATTTGATCGGTCAATACCGGTTCTTTTTTATATCTATTGACCAATTCGGTAATTGCCCGGGGATTGCCGTTTGATTGCTCATAGATATGGTTATGAAAAAGCTCCCAATTTTCTACATTTAAACCGTTGCTCAATTGGTGTATGAGCTGTATGGATTGATGGCGGGCCAATGGTTTTAGCTTAATGACCTCAAAATCCCAAATAAATGAGGTGTCATTGGCTTTTATCTGCCTTGCTGATGTAATGATGGTGAAGGTGTCCTTTAGGTTTTCCAGTGCTTTTTTACCGGTTGGTGTGATCCTGGTACTGTCATCTATCAACAAAACATATTCCTTTGGTTCTACGGAGGCGGTTATGGTACTGCACAGATGGGAAATGTTCTGTCGTTGTATCTTCTTTTTGATTTCTTCGATTGTAAAGTCTTTCCAAAGTATGGCGTTAACGGTATCCTTGTCCTTGTAGAGATAAAGCAGTATTTGTACCAAGGATTGTTTTATGCTCTCACTATCGTCTAATCGCAATATCTTTCGATTTGTTTTTAGGTTTTCCAAAAGGTGGGATTTACCTACTCCGATTGAACCAATCAATATGGTATTTATACCCTTATTGGCATTATTTTCCAGTTGTTTTAATTGTTGGTTCCTTCCTATGGTAAAATAGCTTTCGGTAAAGTCTAGATTGATAAGTTTTGTTGGTTTTTTAGGGCTTATTCTACCATATATTTTTTGCCAAATTGTGAGTGGGGGAGTGGTTACGGCATTTACTTGTTGTTTTAATTTTTCGGTGGGTATTTCGGCATATATGAGGGTGGTATCGAATTTGGAGTGTCCCAACATTTCTTTTATTTCTGCCAAGGATGTTCCTTGGGACAAATGATGGGTTGCGAAACTATGTCTTAGGGTGTGTGGGTGTACGTTTGGGATATTGAGCTTTAGGGCATGGCGTTTGAGTATTTTCCAAATGGTACGACGGTCTATATGGCCTTTTTGGGCGTAGCTTGGAAATATATAGTTATCTGCCTCGATATTGAGTTTGGCGGTCTTATTGAAATATTCTCCCAACATGCGGTACAATCTGTCGGATAAGGGGATTGTACGAAGCTTTGTACTTTTCTTTTTTAGGGACTTGAT
>JBDWSS010000047.1:0-153676 GCA_039985375.1 Flavobacteriaceae bacterium
TAACAGGTAGCCAAAAGTGTACTCAACCTTGGCCTCATCACCGTTTAAATCGGTAAAAAAGTAATTTCCCATTGCTATGGCTCGGTTTTCCTGTAGAATGATACCGGCATTTTCAAACCTTACCTTTGTCCAAGGTTGTATGGCAAATCCTTTGTCTTCATTACATGCCCTGTCTGCACCAGCAATAAAATACGACAAAGCCATTGGTTTGCTGGGCCTAAATTGTTCTATAGCGCATTTGGTGGGTTTAAACAAAACCGTGGCAGACCCAAAAGCATAGCGATCATCAAGAAATTCGCTTGCGAATTCCTCACATTCAGGTCTACTTTCTTTTAGCGAACCAATTTTTACTACACCATCTCCCCATAGAGCTTGGGCATCCAATACTTGTTGTTTTGTAATCATTTTTCTAAATTTTGATTGTTGATACTGCTTAAAAATTCATTTTGTTCTAAATCGTCTTTAAGGCATCCACCCTATTCAATTACAGTTGGATACGATAAAGAGAAAGTTGCACAAAGGGCATTAACTTAGCTGTCAATTTTAGTTAATGCAACTCAGTTGCAAATATAAGCATGGGAATGGTTAATGCTACTTAGTTCTATGACTTTATGATATTGAATGCTTGAAGATGAAGGTTATTTTAACCCGTTGCCTAACAAGTTTAAGAAAGCACCTTTTGTCATCTATGCAGATGAAACAAAACGGATACTGGCTTAAATTAAACCTCCATCTGGAATCTATTGTATTTCTTCAATGATCATGCAGCTGTAGCGAATAGCCTTATATAGATAGGTTTTTATATGATGTATCTTAACCTCCTCCTTTCGCTGCCAATAATCTACCCATAAATCTTGTACCAAACCCTTGGCGAGACTTTCATTCATAACTATGGAAGTTGCATAAATGTACATGGCTTTCCACATACTCCATTTATGGTTAATAGGACATTGGTTTATTTGAAGAGAATGGCAATGGCTCCAACAGCGGTTACCGCCAAAATAAATTTTTTGTAGTTCTTTTCATTGATCATTTTAACTACCACTACGCCTGTAAAAAGCCCTGCTAGGATTGCTGGCAGCAGTTTTAGGTTGATAAGCAGTGTATCCGTTGAAATAGTTTTCCATATAAATAAATGAAAAGGGAGCTTGAACAGATTGGTGATGAGAAAGAGCCATGCCGCCGTGCCTACAAATTCATTTTTTGGAAGTCGCATGGCTAGAAAGAAAATATTGGTAAAAGCACCTGCTAGGTTACCGATCATGGTACAAATTCCAGCCACTACACCAATGGAACCAGAAAACAACCAATGTTTTGGAATTGCTTGCGACTTTCTTTTGTCCCACCAGATCAGTAAGCCCAAACTAATAAAAATAACGATGACCATGCTTATTTTAAATTCCCTTTCAGGCAGATCCTTTCCAACAAAAACGCCAATAAGAATCCCAAGGATCATCCAGGGCAGAAATTTTATAATGTAGTTCCATTGTGTATGCCTATTGTAGTAGATTACGGCAAATACGTCTCCCACCAATAATAACGGGATAATTAAGCCGGTAGATTCCCTAGCACCAAAGGCCAGGGCCATAAGGGTTACATTGAAGATGGAAAGCCCTTTTAGACCTGCTTTTGAAATGCCCATTAAAAAAGCTGCGGTTGCAGCCATAGACCAAACCATTAAGGAAGATTCCAATGTTGTAAATAATGTCAAAGCTGTTGTTTAGCGAACAAAAGGTAAAGGTATTTTAAAAAATCATACTTTAGTGCAATACCAAACCAACTTATAACTTATGGATTTACAAACGCTAGATTATATTCTCATTTTTGGCTTCTTTGCCATTGTACTTTTTATAGGCATCTATGTTTCCAAAAAATCGGGAAAAAGCTCTTCAGAATATTTCCTATCGGGGCGTACTATGCCATGGTGGCTGTTGGGCCTCTCGATGGTAGCAACCACTTTTTCCACAGACACACCAAACCTTGTAACGGATTTAGTAAGAACCAATGGAGTTTCTGGTAATTGGGGCTGGTGGTGTTTTTTAATAACAGGAATGCTTACCGTTTTTGTCTACGCCAAATTATGGAGAAAATCCAATGTAAAAACCGATTTGGAATTTTATGAACTCCGTTATGGTGGAAAGGCTGCAAGTTTTCTGAGAAAGTTTAGAGCCATTTACCTTGGGGTAATGTTTAATGTTATTACCATGGCAGCGGTAACTTTGGCTGCCATAAAAATTGGAGGTATAATGCTGGGTCTCGAACCATGGGAAACCGTGGTCAGTGCAGGCTTGATAACTGTTATTTTTAGCGCTCTTGGCGGGTTTAAAGGAGTGGTATACAGCGATTTTTTACTCTTTTTCGTGGCTATGGCCGGAGCCATTGGAGCAGCATATTATTTGGTAAATATTCCTGAAGTTGGCGGACTTGAAGCAATCATGGAAAATGAAAATGTAAAGGACAAGCTAAGCATTTTGCCAGACCTGACGGATAAAAAGGCCGTAATTACCATGTTGATTATTCCTTTAGCAGTACAGTGGTGGAGTTCGTGGTATCCAGGGGGCGAACCCGGTGGTGGCGGATATATTGCACAACGCATGTTGGCAGCAAAAAATGAGAACCATGCCATTGGTGCCACCTTCTTTTTTAACATCATGCACTACGCCTTGCGGCCATGGCCATGGATATTGGTGGCCCTAGCATCTTTGGTAGTTTATCCAGATATTGCCAGCATACATGAAGCATTCCCTAATATAGCAGAAGATAAATTGGGGCACGATTTGGCCTATTCGGCAATGTTGACCAAACTTCCTAGTGGTTTATTGGGTATAGTTTTGGCATCTTTGGTTGCCGCATATATGAGTACAATTTCCACACAATTAAACTGGGGGTCATCCTATATTGTTTATGACTTTTACAAGCAACAGATAAACCCGGATGCGAGTGAAAAGCAGATGGTGAATGTAGGCCGTTTGTCAACCGTCATTTTAATGCTATTGAGTGCACTTTTGGCTTTGGCATTGCAAAACGCCATGGGCGTTTTCAATTTATTGTTGTCCTTTGGTGCGGGAACCGGACTTATTTTCATCTTACGATGGTTTTGGTGGCGTATTAATGCATGGAGTGAAATTACGGCGATGTTCTCATCGGGCATTTTGGCGATTACTTTGGAAACAACAGCATTGAAAAGTATACTTTTTAATCCAGAAACAGGGATATTTCCGGAATGGGGGGAATTACCATTTATCATGATTGTCACCACAATAATTTGGCTAACGGCCACCTTTGTAACCCAGCCAGAAACCAAGGATGTGTTACGAAGTTTTTACCAAAAAATCCAACCCGGAGGTCCCGGTTGGGCCAAAGTTGTTGCCGAAGCCAAAGAAGACAATGTTGCAATTGTTAATAACAATGAAAAGTGGAGCGTACCATCAGGAATTATGGCAATGTTACTGGGAGTAGTGCTTATCTATACGTTAATGTTCGCTACGGGATATTGGATTTATGGCGAAACAAGCTTAGCTTTGATACTCACCATTGTGGCCGCTCTATCAGCTTTTTTACTCATAAAAGTATGGGGCAAAATGAAGGATAACATTTTGTAATCTAATTTATGAAAAACAGGATTCTTTCAGTGGATATTTTTAGAGGGGCGACCATCATTCTAATGATTTTGGTCAATACCCCGGGAACATGGACTAATGTATACGCACCCCTATTGCATGCAAAATGGCATGGCTACACCCCCACGGATTTAGTATTTCCATTTTTCCTTTTCATTGTTGGCACCTCCATTGTATTTGCCTATCAAAACAAGAAAGCAGATGCAACAGCATACAAAAAAATAACTGTTAGAAGTTTAAAGTTGATAGGATTGGGCCTTTTTCTTGGAGCGTTCACTATTAGCTTTCCATTTATAAAGGATTTTGCTTCGATACGATTTCCCGGGGTGTTGCAACGCATTGGAGTAGTGTTCTTTTTTGCAGCAATACTCTTTCTAAATTTAGATTGGAAAAAACTGATTTGGGTTGCAGCTATTTTATTAGTTGGCTATTGGTTGTTGATGGTTTTTGTCCCTGTTGAAGGAGTGGCATCAACTCTAGAGAGATCGCCAAATAACCTGGCCAATTACTTGGATGTTCATCTCTTTGGAACGCACAATTACAAACCCGATTATGATCCAGAAGGATTTCTCAGCACAATTCCGGCAATAGTAAGTTCTCTCTTAGGGATTTTCACTGGGTTGATACTCACTTCAAAACATGATAAAAAAACCACACTGTTATTTGGCATTGGAGGTTCAATGTTGTTGGTGGGGCATCTTTGGGATTTTATATTTCCCATTAATAAAGCACTTTGGACAAGCAGTTTTGTTTTGGTCACAGCGGGTTGGGCCAACATCGTCTTAGCATTGATTTATTTGCTAACCGATGTAAAGAAAGTAAAGTTTGGAAGTGTATTCAGATATGCCGGGGCCAATGCCATTACCGTATATTTTTTATCCAGCTTCATCACCAAATTATTTTATTCAATAAAGGTAGCTGCTGATACCTCACTTCATGGATGGCTTTTTAATAAAATTTATGTACATGATTTTATGGCAATGGAGCTGTCGTCATTACTATACGGACTAAGCGTTGTGTCTTTCTATTGCCTTTTGGCATATGTACTTTATAAAAGAAAGATTTTTATAAAAGTTTAGACTCATTTCGTTGGTTCTCGCTGCGAGGATGGTTTAAGAACGAAGCTCCATCAACCTCGCCACATATTTTCCAATGACATCAAATTCCAAATTAACAATAGTTCCTTTGCTATAGGTGTTGAATCGAGTGTGTTCATGGGTATATGGAATTATGGCCACGCTGAACATATCTTTTTTGGAATCGATTACGGTTAAACTCACCCCATCAACAGTAATGGAACCTTTTTCAATGGTAACATTGTTTAGGGTAGTATCATATTCAAAACTAAAAATCCAACTCCCGTCTTTTTCTTCAGTTGATATACAAACAGCTGTCTGATCCACGTGACCTTGCACAATATGACCATCCAATCTTGCACCTAGAACCATGGCCCGCTCAAGGTTCATTATATCACCGACCTTCAGTTTATCTAAATTGGTCTTGTTCAAGGTTTCTTCAATGGCAGTAACAGTGTAGGTTTTTCCATCAATGGAAACCACGGTTAAACATACTCCATTATGGGCAACGCTCTGATCTATTTTTAATTCTGAGGCCATTTCAGAAGTTATGGTAATATGCAAATTACCATCTTCCTTGAGAAGATTTTCTACTTTTCCTAAGGTCTCGATAATACCTGTAAACATGAATCTTTTTAATTGAGTAATTTTGTAATGTAAATGTAGCCATATCGATATTGATTTTATGAAGGAAAAGGGAAAAATAAAGCTGGGTATCTCCATTGGAGACTTCAATGGGATAGGTTGTGAAGTAGCCTTAAAGACATTTCAAGACCCAAGAATGTTGGATTTTTGCACCCCTATTCTTTTTGCATCAAACAAAATAATATCCCAACAAAAGACGGATTTGGGACTTAACATTAATTTTCATGGAATACGGGAAGCTTCCCAAGCCATTGATGGGAAAATCAATATTGTAAATGTGTGGAAGGAGACGCCCAATATTGAATTTGGGGCAGCAACACAAGAAGGAGGTACTTTTGCGATTAAATCACTTAGGGCATCCGTTTCTGCCTTGAAAAAAAATGCAATCGATGTGTTGGTTACCGCTCCCATAAATAAAAACAACATTCAATCTGAAGATTTCAATTTTCCTGGCCATACCGATTTTCTTGCCCAAGAGTTAAACGGCGAAAGTCTTATGTTTATGGTCGCGGACACTTTAAGGATTGGGTTGCTAACAGACCATATAGCAGTGAAGGATGTTGCCCAGGCCATTACGCCAACATTAATAAGGAACAAAGTGGAGACCATGGAAAAGTCTCTTCAAATGGATTTTGGAATTAGAAGACCAAAAATTGCATTGTTGGGGATAAATCCCCACAGTGGAGATAACGGCACTATAGGAGAGGAAGACGAAAAAATTTTAAAACCGGCCATTCAGGACCTGTTTAACAAGGGAACCTTGGTCTATGGCCCATATTCTGCGGATAGTTTTTTTGGTTCAAATTCCCACAAAAGTTTTGATGCAATTTTGGCAGCATACCATGACCAGGGCCTCATCCCCTTTAAAACACTTTCTTTTGGCAAAGGAGTAAATTATACCGCCGGATTGGATAAGGTAAGAACTTCTCCCGATCATGGAACGGCCTATGAGATAGCTGGCAAAGGAGAGGCAGATGAGGGTTCGTTTAAAGAAGCTGTTTTTACAGCGCTCCAAGTTTATAAGAACAGAAAAGAGCATTTTGAATTGACTGAAAATCCATTGCAAAAACAAAAAATAAAGCGGGCAAGTTAAAACTTTGGGACTTCATGCTATATTTGTTGCAATTGAATTGTAGTTTTCTAAATAAGTAGTATCTTTGCACCCGCCTTTACAGGCTGGTACACAAACCTTAAGTGTAGAAATGATGAAGCTGAAGGAGTTTTTTATTTCTTTTTCGGGATTGAAATTGGGGAAGCACAAGTTTGAGTACGAGATTGATAATACGTTCTTTGAATCTTTTGATTACCAAGAGTTTAATAATGCTTCCGTGAAGATTGAAGCCGTATTGGACAAGATGAACAATATGATGGAATTGGACATTGAAGCCAATGGAACCGTTAATGTAGATTGTGATTTAACTGGCGAACCATTTGATCAACCCGTTACATCAACATTGCATTTAGTTATCAAGTTTGGGGAAGAATACAATGATGAAAATGATGAAATTTTAATCATTTCCCATGGAGAATACCAAATAAATATCGCACAGTACATCTATGAGATGTTAGCGTTGGCTGTTCCTCAAAAACGCATTCATCCTGGAGTACTGGATGGAACATTGCAATCGGATATCTTGGAAAAGCTGGAAGAATTACAGCCAAAAGAAGTCAAGGAAGAATCAGAAAGCACAGATCCCAGATGGGATGATTTAAAGAAGTTACTAACGGATAAATAGGTTTATAATGGCACATCCTAAAAGAAAAATATCAAAAACCAGAAGGGACAAAAGAAGAACCCATTACAAGGCAACAATGCCTACAATTGCCAAAGACTCTGTAACAGGAGAGATGCACTTGTACCATAGGGCACATTGGCATGAAGGTAAACTATATTACCGAGGTCAAGTTTTGATAGATAAAACAGAAGAGGAAACTGCTGCGTAAGCGTAAACCTTTTACAACAAACCAACTCCCGTTTTCTATATACGGGAGTTTTTTTATGGACAATGTTTAATTTTAAAAACAAACTGTTTTTGATCAAAAAGTCCTAGAAAATGACTATTTTTCACCGTTTTTGGGTCAAATTTTAACTTTTTTGACAAAAAAGGCACTAATATGAAAAAACAAACAGCGGCTATTACAGCTGTGGGAGGCTATGTTCCCGATTTCGTTTTATCCAACAAAGTGTTGGAAACCATGGTAGATACCAATGACGAATGGATCACTTCAAGAACGGGAATAAAGGAGCGCAGGATCCTTAAAAAAGAAAACGAAGGAACTTCATATATGGCGATAAAGGCCGCCGAAGATTTACTAAAGAAAAGTGGGGTAGACCCAAAGGAGATAGATTTTGTTTTGATGGCTACAGCAACACCGGATGTTATGGTTGCCACTACAGCGGCATATGTTGCTTCGGAAATAGGTGCCGTTAACGCATTTTCCTATGATCTTCAAGCCGCTTGTTCCAGTTTTTTGTTTGGCATGTCCACGGCAGCCAGTTACATAGAATCTGGGAGATATAAAAAGGTATTGCTAATCGGTGCCGATAAAATGTCTTCCATAATAGACTATACGGACCGAACTACCTGTATTATTTTTGGAGATGGTGCCGGCGCTGCATTGTTTGAGCCCAATAATGAAGGGCTGGGACTGCAAGATGAATACCTTAGAAGCGATGGTATTGGGCGCCAGTTCTTGAAAATGGATGCCGGAGGTTCAATTTTACCTGCATCTGAGGAAACAGTGAAGAATAAACAACATTACGTTTATCAAGATGGAAAATCGGTATTTAAATTTGCGGTTTCCAATATGGCAGATGTTTCCGCATTGATTATGGATCGAAACAATTTGAGCAAAGATGATGTGCAATGGTTGGTGCCTCATCAGGCTAACAAGCGTATCATTGATGCGACCGCGAACAGAATGGGGGTAGATAAGGATAAAGTAATGATCAACATCCACCGATATGGGAATACCACATCTGCTACCTTACCTTTATTGTTATTTGATTATGAGAAACAATTGAAGAAAGGGGATAATCTCATTTTTGCCGCTTTTGGTGGAGGCTTCACATGGGGCTCCATTTATTTAAAATGGGCATATAATTCATAAAACCAAAAAACTATCTAAATCATATTCCATGGATATTAAGGAAATTCAAAGTTTAATCAAGTTTGTGGCTAAATCGGGTGCCAATGAGGTGAAGTTGGAGATGGAGGACATTAAGATTACCATCCGAACAGGAACTGATTCATCCACCCCTGAAACCACGATTGTGCAACAGATTCCTATGGCCCAAGCTCCAGTTGCTCCAGCGGTTGCACCTATTGCGGTCGCAGAAACGGCAGCACCATCATCAGCGCAGCCTGAAGCTGAAAGTGACGATTCAAAATACATTACCATTAAATCTCCAATAATAGGTACTTTTTATAGAAAACCTTCTCCGGACAAACCAGTTTTTGTTGAGGTTGGAAGCATCATAAGTCAAGGAGATGTGCTGTGTGTGATAGAGGCCATGAAGTTATTTAACGACATTGAATCAGAAGTTTCCGGTAAAATAGTTAAGGTATTGGTAGACGATTCTTCACCGGTTGAATTTGATCAACCTTTGTTTTTGGTCGACCCTTCTTAAATCTTATTCCAACAGTTCAATCTCTAGGGAGTATCTTCACCTCTAGGGTTTAACAACGAAGACTATGTTTAAAAAAGTATTGATTGCAAATAGGGGCGAAATAGCACTTCGCATTATACGAACGTGTAAAGAAATGGGCATCAAAACGGTGGCGGTATATTCCAAGGCCGATGAGGAAAGCCTGCACGTTAGGTTTGCGGATGAGGCTGTATGCATTGGGCCGGCGCCTAGCCATGAGTCCTACTTAAAAATTCCAAATATCATTGCAGCTGCCGAAATCACAAATGCAGATGCAATTCATCCGGGATATGGATTTCTTTCCGAAAATTCCAAGTTCTCCAAAATTTGTGCAGAGCATGAAATTAAGTTCATAGGTGCTTCTGGAGAACACATTGATAAAATGGGAGACAAGGCTACGGCCAAGGAAACCATGAAAAAAGCAGGAGTTCCAACAATTCCTGGATCTGAAGGATTATTGAAGGATGTAGCGGAGGCAAAAAAAATAGCCAAAAAAATGGGGTATCCCGTTATGATAAAGGCTACCGCAGGTGGTGGTGGAAAAGGAATGCGTGCTGTTTGGGCGGAGGATGAAATGGAAAGCAAATTTGAAAGTGCCGTTCAAGAGGCTACTGCCGCATTTGGCAATGGCGGAATGTATATGGAAAAATTGATTGAGGAACCTCGGCATATTGAAATTCAAATTGTGGGAGATCAATATGGCAAAGCCTGTCATCTTTCTGAAAGAGATTGCTCTGTTCAGCGTAGGCACCAAAAACTTACTGAAGAAACGCCATCACCATTTATGACCGATTCACTTCGTGAGGAAATGGGAAAAGCAGCAGTAAAAGCGGCTGAATTCATTAAATATGAAGGTGCCGGAACCGTAGAATTCTTGGTGGACAAACATCGCAATTTCTACTTTATGGAGATGAACACCCGTATTCAAGTAGAACACCCGATTACAGAACAAGTGGTGGATTATGATTTGATTCGGGAACAGATATTGGTTGCTGGAGGCGTTCCAATCTCAGGAAAGAATTATTTGCCCAAATTGCATTCTATTGAATGCAGGATCAATGCAGAGGACCCTTTCAACGATTTTAGGCCCTCACCTGGAAAAATAACCACCTTGCATACACCTGGGGGGCATGGAGTTCGGTTGGACACACATGTGTATAGTGGATATATGATTCCACCAAACTACGATTCCATGATAGCCAAGTTGATAACCACCGCTCAGACAAGGGAGGAAGCCATTAATAAAATGCGAAGAGCACTTGATGAGTTTGTGATCGAAGGAGTAAAGACCACCATTCCTTTTCACAGGCAACTCATGGACCATCCAGATTATTTGGCCGGGAACTATACCACCAAGTTTATGGAGGATTTTGAAATAGACCCAGAATATTTGGATTAAAACAAGGTCCGGTTAGGTGAGGTGGAAACCCTCATGATACCCAACATTTAGTTCTCGACTACCTGCCCGTTCGGCTAACGGGTGCTCGATATAAGAAAATTACGTCAGTTTGAGTGTTTTTGTAATAGCAAAAATGTATCGAAAACAAGTAATTTTATCGTAAAATCCTAATTTCGATACAATTTTTCTTCATTTCATTGCGAAAAACCACTCAATTTGACGGATTTTGGCAGGTAAAAAAATTATATCTAACTCACGTTAAATATGCTTTTATGGAATTGAGCTATTGGGAATACAAAACTTGGCTATCCAATGTAGACTTTACTGTAATTGGCAGTGGAATAGTGGGGCTTAACTGTGCATATAACCTCAGCTTAAAATTTCCTAAAAGTAAGATTGTGGTTTTGGAAAAAGGTGTCTTACCACAGGGAGCAAGCACTAAAAATGCAGGTTTTGCATGCTTTGGCAGCATTTCTGAATTATTATCCGATTTAAAAGGGTATTCAGAGGAAAGTGTGGTTGATTTGGTAAAACAACGTTGGGAAGGAATACAGTTGCTTCGAAATTTTTTAGGCGATAGTACGATTGATTTTCAGCAAAATGGAGGACATGAACTTTTTTTGGAAAAGAATACGACCTTATTTGAAGATTGTAGAGAGAACATAACCTACTTGAACAAATTACTAAAACCCATTTTTGGAGCGAATCCTTTTAGGAAAGGCAATAATGTTTTTGGGTTTAAACACATTAATGAAAATTATATTACCCACAATTTTGAAGGTCAGTTGGATACTGGAAAAATGATGGAGGCATTACTTCGAAAATGCCAGGAAAAGGGGATTCATGTTCTAAATGGGATAAGTGTTGATACCATTAATGATTTGGGAAGCAAAGTGACCTTAAAAACTTCCAACTTTGAATTTGAAACAAAAAAAGTTTGCATCGCAACGAATGGATTTGCTTCACAGTTTTTAAAAATAGAAGCAGTAAAACCGGCAAGGGCACAGGTTTTGATTACAAAACCAATCAAAGACCTTAAAATAAAAGGAACTTTTCACTTTGATGAAGGGTATTACTACTTCCGAAATATTGACAATCGCATACTTTTTGGAGGCGGGCGAAATATTGACTTTACAGCGGAGCAGACCGATAAGTTTGGTCAGACCGAAATAATTCAGAATGAGCTTAAAAAACTGCTTAAAACAGTTATTTTACCCAATCACAAAGTTGAAATTGACTACAGCTGGAGCGGGATAATGGGTATTGGTCCCCAAAAACTGCCCATTATTGAACAAGTTTCCAATAATGTGTTTTGTGGTGTTCGCTTAGGAGGAATGGGTATTGCTTTAGGTAGTCTGATTGGAAAACAACTGGCAGGATTGGTAAATTAGAAACCTACTAAAAAGAATTAAAGATTAACTCTTGTCACATCGAGCGTAGTTGAGATGTATTAAAAAAAGGGTTCTTTAAAAAGTTCTCAACTACGCTCGAACTGACAAATCATGGCTTTTCAGATAATTTCTAAATCATTCTTCCATCCAAAAGATTGATAATTCGAGATCCATATGCTGCATTTTTTTCGGAATGCGTTACCTGAATAATAGTGACACCCTCGTCATTCAATTGCTTAAATAACTGCATGATTTCCTCTCCTTGTTTGGAATTTAAATTCCCAGTGGGCTCATCTGCCAAAATCAGTTTTGGACTTGAAATCAAAGCCCGAGCAATTCCTACCAATTGTTGTTGACCGCCACTCAATTGCGCTGGGAACAAATCCTTTTTTCCCACAATATTGAACCGGTCTAGCATATCGGCAACCATCGCCTTACGTTCCGAACCTTTGAATTTTTTATAAAGAAGGGGCATTTCCAGGTTTTCCTTAACGGTTAAATCATCTAAGAGATGATAGGATTGAAATACAAATCCAATATATTCTTTATACAAATTGGCTCGATCCTTTTCCTTTAGGGAATGTACGGATTCATCCAAAAATTGGTATTCTCCCTCATCAAATCCATCGAGCATTCCAATAACATTGAGCAAGGTGGATTTTCCAGAACCGGACGGGCCCATTATGGAGATAAATTCTCCTTCCTCAATATTAAGGTTGATATCCTTAAGCAGAAAAATTCGTTGGCCCCCTGAGTTGACCCATTTAAAAATATTGTTTAATTGTAATAGCATAATATTTAATTTATTCCGTTCGTAAACTTTTTACTGGGTTCTGTGTGGCTGCCCGTATTGATTGGAAACTAATTGTGACCAGAGCTATCAGTACTACGGAAAAACCAGCTATCAAAAATACCGTCCAGCTTATCTGAATATGATAGGCGAAATGTTGTAGCCAACGATTCATAAGAAAATAGGCAATCGGAAAGCCTATGGCCAGAGACACCGATATCGGTTTTAAAAAATCCGTTAACAACATTCGGGAAATTGCCAGGATACTAGCCCCCAACACCTTACGAATTCCGATTTCTTTCTTACGTTGTGCCGCGGTAAAGGCAGCAAGACCCAATAAACCCAGACAAGCAACAAAAATAGCCAAACCACAAAAGATAATTCCCACCTGTGCGGCCCTCCGTTCGCGTTTATAGAGCTTTTCAATATTCTTGTCCAAAAAAGAATAGTCAAATGAAGACTCCGGAGCTACCTTTTGGAATACGTTTTCAAACTGTGCTATAGTTTTAGAAAGCCCGTTCGAACGAAAACGCACCAATAAATAAGATTTTGGTTCGCCCGTATTATTATGAAAAGCATACGCACTGATAGGTACGTGTAAAGACGAAAAATTAAAGTCGTCTACCACGCCCACTATTCTGTTTGTTACGGATATATGCACTTCTTTACCAATGGCCTCCTTAGGGGAATATCCTAGGTAGTCTACAGCTTTTTTATTCAGGATAACATCAACCAGTTTATCTCCTTCCTGTTTTTCGGCTGGTAAGTTTTGTCCTGCCAATAGCTTTAATTGTAATACATCAATAATACCAGAATCTGTAACATTGGTATTTATATCCAACCCTTCTTGGCCATCATTTTTTTTCCTTAATGTTCTTCCGCTAACACTCATCCCAGGAAAACCTTGCGCCATTGATACGGACTTTACATCCGTAAGGCTTTCGAATTCATGAACCAAGGCACTGGTTTGTTGCGCCCCCCTAATCCCCGAAGTAGAAATGGCCATAACATTTTCTGGTTTAAAGCCTAAGTCCTGTTCGTTAATAAACTGTAATTGCCTATGAATTAATAAAACGCCTACAATCAAAACTACAGAGGTAGCAAATTGAAATACAACCAAACTCTTTCTAATTATACTGTTCTTTCTTCCCTGTTGGTAAGAAGGTTGTATGATTGTTTTTGGAGAAAATGCGGAAAGGTACAAGGCCGGATAAGAACCGGAGACAAACGTAATTACTAACCAAATGAGAGAGAAGGTAGTTAACAGTTCGGGTTTTAAGAACAGTTTTAGGTTTAGATTTTGATCTGTAACTGTATTAAACACTGGAATAGCAAGTATAGCCATAACTACAGCAATGCCCATGGAAATAGCGGTCAGCACTCCTGTCTCCATATAAAACCGAGTTAAAAGATTTTTTTTGGCCGCTCCAAGCGTTTTATTGATGCCCACTTCTTTAGATCGTTTTTGGGAATATGCCGTAGTCAGGTTCATATAGTTGATACAGGCGATCAACAATATAAGAACGGCCAAAAAGGTAAGATTGTGAACCTCTGAGATATCACCCATATTTGACGCATAGGAATGGGAGATTTGGGTCGAATGCAAATGTATCGTTTCAAAAGGTTGAAGCCTAAAGTCATACCACTGATCCTGTTTTTCAAGCCCCTTATCAAGAAGTTCTTTCATCTTGGTTTCTACAGCTAATGGATCGGTATTCGGATTCAATAACAAGTAGGTCTCAAAACTTAGGTTGTACCAAGTGGGTTTCTTGGCGAACCAAAGCGTACTAAAGGAAGCCATTACCCCACAGTCCAAGGTACTGTTTGCTTCAAAATCCGAATAAACTCCTGTGACCTCAAGTTCGTAGCGATTATCGACTTTTATCATTTTTCCAAGTGGATCCATGGCACCAAAATATTTCTTGGCTGCGCTTTCCGAAAGCACGATCGTATTGGGACGGTTCAGCGCATTGTTACGTTGTCCTTTAACTAATTGGACTTTGAAAATATCCAGGAGTTCCTGATCTACCCAAAAGAAACTTTTTTCCGTAAAATTTTCATTATTGGCCCTTACGGATGCCGTACCTCCAAAGTCGTTCTGCAACATCCGTGCGGCATATTTTATTTCCGGAATTTCATCCATGGCCATTGGAGCTGCAATAGCGGGCGAGGTTGCTGCTATTTCTCTTCCGCCATCGGATTCTTGATCTGTTAATAATCTATAGATATTTTCCTTTTCCGCATACATTTCATCAAAACTCAATTCATGACGTATAAATAAAAAAAGTAATATTGTTATGGTAAGACCTAATGAAAGCCCTAAAATATTAATGACCGAAAACAAACGATTTGCTTTCAAATTCCGCCAAGCGATTTTAAAATAATTCTTTATCATGATTTTCGTTTTTAATGCAGAACTTTTTTCCGAATGGATTGATTTTATTCCGTTCGTAAACTTTCCACGGGGTTGGCTATTGCCGCTTTAAAACTTTGCCAACTTACTGTGAATAGGGCGATGATCAATGCAGAGGCCCCGGCAAGTGCAAAAATCCACCAGCTGAGTGTTGTTCTATACGTAAAGCCTTCGAGCCATTGGTTCATTGCGTACCAAGAGATGGGAACCGCCGCAATAAATGCCAAGGCAACCCATTTCACAAAATCTTTGTTCAATAGGGTCAGCACCTGGGTAATGCTAGCACCATTTACCTTTCGTATTCCTATTTCTTTTTTCCGCTGTACTACAGTGTATGATGTAAGCCCAAAAAGACCCATTGATGCAATAATTATAGCAAGCAAAGTAAAGATTTGAAAGGCTGTTTTAAATGCCTTATCCTGTTCATATTGGGCTTCGAACTTTTGGTCTAAAAACGTATAGTTGAAGGTACTCTGGGGGAACACTTTTTTCCATCTAGTTTCAATCTGACTGATTGCCGAACCAAACCCAGCGGTAGAGGTAACGGAAGGATCTAGTTTTACCAAAAGGTTGCTTACTTCTTTTTGATAACGAATAACTATGGGAAATACGGGACTTTTTAATCCAAAATGATAGTAGTCTTTAATCACCCCAGAAACCCTCCAATCATTGTTTCCCCAGAAGCTAATAGTTTTATTCACAATTTCTTCAGGAGATGAAATACCCATAGTCTTTAAGAAAGTTTCATTGACCACAACTTGATTGCCTTCCCAATCTGATGATGGAAGAAAGGTGCCTCCTGCCAAGAATTCAAATCCTATTAAGTCAAAATAATTTGGCTGCGCGTGATGGCTATAAAATATTTTATCATCTACTCTTCGCCCATCTGACAATTTAATTCCTCTTGTAGATGAAAGATTATCAAAACTATCACCAGGATAGGTTTGTGCAATTGCTGTCTTGTTTACAAAAGGTAAATTCTTAAGCTCTTCCTTTAAAACCTTAAAATCATTTACCACCAGAGAATCTGCTTCACTTGTAACTACTTCGCCGCGTAATGCAATAGTTTGATTAATATCAGCTCCTATTGGCTGGCTTTCTAAAAAGTTGATTTGCTTAGTGACTACCAAGGTGCCAACCAATAAAACTATAGTAGCTAAAAATTGTGTGACAATAAGTCCTTTTCTAATAGTAAGTCCTTGGGTTGAGGTTCTAATTTTTCCTTTTAACGCCTTGGCAGGCGAGTAGCTACTCAATAAAAGTGCAGGGTAAAGGCCTGCTGCTATAATACCTAAAAGAATGAAAGCGAAATAGGGCAGGAAACCTAAAAGACTTTTTAAAGTAAGACTAAGGTCTGTACCTGTAATATTATTATAAATGGGCAACAAAATTAAAACTATGGTCAGGGCTATTGCCATAGCAATAAAATTGAGCAAAACCGACTCTACTAAAGATTGGATAATTAATTGCGATTTTTTTGCTCCAGCAACTTTTCGTATTCCTGCCTCCTTTGCCCTCTCCATAGATTTTGTTGTAGAAAGGTTTACATAATTTAACCAAGAAAGAATAAGAATAATAAATGCTATAGCCGACAAAAACTTTATGCGTGTAACGCTACCATTTGCAGATACTTCGTAAGGCTTGTTAGAATATAAGTGAATACTTTCAATAGCCTCGATATTGTGACGTTCTTCTGTGTCTTCTTCAATATCACTATCAATTATTTTTTGTCGTAGAAGTGCAGCATTAGTATTTGGAGCTACCTTAATATAGGTATAGTAATTATTCATATTCCAGTTGAGCTCATGGGCACTTGGACCCCAATCTGTCCATGTTTTCTCCGTCTCGTAAGAAATTAAAAAGGAATTTCTATAGTGAGCCGTTTTGGGAACGTCCTCCATTACGCCGGTAACGGTTAATACCGCTTCACGACCATCTCGAAAGGCAGAAATCGTTTTTTGCAAAGGATTTTCGTTACCAAAAAGCTTTTTCGCAAATGATTTTGAAAGGACAATAGAATAAGGTTCTGCAAGAACGGCCTCTTTATTCCCTTTCAACAGGGGATAATTGAAAATATCAAAATAGGATGCGTCAGATAATGACCCCAAGGGTTGTTCCAATATCCTGTCACCAACTTTAAAAGTTAGCTTTTCAAAATAATAGAACCGAACATAGTCTAGCACCTCTGGAAACTTCTCTTTTAAGGTTGGTCCCGAAAGGTTATAGGTCATGGCATCACCAGGGGCAAATGTGTCTCCCTCCAAATAATCCATATAAGGTCTATAAACATTTTCTGAGCCTTCAAACTTATCATAGCTACGTTCATAATTTACATACAGCATGATCAATACAAAAGATGCTACACCAATGGCCAAACCAAAAATATTGATAAAGGAATATAATCTGTTCTTCAATAGAAATCTAGTTGCAATCTTAAAAAATAGCTTGTACATGATGTTGATTTTTATTCCGTTCTCAGACTTTTAATTGGATTGGCTAAAGACGCTTTCAAACTTTGATAACTAACGGTTGATAATGCTACAATCAATACCGTAAACCCTGCAAGCACAAACACCCACCATTGAAGCTCAATATGAAAAGCATATTCTTCCAGCCATTTGCCCATTACATACCAGGCAATTGGAATGGCAAGAACAAAAGCCACAAAAACAAGTTTTAGAAAATCCTTTGAAAGCATATTTACCAATTTCAAGGCACTGGCTCCCAAAACTTTTCTTATCCCAATTTCTTTGAAACGTTGTTCCGTCATAAATGCGGAAAGGCCATAAAGTCCTAAACACGAAATAAAAATGGCGAGTATTGCAAATACCTTAAAGATTGCCCCCATTTGCTGCTCCCCTTTATATTGCGCATCCAAATTGGCATCAACAAAATTGTAAACCATAGGGTAGGCAGGGTTTAACGTGTGGTAGATATTTTCAAGAGCTGCAATGGTACTCTCCGTACTTTTTGGGCTTGTTCTTATCACAGCAAGGCTCCCGTAACCACCATGTTGAATTACCAAGGGTTCTATAGCATACTGTAGTTGTTTATAATTGAAGTCTTTAACAACTCCAATTATGGTTCCCTTTTTTTCTCTAAAAGTGAGGGTTTTGCCTAAGATGTTTTCCGCATTGCCCCCCATTATTTTCACCGCAGTTTCATTAATTATGTAGTCATTATTCTCGGATGAGGTTTTTGAAAATTTTCTGCCATTTAAAAGAGTCATTTGAAAAACATCCAAGAAGTTTTCATCGGCTCTAATATTTGGAAAAAGTATTTGTTCATTGGGGTCTTTGCCTTCCCAATGAATATCAAAATCACCAGTAACCAGATTGGCCGGAAGATCGGATATAATGGAATAATTGTTTGTTAGAGGATTTTCGGCCAAAGCCGCTTTTAATGCGTCCTGTTTCCCCCACATTTCACCCTCCATTGGAACGTATATTAAATTGGACTTATCGTACCCTAAATTTTTGTTTTTAATGAATGTCAACTGTTTGTAGATAACAATAGTGCCAATAAGCAACAATACAGAAACGACAAACTGGGAAACCACTAAACCATTTCGGAACAGAAGATTGTATTTTGAGAGTTTCAATCTTCCCTTTAAAACTTTGATTGGCTTAAATCCAGAGAGAAACAGAGCAGGATAACTTCCAGAAATGAGTCCTGTTATAAGAGCAATAAAGAGCAGAGCTGACCAAAGCAACGGATCTGTAAGGCTCAATACAAGTTCTTTTTGAGAAAGGTGGTTAAATGCTGGCAAAAACAAGTACACAAAACCTATGGCAAGGACCAAGGATAAGAAAGAAATTATTAAAGATTCACCTAAAAATTGAAGAATAAGTTGTCTACGTCCAGCTCCAATAACTTTGCGTAAACCTACTTCTTTTGCCCTTTTAGAGGATCGCGCTGTTGCCAGGTTCATATAATTGATACAGGCAACTATTAAAATGATAAAAGCAACAAGGAAAAAGATGTTTACATATTGAATATTCCCATGGCCGGGCAAATCTATCTGCAAATCTGAATGTAAATGAATATCCTTTAAAGGCTGTAAGTTAAAAACAATCTCAAACTCTGGTATCCGCTCTGCATAGATTTGATTGATTTTAGCCACCATTTTAGAAAACTTTTTCGGGGTGGATATGGCGTTTTCTTCAAACTGGAAATAGCCGTAAAAATTAAAGCTGTTCCATACCTTGTTTACCAAATCACTGTCATTTTTGGCATGATAGGTCATTGGTATTATTATACTGAACTGTAAATGTGAATTGGACGGGACATCAGCTAACACGCCCTTTACCGTAAAGGTGTCCCCATTTTCAATTTTAATCGTCTTGCCCAAAGCACTTTCCGCCCCAAAATATTTCTTTGCTGCGCCTTCTGTTATTAAAATACCATCAGGGCTGTCAAGAGCGGTTTCGGATTCTCCTTCAATCAAGGGAAAGGTAAATACATCTAAAAAATTGGAATCTGCGTAAAAAACAGGCCCTTCTTTATATTTTTGATCATCTATTTCTATTAAGGCCTCAAAGGGTGCGCTTAAACGAAGGCTGGATTTTATTTCTGGTATATGATTGGGTAACTCCTCGACCATACCTGCCGGACTTACTGCAGCTTTGAAATTTTCATTTGCTTCAGCAGTAAGTCTATATATGTTGTCCGCATTGGAATGAAAGGTATCATAACTGGACTCATTCTGCACCCATAATAAAATGAGAATACTACAAGCCATGCCAATGGTAAGCCCTCCAATGTTTAAAAGAGAATACCATTTATTTTTTGTAAAGCTTCTCCATGCAATCCTGATATGGTTTCTTAACATGATTTTGTTTTTTAATGATTCATTCTGTTCGCAAACTTTTAACGGGATTCATAATTGCCGCCTTTATACTCTGATAACTTACCGTAAGTAGTGAAACTAGGATTGCCAAGAAAGCCGCCAATACCAGCACCCACCATTTTATCTCTACTTTATATGAGAAATCTTCGAGCCATTTGTTCATAGCAAACCAACCAACCGGTAATGCAATAGTAATGGCGATGAATACCAGTTTTAAAAAGTCAAAAGATAATCTATAGGTGATTTGACCTATTGTGGCCCCCAACACTTTTCTCACCCCTATTTCCTTAATGCGTTTCTGGGCGTTAAATGCAGCCAACCCAAAGAGTCCCAGGCAGGCAATAAAAATGGAAAGCGACGTAAATATGATGAAAATATCGCCCAAGCGTCTTTCGTTTTCATAGACCTCGTTGAAAGACTCGTCCATAAATTGATAATCAAATGGCAAGCTTGGTGACCTAGTGTCCCATAGTTGTTGTATTTGTGAAATGGTGTTTCCAAAATTGCCCGATTCAAGTTTTACGATTAGGTTTCCCGTGCTTCTTCCTATTTGCAATGATAGTGGCCGAACCTCGTGACGCATGGTTTCAAAATGAAAGTTTTTGACGACCCCGACCACGGTAAACTCAGAAACATCATCTTCCCCTATTCCATTGAAAATGCGTTTTCCCAACACAGCCTCTTGGTCAAGTCCGGTTACTTTTAAGGCAGATTCATTAATGATCACAGCTGTGGAGTCTGTAGTGATATTTGGGTCAAAAGTCCTTCCAGAAAGTAAGGTTAGGTCTAAAGTTTCCATATAATCAAAATCGACCCGCCATTCTTGCATATTGATTGCCGATTCCTGTTCCAATTTGTCCTCCAAGAAATAGGAGGAATCACTTCTATATGAAGGCGTGGGAACATAGCCGCTAAGTGAGGCACTTGAAACTTGGGCCAATTGCATAACTTCTTCTTTAAAAGAATCTGTTTGGTCGTTTAACCTATTAATATTGTTTACCAACAGCACTTGGTCTTTGCTATACCCCAAGTCTTTGTTTTGCATAAAACGTAATTGATTGGATACTACCAAAGTGCCAACAATCAAAAAGACCGATACTGCAAACTGAAAAATAACCAGCGCTTTTCTAATTTTTGAGCCACCAGTGCTATTTTCGCCCCCTCCCTTCAATACTTTAACAGGAACAAATTTTGACATAAAAAAAGCGGGGTAACTGCCCGACAGAAGAGCCAATAAGGCAGTGGATAAAATCAGAATCGTCCAAAAAATGGGATCGGACAAGGGAACATTGATCGATTTATCGCCCAATTGGTTAAAGAAGGGCAGGGCGATTATGGTCAGTAGTATTGCAATCGACATTGCCCCAAAGGTGATTAAACCCGATTCTGTCAAAAACTGTTTCACCAGCAAATTTTTGCTCGACCCTAGCGTCTTTCGAATGCCTACCTCTTTAGCTCTTTTTAGCGAATATGCTGTAGATAAGTTCATATAGTTGATACTGGCCAATAGAATTAGGAAAAGTGCAATGAACCCTAGAATATAAATGTTGTTGATATCCCCATTAACTCCCATATCCTCCTCTCGATGGGAATACAAATGCATGTCCATTAAAGGGATGGTGGAATAGTTGACATAGTTGCCCGAAGCTTCAAACTGTTCTTTGGTAATCCCTGGGAAAAACTGTTGGGCATAAGGCATTAAATAACGCTCCATCATGCCCTGTAAGGGCTCGGCAATATCGCTTGCGCTAGTATTTGGCTTTAACTTGATAAATGTGTTATAATTATGGCTTCCCCAGTTTATATAGTTATCTACATGGCTAGCCATTGACATAAATACCGAATAATCTGCCAAAAAGGAGTTCTCCGGCAAATCCTCAATAATTCCTGTAATGGTATAGGTGGTGCCTTCATTTAGAATCAATTTTTGTCCAATGGCATTTGTTATGGGAAAGTGTTTCTCGGC
This sequence comes from Flavobacteriaceae bacterium, assembly GCA_039985375.1. Taxonomy (GTDB): domain Bacteria; phylum Bacteroidota; class Bacteroidia; order Flavobacteriales; family Flavobacteriaceae; genus Flagellimonas. Next base: position 21,799 of record JBDWSS010000047.1, read on the forward strand.
AGCCGTTTTGGTAAGAATCAATGTGTTTGGTTCGGTAAGTGCCTTGTTAGGGTTTCCATAGATTATGTTCAATCCAAACACGGATATCAATGTGCTATCCACAAAGGCTGTTCTATCTTCCAACACCAAATTTGTCTCCGTTGTTTTGTTTAAAGAGGATGTGCCCCGGGGCCTAAACCTTACGGTACTTTCAACTTGGGGAATATCATTCAAAACCGCTTCTGCCATAGGTCCTGATACCTGAGACATTTGCCTGTCCGGCCCGCCAAATTTCATGTCCACATTGATCCTATGAATTCTTTCGGCATCGGCAAACATCTTATCGTAGCTCAGCTCATCATAAACATAGAGGCAGATTAAAAGTGTTCCAGCAATACCAATAGCCAAACCAAACGTATTGAGGGCGTTTAAAAAAGGTTGTTTTTTAATACTTCTCCAAGCTATCTTTAGTTGATTTTTTAACATGTTTCTCGTTTTTTGATGTTTCTGTTAAGCTTAATGATTTATTCCATTCGTAAACTTTTCACCGGATTTTGCCTTGCAGCACGTATTGCCTGAAAACTTACGGTAAGGACAGTGACCCCAAATGCGCCAATAATGGCCAGGCCGAAAATCCACCATTTTAGAATAATTCGATACGGGTAGGCCTGCAACCAGCCGTTCATAATATAATAGGCAACTGGAATGGCAATAAAACAAGAAATGACCACCAACTTTAGAAAGTCTTTGGAAAGCATATTCCACACATTGAAGACTGTTGCTCCCAATACTTTTCTAACTCCAATTTCCTTGGTGCGCTGTTCCGCTACAAAAGAGGTAAGCCCAAATAATCCTAAACAACTAATTAAGATAGCCAAGGCCGTAAAGATGCTGGTTAAGCTACCTATACGCTCTTCGGAAGCAAATTTTTCACCATAGTTTTCATCTACGAAATCATATTCGAATGGGATATCTGGAAAGTGCTCCTTAAAAACACGTTCTATAACTGCAACGCTTTGGCCGGCACTTTGTTTTGGGTTCAAACGTAGGGTATAGTAACTGAAATTGTCCCCACGGTCATACACATAAAGCCCCTGTTTCACCGGCTCATAAGGAGACTGGGCAATGACATCTTGTACAACACCTATAATTTTCATAGGAGGGTCTGGATCTTCATCATCGTCGTCTTTAATAAATTTCCCCACTGGGTTTTCCATGCCCAGATACCGCTTGGCAGTTTCGTTTATTAATACACCTAGGGAATCGCTAGCATATTCCCTTGAAAAATCCCTTCCATCTATAATTTTAAGATTCAAGGTCTTAGCATATTCAGGAGACACCTCGGTCCATGCCAAGTCTTCCTGAAACCCATCAGGTTTGCCTTCCCATGTAAAACCACTTCTATTGGACCATATTTGCGTGGTGGGACTGCTGGAAGTGGCCATTTCCACAACCGCACCAGAATTGATAAATTCAGTGCGCATTAAATCGGTCTTGCCCCTAAAATCTTGTGCAAAAGTTGGGATTTGTATCAGTCCCTCTTTGTCATACCCCACAGGTCTGTTCTTGGCATGGTTAATCTGTTGCATTACGATTACCGTACCTATGATAAAAGCCACGGATACCGTAAACTGAACAACTACCAAGATTTTTCTCGGCAAACCTGAATATTTACCAGATTGATGAGTGCCCTTCAGTACATCCACCGGGCGAAACGAGGAAAGATACAAAGCAGGATAGCTTCCGGCTAGAAGCGCTGTTACTATTATAAATAGAAATGAAAATGCCCAAAATATAGGATTGTCCCATGGAAAATTGATTTCCTTTCTGGAAAGATCATTAAACCCATTTAGTGATAACAGCACAATCCCTAAAGCCACTAAAAATGCAAACAAAACCACCAAAAACGACTCACTTAAAAACTGATTGATCAGATGCCCGCGCTGTGAACCAATGGATTTACGAATGCCCACTTCCTTTGATCTCTTTTCTGACCTTGCCGTGCTTAGGTTCATAAAGTTGATGCATGCCAACAAGAGCACAAAAATTCCAATAATGGAAAAAAGCCATACATAGGTAATTCTTCCTCCTTTTTGAATGCCTTCTTCAAATCTGCTCCGCAAATACCAGTCCTCCATAGGCAATAAGAAAATTTTTGGATCGTATTGCGCTATTTCTTCGTCGGCATTTTTTTTAATATCGATAATGGCATTGGTAACCTGATCGAAATTTACATTATCGCTTATTTTGACAAACAGTTGAAAGGAATTGTTGCCCCAATTATCCAAGGAGGTTTTGATCCATTCAGCGTTTGCCACATAATGGTCCCAAGGGATAATATAATCGGTGTCATGGAAAGAATTGTTAACGGGGATGTCCTTGTATACACCGGTAACCATCATATCATATTCGTTACTCACCTTTACAACTTTCCCAATAGGGTTTTCCGCTCCAAAAAGTGCATCTGCGGTAGACAGGGACAGCATTATCGAATTGATTTCACGAAGACCGTCTTGTTCTCCTTTTAAAATTTCCAGCTCCAACATTTTGGGAGCATTGGGTTGCATGTGATTTCCTGGTTTTGAAATACTCTTCTCACCGTACTTTAGGTAAGCATCAAAGGTCCAAGAAGCCATCATCAACTCATTAAAGTAGTCTCCATAGCTTTCTTTCAGTGCTGGTGCCAGCGGCAAAGGTATTGCTGGTCCTGTTCCCACATTGCCATTGAAGGTTTGTGATTGCCAAACTTGTGCAACCTTGTCTTTTCCCTTAAAGTGGTCATTATAGGAAAGCTCATCCTCTAACCATAACCCTATGATTATGGTTACGGCCATGCCTAAGGCCAAGCCCCCAATGTTAATAAAGGTATAGCCTTTGTTCTTGGTTAGGTTTCTCCATGCAATTTTGAAATAATTCGTTAACATGATTTTGTTTTTTTGATTGATTATTCTGTACGTAAACTTTTTAAGGGTTGAATAAATGCAGCACTAATAGATTGATAACTAATGGTGAAAATGGCGATGATTAGTGCAATTATCCCAGCAAACACAAACATGGTCCAATCTAGGGATATACGGTATGCAAAATCTTCAAGCCAACGACTCATTATGTACCACCCCACAGGAATGGCCATGATAATAGATATACCAACAAGTTTTAAAAAATTAACACTCAACAAGCTATAAATATTTTTAAAGGATGCCCCCAGTACCATACGAATGCTGATTTCCTTTTTCCGCTGTTCTACCATAAATGCCGATAGCGCAAAAAGGCCAAGACAGGCCACGAGAATTGCCAGAATAGAGAATGAGAGAAAAATGGTTCGTATTCTGCTCACATTGTCATACATTTTGGTAAAGGAGTCATTCATAAAGCTATAGCGCACCGCCATGTTTGGCGAAAACAGATTCCATTTCTGTTCAATATCTTTTAAAAGAGTGGCAATATCCCCAGTGCTGGCCTTAATGGAAATTATGGAAGGGCTTATTCCTCTAAAGAAACAGAGGGGTTCTACTTTTTGCTTCATGGAGTTGAAGTTAAAATCTTCTACAACACCGATAACTTCGTAGAGCGTGCCGTATCTGGATATTCTTTTCCCAAGAGGTTTGTCCAATAAGAGTTTATTGGCCAAAGTTTGATTAATGATTACAGTGCGGTCATCGGTGCTGCGCTCTTCGGAAAAATTTCTTCCTTCTACCAATTTCATTCCTAAGGTGGCCAAATAATCTTCATCTATTACCCAAGATTGGCCGGGTACTGTCTCATCTATATTATCCCTTCCTTCATTTACAAAACTATTGCCGTTTCTTTTAGTATCTTCAATGGGCAGGTAATCACTTATACTAACATTTTTTACACCCGCCATATTTTTGAGTTCATCCTTAAAGGTGCCTATTCTATCCCCCAACATATTGGTGCCATAAAGTTGTATTACCTGATCTTTTTCAAAACCTATTTTGGAATTCAACACAAAGTCCATCTGTTGGTTCACTATGAGGGTACCTATAATTAAAATTATGGATATAGTGAACTGAAAAACAACAAGACTGCTCCGCAATGTGCTAGATTTAGTACCGGTACTAAGCTTTCCTTTTAACACTGCCACTGGACGGAATCGAGATAAATAAAAAGAAGGGTACAATCCCGCAAGGAATCCAACCACCATTGCGGCAATAAAAACAACTAGTAAAAAAGTGCTGTTCGAGAAAGGAAGAACCAATTCTTTACCAGACATATCCCTGAAAACGGGCATCATGACCCAAGAGAGTAAAAGTCCTAAAGTGAAGGAAATTAAAGAGATTAAAATAGACTCTGTTAAAAATTGTCCAATAAGATGGCCTTTGGAAGAACCAACCACTTTGCGCACACCAACTTCTTTGGCTCTATTGGCCGATTTGGCCGTAGATAGGTTTACGAAATTAATGCTGGCAATAATTAAAATAAAAAAAGCCACGATTCCGAAAATCCAGATTACCTTGATATCGTTTCTTTTACTAGCTTCAAAAACAATATTTTTGGAATAAAGATTGATATCGGTTAAAGGTTGTAGCTTAATGAAAAAGTTCTCTTGGAAATTCTCAGGAAGCACAAAGCCTGCAGATTTATATGCTGGAACCAAATAGGTATTGATTATCCTATTGGACATCTTTTCTTCAAATCCCGCTAAATTTGTATCATTTCTGAAAACTATATAGGTAAAATAGTTATTTTGTACCCACCGTGTTTGCTCTCCTTCACCAAACTCTACACCTTCTAAAGTAAGCAGGAAATTATAATCCAAATGCGAGTTGCTTGCAAAATCATCCATGACACCATTGATGCGAAAGGATTCATCATTGTTTCCATTGAGATAAATAGATTTTCCAATAGGATTGCTTTTTCCAAAATACTTTTCAGCTATACTTTTTGAAATAACAATGGTGTTTGGTTCATCAAGGGCAGAAGAAGCTTCGCCATAAATCATTTTTATGTCCATGATATCAATGATGCTTTGATCGGCATAGCTAAAACCATCCTCATGGTGCTGCATTTGCTCTCCGTCTATTCTAATTTCATTGCTGCCGGCACCATAAAAAAGCCCATTATCCATAAGACGGCCCGAATTTTCCACTTCAGCAAAATCATCCAAGACCGTTGAAGCGGTGTTTGCAGAAAAATGTACCCCATCTTCTAGACGGCCATCGTTTATATACCGGTTAATCATCCTATAAATATTTGGGGAATTTGCCACATCCTTATCATAGCTGCTTTCATGAACTATATAAACTGAAATTAGAATACATGCCGCGACACCTATGGTGAGTCCAACCAAATTGATAAGGGTGAATCCTTTGTTCTTTAAAAGATTTCTCGACGCTGCTCTTATATAACTTTTAATCATGACAGTTCGTTTTTTGATGCTGAAACAAGTTCAATATTGATCTATTTTTATTCTGTTCGCAGACTTTTTATAGGGTTTGCTATGGCAACTTTTAATGTTTGATAACTTATTGTTATTAAGGTTATGACCATAATTGAAACAATGGCCAGGGCAAATATCCACCAATGAATTTCTGTACGGTATGCATATCCTTGAAGCCATTGCTCCATTAAATACCAAGCGATTGGAGTAGCCAATGCACCTGCGATAAGAATAAGCTTGAAAAAGTCTGTTGTAAACAAGGTCAAAATGTGTATTATGTTGCCTCCCAAGACCTTACGAATTCCGATTTCTTTGGTGCGTTGGCCCACAAAAAATAAGATTAACCCATACAAACCAAGACAACCTATTAGGATGGCAAGGCCAGAAAACACCTTGGAAAGCGATAAATAGCGTTGTTCGGCTTCATACAGTTCTGCTACGCGTTCGTCTAAAAAACGATACTCAAAAATATATCCTGAAAATGCTTCGGACCATGTCGCCCCTATTTGGTCCAATGTTGATTTTGTGTTTTCATGATTGATTTTAAGAGCAATTTCCCCATACCAATTATTGTTTGCAGCAATAAAGGCCGGTTTAATCTCCTGAGTAAAATCAGAATCGTGAAAATTGCTTACCACACCAACAATGGTTGCATTAACACTACCGCCATTTGCCCAAAGTTTTTTTCCAAGCAAATCTTCGGATTTGGAAACTCCAAGCTTCTCCCCGAAGGCTTCATTTACCAACACTTCAGATATAGAATCACTTTTAAAGAAATTTCTTCCTGCCACAAGCGGGATGCCAAAAGTGTTTAGGTAATTCTCATCACCTATTTTAGCCTGTATACTAAACTCTTCAACCTCTGGATTGGTATGGTATTTTACATTAGTACCCCAATTGTTTTCGGCCGCACCTGGACTGCTCAAGCATGCAGAAACATTTTGTACACCTGGAATTTGGCTCAATCTATCTTTCAAGCTTTCAAATTGAACCGGTTCAAGGTCAGAGGGAACTTCAACCATTACCATTGATTCCTTATCAAAACCTAAATCTGTATAAACTGCATAATCAATTTGTCTGGAAATTATGAATGTTGCTGCAATAAGTGTTATGGAGATGACAAATTGTGCTACCACCAATACTTTTCTTGTGGTTGTTCCACCTGTATCATTATGACTAAGCTTTCCTTTAAGCGCCAGCACTGGAACAATACGGGACATTAATATTCCTGGGTAACTTCCGGATAAAAGGGAAACCAGAGCTAGAATCAAAAATAAAAATCCGAAAAATCTAAAGTCTAAAAGGTCTTTCCAAGATAATTTTAATTCAAAAAGGGCGTTAAAAGAAGGCAAAAATACTAGGGCCAGAGCACCACCCAAAAGAATGGCAAACAAACTAATGACAAAGGTTTCAGACAGAAACTGCAAAAAAAGATGTTGTTTAAAGCTTCCGAGCACTTTACGGATTCCTATTTCCTTAGAACGATAAAAAGCCTGTGCCGTAGAAATATTTATAAAATTTATACATGCTATAGTGATCAAGAATAACCCGATTATGGCAAAGACCCATAAAAGCATTGGGTCTAACCCGCCATACAATGGATTAAAGTGCATGTCTGACAAGGGTTGTAGTTTATAGACATGTTTATTCTTGCTTTTTGGTCTGTGCTTTTTGGGAAGCTCCAGAAGGGCAGTCTCAATATGTGAAATATTATGGTTTGGCTTTAACAAGGCAAAACATTGTAAATTACTTGTAATCCCGCCCCAGGATTCATTAGCTGCAAACTCAAAAAAATCTTCAAGATTATTAAAGGAAATGAAAACCTCATTTTCCAGAAAAGTGGTTTTTGGCAATGCTTTTAAAACTCCTGTAATTTCAATGATTTTATCATTTTGCAAAATAAACGTCTCGCCAATGACATTAGTTTTTCCATACATTCTATTGGCAACTGTCTCCGTTATTATAGCGGTATTAGGTGCAGAAAGTGATACGGTATTACCGCCATTAAGCAAAGGAAAACTGAAGATTTTGAAAAAATCTTCTTCAACAAAGGCTATGTCTTCTTTAAATTTATCCGTAGAACCATTTCTTTCCACATCCATGACCAGACCATCTTGTTGCGCCATCTTCGCTACATAATCCGCATAATCATAGTCTTCGCGAAATGTTTTTGCAAATGCCGGCGGAACACTGGCTTCATAATCAATTAAATCACGGTGCTCTTCGGTAACCATCCTGTAGATTCGATCAGAATGGTTATGGAATCCATCAAAGGAAAGATGATAGCTTAGAAACAAATAGATTAGGATACTGCTACCAAAACCAATAGCCAGCCCTAAAATGTTAATAGCGGTAAATACTTTTCGTTTTAATAAATTTCTCCAAGCAATTCTAATATAGTTCCTAAGCATGATCTAGTTAATTTTTCATTCGGTTCTTAAGCTTTTTATTGGATTGGCTACTGCCGCTTTTATGGATTGAAAACTCACGGTTATAATGGTCAATGAAAAACAAATACATCCACCTATGGCTACCATCCACCATTTAAAATCTATGTGATATGCAAAATCTGATAACCAAGTTTGCAAGGCATACCAGGTTAGTGGAGTTGCCACAATTAGGCCTACCAACATCAACCTCACAAAATCTTTCGATAAAAGGTATTGTAGTTGTAAAACACTTGAGCCCAATACTTTTCTAATCCCAATTTCCTTGGTCCTACTTTTTGCAACAAATGCGCTCATTGCAAAAAGGCCCATACAGGAAAGTAAAACCACTATGATGGAAAAGAAATTCAGTAGTTTGAAATGTTCCATGTCACGCTCAAAAAACCGTGCAAATTTGTCATCCAAAACATTAAACTCTATTGGAGTTTTAGGGTCAAAAGAGTCGTTGACTTTTTTAAGTGCAATCATCGTTTTTGACCAGTCTGACGTTTTAATTTTCAATGTGTAATAGTCAATAGAATGTATTGGATTGTTCCAATTGCCCATAGCAAGGGGCTTTATGTTTGTTCTAAAATCTTCAATTTGAAAATCTTCTAAAACGCCTGCAACTTGGGCAATAAAAGGTTGGTTTAAGTTCCGATTACTTCCGCCATAGTTAACGGCCGGGATACTGATCAACTCGCCTATGGGGTTTTCCAGCCCTAATGCAATTACAGCTGCTTGATTAATAAACACCTTGGAACTATCTGAGGGAGTTCCCTTAAAATTGGTCCCTTCCAATAGTTTGATATTGAAGGTCTGGAGAAAATCTTTGTCGGCGCCCATGAACAATATGTCCTTAGCCTCTGCAAGGGACTGACCGTTTCGTTTCGTCTTAACCGTTGGTATGTTTTTCCATTCTCCAGGAACCCTTGAACTAACACTAACGGACTGAACTTCTGGAATTCTTGAAAATTCGGTTTTAATAGCTTCAAACTGATTTCTTAAAATTCTACTGTTTATATCCACAGTGGCCAAGCCTTCTTTTTTAAACCCGAGTTCTCTGTTTTTTAAAAAATTCATCTGCTTGTTAAAGACCAAAGACGCAGTAATAAATACAATAACAGCAATGAACTGAAACGTGAGCATAAATCTTCTAAAAGGCAATTTGGAGTTTAAGGATATTGTACTTTTTATAGAGGATGACACCCCTGATCTTATGATAAGCCAAAACGGATAAGCCACGGATAGGAGCCCAAGAAATAAACCGGAAGCCACCATAATTGCAATTCCCTTTAAAGGAATCAACTGTAAATCAAGGGTTGTGCTAAACCAAATTTGAACCAATGGCTGCAGCAACCATAATAAAGCATAAGCCAATATGATGGAAACTGAAATCAACAATAGACTTTCTGACAAAAATTGTTTTAATAGGTTAAGTTTCCCAGCTCCTACAATTTGTCTTAAACCTATTTCTTTTGCCCTATCTATAAAAGCAATGTTCAACAATCCTGCGTAGTTAAAACAGGCTACCAATAAAATAAGGATACTTACCCAAAAGAATAAACTCACATAGAATCCGTTTCCCTTGTCTTTATTCATTTCACCCGCTACTTCATTTTCATATAGATGAATGTCCTGAATAGGCTGAACAGCAAAGCTACTGTTGTAAAGGATATCTTTTGGTTGATTTTCTTGTGCAAGTTTGGTGATTTTATTTCCCAGCAAGGTTAGATCTGCATTCGGGGAAACTTTAAAGTATGTTATAAGTTCGCTTCTTGACCAATTGGCAGACATAAAATCGGTATACCAACTAACCACCTCCGAAGCCATTTGGCTACTGAAGAAAACTAAGTTTTCTAAATGGGAATTTTCTGGAAAATCTTCTAAAACTCCTACCACAGGATAATCACCATAGCTGGTCTTTAATATTTTACCGAGTGCCGATTGGTTTCCAAAGTAGTTTTCCTTTATTGTTTTGGTAAGAATAATACCATTAGGGCGATTTATTAGACCATCAGCGGTACCTTCTAAAAGTGGAAAACTAAAAACATTTAAAAAATCATCGTCCAATACTGCAATTTGTTGATGATTTACCGTTTGTGGGTTATTCCCAACATTGGCTCTTCCCAAGTATAGTATTTGGGTCTGTGTTTCAATTTCATCAAAAAGAAGTCTAGATTCTATACCAACTTTGGGTGGAGATTGGGCTACTTCTCGCGCAGTACCATTATCATCGGTTGTTTCTTGCAGCAACCTAAAAACATTTTCTTGGCCTTTATCAAAAGAAGTTTCCCTTAAGACATAAGCATTCAAAAGGAAAAAGCAAAAGAACCCTAAAGTAAGCCCCAATACATTAATGATTGTAAAAGACAAATGGTTCTTTAAATATCTGAATGCGACCTTGATATGATTTTTAAGCATGACTTAATCTATTTTTTGAATTTCAGCCTCACCAATTATCATTCCCCTATCAACTTCTGGAGAACCTGCATAGGCAACTACTGCCTCTCCGTATGCGGTTACTTTTAATCTATCCGAAACTGCTACACGATAACTTCCCTCTCCATACGCGGTTATCTTGGTCTCAATAGAATTTGCTTCTAAAGTGTTAATGGTACTTTCGCCATATGCAGTTATTTTTTGTTTGCCAACGGCTCCCTTTTTTACCTCTAAATAACTTTCACCATAAATACTTGTGGTTAAATTATCTAAATCGACTTCATTTAAATACACTTCAGACTCTCCATAGAGTTTCAGCTTAAATTCAGGACCGGTTAGCACACTCTCACAAACAAATTTTTCTTCTCCCCGCAATGAAAGCTCTTTTAGTTGTTTATATGTTATTGTTGCCGTAACCACCGTTCCTTTGTAGATGGATTTCTTCCATTTATCAGTACTGGTTTTCTCTTGTTTTGTTACCATTTTGGCGCCCTCCAAGTAAAGACGAAGCGTCTTTCCAACAACTTCTATGTTCAATTTTTCCAATGGTTCGGTACTTGAATGAACAGTAACGGACTCAGAGGTGCCTTCCACAAAATTTACGGCTATATGAGGACTTACAATTACTTTGTCAAAATGTTTAACGGTGGTGTTTTTAAGTTGACCAAAAGAGTATCCAGATAAAAGAACCAAACTAATGATGAGTAGTTTTTGTATGGCCTTTTGTATTTTGAATGATTTCATAACAAGTCGTTTTTTGATTGATGGTTTTGTTTTTGATTGATGAATAAACCCCTTTATATGCTTAAACCATTGCCCGCATGGGTTTGTTTTGGCTTTCGGTAACAATTTGCCCATCGAACAAGTTGATGACTCTATGTGCATAATGGGAATCCCGATCAGAGTGTGTCACCATAACAATGGTGGTTCCTTCTTGATTGAGTTCTGTAAGCAGATTCATTACCTCAATTCCGTTTTTTGAGTCCAAATTACCCGTGGGCTCATCCGCAAGAATCAATTTTGGATTGGTCACAACGGCACGGGCAATGGCTACTCTTTGTTGTTGTCCACCGGAAAGCTGTTGTGGAAAATGTTTTTCACGATGTGCAATTTTCATTCGCTCCAAAACCGTTTTCACTTTTTCTCTGCGTTCAGCTTTGTTCATTTTTAAATAAATCAACGGAAGCTCTACATTTTCAAAGACGGTAAGCTCATCGATGAGGTTAAAACTTTGGAACACAAAGCCCAAATTCCCTTTTCTAAGTTGTGTACGCTGGCTCTCTTTAAGCCCTCCTACTTCATGGCCAGCAAATTGATAGCTTCCTTCCGTAGGGTTGTCCAGCATGCCAATAATGTTGAGCAAGGTGGATTTTCCACATCCTGATGGTCCCATTATGGCCGCGAATTCACCTTCAGCTACATTGAGAGTAACTCCATTCAAGGCAAGCGTTTCCACTTCTTCCGTTCTAAAGCTTTTTTTAAGGTTCTTAATCTTTATCATTTTTTTGATTGTTATTTTATTCAATTATTTTAAGACTATTCTTTCTGCAGTACCGAAGCTGTCGTAGTTACTGGTGATAACTTGTTCCCCTGGTTCTAGACCTTCAAGTACCTCATAATATCTTGAGTTTTGTTTTCCTATTCTGATATTGCGTTTTAAGGCTTCATTTTCATCCGTGCCCAAAACAAAGACCCATTGTCCACCAGTGCTTTGGAAAAAACCTCCTTTTGGAAGCAAAAGGGCATCATTGGAAGCCCCAAGTTGTAATTTAATGTTGTAGCTCTGTCCGGCTCGTATCGTTTCTGGTTTTTCACCCGTAAAAACCAAGTCCACTTTAAATCGACCGTTTCTAACCTCAGGATATACTTTTCGTAACCGAAGACCGTATTCCTTTTCATTTCTTTCAAGAGAAGCAGATAAATCTCTTTTAACACGATCAATGTAATGTTCATCGATTTCGGCTTCAATTTTAAAATCTGTTAAAACATTGACCTGACCAATACGCTGCCCTTGATCAATATTTTGACCAATTTCAGCATCTAAAAATCCCAATTGGCCATCTGCAGGAGCACGGACATTCAGATGGTCTAACCGCTCGTATACCATGGACAATGTTTTGCGCATACGTTGCAGATCCACATCCAAGCCCGTAAGCGATGTTTTCCGTAGCTTATCATCTTGTTCCGTCTGGAGCTTTACAATATCATATTGTTTTTGCGCCAGTTCATAATTTTCCTTGGAGGTCAAGTAAACTTCCTTGGACACCAACTCGTCATCAAAAAGCGCTTGATTTTGCTCGTAATTACGTTTTAATCGCTGTAAGTCTGTGCTTGTGGTAGCAAGAGAACGACGTCCTTCTACCTGTCTGGCATCAAAAGTTAGACGTGTGGAGCGAAGATCATTTTGCTTTAGTGCCAAGTTGCTTTCACTGGCCAATATCTGCTCATAAAGCCCCATATTTTCTAACTTTAGGATAATATCACCTTTCTTGACCATGCTTCCTTCTTCAATTAATTTTTCGGTGACCCTACCTCCTTCATAAGCATCCATATAAATTGTGGCAATTGGCGCTACGGTTCCATTTATGGTAATGTAGTCATCAAACTTACCCTCGGTAACTTGGGCTATGGAGAGCCGTTCCTTATCAGTTCTAAAAGAGGATACGGAGTTGGAAAAAATTAATTTCCAGCCAGCAAACAATAGGAATATGCCCAGAGCAATATACCCGTAATGTTTTGGTTTTAATCCTTTCTTTTTTTCTAATTGTATATCCATTATGTTTCTTAGTTGATATTAAAAATAGGTAAGCCGTTATAGAAATCTATTGTACTCTTGTTCACCTTTAACCGAAGGCTTACCTGTAGGTTTTCATTCTGTGCTACGCCGTATAAATTTTTAGCTTGAAACAATTCCAAAGCATTGATTAAGCCTTTTTCATATCTTTTTTGAGAGATGGTGAAGGCCAATTCCTGTGCTTGTACTCTTTTATTGCTTTGCTCGTACTCCGCAATAAGCGCCTGATTTGTTTGCACCAATTGTTGTAATAACTGGAATAATTCTTGTTCTTGGATATCAAGATTGGTCTGAGCTTGCTGATATGCTATTTTTTGTTGTTTTACATTTGATCGATTGGCCCACCCCAGACTTATTGGAATACTAAGTTGCGCTCCAACAAAGCGGGAAAAGTTTTCATCGATTTGGTCTCTAAAGGGAATAATCATATCATTATCATCAATATTGGTTTCCGAAAACCTAGAGCTTAACCCTGCAATTAGAGAAATGGACGGATATAAACTACCTCTTGTTGCTTGCAGTTGTTTTTTTGCAGCCTTTACTCTTAAGCCTTGTGCCTGAACAAGCGGAACAAAACTTTTAGCTATGTTGTAAACCGAGTCTAATGAAACGCTGTCGGTCAACTCATTGGAGACAGGATCTAATGTAGTCTGTAACTGAATATCATCTTCATCAGTTAGATTCATTTCTTGAAGCAAAGTGAGCTTGGCAAGAGCCAATAAATTTTTGTTCTGTGTTACCAAAAGATTATCGCCCAATAGATTGGATTCAGCTTCGTACAAATCTGCTTTTGCCATCAACCCCAATTCTACCTGCTTTTTCACAAGGTCATAGTTGGATTGTGAAATTTCTAGCTGCTCTAACGAGTTTGCTACTAAGCCCTCGTTAAATTTTATATCATAAAAAGCAGTCATTACTCTAAAGGCCAAAAGAAATTTTTCTTGTAATACATCTTCTTGGGTAGCTCTATAAATAAACTTAGAAGCTTTAATGGTGTTAAGTTTTTGAAATCCCTGGAATAGATCAACGTTTGCGCTTATACTATAACTAGTGCTGAAGAACTCATTGTTTACAAGCACCCCTGTCTGTGGATCTTCCGTAAGACCAGAGCTATATCTGGAATCAGAAAAACCGGATACATTGGGCAATAGATTTCTAATAGATTGTCTATAAGTTTCTCTACCAGAATCTTTACTATAGGCGGTATTTTTTACTTGTAGGTTGTTTTCCACAGCAAACGCAACACATTCATCCAATGTCCACACTTTTTGGCAATACATTGTTGTGGAGCCAAAGATGAAAACTATAAAAATTAGATATTTCAGGTTCATTTTAAATTGGTATGCCAAACTATTCACCATTCTTATGCCATAAATGTAAAGTACTGATTAATAGATATTTATGATGTTTATAGATATTTTACGCCAAGTAGGGTGTAAAATTTTTATACAAAAAATGTCCAAATATTTTACAGTTGTAAAAAAGATGTATTGGCAATTTGTAGTTTTATGACAACGTAGATTATAAAGCTTATGACCCAAGCCAATATTTTAGTCATTGACGATAATAAAAGCGTATTGAGCGCCTTGGAGATTCTGTTGCAGTTCGAGTATAAGAGCGTACAGACGCTGTTTAATCCAAATCAGATTTCTTCTTTTCCCAACATGGAAAAAATTGATATTGTGCTTTTGGACATGAATTTTTCCGCAGGAGTGAACACTGGTAACGAAGGATTGTATTGGTTAAATGAAATAAAAAAGAAGTCTCCACTCACATCCGTTATTATGATGACCGCCTACGGTGCGGTAGACCTTGCGGTCAAAGCATTGAAACAAGGAGCTTCGGATTTTGTTTTAAAACCTTGGAACAATGAGCGATTATTAACCACGGTGAAATCGGCTTATGAACTCAGAAAATCCAAACAGGAGATTCATAAATTAAAAAAGCAAGAAAGTAACCTAAAGCAGGTCATTAATGAAGACAAGAATTTTATAATAGGAAACTCCAGGGCTTTGACCTCTGTTTTAAACCTGGCAAGAAAAGTGGCCAAAACAGATGTAAATGTGTTGATTACAGGTGAAAATGGAACAGGAAAGGAGCTTATTGCACGAGAACTACATCGGATTTCAGCTAGAAAAGATGAGGTTTTTATTGGAGTTGATATGGGTTCTATTGCCGAAAATCTTTTTGAAAGCGAACTCTTTGGCCACCTAAAAGGTTCTTTTACAGATGCAAAAGAGGATCGTGCCGGAAAGTTTGAAGCGGCTCATCAGGGCAGCTTATTTTTAGATGAAATGGGAAACCTTTCGTTGCAAATGCAAGCCAAATTACTGTCCGCCATTCAAAATAAATCGATTGTAAGGGTGGGCTCCAATAAAGCTGTAAATGTGGATATTCGCTTGGTGTGCGCCACCAATTGCAATTTAGAACAAATGGTTGCTGATGGCCTTTTCAGGGAGGATTTATTGTATAGAATCAATACCATACATATTGAAGTACCCCCATTACGGGAACGAGAAGGCGATATTTTAATTTTAGCAGATTTTTTTCTGAAAAGGTTTGCCAATAAATATGACAAACAAGGGCTACGAATAAATAATTTGGCAGAAGAAAAACTAATGGAGTACTCATGGCCCGGAAATGTGAGGGAATTACAGCATACTATGGAACGTGCGGTTATCCTTTCAGAAGGCAATGTACTCAAGCCTACAGATTTTCTTTTACATACAAAGCCTTCCCAATCTTTTGAGAATGGACCTTCAACCTTGGATGAAATGGAACAGCAAATGATTTTTAAGGCTCTGGACCAAAACGATGGAAATTATAGTGCAGCAGCCGATCAATTGGGTATTTCTCGGCAAACCTTATATAATAAACTGAAGAAAAAGAATAAATAATGGCAAGCCGTAATTTTTACATACAGCTAATTTTCAGGGTGCTCTTAATGGCCTTTACCTCCTTGATTTTTGCTTTTGCTCTGGTGAAAGCATGGTATTTTACCTTGGCTTTCTCCATCTGTTTCTTTGTAGCTCAAGTTTATTCTTTAATCCGTTTTATCAATAGCACCAACCGCAAGATTGCTTACTTTTTTGATGCAATCCGCAATGAGGATTTTACACTCCGGTTTCCTGAAAAGGTTTCCATTAAATCCTTTAAAGAACTTAATCAAAGCCTCAATAGAGTAAATGGCCTCATTCAAGAAGTTCATTTGCAATTGCAGATAAGGGAGCAGTATTATCAAGAAATCCTTAAGCAAGCAAGCATAGGAATCATGACTTTTAATGAAAAAGGACACATCCTGTTTTCGAACCCTACGTTGGAAAAGCTGTTGAATTATACACCGCTAAACCACATTAAGCAATTAGCCCAAGTTGATGAAAACTTGTATGAAACCTTTAAATCTTTTCGCCCTTTTGAGAGAAAGCTGTTTCAACTGACCAATGAAAGGGAACAGGTGCAACTGGCCCTTAAATCTACCCCCATCACTTTAGATGGAAAATCGCTTTTGTTGGTTGTTGTTCAGGATATCAATGAAGAGTTGGACGAAAAAGAAACCGAGTCTTGGGTGCGCCTTATTCGGGTACTGACCCATGAAATTATGAATACCATTACTCCAATTGCTTCAATTTCAGATTCAATTATCAAATACTATAAGAACAACGGAGAGATTATTTCTTCTGAAGAACTGGGTGAAACTCAAATAAGAAATACACTAAAAGGACTTGAGGTAATTAAGGAACAAGGTGGAAATCTAATGGATTTTGTGCAATCCTACAGAAGTTTGTTGAATGTACCTGAACCAAATCAAACAATAGTTAAAGGGAAAAGCCTTTTAGAGAAGATAGATGTTTTAATGTCGGCGAGACTGGGAGAGGAGCAATCAACATTTTCTGTAACATGCCAACCCGAAGCGTTGGAGTTCTTTATTGATGAAAAACAAATTACCCAAGTTTTAATCAATCTCTCCAAAAATGCATTGCAATCCATAAAAGAAATTGAAGGTGGCCAAGTACAGATGGTGGCGGGAATACAAAATGATGGGGTAAAATACATCGAAGTAAAGGATAACGGTCCAGGCATTCCAACAGACCTCATAGATGAGATTTTTGTTCCCTTTTTTACTACCAAAAATGATGGCACAGGAATTGGACTAAGCCTTTCCAGACAGGTAATGCAGTTACACGGAGGCAGTTTAAAAGTTCGATCCATTCCCAATCAGAATACCGTTTTTAGATTAACCTTCGCTTGATATGACGGATAGAATTCCCATAAAGGAGGAGCTCCTAAAGTTTTGTTGGAACCATATAAACGAGCGAGCGGAAAGATTCAGAAAAAGGAGTGTCACCTTGCAGGAATCACTTAATTCCGAAAGCAAAAGCAGTGCTGGGGATAAGCATGAGACCGGCCGTGCTATGGTCCAGTTAGAGCAGGAGAAGCTTGGAAAGCAACTGTTGGAACTGGAAAAAACAAAGATGGTGCTACAAAAGGTGGATGTGGCAAAGCAGGGAGAAAAAATCCGCTTGGGAAGCCTGGTCAAAACCAGTTCTGCCTATTACTTCATCGCTATCTCAGCAGGAGTTTTTAAGGCTGGGAACACCTCCATTTTTTGTATTTCGGCAAATTCTCCAGTAGCAAGACTGTTGTTGGGAAAGGAAGAGGGAAATAGCTATACATTTAATGGAAAACAAGAACGGACACTTGAAATTGCCTAAAAAAGTTTGCAGATTTTTCAAGACCTGCAAACGCTCCTTTGCGCATTAAATTACAAAAACCAATGGTTTCTTAACACGCTGTTTAAAGAAATACTTCTTAGGAAACTTTGGATGATGGGCTGTCAATCCAATCCATACGATGCCACTTTTTCTATAAGATCCAGATTATCTTCCTCAATGGGTGTATTATAACCCCAAGAACGCAAGGCAATAAAACCAGAATGCGGTTTTGTGCTAAACTGCTTCATCCAACAATGCACATTGCCAAACTCGTCATAGGCCAAAGGAACTACATCCCCGTTAACATTTACGCTGGAACCTGTGGTCTTGAGCCAATTTGGTATTCCCATATTCAAACCCTGTTGTGTAGTGACCGAATAGTAATTCCCAGTATCGAGAACCAAGCGATATGAAACTCCCAACAATGCTTTTCCAATGCTGGCATCACGTTTGAAGCTACCCTTTTCATTTAACTCATAGAAATTAGGAACATCTCCATAGAGCCAAATTATTTTACCTCCTTTTTCAAGGTATTTTCGAATGAGGCCTTGCGAAGGTGATGTGCCAACCAGATTGTTAGGAATAAGGGAGAAGTTGAAGACGACCACACTTGGAAGTTCATCCATTATTCTTGATTCAATAAAGGATGTTAGTTTTTCTTTGGTATCCAGGTGTTCAAAGGAATGTTCTACCAAAAAAGGTGTGATCTTTTTGTCTGAGATCAGATATTTCTCCCTTCCGTTAAACTCTTTGGGTTCATATACTGCTTTAAAAGTATCCCCATCAACCTCCTCAAGAGCATAGAAATAGCCGTTGTCACTTCCAAAATATAGGGTTTCTGAATCACTGATCAAAGAGGAAAAAATCTCTTTTCCTATTTCATATTCCCATAATATTTCCCCAGTTTCCTTGTCCAATTTTAAAATTCTACCGTCCGCTCCTCCTGTATAGACACCATTTTTGGTAATAAGGGCAGTGGTATAAATATGGGATTTGCTCTTAAAGCGCCATTTTTCTTCTCCCGTGGCAAGATCAAGAGCGCAAAAAAGATTATTGGTAGACCAACCCACAAATAGTGTATTGTGGGCTATCGATGTAGACATGGCCCACGTTGTTCCATAAGAAAATCTCCATTTTTCTTTTTGGGATTTTAAGTCTATGGCATACACGTTGCCGTCTCGGCTTCCTAAAATAAGAACATTGTTTTTAATCAAAGGTGTTGCAAAAATGGAACTTCGGTCAAAACGGAATGCCTTTGGATCATATCGCGCACCATCAGTCTCGAATTTCCACAAGAATTCACCGGTTTTAGCATTTAACACGTATAAATACCCATCATTACTGGGCTGGTATATCCGATTTTCATGAACCAATGCCGTAGCCCGTATTCTTCCCTGGGTCTTATATTTCCATTCAAGAGCTCCACTGTCAATATTTAAGGCATATATAAAACCATCACCGCAACCAATCAATACCATGTTATTATAGATCGTTGGTTTGGGCATAAAATAATCCCATCCAGAACTATAATCTTCAAGGTCTTTTCCCATTTTAAACTTCCATACCAATTGTCCATTGTTCTTGTTTATATGATGCAGGATACCATCTCTTCCAGCTATAAAAAGGGAACTGTCCAGAATGGTTGGAGCTCCAGTATGAACGGCTTCCGTTCTATACTTCCATTGTAGTTCCCCATTGTTTTTATCCACTGCATAAACGTGTCCATCCGCACTTCCAAAGTAGACAGAGCCCTCAGCAATTATTGCTGCAGCTCTTATAGGTCCTTCCGATTTAAATTTCCATTTTACCTTTGGTTTACTGGACTGCACGGTTGTTGTGCAGACCAACAATAGGAGATAGGCCCACTTCAATGGTTTTGTCATAGTTTGATTGTTCGTTGATGATTTATGGAGTAGCTTCAGATTTAATATTGGCAGGTACTTTGCCAAGCTGTTTTCTTATTTTTCTAATGGCAGATTGAATAGACTTTTCCGGCTCGATGATATTATTTTCCCCCCAAAAGTCTGGATTGGTGAAACCAAGGGCCTCATCACTTATTATTACGGATTTGGTAACCCTTTCATTGCGTTTCAAGGCGCTTTTTTCTGTATTCCATTTCCAGTCGGTAATAGCCATTTCGCTGTTTAAGACATAAACCGAATTGAACAATTTTTTATCCCAATTTATTTTGAAGGCCATCTGTAGGTTACTATAACTATAGAACCATTTACCGTCTCTATTTTGGTAATCCACTTTGTAGGATATCTCCATAGGTGTGACCTTTGCGTGTTTTGGCTTTTTCCTTACAAAAACTTCCGCTGCCTTAGCACCATCTTTTATATTAAGACTATAAATTGCACGGGTTAGTACATTGCGTTCCGGGTCAATAAATAGTTGTCCCTCGTAGAGCGGTGTTGCAATATGCTTTTTTTGCTCAAAATTGATAACATATATGGGAGTGTTGTTTATTGCAACCGTTTTATCATAGGTGAAATTGTAGTCTAAAAGCGATTCCTTTGCAAAAACAATATCTGAATACTTTACAAGATCAACGAATAGATTGTTAAAAGGACCTCCCTTTAATTTTAGGGCCATAGTATCCAATTTGCTGTAATCGGTACTTTTTCTAACCTTATCCAACTGAACCTGATCTTGTGTCAATGATGCATAGGAAGCTTTATGAATGTTTACCACGGCTTCTGCCAAGGATACATTTCGCCTCCTTTTTTTAATGGTTTCACGGTAAAATGCTTTCATTATTGTTGGCGAATCAAGGTAGTTTTTACCTTTATTCCTCATGACTTTTTCAACTAGCGCGGCAGGATCTTTGGGAATGCTTAGATGTACCTCCTCTAACGGGGTGGCAGAAACGTTCAACATTATGGTATTGCTGTTGTCCTCGTCCAGTTCGGAAAAGGCAATTCTCTTTGTGCTGTAACCCAAAAATGAAATATTGACACTGCCGTTTAGAAGGTTATGGGGTATTTTGAGGGTGAAATCCCCATTGCTGTTGGTAATTGTGCTTATATTACTGTTTTCAACACTAAGCGTTGCAAATGCCAGCCCTTTTTTTGTGTCTTTATCGATGACCTGGCCTTTAAACTGTTTATAATTGATCTGCTGACCTTGAATAAGAGCAGATGCTTGTGTTGTTTTTATGCCTCCAATGAAAAACAGGGCAATAAAATAAAGTGATGCTAACCTTAAATAGAACCCTGATAACCTAGTTGCTTCCATTACTTTAATTGATTAAAACGTTGTTAAACTTAAATTTGAGAGTTTAAGTAGGCAATTTAATGGGGATTGGATGTCCTAAATCATGATTCTGGACTGATTTCTCAAAAGAAAGCGACTGGTTGAGGTCTCTAAGAGTTCTGAAGAAGCTTTTTAAATTTGGTCGGTGTTGTGTTAGTGTGCTTCTTAAAAGCCATGTTGAAAGCACTTTTGGAATTGAAACCACTTTCGTAAACAATTTCCAATATGGTTTTAGCAGTATCTAGATTTGATTCTATGAGTCTTTTAGCTTCCTTAATTCTATATTGATTGATGTAATCCTGAAATGTGGTGTGTTCGTATGTATTTATATAATTGGATAAAAATCTTTTACTGACCTCAATTTTTGATGCCAAGTCGGACAAGGATAGATTGAATTCAAGATATGGCTTCTCAGTTTTCAAGTAGTGTTCTAACTTTTGTTTAAGATGCTCAAACTCATGGGGTGCATGCTTTTGGGCATTAACGCTTTTAGAGGTTCCCCCGAAATGTGAACCCAAAAGGGCATTGCCCAAAATTGTGGTAAAATATAACAGAAAGACCAATCCGGACATTATCATATAATCCTTTGATTCCTCCAGATAATTTGAAGCATACAATACTTTACCAATATTGTTGATTATACAAGCTATGAAGTAACCATACATCATAAATCGGTTCCATTGAATTCGTTTCAAAAGCTCACTTTTTCCCGATTTATTGCGCAAGGCAAAACGTTCCAAAGTAACAATGGATATTAGGTTGTAAACGAAAACTTGAATGGAGATAAACACACTTAATCCACTTGTTACCGAAAACTTATAGACGCTGTTGGAATGTAATAATGCTTTTTTTATTTCAGGACTATGAATATGATAGACAAACACAAAATACAACGCAAGGGCAAGAAAGGGGATATAATGGAAAAAGAAACTCCATTTAAATTTAAAATTTGCCTTTGTCTGTGATTTTATAAAAAGAAAAAAGGTTGGCCCCCAAATGGTAAAAAAGGGAGGGGCAATATACACTAACTGTAAATGTAGAAGACTTAGTTGGTCTCTTTGGGACCACAATAGGTAATTTAGAGAGCCCAGAATCTGTGCAAAGAAAAAAAAAGACATTAACCGATTGGATACATTGCCTTTTCCCTTATAGAGCAATACCATGATCAAGGGCAATTGCACAAAAATGGAAAGTATGTGAATAATATCTAAATTGCCAAACTCCAATTTCGTAGGATTAAACGGTGGAAAAGTCTAAAATTACAAACAAATCTGACACATACTTTCCAAGTTAGTCCCAATCTGGCTTTTTACGATTTACTTTTTTTTGGGAATCCATTTTTTTTGATTTCAATCGTTTTTCAATAGAAGATTTAGAAGGTTTTGTGGCCTTTCTTTTTTTGGGAACCTCCGTGGCTTTCTTCAATAGTTCAAAAAAACGCTGGATTACAATTTGTTTGTTTTTGTGTTGGCTTCGGGCCTCATCGCATTGCAATATGAACACCCCATTTTTATTAAGTCGATTCGCCAATTTTGAAAGCAATCGCTCTTTTTCGTAATAGGTGAGTCCTTCTGATAAATGCACAGGAAAGGACAACTCCACCTTTGAGGACACTTTGTTTACATGCTGCCCTCCAGCCCCGCTGCTTCGAATGGCCTTGAAGTTTAACTCTTTGAATATTTTTTCCTTATCCAAGCTATGGGGTTAAAGCAATCTGGAATTTGTTGTTTTTACATCGATGGTCAAATATACAATGTCATCGATTAATATTTTTCTTCTGGAATTGAAATGGATAGTCTGATTTTTTTCTGTTATCCCTGCAATTAAATAATGGCTTCCTTGAAAAAAAAGCTGATTTATTCGCACAGGAAATCCTGACACCTTCGATACTTTAAATTCATGGGGATAAACAAGTATAAAAGTATTGCTATCTGCCCTTGGGTTCAAAAGCGACAATGGAATCTGATTCACTTCCCCAAATAGCGAAGCTGTGTATTTATCCGGAGGACTTTGGTAGAGCTTTCGTGTCTTACCTATTGCATTCAACCGTCCTTCTTTTAAGATGAGTACACGATCGGCATATGAAAGCACATCTTCTGGATTGTGACTTGCATTTAAAACTGAAATGCTGGATGCCTTGGTATACGAAAATATTTTTCTTCGCAATGCGTTTCGTCTAAAGACGTCTATATGGGCAAAAGGTTCATCCAGGAGGAGGATTTTTGGCTGTTGCGCCAATGCTCTTGCTAGAGCAACACGTTGTTGCTGCCCTCCACTCAAATCTTTTACCAAGGTTTTTGCAAAGGAGGTCATTTCAATCAGCTCCAAAAGTTCTTGAATTCTTTCCGGATGTTTTTCTTGTTCAAATACCGAAAGATGTTGCCCTATATTATCGGTAACTGTTGTAAATGGCATAAGGTCAAAATCCTGAGACAGGTACTTTATAAAGGATTCCCCGGGAACCAAATTGTAGTTTGGTCCCAATAACTGTTCACGATTCCAAAATATAGTGCCGCTGTTAAGATGTAACAGGCCGTAAATAAGCTTTAACAATGTGCTTTTACCAGATCCGCTTTCGCCCATTATCGAAAGGTGTTCACCTTTGGCAACCTGAAAGGAAACATCCTCCAAAATAGGGCGGTTTTGGTAGCTGAAGGAGCCAATATGAACTTTTAACATAACAAATGGGAATGAATAAAAAATCCGCTTCAAAGAAAGCGGATTTTATTTAAAAATGTAAAATCTTGAATTGAAGATTTGGGAGTTATAGTTTAAGAAATTGCTTCGGAAGCATTCATGACCAAACTGTTCTCCACCAAGTATTCTGCAATTTGCACTGCATTTGTGGCAGCTCCTTTTCTTAAATTATCAGAAACAATCCACATATTCAGCGTATTTCGCTGCGTTTCGTCACGTCGTATACGACCAACGAATACATCATCCTTACCATTGGCATAGATGGGCATTGGATAGGTGTTGGTCTCCGGATTGTCCTGAACGGTAACACCAGGAGTCTCACTTAGTAAGTTTCGCACTTCAGAAAGGTCAAAGTCCTTATGGAATTCTACGTTTACCGATTCTGAATGTCCTCCTGCGGTTGGGATACGCACCGCCGTGGCGGATACAGAAAAAGTTCTGTCGTCCATTATTTTTTGTGGCTCACGAGCCAGCTTCATCTCTTCTTTGGTATACCCGTTTTCCAAGAACACATCACAGTGGGGTAAAGCGTTTCTACCAATGGGGTATGGGTAAGCCATTTCTCCTTCTATACCTGCAATTTCGTTCTCCAGTTGTTCAACTGCTTTTACTCCAGTTCCAGAAACAGATTGGTAGGTAGAGACCACTACACGTTTCATCTGATATTTTTTATGTAAGGGATCTAGTGCCATTACCATCTGTATGGTGGAGCAATTTGGGTTGGCAATAATCTTATCATCCGTGGTTAATTCATCTGCATTGATTTCGGGGACCACCAATTTTTTGGTTGGATCCATTCGCCATGCAGAAGAATTATCAATTACCGTTGTGCCCACTTCGGCAAATTTTGGGGCCCATTCCAAAGATGTTCCTCCTCCGGCAGAAAATATAGCGATATCGGGTTGGGCAGCAACAGCTTCTGCCAAACCTATTACAGTATATTCTTTATTCCCATAACTTAATTTTTTCCCTATGGAGCGCTCAGAAGCAACCAATAACAATTCTGTTATCGGAAAGCTACGTTCGGCCAATACCTTCAACATCACTTCGCCAACCATTCCAGTGGCACCCACAACTGCTACTTTCATTTTTAATTTCTTTTGTGAAGGCAAAGTTAGTGCAGATAAACTTCTAAACAAGCATTTTATATCCACTTAATCAAAAAATAACAAAATGTTATAAATAAAACAACCGTCAGTATGTAAGCGAAACAAACTGACGGTTTTATGGTTATTATAGTAATGTAGCGGCCACCCTAAGGTTAGGGTAAACGATTTTACTTCTTCAATAAATCCCGTATTTCTGAAAGCAACTCTTCTTGTGATGGACCAGCTGGAACTTCTGGTGCAGGTTCCTCTTTCTTCTTCATATTGTTTACTCCCTTAACAATCAGGAACATTACGAAAGCGACAATGATAAAATCTATGACGTTGGTCAAAAACTCACCATAAAGTACAGCTACTTCACCCACTTTTTCACCTGCGTCATTCATGGTTCCTTCCTTTATCGTATATTTTAAAGATTTAAAATCTGCATTAAAAATTAGTCCAATTAGAGGGGAAACAATTCCGCCGGTAAAGGAAGCCACAACCTTGTTAAAGGCGGCACCCATAACGAAACCTACGGCAATATCCACCAGGTTCCCCTTCATTGCAAAATCCTTAAATTCTTTTAACATAATAGTATAGTTTAATGGTTTACATGAACACAATGTACTTAAAATTTGAGTTTATGGCAATTTGCTGCAACAAAATCCTTAATCCAGGATCACTCTTCTAACACGCGGTGAAATGGCGGTAAGTATTTCATAAGAAATGGTACCTGCAGATGCTGCAAACGCTTCAGCGGATTTTTTTTGACCAAAAACAAGCACTTCGTCCCCTTCTCTACAATCAATATGCGTAATGTCAACCATAATCATATCCATGCAAACATTACCAATAATCGGAGCTTTTTTACCATGTATCAAAACATGGGTTTTGCCATTTCCATAGTGCCGCCCAATACCATCTGCATGACCCAACGGCAAGGTTGCTGTAGTTTTATGGTTTTTAGAGATAAAGGCACGATTATACCCTACACTTTCATTAGGCCCAATATGATGTATTTGAGAAATTATGGTTTTAAGGACTGCCACGGGCCTCAAGGCTTCATCTACGGCTGGGTCATTGCCATAACCATACAGCCCTATTCCACTACGTACCATTTCAAATTGCGCTTCAGGATAATTTAGTACCCCGGAGGTGTTGAGCATATGTCTAAATGGAGTATAGCCCAATTTTTGGTTAAGTGCTTCAGTTATTTTTTTGAAGGCTTGTATTTGCTTTAATACAAAGGACTTTTCCGATGGATCTTCAGAAGCCGCCAAATGTGAAAAAACGGAAATAACTTTTAACTCTTTTTGGCCTCTTAGCTGTTTTAATATAGCGACCACATCTTTTTCACTAAAACCTAAACGATTTAACCCGGTATTGAATTTAAGATGTACGGGATACTTTGTCGTCTTTTTTTCCTTTGCAGTCTCGATAAAGAGGGACAGGATTTTGGTGGAATACAAATTTGGTTCCAAAGAATGAACGATCAATTCCCCAAAGTTAACAGGCTGGGGATGCAATACCAAAATGGGCAATTTAATTCCGGCATGCCTCAGCAAAACACCTTCCTTTGCATAGGCTACCGCTAAATAATCTACACCTAAAGATTCCAATTTTTTAGCTATGACCACCATATCGCTGCCATATGCAAACGCCTTTACGACACCCAAAAATCTAGTTTTAGGGGCGATTTTGGATTTGAAAAATCTGTAGTTATGTTCCAAGGCCGTTAAATCTAACTGCATTGTGGTCTCACCAATTTTATTCATTGGCCGCCTTATTTTTTGCCTTCACCTCTTCGGCATCAACATCCATTTTGCCTACCTTTTCTTTGAGCATGGCTTTGTAAAAAGCTGCCCTGCTTAATGGTTCATATTCGCCGGTCTCACCTAGGAGTACCAGTTTATCATCATTGGCTTTTCTAAAACTGTAGTTTGCAAGGTTACCCGTTCGCGTACAGACAGCATGCACTTTGGTTACATATTCCGCGGTTGCCATTAAGGCGGGCATAGGGCCAAACGGATTGCCCTTAAAATCCATATCCAAGCCAGCTACCAATACTCGAATGCCCCGGTTGGCCAAATCATTGCAGACTGTAACTATTTCATCATCAAAAAATTGTGCTTCATCAATGCCAACGACATCACAATCATCGGCCAAAAGCCGAATGTTGGCGGCAGCGGGAACCGGTGTGGAACGTATTTCATTGTCATCATGGGATACCACCATATCCTCATGATATCGAGTATCGACAATAGGTTTAAAAATTTCAACCTTTTGTTTTGCGAATTGGGCACGCTTAAGTCTTCTAATAAGTTCTTCGGTCTTTCCAGAAAACATAGAACCACAGATAACTTCTATCCATCCAAATTGTTCTTTCGGGTTTACGGTGTTTTCAAGAAACATACTGTACTTTTAAACGAAATTGCGTAGTTTTTTCGTTCTATTATGGAAAAACACAAAACTACTAAAAAAATATGCCTTGGGTTGAGAATAAAATTTAACCTTTTGTTCTTAGGGGTATTAGTAAAATGGTTTTATTTTTATAGTTAAAGATTAGGAGCTATGATACGGAAATTAAGAGAGGAACTGATTAAATTATCTACCGATATTATAACCACAAGGGAAGACAAAGAATTGGTGGTATTTTATGACAAGGCCAAAGAAATATATGAGAAACTGGCTGTGCTTAAGTTTATCGATGAAAAGCTGAGCGATGTTGAAGTCGATGTTTCTAAAAATGTGATTGCCACGCGCTTTGAAAAAATGGCCAATGCAGTGCTTAGTGGAAACATTTCCGTTCCAGAAAGTAATCCTCATGACGAGGATATTATGGTTCCGGGAATGGATACCATAAAAGATATGGTTTCTGAAATGCCAACAGAAATGGCCGTTGAAAATGTATTTACGGAATTTGTGGCAAAACCAGAAATCACAAAAAATGATAAAGAATATTTTTCCGGGGAAGGAACAAATGGAAACGCGGAAAGCGTCAAGTCAAAATCACTTAATGATGCCTTTGTAAAAGATTTTCAGGTCGGCCTAAACGATAGATTGGCTTTTGTGAAGCATTTGTTCAACAATAACACCAATGATTATAACAGGGTATTATCCCAACTTACTACAATTGATACCGAAGAACGCTCCATTGCCTTTATTGCCAATATGGTAAAACCAGAGTATAATAATTGGGAGGGCAAGGAAGAGTATGAAACCCGTTTTATAGCGTTGATTGAACGTAGGTTTGCATAATGAATATGTTAAATCTTATAAGAAAGCAGGATAGGTGTTAACTTTGGGTCATGGGAAAATTATTTTTGGTTCCTACTCCTATAGGAAATTTGGAAGACATTACCCTTCGTGCGATTAAAATTCTTAAGGAAGCGGATGTAATACTTGCCGAAGACACCCGTACTAGTGGAAAGCTTCTTAAGCATTACGAAATAGCCACTCCTTTGCAGAGCCACCATATGCACAATGAACATAAAATGGTAGCTGGCCTTATTCAAAAACTAAAAAGCGGAATCAAATTGGCCCTAATTTCAGATGCGGGCACGCCTGCTATTTCCGATCCAGGCTTTTTGTTGACCCGGGCCTGTGTTCAGAACAATATTGCAGTGGAATGTTTGCCGGGAGCCACGGCTTTTATTCCTGCATTGGTGAATAGCGGACTCCCGAACGATCGCTTTGTCTTCGAGGGGTTTCTCCCAATTAAAAAAGGCCGTCAGACAAGATTGCAGCAACTTGCTGAAGAATCGCGAACATTGGTTTTTTATGAATCTCCACATAAATTAATCAAAACCTTAACTCAATTTGTCGAGTATTTTGGAGCGGATAGACCCATTTCTGTTTCCCGTGAATTGACCAAAATGTACGAAGAAACCGTGCGAGGAACTGTTGCTGAGGTCTTAGAACATTTTAACGTTAAACCACCTAAAGGTGAGTTTGTTATCGTAGTGGGGGGAAAAATCTAGCTTGTTAGTAAACTGCTACATTTCCGACTGACTTTGGCAATAACCAAAAGCCAAAGTGGTAGAGAAGTTACTTCCTAAGATAAACAAGGTGTACTTTATAAACAAGTATACCCTACTACATATTATTTCTGGTTCAGGGACCATCGAGGTCGATTTTAAAAACTATACAGATTGGGAAGATAAGGCCATCTACCTAGAGAAAGGACAATACATAAAGTTCTTTTCGGATGATTTTGTGGTCAGAAAAATAGAATTCCCAAACAAGACCATTTTTGAAAAGAAAGAGGTACGGGTACTCTTTAAACATTTGATTTCGTTGGGGTATATCAACTTCAATGAATGTGAAGAATGCAAAAGATATTTATCCAACACGGTGTTTTCAGAGAATACTTCTGAAATTATCGATATTTCTTCCAAACAATGGTATTGGCAGAATCCTTTTCAGGCAAGTAAGCAGGAATATCAGATAATTTTTGATGTTAAGGAGATTATCGATAAGGAATATTATGGCAATTTCAACAACAATGACCTGTCGGCATTAATGTTGGAAAACGGATACAATGCCCAAGCGCTTGTGAAGGATAAGATAGGTCTATCCATTAGAGCTTTACTCTCTAATAAAAGATTAATGGAGAGCAAAAAGAAAATAGCTTTTACAGACAAAAGCATTCAAGAAGTCTCTTACGAAACAGGGTATCGAGATCCAGCATACTTTAACCGGGTATTTAAAAATACTACAGGACAGACGCCATCAGAATTTCGAAACGATTTCGATTATGAAAACCGCGATACCTTCACCAAAAACCTTATCGAATTATTAAAAAATCATCATGCCGAGCAGCGAAACCTTGAGTTTTATGCTGACAAAATGAATCTCTCCGTTAAGGCACTTTCCAAAAAAACTAAAGCAAAAATGAACGCCTCTTTAGGTCAGCTGATTCGAAACGAATTAATTGCTACTTCAAAAAAACTGCTTGTCCAGGAAGCATCCATAAAGGATATTGCCTACAAACTTGGATTTGAAGAGACCAACCATTTTTCAAACTTCTTTAAAAATTATACAGGAAGTACTCCTACCGATTACAAATTCAAAAAGTACAATTCTTAGCGTCTTTTTTGTACCTCTTAGAGGGCATTCCATGCTGAAATTTGCAATGTAATTACAAACTAAAATTTGTTTAATCATTAAAAATAAAAGTAATGGATATTAAATCACTGGCCACCGAAATGGATGGCATTGTAGGCAAAGGAGCCATTGTAGATGCTGTAAAACAATTTTTTGCAGAAGACGCAACAACGTCTGACTATAATGGACTATCGACCACAAACAAACAGCAGATGGTCGAAAAAATGGAAGGCTTTGCGGGATCGATTGCTCAAGTAAATGGCATTACCCATCACCACACTATTGTTGATGGAAATGTATCAGCTTCAGAATTCACATTTGATTTCAACATGAAGGATAATAGCAAAATCTACTGGCACGAAATCATTCGTCGTGTATGGAACAACAATGGTGAAGTAGTTCAAGAAGAATATTTTAACGCCCAATAGATGTTCCCGTCTTTCACTGATATTAAACCTAAAACTCGATTGCGTGGTAATGATGAAGCCAGTTTTGGCGCCCTTTTTATTAGGTCCAGATGGTATTTTCAATTAGGACTGGAGGGAAGAAATATCAGTAAGGATAAAGACATACTTATTAAAACAAACAAATAATATTTAAAGAAAAGCAAAATGAAAATTTTAAAATTATCTATAGTAATGGTAGCATTAACATTTGCTACAAATTTATCGGCTCAAGACAAAATGGCCAATAATATTGACAACAGTAATATTGCACTTGCAGGTTATAGCCCTGTATCATATTTGGATTTGGGACTTGCCCAAAGAGGAAATAAAGCACATAAGTCTGAATACAAAAAAGTGGTTTATTATTTCACGTCTGGAGAGCAAAAGGCAACTTTTGATAAAAACCCTTCCAAGTATTTACCTCAATATGGTGGTTTCTGTGCTTTTGGCACCTATGCTGGAGCAAAATTCAGAGTAGCCCCAACTAAATTCATAGTAAAAGATGGAAAATACTACTTGTATTTGAACAATGTTGAGCTGGATGCAAAACAACTTTGGCTTGCAGAAAACAACCATGCTAAACTAAAAAGTGTTGCCGACGCCAATTGGAAGAAATTGGGCAAGACACATAACTAAGCCATTTTAATAATCGCTAAAATTTTTAGTCATGAAATTCATAACCAAAAGAATTCACGCATTTTTAGATTACCCTGTGGCTGTTGCATTAATAGTACTACCCTTCTTACTGGGTTTGGGTGATTCTAATCCGTTGGCCATACAACTTTCAGTGGCGACAGGAATTGCAGCATTTGCGCTGACCTTGTTAACAAATCATCACTTAGGAGTTTTTAAAGTTATTCCCTATAAGTTTCATTTGTTGGTTGACTTTATAGTTGCAATAGTATTTATTCTGGCGCCTTTTGTACTTTCTTTTCAAGGAATAGACGCTTATTACTATTGGATAAATGGAATTGCCGTACTAACCGTAGTTAGTCTTCATAAGGCAGAAGTGAGTGCTTAGCACTCGAACATGGAAGATTAGGATAATACCATGTTCACTTTCACATAAAACAACTAAAGATTTTGGTTGGTTATGGCTCTAGGCACATCGATTTTAGGATTGATGTGCTTTGGGGTTTAAAATTACTCTTGGCTTTTTTATACATTTAACAGACATGAAACAATTACTCTCGGATATTCGTAAATGTGAAGTTTGTGTAGAACACCTTCCTTTAGGTCCAAGGCCTATAGTTGCCGGTCATCCAAATGCTAAAATCTTAATCATTGGTCATGCGCCCGGCACCAAAGTACACCAAACAGGAGTGCCTTGGGATGATCAAAGTGGGAAACAACTTCGAAAATGGATGGGTGTTTCCAATGAGGTTTTTTATGATGAAACCAAGATTGCCCAGATGCCCATGGGGTTCTGTTATCCCGGAAAAGGAAAATCCGGGGACTTACCTCCAAGGAAAGAGTGTGCTCCATTATGGCACAACCCGCTATTGGAAAAAATGCCCAATATTAAATTAACCATTTTAATTGGCCAATATGCCCAGCGCCATTATTTGAGAAACAAAAGGGAAATGAATTTGACCGAGACGGTCAGAAATTATAGCAACTACATTCCAGATTATTTTGTTGTGCCGCATCCCTCGCCCAGAAATCGATTTTGGCTAAGCAAGAATCCCTGGTTTGAAATGGATGTTGTGCCGAAACTTCAAGAACGAATTTCAAAGGAGCTAACGTTTTAAAAGCTGACGTTTGACCGTAACCTACTAAAGGTTTCCGGTTTCATGTTGAGGTAAGAAGCTAAGTATTTTTGCGGAATTACTTTTAACTCTTCTGGACATCGTCGCATAAATGCAACGTAGCGTTGCTCTGCGGATAAGGTCAATAATTCTACCTCCCTATGCAATCGTCCAAATAAGATTTGCTGAAAAAACTCATGTCCCCACACATAAAATTTGGGATATTTCTTAAACAAGCTTTGATAATCTTTGAACGAAATGGCCAGCATTTTTGAAGGCTTCAATGCCTCCAGAAAGGTGTCTGAAGGTTTTTTTTTAAGGAATGAATCGAAAACTCCTGATGGACTTCCAGCATAGGAAAACCCTAAGACCACCTCCTCCCCTTTTTGATTCAAAATATAAATGGCCTGGACTCCTTCCAAGACAAAATAGAAATTGCGTTCAACATTGCCAGCCTCTGTAATCAGGTCATACTGATTAAAAGTTTTGAGAGACCAGAGCGACCTAAAAAACTGTTCATCTTCTTTATTAAAGATAATATGTGGAAAAAACGCCTTTAGGCGAAGGAAGGCTTCATCATCCATATAAGAAGGATATTTTCCTCAAAAATAATCCAAAATATTCCTTTCCTGAATAAGGTGGTGAGACATGTCACACTGAACATGACCGAAATGCCGAAGTACTATCGATGGTAAGAAGTTGTTGATAAACAACTCACATGCATTAATTCATTATGATTTTTCGAATAATTCTCGTAAGAAATTTCTTCAATATATTATAATAACATCCAGTATCCCAGCGTTGTATTGTGGTATAAATAGATAATAAAACGATTTAAAAAGAAAACAACCTCCCAAGCAAGCCAAGTTTTAATTTTTGAACATAATTATCATATTCAATGGAATCTTCTGATCTCATAATAACTATACTTATTCTTCTTGGGGCCACTATTATGTTTTTAAGTACATGGTACACAAAAAAAATATTCAATATACTGCCAAACAATAAGTTAAAGAGAAATTGGAAAAAACTTCGTGTGCTAATGTTTGTATTCTTAGTTGGATATTTGGTTGTTGCCTTGGCGGTCATTTTAGGGAAAAGTGAATTACTTTCCTTTCTTTCTGGGGTCATTTTTTTTATGGGAGCTCTATTCGTATTTATTGTGGTCCGTACTGGACTGGATAGTTTTATGAAAATAAAAGAGCTTAACCAAAATTTAGGCGACACGGAGCTAAAAAATAAGGAGCTTGAACAGTTTGCCCATGTTACTTCTCACGATTTAAAAACACCTCTTAGAGGAATTTCGAGTTTGGCATCTTTTATAAAGGAAGATTTTGAAACAGGTAAAAAAGAAGACGTTTTTAGGCACATCAACGATATGCAAGGGAGGGTAGAACGTCTTGATAATTTAATCAATGGTATTTTAAAGTATTCCAAATTAGGAAAAATCACAGTTGCCAAGGTTGACCTTGGAAAAATGATAAAAGAAGTGTTTAAAACATATCAACAGTTTGGCAATGTAAAACTTACGATCAATGGAAAACTGCCTATTGTTGATGGAGACAAGGTTCAGTTATCACAGGTGATTTCAAACTTAATTGGCAATGCCGTGAACCACAATAATAGAAGTATTTGTGAGGTATGTGTGTCAAGCATAGAAACACCAGAATCCTATAAAATTATAGTTGAAGATAACGGTCCGGGTATCGAACCTAGATATCACGAAAAAATCTTCGAGGTTTTTCAAACAATTGGTGGAGAAGGCACTAATGATAGTACGGGGATTGGACTTTCAATTGTAAGAAAAATTATTGAAAAACACAATGGTACGATCAGAGTAGAATCTGACGGAAAATTGGGATCAAAGTTCATAGTAAATTACCCAAAAATGGTAAAATGATAGCTTGTTAATTTAATCTTTATGCCTAGCTATACAGTTTGTTAATACGTACAATCAAAAAAATAATCTTGCCGTATTTGTATATTAAAACCAGTATTGAGATAGAGAGCCAAGTATTTCTGAAGACCGAAAAAAAAGACAGAAATAACATATCTCATCTCTACTTGGACTTCAAAGGCGTGGTACAGGATTTAGAAAAAAGATTGGAAGACAAAATATCTGAACATAATTTAGAACTCAACAATTGGACTTCTCGGCAAGACGTAATAATGAAGTTTAAAGGGACATTGCCACCAAAAAAAATATTAAGCACAACAAAACCCAAAACTTTACCCCAAAATCTCATCAATTTGAACCATGTGTCGCTCCAAATGGCAGAGTAAAAACTCAAAACTCTCCGGCAAATAAAAGTTTACGATTGAGCCAATGGCCGAGCTAATCTTGATTTTGGAAATATCCTTGGTTCTGCTTGCTATAATGCATTGCTTTAAATGTTCATGGAGTTCAAAGAATTGATCAAAGATGGATTCAATTTTCTCAGGAGTTAACTCAGCTTTGATCAGCAATGGTGTAAAACGCTTTAGCGTTTTCATTTTCATTTTTCTAACTCCATTTTTTGGGCGTTGCCCTTCAATAACAAACTTTTGCCATGGACGGGCCTTAAATTCCTTTGGATGAGAGGTAAGGGTGGGTAATTTTTGTAGGGCATCATCAAATTTTGGAAGGTAAAAACCATAGGAAATATTTAAATGGGCAATAACTTCCACTACATTCCAGGATTTAGCATTTGGAACCTTTGTAAGTTGTAAAGGGTTCAATACTTGGAACGATTTTACCTGGGTTACAATTTGGTTGAGTCGTTGTATTTGATTTTCTGAGGTAATCCGTAAGCGTGCCATAACAGTTCGTTTTTTCAATTGGAACAAAGTTCTGGTATAGTTGGGCAACAGATATTGATATACATCAAGAAATTACTACTGAAAACTTTCAATCATTGAATACTTTGGGCATTTTATCATATTCAATTGCTGTTTTTATAGCATATACTAAAGCTGTCAGAATTAGGATTTTCCAAATAATACCCTTAAACATGCCAGTCGGCTCAAGGTAAGCTGAGAACCCATACATTCCAATAACAAATACTGTTCCTATTATAACACTAGGGATAGGATAATCATTGGTAGCAAAACCGCATATGGTTATCATCAAACTCAATCCAGCTAGGAACAAAAAATCACTGGTTTCAACTGCGGATAAGTAAAAAGAATAAAATTGAAAAACCAAAGTACTAATGCCTATTGCAAACAAAATCCATTTTGCCCTTTGCAAAGCATTATGAGCTTCAAGGAGTTTTTCATTTGTTCTAAAGATATTTGTTATATGATTGGATTTTTCCGCTTCGCTGCCATCAAATGGAAGTCCACAGTTTTGACAGCTTTTCTCTTCAGAGCCTTTCTTTGTTTTACAAAAATCGCAATAGTCCATATAATTTTATAGAGATTAAAATCTAATAGCTACTCCCATCATGTTTTCCTTCTTCCCAACCATGTTTTCCCAAATACTGTTCACCACTTTCTACAGCACCCTCTTCAATAGAGGTGCCCATAGAATCGTTCCAACGGTTGAGGTAACCAAACAAGGAAATTACGCCCAACATTTCCACAATCTCACCTTCGTTCCAATGTTTATATAAACGATCCTTTATTTCTGCATCCACTCCATTGGGAACTTGGGAGGCCAAAAGGGAAAAATCCAAAGCAACACGTTCGGCCTCAGAAAATGCAGGATGCGTTCTGTATTCCCAAATATTATCCAATTGTTCCTGTTCCGCTCCGTAGCGTTCTGCGGCCCTAATGGCATGTGCCTGGCAATAACGACAACCCGTGGAGTTACTGCTCACCCATGCTATCATGCGTTTTAATGCTGAGGTAACCCTTCCTTCATTGGCCATAACCGCTTTATTTAGGTTTATAAACGCCTTTGAAATAGCTGGCCTGTGCTGCATGGTCAGTACTGAATTTGGACAGAATCCCAAGGTTTCATTGAAGAATTCAGCAAGCTTTTTGGTTTCGGAATCGTGGTCGGGGTTAAGCGGTTTTACTAATGCCATAGATGCAGTTTTAAATTGTATTTTTGAAAGCTACAAGAAACAAAAATTTGACTTCATGACAAATCATATCACAACCAAATGGCTTGGCGAAATGGCCTTTGAGAGCAACAACCCTTCTGGAATGCATCTGAAGATTGATGCCGGCCCTGATAGTGGAGGTAATGGTGATGGGTTTCGGCCCAAAGCTTTAATGCTTTCTTCACTTGCGGGTTGTTCGGGGTTGGATGTTGCATCCTTGCTAAAAAAAATGAAACTGGAAGTAGATGATTTTTCCATAGAGACCATTGCAAACTTAACCGAGGAGCACCCCAAATACTACGATTCGGTGATTATAGAATATCATTTTCATGGATCTAATCTAAAGGAGGAGAAATTGAAAAAGGCGGTGGACTTATCTGTGGAAAAATACTGCGGGGTTATGGAGATGTTTCGGCAATTTGCTGAGCTTGAAATCAAGACAATCTTTCATCATATTTGACAGAGGAATCTAAGAACAAGTTCAAACTCAAGTACAAGTTCAAGCACAAACTCAAGTATAAGTTCAAACCTAAGATTAAGTATATAAATTTTAGAAAAACTTGGAATTGCATTTAATTCAACCTCAAATTAATTTTAGTCAATGATTTTATGGACAAAAAATTTGATTTAGAGGATAGATTTGTTGATTTTGCGGCTAGGATTGCCCTATTTTGTAAAGACTTGCCTAACAATTTTACAGGACAATATTACGGAAACCAACTTCTGCGTTCAGGTGGGAGTGCAGCCTTAAATTTTGGTGAAGCGCTTGGAACCAACACGAATAGGGATTATGTCCACAAGGCTTCACTAACCTTAAAGGAACTTAAGGAATCACGGGTTAATTTAAAGATTTTGCATAGAGTTGATTATGGCCCCAAGGAAATTAAAGATAACCTGTTGAATGAATTAGAGCAGTTGATCAAGATAATTGCCAGCATAATAAAAAATAAAAAGTCCAAAATTTAAAACACAAAAATAAACTTTAACATAGCGTTTGAACTTGTACTTGAGTTTGAACTTGAACTTTGATTATGCGCTGGACCCTAAAACCAAAACCTGCCCAACAAGAGATTGACCAGCTTTCCAAAGCGCTTAAAGTAGAAAGCCTAGTGGCTCAACTTTTGCTGCAAAGAGGGATTGCCACCTATGAGGAAGCAAGAGACTTTTTTCGCCCAGAATTGTCCCATCTGCACGATCCATTTTTAATGAAGGATATGGACAAAGCGGTTGAGCGCATTCAAAAAGCTATTGCCAACAATGAAAATATTTTGGTGTATGGGGATTACGATGTGGATGGTACTACATCGGTTGCCTTATTATCATCCTATCTATTGGAAGATTACCCCAATGTAGCCACCTATATTCCAGACCGATATTTGGAAGGGTATGGGGTGTCACTTCAGGGAATAGATTTCGCTTCTGACAATGGATTTACCTTGATAATCGCCTTGGATTGTGGAGTAAAAGCTATTGAGCAAGTAAAATATGCCAAGGAAACAGGAATAGATTTTATCATATGTGATCATCATAGGCCAGGGGATATATTGCCGGAAGCAGTTGCTGTTCTTGATCCAAAACGAGACGATTGCGAATATCCATACAAGGAACTTTGTGGCTGCGGAGTGGGCTTTAAATTAATTCAAGCTTTGGCATCCACAAAAGGGGAAACCGTGGAAGACCTTATGCTGCATTTGGATTTGGTGGCCACTGCTATTGGAGCCGATATAGTTCCGATAACCGGAGAGAATCGGGTATTGGCATATTATGGATTGCAAGTAATTAATTCAACTCCAAGAATTGGGTTTAAAGCGATAATTGATCAAATTAAAAAGAAAACATTGACCATAACCGATGTTGTCTTTATCATAGCTCCACGAATTAACGCCGCCGGGAGAATGGAGCATGGTCAACATGCCGTAAACCTTCTGGTTGAAACAGATATAAATGTCGCTCAAAAATTTGCGAAGGAGATTGAACAGTTTAATTCAGATAGAAGAGATCTGGATAAAGAAATTACCAAAGAAGCGTTGCTACAGATTCAGAAAAATAAGGAAGAAGATAGAGTTACATCTGTTGTTTATGACAAAAAATGGCATAAGGGAGTTATTGGTATAGTGGCTTCAAGACTTACGGAAACCTATTACCGTCCCACATTGGTTTTTACAAAAAGTGGAGATAAATTGGCAGCCTCTGCCAGATCCATTAAAGGAT
Source organism: Flavobacteriaceae bacterium (assembly GCA_039985375.1). GTDB lineage: Bacteria > Bacteroidota > Bacteroidia > Flavobacteriales > Flavobacteriaceae > Flagellimonas. The sequence continues at coordinate 60,132 of JBDWSS010000047.1, forward strand.
TTGATGTTTACAATGCGCTAGAGGGATGTTCAACCTATTTGGAACAATTTGGAGGACATAAATATGCAGCAGGACTAACACTGATGGAAGAACAGTATGTAGTTTTTAAAGAACACTTTGAAAAAGTAGTTGCAACTACCATAGACCCTAAATTGTTGGAACCGGAACTTTTAATGGATAGCACCATTCAATTGAACGAGATTACCCCAAAATTGATGCGGATCTTAAAACAATTTGCACCTTTTGGCCCAGGAAATTTGAATCCAGTCTTTATGGCTGAAAATGTTCAGGATACAGGTTATGCCAAAGGAGTAGGTGAGGAGAAAAAACATTTAAAGTTATCGGCTTTTCAAAATGGTTCCACGCCTATAGGTGCCATTGGGTTCAACATAGGAGAGAAACTTACTGTTATCAGGAACAAGAATTCGTTTGATGCTGCTTTTTCGTTGGATGAAAATGAATGGAATGGAAGTATTAGTCTACAACTTAACTTAAAAGATATCCGATAACCTCATCATGGATCTATACGCAGCCCTTCGGTTTAAGGAGTTCAATATTTTTTTGACTGTGCGCTTTGCCATGGTCTTTGCTTGGTCCATGCAATTTATAGTTATTGAATGGCAAGTCTATTCCTTGACAAAAGATCCTTTATCACTTGGGATTATTGGTTTAATGGAGGTAATTCCTGCCGTTTTGATGGCACTTTTTGCTGGGCACGTGGTGGACCAAAAGGAAAAAAGAAATTTACTGATCAAATGTATTGTTGGATTTTCTGTTATTAGTTTAGGATTGTTTTTTGTGAGCGGTCCTTACATGGACACATATCTGTCATCTAAAGGGATTTTATACGCCATCTATTTTTTGGTCTTTTTGGGAGGTTTGGTGCGGGCATTTTTAGGCCCAACTATCTTTTCGTTGATAGCATTGATCGTTCCCAAAAAGGTATATCCCAATGCTGCAACTTGGAGTAGCTCTACTTGGCAAATGGCATCTGTTTTAGGATCTGCCCTTGCAGGTTTTTCTATTAGTTGGATTGGTGTACATTGGTCCATGTGCGTTATTCTTGCTTTTTCGCTTTTCGCTCTTGTTACGCTCCTTAAAATTCCTAGAAAGCCAATTTTAAACCCTAAGATTGGAGAACCCGTTTTGCAAAGTTTAAAGGATGGATTAAAATTTGTGTATCAAAGTCATGCCATTTCCGGGGCTTTGACCCTTGATATGATCGCGGTACTGTTTGGCGGCGCAGTGGCACTTTTGCCCATTTACGCTCAGGATATTTTGCAAGTGGGAGCTGAGGGGTTTGGAATTTTAAGGGCAGCGCCCGCGGTTGGTGCTTTTGTTACCTTATTGGGATCTACCCGATTTCCACTACATAAAAATGCGGGAAGAAAATTGTTATGGGCCGTTTTCGCTTTTGGGATCTGTATTATCATCTTTGGTATTTCCAAATTGTTTTGGCTTTCGGTTATTGCATTGTTTTTAAGTGGTGCGGTAGATGGTGTATCCATGGTAATTAGACAGACAATCCTGCAATTAAAAACGCCGGACAGCATGCGGGGAAGGGTAGCTTCGGTAAATTCTATTTTTGTAGGCTCTTCCAATGAACTAGGCGCTTTTGAAAGTGGATTGGCCGCAAAACTTTTGGGAACAGTAAGCGCTGTAGTGTTTGGAGGTTGTATGACGATAATAACGGTTGGAGCCACAAGTATTATTTCCCCTAGCTTTAGAAGGTTGGACCTGTCAAAAGATGTTGAGGACCATGAGTCGGCATAGTGGCTTGAATTTAATTCGTCAGTTCGAGTTTTTGCGAAGGCAAAAGTATCGAGAACAAGTAATTTTGATAAAATCAAAATTGTATTGAAAAGTAACTAATGAAACAGTCATTTGTTTACATTTTGGAATGCTCCGATGGAACCTATTATACAGGAGTTACTTGTAATATGGAACAAAGGTTTTCTGAACATCAATCAGGTAAACATATAAATAGTTACACGTATTTACGAAGACCGATTGCTTTGGTTTTTTATTGCAAATTCACGAATATTAATTCTGCCATAGAGAAAGAAAAACAACTTAAAAAGTGATCAAAATCCAAAAAGGAAACTTTGATTGATGGGGCTTATGATAGGCTTCCGAATCTTGCTAAAAAGAAATTTTAGTAGTGGTTCTCGATACATTCCGAACTTTGTTCGGAACACTCGAACTGACGTGTTTTTAATTTCCTGAAGCATTTAAGGTTTCTTCAATTGGTAAAAAGACATTGAAGAGCATAAAAGAATCTATTCTCAAAATTGGTTATACCCTGAAACGGGCTCAAGATGATGGAGGCTCAAATTTTTCCAAAGACAGTTTTTCCCCATCAAAAACGGCATAGGTAAAATAATTGATCCAATCGCCCAAGTTTGTGTAGGTCGATTTGTTATTGAGCTTAATTTCTAGAGGAAGGTGTCTATGCCCAAAGATAAAATGATCGTAATGTTGTGTTTCCAATTTTCGTTGGGCATAGCGTGCCAGCCATTCCTTGTCCTCTCCCAAGAATTTTGCATCATCATCACCTGAGATCATCTTGTTGCTAACGGAAAGGTATTGCCCTAACTTTACCCCCAAATCTGGATGCAACCATCTAAAAAACCATTTGGCAATGGGATTGGTAAACACTTTCTTCATACGTTTAAAGCCCTTGTCATCTGGCCCTAAACCATCACCATGACCAATAAAAAATGAAATGTTATTTATAGTTAATTGTTGGGGCTTGTGAAAAACAGGAATATTCAGTTCTTCTTCAAAATAATCATTCATCCAAAGGTCGTGATTACCCACAAAATAGTATACGGAAATACCGTTATCGGTTAGTTCCGCTAGTTTCCCCAGTGTTCTTGTAAACCCTTTGGGAACCACTGTTTTATATTCAAACCAAAAATCGAAGAGATCACCCATTAAAAAAATGGCTGCGGCATCATGCTTAATGGAATCTAACCAAGCCACAAATTTCTTTTCTCTGGGTAGACTTGCTTTGAAAGACGGAGCACCTAGATGATTGTCACTGGCAAAGTATGCCTTTTTGCCTTTTGGAAGATTAAGGTTCTTCATTGGGCAACGAAGATAAGAAAGTTAGACATTGCATTCAGGAGGCATGGTCTATCTTTTAAATCGCCTTCGGTTCCTTGTCCTGGTGATAATATAGATTACAACGACCAGAAGAGCCACTAAAGGAAAAACAATGTCACTATTTAAAAATGTGAGAATATCCATATTACTTCTTAAACTTTTCCAAAGCGGTTTTAGTATTTGGAGATAATGCTAATTTGCCAGAAACTTTTGCACGATCCAACAACAATGTACTCCAATGGTCTGTACCTTCCCAGAGTACTTTTTTCATTTCTTCCAATGCTTCGGGATTGTAAGAGGCCAGTTTTTGAGTATGAAACTCCAGTTCTTTGTCCATTGCTGAAATGGAATCAAAGACTTTGCAATACAAACCTTTTTCTTTGGCCCAATATGCATTCTTCCATTCGCTAGGAGTAAAAGAAAGTTCAGCTAAGCCTGCTTTTCCAATTTTTCGCTCTACCGCCGGTGCAATGACCAAAGGCGCAATGCCGATAGAAATTTCAGAAAGTTTGATGGAAGCAGCTTCTGTGGCATACACATAATCACAGGCAGATGCGAGACCAACACCTCCACCAACAGCTTTACCTTGAACTCGTCCAATAATAGGTTGTGAACATGTGCGCATTGCGTTGATAACATTGGCAAAACCACTAAAAAAAGCTTTTCCTTCTTCCAGGGTCGAAATAGCGACCAATTCATCAAAAGAGGCACCTGCACAGAAAGCCCGTTCTCCCTCGGATTTTAAAACAATAATGGAAACGTCTTTATTTACGGAAAGCTTGTTAAATTCATTTGTCAAGCGTTTCAATAGCTCGGAAACAAAAGAATTACTGGCGGGATGACCAAACTCGACAGTTGCAATCCGGTTTTCAATTTTAGTGTACAAACTTCCGTTTATTCTATCTGTAGACATTGCTATAAATTCTAGTGGATACTAAATTAAGGGTTTTGCACTAAGGGGCTGAATTTTCTTCGAAACTTCCAAACCAAAGCCAACCCTCGTATCAGCATCCAAACAACAAATGCTATCCAGATGGCATGAAAACCCCAACCCAAATACTTGCCCAAGTATAAGGATGGAATAAAACCAAGAAAGGTAGCGGTCAGCAGCACATTCCTTAGGTATTTCATTTCTCCCAATCCTTTAAAAAGGCCATCAAAAACAAAAGCCAAGGTATTCATTGGCAAACCGAGAATGACTATAAAAAAGATACCATAAAAAGTTTCCAGAACTACGGGGTCATTGGAAAAAATGTGGCCTATTGGATGGTAAAACAGGAATCCTAAAATCATTAGCACCAGACTTATAAGTAAGCCATATGCAATTATTTTTTTAGCTAGTGTCCATAGCCCTTTGTAATCTTGGGCACCTAGTAACCTTCCGCCCATACTATTCCCGGCAGCCCCATAACCATCAATAAAAAAAGCAGCAAAAAGCCATAGGTTTATAGCAATGGTATGTGCTCCAATATATCTATCACCCAAGACGGTGGCCTCGCGTACGGCTATGATCAAGGCGGCATTCAGCGCTAGTGCCCTGACGAACAAATTTAAACTCATTATGACCAACCGCTTTATCTCTTTGTTCAAGGGAAAGACCAGTTTTAGGCTTATCTCTGTTTTTTTTAGTAGCACTATAAAAACAAGCATGGCCATAATGGCTTGGGAAATTAAGCTGGCCCAAGCGGCACCCTCCAAATACATGGCCGGAACAACACCTTCAATGCCATAAACAAAAATAAAATCCAGAATAATATTGAGGATGGCTCCAATCAATGCAATAATCATGGGGTAAAAAGTGTTTTGAAGACCCCTGAAGATGCCAAAAACAGCAAATGTGAAGAGGGTTAGGGGAAAACCCCAGACCCGAATGGAATAATACGAAATGCAGTATTCCAATATTTTCCCTGTTGCTTCGAACAGGCTGAAAATTTCTTCCACAATAAAAATGGTGGAAAGTAAAAGGACGATGCTTAGCAGGATGTTGAAAAAAATAGCTTGGGCCGGCAAGTTTTTTACTTCTTCCAGTTTACCGGCCCCTAAATATTGGGAGATAATGGCTGAAATAGAACTTCGCGTCTGTCCCAAAACCCAAATGAGCATGGATAGAAAGGAACCTACAATTCCTGCTGCAGCCAAGGATTCCAATCCATCAACAGGAATGTTCCCAACAATAGCGGTATCTGTAATGGAAAGGATGGGTTCCGCAATACCTGAAATGGTAGCTGGAACGGCCAGTTGGTTTATGGTTTTAAAGTTGACTTCTGTTCTCAAAGTCAGTGCAAGTTACAGCACTAATTCGTAACAATGAAAAGGATGTGTACTTTGTTTTGGAAAGAAAATATCGCCCAGTTTTTGATAACCCCTTTGCTCATAGAACCGTTGGTTCCTTTTATTTTGGGAAAAGGTATCAAGGCGTACCGACACGAAACCATTTGCTCTGGAATAATTTTCTGCATAATCCATCATTTCTTGCGCAAATCCCTTGCCCTGTTGATCTGGATGAATACAAACACGGTGTATGTAGGTACTATTTCCGTTAGGAGTTAACCATTCAATAGGAACATATTCTTCATCCATATGGGTTGATATGACAATAGCACCTATGATTTTGCCCTGGTGCTCTTGCACAAATAATTCATTGTGTTCCAAATCATTAACAAAGGCTTCTTTTTTTGGATAGTGTTCGTTCCATTGAAAAATTCCGATTTCCTGCATTTTAATTGCACAGGCCCTGGTTATAATCAGGATATTCTCAATTTCGGATATCTTTGCATGTCTAATCATGAATTCATTTCAATTAAATTGTAAATTTAAGGTATAATCGTAACCACCAAAAAATGAATAACATACTTGTGCCCTTAGGGACTTCTCCCAATTCATCGAACACACTTCAATATGCTATTGATTTTGCCTCCCATTTTGGAGCAAAGGTATTTGTAATGGATGTATTTTCTGTTACTTCTACTGCGGGAAGCTTGGCAAATGTTGAGGAGAAAATTGCAAAAAGCAGCAAGGAACATTTAAAAGCAGTAATTGATGAAGTAAGCACCAAAAATATTGAAATAAAGATAGCTACTTATAATGGAGATATTATCGATGGACTTAAGAGCATTGACAAGGAATTAGGTATTGACCTTATTGTTATAGCGCCGCGAAGCAACGCCATTGAAGAGGAGCTATATCTTGGCAATACTTCAGGCAGAATTGTAAAGCAGACCAATATTCCAACGCTGCTTGTTCCTAAAGGAACTGTGTTTAATCCCATTTTAAAAATCATGACTGCCTTTGGGTCTGGAATTCTAAAGAGAAATAGGATATTGAACCCCCTTATTGCCATTAAGGATAAGTTTAGGGCCGAAATCAGTTTGCTTTTGGTCAAGAGACCCGGATATTCTGAAGAAGATCTACAGGTAAATACAGCGCTGTTAGACTTAAGTCAAAAACTGAATATTACGGATCACGCAACAACCTACCTGGGAGTGTTGGAACATTTTCAAAAAGAACAACCAGATCTGCTTTGCGTCTTTAGAAGAAAACGAGGTTTCTTCAAAAAACTATGGGAGAAAAATACAATACCAAAATCTGAATTTTTTGTTCCAATCCCTGTATTGGTATTAAGCGTTAAAAAAGACTAGGTGTACAAGAATCTATTTTGAAACTTTCTTAAAATGTCTTTCCTTTGCGCTCCTTGGGGGATTAGCTCAGTTGGCTAGAGCGCTTGCCTGGCAGGCAAGAGGTCACCGGTTCGAATCCGGTATTCTCCACCAGTATTTATAGGGCTTCAAGAGTTTTTGACTTTTGGAGCTTTTTTCATTTGCACGCAAAACTAGTTTTAAATTAAACTTGATGTTATTCGATACAAATTGATTCATTTTGGCACTTCCCCAACCTTTACAGAAGGTTTTTTTGTAAAAGGCTCGCATATTTTGGTGCTTTTCTCTTCAATGTTAATTATCACCCTTAAGTCTCATAAAAAGTCAATTAACGAAACTGTTAAAAGAGACCACGAAGGGGACTTTTAAAGAAATGTTTTTCTGTCTTTTGAATCTATCCCATTAAACTGCCTGCTAATAAGACTGAATAGTTTCTATCTTATCATAGAGCTTATTCATTATCAAAATTTTTAAAGAACGATATCTCTATTGTCAAACGCATATGTTTTGAATGTGGGGTTTTATAACCTTAACTAACTGTTCAAATAATGAAAGAAAAGCACAAATGAATCCAGATAAATTTTATTAAATCATTGAATTTGTATTTTAGAGATCTATTGGGAATAGATACCATTTTGCGTAAAAAGAGAAAGTACTCTATAACAAATAAAAAATGAATATTTTAAGAGAGCCTATAAAATCATACCTGTGTACATGGATATAATCCGTATTCATGACATATATGTAAGGATCTTATTAATCAAAAAAATCTTGACGCGGTCGCCTTATTATTCCTACTAGGTAATTCATATCTAAGAAATATTTCGAAAGAGCCATCATTAAATTGGGTACCCCCCAATTCAGTAGTTTCCTTATCATAGGAAAGTCCTAGCATCAATTGATCCGTTATATGAAATCCAAAAAGTGCACTTAACGCAGCATCCCATCTATAAGCAGCACCCAATACGAATTTATCCCGTAATAGGAAGTTAGCGGAAAGGTCTATTTGCAAAGGAGCTCCTTTAACCATTTTTAATAACCCCGCAGGTTTAAACTTCCAATCTTGGTTCAATTCAAATACATAACCTGAGATTACGTACAAATTTATGCGCTCTTGGGCAAGGTATGAGCTATTTGTCCCCGAATTCGAAAAATGATCGGTCCGTAAAAGGTTTGGTATCGAAATTCCAGAATAGAACTTATCTGTATAGTAATAAATTCCAGCACCGAAATTTGGTGAAAATTTCTTCTCAATGTTGTTCAACCCTGATATTCCCTCCTCGTTTTGATAATTTTGTAATTTATTGAAATCCAAATTCAATAAATGTCCACCTGCTTTGAGGCCAAAAGATAATTTTCCATCATTCGATGTCGGAACAGTATATGAAAAATCTGCATCAAAGTATGTTTCTTGACTGGTTCCATTCCCAATTTCATCATTTACGATAGATAAGCCTACCCCCACACGTTCGGATAGAGGAGTATGGAAATTAAAGGTTTGTGTAGTTGGCGCACCATCAAGTCCTACCCATTGTGACCTATGCAGGGCCGCAATACTAAATGCGCCTCTTGAACCCGCATAAGCAGGATTTACAGCAATTGTGTTGTACATATATTGCGTGTATTGCGCATCTTGTTGTGCAATGGTTGTATATGATGTGATTACCAATAATATGAGTAGTATGAAACTATTTTTCATTTTTTAATTTTATCCTGATTTGCCTTTACTTATCTGTTGATATACAAATAGCCCGATTTGGTCTTGTTTTGCCCATTGTCATTAACATATTTAATAATGTAGAAGTAGACTCCGACTGGTAATTCTTCGTTCTTTTGAATGGTTCCCCTACCTTCTGAGATTCCTCTGAAAGCCGTAGTGCTGTTATCATACCCTCTTACATTGTATACAATTCCACCCCACCGGTTGTAAATCTTAACACTATTATCTGGGAATGACTCAATAGAATCGATTCTAAAAATTCCATCGTTAGTATTCGGGGAAACCAGATCACTTTCTATTTGAATACCGCAATCAGCTCCCGTTGCTGGTTCTCCATCTATTGAATCACAAGAATCAAGTGGATCAGTACCATCTGTAACTTCTTCCCCATCTAGAATACGATCTCCATCCGTATCTCCATTTTCTGGATTGGTGCCTAAATCCAGCTCTTCGTCTTTGGTTAATCCATCTTCATCACAATCTCCAGTAGAAAGTGAAATTCCGTCTATGGAGCTACAGTTGTTTATTGGATCTGTATTATCAATAATTTCCTGCCTGTCATCTATTCCATCATAATCGGTATCTGCGTTTTTTGGATTGGTACCCAATACAATTTCCTCTTCGTTAGTAAGTCCATCATTATCACAGTCATGAAAGGGTAAAGGTGTACCTCCGTTTGAGTCGCAATCATTATCTGGATCAGTCCCATCTAAATTCTCCTGTATATCAATTATTCCGTCTCCATCAGTATCGTCAGAAGCAAAATAAGGATCAGTACCATTGGTAACTTCGGCACCATTAGGCACGGTATCTCCATCACAATCTGCTGCTGCCCAGATGGCATTGCTAGCATCGTAACCTGTATAGCTCGATGTTTGTACAGGATCGCAAGGGTTGTTCAAATCAGTATTGTCCGTCGTTATTGATGGATTACCATCGACTCCATTTATTTCCTCCTCATTAGAAATACCATCACCATCGCAATCTTCTGTACTAGTCGCAGGAATTGTTACATTGGCAACATTAAAATCACATGCATTTTTTGGATTTGTTCCGTCAGCTATTTCAGTTATATCTAAAACTCCGTCACCATCATCATCATCATCACATAAATCACCAACACCATCATTATCACTATCTTCTTGCAAAGGGTTAGATACAGAAGAACAATTATCACTTGAATTACAGATGCCGTCCTCATCTGTGTCACCAGAAGCACAAATGGTAAAAGCGGCTGTATTATAAGCTATAAAAGGCGGGTCGGCGGTATCGGGTAGAATAAGTGTTAATGTAGTGACCGTTGCCAATTCTGCATTGCTTATGCCAAAACTACTAAACTCTACTGCAAAACCTCTAACACCTTGTGTTGCGTTAGTGGCAGTTATCTCATTATTTGTCAATCTATAGCGGTCACTTTTGATTCTTGCAATAATTGGAAGCGAATTGATTGAACTACTAACCGCACTTCCAACTAATGTTCCACTATTATTTCTAAGCTCAAACGTAATATTATTTGAAAAGGAACCCGCAGTGTTAAAATATAATAAATCGGGTATACCATCAACCACAGCCGATAATCCTATATTGGAAAGATTGAAAACAAAAGTGCCCCCAATATTATTAGCATAGGTAGAGAAGCCCAAACCTCTAACACCGTCAGTAAGATATGGTGTGACATCAGCTCGTGTAACTGGATATAAGAATCCAGTCCAATTATTTACATCTCCATCATCGAGAGATCCCTGCCCTACTCCTTTTGAAGAAGCAACAGCAGGCTCCAAAGCTCTATAACTACTTGCTTGAAAAGTAATTCCGTTTGTTGTTAGAGCACCATCGTTTACCCCTGTAGAATAAATAACATTGTCAACTCTGAATGCGAGTAAATCATGTACAGAATCTGGTCCTGTGGCAGAAACGTTTCCTTCATAGGATTCGAAAAAACCATTATAATCTGTAATTATACCAGTAATATCATCTTGTCCATATATTCCTAATGTACTTAAAGAAGCAATTGCCAATAGCAATATTCTATTTTTAAGAATGGACATTATTTTTATTCGGAGGAAGTATTTTCTCATAATCTATGTTTTCCGTTTGCACCCTATCCCCATTTATTTGTAGAAATAAATATTGTTTTGATATTTAAAGAAAGGAGCGCCGAAATTATTTCTCCAATAAGTGGTCATGAACAGTAATGTCTTTTACATCGATTCAGATATTGAATATGTAATTTTTGTTATCAACAATGTAGGAATACAATTACATAATAAATAAGAAATGTTGCCATTTTAAGAAAATTGATAGTCAAAGCCTATTTACTCGTAGTCAAGGGATTTTTTCACCTAAAAATTTACTTAAAACAAGCTCTCGCAGGAGAGGAATGATTCTATCCAAAGTGAAATATCATTACATATAAATTATTCACTTAAATTATTTATTGTTGAGACATTGAAATCTTCAAGTGAATACAGGAACTTCATTAACATAACACTCCATTTTAGGTAGTATTTTTTATCAATGTGTTATCACTTTCCAAAGGGTATTGTCTCAGTCAATAAAATGTGGTAATAGTTCCAAAAAACGTTCGTGACCGTTGCAGAACTTCAACTACCATTTTCTCGAACAAAGGAAAATTACCGGGTGGATACCCGTTTTCAGGAAGTACAAATCTAAAAAAGTACCTCAAGAAAAGGGGAGGGAGACACCTCCATTGGCATTTTCAGGACTATTATCGATGCCTTTCAAGGCAGCCTGGCCATTTTTCACCGGCACTTCCAACCAAGACGAGTTCTCCTAAAGCTTCGGTAAGAACAGTATACTAGGGTCTATATCTTGCGCACATAGCACTTCTGCAACGGCCACCAACGTTTTTTAAGACAGTATTTTTACATGGAATGCCAATCTTTCTTCACTCAGTAACAAAATATCGAACCAAATTTAAAATCGTCAACATTAAAAGGTTTCTCAATATCTCCTTTAGGTGGTAAACCCTTTAACAAGGGAGAAACCTCATCAATAAATTTCTTTTCATCTGCAAACCATTCTTTAAGGGTTTTTCTGTATTGTTTTGCTTCATCTTTTGACTTATTGACGTAACCCTGATTAAGCTTTAATTTTCTTTCGTTCAGAATAAGCTCCAGTTTAATTCTTGTGGGCTCGCTTAACAAACCTTGCTCATAAAGAGAATGACTATTTATATCAGTAAGCAGTTTATTTGTTAGATTTAGCAATACATTAATAAGTCCTTGTTTGGTATGAACCTTTCCTTTAGCTATCCTCAAATATTTGTTGACCTCAGGTTGACCATTTAAAATAGGGAGGGATTTTTCGTATTGTGGTTTAAGATTGGCAAAATAACTTATTTCAAAAGGAAATATCTTAATCCACTTTTGATAAGTGGCTACCATATATTTAAATCGGTTTTAGGGCTATTACTGGGAGTTTGATATGCTTTTAGAAAGGCTAATATGGTGTCTTTTTTGTTTTTTGATATATCTTGATTGCTATTCAAGAGGTCTTCCACATAATAGAAGTAGTCACTTAGAAATAGAGGTTTACCGCATTCGGAGGGCATTTGGCCAAAACTCTCAACCGTGTAATCGATGTAATCAGTTACTTCCTTATAGAAGTCTTCCGAATTTTGTTTATTGATGATATGTATAGAGTATTCTTCTTGCCGTCATTTCCGGTATACCTACAAAAGAAGCCCTGTCAAATATATCTAGCATGTTGAGGTTCGCATGACGGTTACAGCAGAGAGGAAATGCTTTCTTATCACCGTTTCCCTCAAATTTTTCAGTCAATCGTTTAACTAATTCCTTTAGGACACTTTGACAACCTTCACAAGAATTAAAATCATGTTCTCCAGATGTCGGTATTCTCCACTAAGTATAACAAAGCTTTCAAGAAATTAGAAGCTTTTTTGATTTAGCGTTGCAGGCAGATTACACGCAGTTTTTTGTCGTTATTTATTCTCATTATTTCGATATTCTTTAGTTCCTTGGTTTACAAGATTGGATGTATTTCAAGGTAATCTGTTCGAAAGTTCTAGATTTTAAACCCCTTTGAAAGAGATGTAAACCTTTAACTGTTGAACTTAACAACGAGTTAATATGTTTTGACAATATTAAATACCCTTCTCAATTGAAAAGCTTAGTTTCTTCTGAAGTTTAGCTGACAAATGGATTGATAACGAGGAAGCAATGCGTGGGCTTAAGATAAAATCAACCACCACTTTGCAGAAACTAAGAGATGAGGGAAAGATTAGATTCTCCCACTCTTAGAAGAAGGTCATTTTATATCATCAAGACTCGATTAGGACTTATATAGAACAGAATGTTCGTGAAATATTTTAAAATAGAGGAAAATTTGAAAGTTGACGAAAATCTCAAAAAGTTTAAATAGAGGGAAATTTAATTTTTTAGATTTTTCCAAATCATTGGAAGATTTGAGTCCTTTTATAAAAATTCCTTACATTCCTCCAAACATCAAATGACAGAGAATAAAAGCAATTACAGAAAGAATGATTCCAGCTAAGAAAACATGAAATGACTTTCGAAGAAGCTTGAATTTTTTATCTATTGTTTTACCTAAGTGAAAAGTATCTTTTGCAATGGTTTTGTATAGTTCATCGCCTTGATACATTAAACCAGTCATTTTTTCTACATATTTATCCTCTTCCATGGTATTGAAATTACCATAAAACAATAAGTTATTAGTCTTTTCCTCCCCATGTTTCAATTCGGGTCTAGTAGCGAATATTGCAAAAGCAATGGAACTAATGTTTGTTAACAACATCATTGCCACTGGATAAATTAAATGTGGGTCACTATCTAATTGACTATAAACAGTACCTAAAATTATTGAAAGAATAAGGGCATTGATAGAAATTAAAATGTTCGATTTTCTATCTATCATGGTATTGAGCGTATATTGATTCTTTGAGACCAAGCGGAATAAAGTTTCTGTCCCACGTTCAGAACGCGGTTCAACCTTAGCCAATTTCTTCTTTAACGCTTTTAATGCCTCTTTATCAATATTCAAGGCTTCTTGCAAATACTTATCTTGTTCTTTTTCCGTTTTTTTATCGATTGGATCCATAGTGGTCAGGTTTGAAATTAAGTGGAGGGCACAGTATCAATAATAGGTATTGTCAACTATAAATTTTCTTTACAAAGGGACCAATGCTCAATCCTTGCACAAGTATAGAGAACAGTACCACGGCATAGGTAATATAAAGAATTATTTCGGATGAGGGGTTATTGGTAAGGCTTAAGGCCAAGGCAATGGAAATGCCACCCCGTAAACCACCCCAAGAAAGAACAGATACTGTTTTCAAAGGCGTTTTTTCTGAATGTTTTAATAGGGAATAGGGTAGTAGTACCGACAAAAAACGAGCTACTAACACGATACCTATTGCTAGAACACCCAATACAAAATAGTTCATTTTAAAATGAAGAAGATGTATAGATAATCCAATAAGTACAAATAAGACGCCATTGAGAACCTCATCTAAAATTTCCCAAATATCGTTAAGTAATTTTCGAGTAGCTCCTTTATTGGAAGTGACATTTATTTTATTTCCAATAATGATTCCTGAAACTACCATTGCCAATGGGCCTGAGACATGTAATAGCGAAGCAATGGCATATCCGCCCATGGCGATGGCAAGACTTAGCATTACAGCCAATTGCGAATTGTCATTACTGTTTTTAATACAGGTATATCCTAGAAAACCTAATACGGCACCATACACTATTCCTCCTACAGCTTCTTCCAAAAACAGTTTGCCTATTTCCGCACTTACTGAACTTTCTTCAGGAGAAATTCCAGAGCCAGAAAGAAGTAATATCCCCGAAAAAACTACCACTCCTATACCATCATTAAAAAGGGATTCCCCTTCAATTTTGGTTTGAAGGTTTTTAGCAATGTTGGTTTTTTTAAGTATCGCAAGTACTGCTATAGGGTCTGTTGGTGATATTAAGGCTCCAAACAACAGCGCATTTAAAAAAGATAACTCCACACCAATTCCTTGTGCGGCGTAATAGATTAAACCACCTACAATACCGGTAGAAATTAATACACCAAGTGTTGCAAACAACATAACCGACCATTTCTCCTTAGCCAGGTCTTCAATATTTACATGAAGGGCCCCGGCAAAAAGCAGAAAGCTCAGAATACCATCAAAGAGCAGGCTTTTAAAGTTGGAATTGGTTACAATATCACAAAAGAATACATAGAAATCAGGAAAAATACTTTTACTCAGCCAAATTATTGCAACAGTTACTAAGCTCATAGCCATTAACCCAATAGTTGTTGGAAGTTTCAACCATTTATAATTTATAAAGCTGAAGAATGCGGCAATGGAAAAGACAATACTAAACGATTGTAACATAGGTTATGATTTTACATTAATATATTTCCCAACAAAAAAGGCAATTACAATGGCCAGATAAAATTGGCCTATAATATTCATTACAAGCGTTAATGATTGTGCAACTGTGCTCAATGGCGTAATATCACCATAACCAACAGTTGTAATACTGATAAAGCTAAAATAATAAAAACTATACCCAGAAAAACCCTTGACGAGCTCAAATGCGTTAGGGTCCATTAAATGGATGGACTCAAAAAGAATACCTCCGATAATCCCTAAATAAAGGAAGCCTAATAAGGGACCAAGAATAAACTGGAGATTGACCTTTCTTATTTTTAGTAATTGGATAACAAGAATTACACAAAAACAGGCAAATAGTAAAAAAGAAGTCACCAATCTATTAATTAAAATTGCTTCGGAATGAGAATTAGAAAACTCTAACCAGATAGCCAATAGTGTTAGAGACCCTATTATATAACTAATAAGCTTTGAAGTTTTATCTGAAGCTATTAGTGCGCTACTTAAAATAACTAAGGTGTAATTTATTACAATAATATAAGCTGGACTAAAACCGCTAAATACAATATGAATTGGGGTTAACAAAAAATTGAAAGTTGCCAACAGAGCAATCAAATATTTATTTTCCGTAATTATTTTCAAACTATCTATAGATTTTAGTTTCATTCATTCGATAATTGAGATTAAATGTCTCGAGCCTTGCCCTTCATTCAACTAATTTTCAAACAGATGCCTTGTAAACATGGTCCGAAGGGATTTATTGAGAGAAACCAGCTTCTAGGGTAACTATTTTACCTTTTCTTAGAACTTCAATAAGTACCGCATCTCCAACTTTGAGATTTTCTATTTGTTTTTTGATATTCAGTAAATCATGGGGTGCGTTGCAACTTTGGCCCTGAATACTTAATACAATATCTCCTCCCAACCATAGTTTTTGACCTAATATTTCGCCTTGTATGGTTCCCGGTTGTAACCCAATTTTATCAGCAAACGAATTAGGCGTCACGCGTTGCACTAAAACCCCGGACGATTGGGGCGTATTAAAAATTCCCGCCAACCCTGCACTTAAAAACAAACCATCAAAGCCCGTCCAAAAACTGTTGACATCAAACAATACTTTTTTAGCAGTATCAATATCCACGGCAAAACCCAAGCCTTCAAATCCTCCGCTATTTGACAGAATAAAACTAACAATACCTATGAGTTCTCCTTTCATATTAAACATGGGGCCTCCAGAATTCCCATGATTTATAGAAGCGTCAGTTTGTATAAAACCTGCCATTTCGCCATTGGAAATTAGGTTTTTTTTCATCTTACGACTAATATACCCTACTGATAATGAGTGCTCAAGACCAAGAGGTGCGCCAATAACAAGTATTTGTTCACCAATCTTAGAACTACTGGAATTGCCTACAGATACCGGTTTTAAGTTTGCGGGCTTAAATCTTAATTTTAGTAGTGCAACATCTGCGGCCGATGAACTTGATATTACATCTGCTTGGTACGAAGCTCCGTTTTGAAGCTTGACGGAGACCTCATTCGCAGATTCAACGACATGAGCAGCGGTCATGACAAGTCCTTCTTCACTAATAACAATACCAGAACCCAAACCACCTGAAGCATTTAACTTTTGATTCTCTACCTTATATTCAACAACTTCTATTGTAACAACTGATGGATCCAGCTGGTCAAATAGTGTAGACAAGTCTTGTGCATTAAGATTTGTAGCAATAAGCAATAGTAATAAATTCCCTATGTATCTAAGATTGTTCATCATAATTTTCATATGCTTGTTGTACCGCTTCTGCAACTTTTGAAGCGATTTCTTTGTTTAAGCTTTTTGGTATAATATGTTCTCTATCTGATTGCTCCACGCAATCTGCAATTGCGTAAGCCGCTGCAATTTTCATTTTAGGGGTAATGCGTTTAGCTCTGCAATCTAGTGCGCCTCTAAAAATACCAGGGAATGCCAATACATTATTTACCTGATTAGGATAGTCACTGCGCCCAGTTGCAACAACTGCCGCTCCTCCTTTTAAGGCTTCTTCTGGCATAATTTCGGGATTGGGGTTTGCTAATGCAAAAATCACAGGGTCTTTGGCCATTGTTCCAATATCTTCTGCTGTTAAAATGTTAGCTACGCTTACACCAATAAATACATCTGCGTCAACAATAGCATCTTTTAGCGTTCCTTCAACATTATTGGGGTTTGAATAGTTTAATAATTCTGTTTTTACAGGATTTAAATTTGTTCTGTTCTTGTGAATAATACCCTTACTATCACATACTAAAACATGTTTGACAGGAATACAAACGGAAGGGTCTATACTAATGCAACGCAATAAACGAGAAATTGCAATACCCGCAGCACCTGCACCATTGATAACAATTTTCAAATCAGAAATATCTTTATCCAAAACTTTACAACTATTCAATATACCTGCCAGCGCAACAATCGCTGTTCCATGCTGGTCATCGTGAAACACAGGAATTCCGATGTCTTGTAAAGCAGATTCAACCTCAAAACTGCGGGGAGCTGAAATATCTTCTAGGTTTACACCTCCAAATACCGGTGCAATTCGTTTTACCGTTTCAATAATTTCTGAAGCAACCGTGGTATTCAAACAAATGGGGAAAGCATCAACATTCGCAAACTTTTTGAATAGCATAGCCTTACCTTCCATAACTGGAATAGCCGCCTCAGGGCCAATGTTGCCTAGTCCAAGTACAGCAGTACCATCAGAAACAACAGCAATAGTATTGCCTTTAATGGTTAAATTATAGGCTTCATCAACATTTTCGGCTATTGCCAAACAAGGTGCCGCCACGCCAGGAGAGTATACACGAGAAAGGTCGTCAGACGTATTTACTTCAATTTTCGAGATTACTTCAATTTTTCCTTTATGTTTTCTGTGAAGCTCTAGTGATTCTTTGTTGAAATCGTGTTTATTCATTATGTATTCATTTTAGCCCAGACTGCATCATGCAATCGAGGCTTATATTAAGTTTACATCAGTAATGACTTCCAAAAGTGCAGGGCCTTTATGCTCATTTATTGTTTTCATTGCCGGTAGTAGATCTTCTAATTTTTCAACACGAATTCCTAAGGCACCACAGTTTTCTGCATATTTTGCAAAGTTTGGATTGCTTAATGATGTTTGCCAAACATCAACTTCTGCCGCGCGTTGCTCCTTCGATATTTTTCCCAATTCAGAATTGTTCAAGACAATATGTTTAATGTTCATATTGTATTTAACAAGGGTGTTTATTTCAGCTAGGTACTGTCCTAAACCACCATCTCCTGAAACTGACCATATGGGTCTTTTATCACCTTCTGCCGCCCAAGCTCCCATCGCAGCGGGTAAGGCAAAACCAATGGACCCTAAATAACCCGACATTAATATGGCTTGGTTTTTTGGCTCAAAATACCTTCCAAAAGAATAGGTGTTGTTGCCCACATCAACAGCAATTACTGCATTGTCTGGTATCACCTTGTTCATGGCATCAAAAAGAGCAATTGAACTTAATGCACTTCCACAGTCTTTAAGGCGACTTGCTTTTTCTTCTTTCCAATAGTCCCATCTGTCTGCTATTTCTTTTCGCTGACTTGTGGTATTGGTATTTCCTTTTGTTTGTGCTGTTAGAAGCACCAAAGTTTCAGCTATTTCTCCCCATAGGGCAACATCAACTTTATGATGCTTACTCAATGCTAATGGGTCAAAATCTACCTGAATAATTGGTTTTTTAGGTGTGATACCTGTATGGTTAGAAAACGATGCGCCAAAAACCAATAGTAAATCACTCTCATTCATAAACCAAGAAGCAATTGGTGTACCACTGCGCCCTAGAACGCCACACCCTAATGGATGGTCATCTGCGATTAATCCTTTTCCTTTAAAGGTTGTAATTACGGGACAATCTAAAGTTTCCGCGTAAGCAATGATAGATTCCATTTGAAAACGTGCACCATGACCTACAATAATGACTGGTCTTTTTGAAGCTTTAAGCAAATCAACTGCTTTCTGCGTCATCTCTTTTGGTGGTGAGATATTGAAAGGTGTTATTCTATTCTCAGGTGTTTGAGGTGTCGCATATTCAGGCTTTTTGGTGAAAGCTACCTCATCTGGAAATGTTAAGTGAACAACATCTCTTTTTATCAAAGCGGTCTTTATAGCAAGAGACATTAACTCACTATGGTTAGAATTTAAATGTACGGCATGATTAAATTCTGAAACGCTATCAAAAGCCTTTACCAAATCTACTTCTTGAAAAGCTCCAGTGCCTACAACCTGGGTGTTTACCTGTCCTGAAAGGGCTAAAAGAGGCGCTCTATCAACTTTGGCATCCCACATGCCTGTAAACATATTTGTTGCTCCCGGACCAGCAATACCAAAGCATGCTGCGGGTTTTCCCGTTAATTTAGCGTAGCCGGATGCCGCAAATGCCGCCGCCCCTTCATGACGAATTCCAAAATATTTTAGTTTTCCTTTTTTCTCTTGACGCATCATAGCATCTGCAACGGCAAGATTACTATGACCAACCATCCCAAAAACAGTATTTACGCCCCAATTTACCATGGTTTCTATCATTACATCCGAAACGGTATCTTCGTGAGGTGCCTCCTCGGGAATAGCAACATATATCGCTTCGTCTTCTTCTTTGACTTCAAAATTTGTAATGCCATCATCAAAACCTCCCGGAGACTGTCCGTTGCATGGGTCAAAATCCCAACCGTGCCATGGGCAACGCAACATACCATTTTCGATAGAACCTTCTCCCAAAGGACCGCCTTGGTGAGGACAGGCATTGTCCAAAGCTGAAAATTTTCCTTTATAATGTGTTAGACATATGCCTTGATGACCCGCTGTTACCGTTTGCACACGACCTTCCGGCAAAGTTTTTCTATTATCCAGTACTTTATACCAAACGACTTTTTTTTCCATGGACTTGATGTTTTAAATTTTTAATAATTGTTGCTCTTCAAATGGGGGCATTTCAATATTGAATTTTTCATATATTTCTTTGGGTATGCCAATGTCAGCGATATACACTTCAATATTTTCATACAACGATTCCAAAATTTTCTTAGGAGCAGCTAAAGTCAATACTTGATGCGCTTTGAACATGGGTTGTTTTCTGTCTTCAGATATTCCTACAGGGATATCCAAAGAAATTCTATATGCTTTTGATGCATTGCCTTTTGCAACCTTCTCCTGAAAATTTATTGATAGTGGTAAACGTTGTGAAAAACCCAGATAAGCATCTACCCATATATCAGGATTTTTATGTTCTTCAATTTTAGCACCAAATTTTAAAGCCCTATTTAACTGTGCTTTTGGCAACTCCTTGGTGATTTCAGAAGCAAGGTCCAGACATACATTATAACCCCAAGCAGCCAACCTTCTTGCCGCTACTAAACCACCACCACCATTATTTCCGTTGCCCACACCGATGGTGATTTTTGAATTCTTATTGGCGGTCATGGCCGCGAGCCGTGCCAATTGTAAGCCAGCATTCTCCATCATTAATTCAATGGGTAGGCCGTAATTTTCTACGGCATAATAATCCATCTTTTTAAAAGATTCCAATGAAAGTGCTGTTGCCTTCATTACCTTTTTAAATTAAAGTATACAACATAAAAGCACCTACCAATATAAATAGGATAGAAATACCAACTTTCATCTTATCTGCTGGTATCACTTTTTGAAGTTTAGGTCCTATTTGTCCCCCAATAACAACCCCTGGGATTGTATATATGATTAGATTAATAACTTGATTCATAACTTCACCACCTTCTTGGGCAAACTCATAAAAATGTCCAATTGATGCAACTAATACAGTTATTACAACAACAAAAATAGATGTTGCTACTGCCACTCGGGTTGGCACTTTACACTTGGCGACCAAATGATATTCTTGTAATTCTGCAAGTCCAACAGAAATCATACCTAAAAAGGCACCACCAATGGCAGCAAACATCTTTCCCATGTTTTTGTTACATATGGTGTAGTTATACACATTGCCATCTGCATCTGTTAAGCTGCTTTCATAATTCGTTTCAAATTCTTTTTTATGCGCCGCTTCTAATTTTTCTTTTTCTTCTTCACGCCAAGAAACATATAACTGGTAGCCTATAAAAATAATCCCTATCCCAAAAATTCCTTTTAAAATAAGTGGTGGTACAAGATCTCCATAAACAGTTCCCAAAATGGCAAAAGGTACCGAAAAGAGCAAGAGATTAAATCCTAATTTAAAGTCAATCAGTTTTGCTTTCCAATAGGCTTGCAATCCAGAACCAAACCCGAATAATTCTGTTGCAAGTGCAGTGCCTATTGCTATTTTTGGTTCAAGACCTAGACCTATCATAAAAAGCGGCGAAAAAAATACAGCGCCGCCAATTCCTGATGACATGGCAATTGTAGCAATTGCTATGGATATGGGTAATAAGTACCAAAATTCTGTTGTTATTTCCATTATGTAAAGTGTTTTTGGTTGTAGTTATAAAATTCTTTGAGCTTTAAACTCAATGTTGAAGGTCCCGAGCGAACAAAAAAATACTCCCTGTCCTGATGGCTAACAAAAACCGGTAAATTAGTTCGTGAAACGTCAACCCTAAGTATTTTTTTAGTGTCAATTTCTATAGTTTCAAAATGAACAAAACCTAAGGTTTGCTGTCCTATTTTATCTCGTAATAAATTGGTGAAATGAAGCAGAAGTTTATCATCGTTGGCAAATTTATCTTTCTCCAAACCTGCTATGGTTCCATCATCTTTTACGCCTATAAGCAGAGTGCCGCCGGCAGTATTTAAAAATGCAGCAACGGTTTTTAAAGAAGCTAACTCAATATTGGCGTCGTTCTTATTTGCTTTGAGATTAAAACGCAATGTAGACTTAAACTCAATATACCTTGATTCGCCCTGTTGAATGATATCTCTTGTGCTAATATCCCTTCGTCTCAACCCCAAAATACTATGCTTTTTTGCAATGACTTTAGTGATTTTTAGGGCTACTATGGTTGGGATGATTTCATTGTTATAAAGTGCACTTGTATTTAATTCGAGTACAACGGCTTTAGATTTAACTTTTGCTGTACCCAACCTCGCAGTTTCATTAATTACGGCTATTTCTCCGAAAATATCTCCTTGTTTAACAAATATGGTGCGGCTGCCAGGGATTGTTAAGGTAATACTCCCTTTTTCCAGTATAAAAATTGAGCTTGCCGGTTGAGATTCAGAAAAAACAATAGCACCTTTATCGAAAACTTTACGGTGTAAAATATTTTGTACCAATTGCTTTTCTATATCGTTTAATACATTGAAAAAAGTGGTGGTATTCAAAAGTTGGTTGCTATGTTCTATTTCTGTTGCTATCATTAACAATAGAGTTCTCCTATCATTTAAAAATTATTTAAAATATTCTCTTACACCGTAACTTGCCAAAACTCCTTCTCCAGTTGCGGCAGCAACTTGGGCAATAGCACCTTCCCTACAATCGCCAGCAGCAAAAATCCCTTTTACAGAAGTTTGTGCCAACCCTTTGGTTATCACAAAATCACGATTGTTTAAAACAATTCTCCCCTTCAAAAATGAAGTGTTAGGAATAAGCCCAATAAAAATAAATGCACCATCTGCATAAAGTTCCGCCACTTCATCTGTGTTGGGGTCTTTTACTTTAAGACCTTTAAAATTGTCTTTATCATCCTTTATAAATGCGACAGATTCTTTGTTCATATGCACTTCAATATTTTTAATTGAAGGTAATTTTTCTACATATGTTTCAGAAGCAGTAAATGCTTCTCCGCGATTTACAATGATTACTTTTTTACAGAACGATGCGAGAAAAATGCCTTCTTCCAGAGCACTATTGCCTCCACCTACAACAATTACTTCCCTATCTCTATAAAAGGCACCATCACAGGTAGCACAAAAGTGAATACCGGCACCGATTAAATCTTCTTCATTGGGAATTCCTAGTTTTCTATATGTTGAACCTAAAGCCAAAACCACGGTTTTACTTTGATACTCACCCATATTAGTATCTAAAATAAAAGTTGCGCCTTCTTTCTTTATGGATTCTACACTAACTCCAGTTTCTATTTTTGCGCCATAGGTTTTTGCTTGTTCTGCCATTTTTTGTGTAAGCTCTGGGCCGGATATGGTATTAAAACCAGGATAATTTTCAATTTTCTCCGTTAAAAAAGCATTCCCGCCGATATTCTTTTTTTCAAGAACAAGGGAATTAAACCTATCCCGTTGTATGTAAATAGATGCGGTAAGCCCTGCAGCACCTCCTCCTATAACAATACTATCATATATTGTTTGCTCTGCTTCCTTACCTATGCCCAATACTTCTTTTAATATTGAATTATCAGGGTTCGTGTATGATTTGCCATCAATGAACATAGTAGGAATTATGCGTTTTCCATTATTGGTTTCTTCCACCAATTTTGCAGCCCATTCGTGTTTGTCAACTTCTATATATTGGTAATTAATACCATTATCTTGAAGATAGCTTTTGGCACGTTGGCAATCAGGACACCAATTGGCACCATATAACTTTATAATGCCTTGAGGATTAATGCCTAATACATCAGAAAGCGTTGCGTTATCTGGATTTGTATAGGGCTTATCATTTACTATAATAGTAGGTATGATGCGTTTACCTTTATTAATAGCTTCAACCCGAGACGTAGCTTCTTTGTCCAGATCAACATCAATAAAATTAAAAGCGATACTATTTTCTTTTAAATAGGCTTTGGCTCTTTGGCAATCAGGACACCAGTCTGCTCCATAAAAATCGATAGTATTCATAATTATTTTGAAATTAATTGGCCTATTACCTCTTTGAAAAAATCAACACCGTCAGATTCCACAATTCCACTGGCACCAAGAATTGCTCCAGTAAATCCCTCAGATTTCCACTCGCCATTAACTAATTTATCAAAACCTGAGGTGTCTATTGCCTTTCCATTTTTATAGCCTGTGATATATAAATAGTGTTCATCGCATACACTATCAGGAATTGCCAAACCTAATCCTACGGAAAAATCGGTACCTGGCACCAAATCATAAAGGCCAGTATCAAAATGATGGGGCCAAATTCTAATGGATGTATTTAAATTATAAAATTGGTCTATTTTCTCAATGATAAATTGTGCCAATATCCGCAGATGCATCAATTCTTTTAATTCATCTACATCTGATAAATTGAATTTGGATGTCTCATTGATGGTATAAGGCAAATCATAATGAAGATTATAATTGTACTCCTTATTCAGCTGTGCTTTTGAAGTTTCGGATAGCCAATGTAAAACTTCAGCATGGGTTGCTCCATCTAATTTAAAAGTTGTTTTTCCTGAATTTGATTTCCATTCCAAACTGAAGTTATTGTAGTTTAAGATTAACTTGTCATTATTCTCTGATAACGGGTGTGTTTCCACTTCACCACGCTCAGCAATAAAGCCCAAATTGGTATGGCTATCATCTGGTTTTTTAGTTAAAAAACTTATGCCTGCTGCGGCCAAATATTGGGCGGCCAAATGTGTTTGTTCTTCTAATTTTTTCATATTTTCCTATATTCCGGCATAGTTAATGCCTGTTAAAAAGTGCATATCCCTATCAAAAGTAGAAAGGTCGTTGTGATTAAATTTGGTTACATCATCATAGCCACAAGAACGCGCCACTACTTTAATTAAATCGTTTGTTGCACTAAAATAATTTTCTAACTGCTTAGCAGAAGATGCTATAATTAACCTACTTCGTAGTGATTCTTTTTGTGTGGCAATACCCACGGGGCAATTATTACTTCCACAAGCACGCATTCCTAAACAACCAATCGCTTGCAAGGCTGAGTTCGAGACTGCGATGGCATCTGCGCCGAGCATCATTGCTTTTGCAAAATCTTCTGCGATTCGGAGTCCACCAGTAATTATTAGTGTTACATCTGTTGCGCCTACCTTATCCAAATATTTACGAGCTCTTGCTAAAGCTGGGATGGTAGGCACATTAATATTATCGCGTAAAATAGTGGGTGCAGAACCGGTTCCACCACCTCGTCCATCTAGAATAATGTAATCCACCCCTGCATCTAGGGCGAACTGAATATCCTTTTCAATATGGCTTGCCGCAATCTTGAAACCAATAGGTATTCCTCCCGTTCGTTCTCTAACCTTATCGCCAAAATCTTTGAAATCTTGAGCGGTATGAAAATTAGGATTAGCGGCCGGAGATATTGCGGTTTCACCTTGTTTTAACCCACGAACCTCTGCAATTTCCTTACTTACCTTATTTCCTGGCAAGTGACCCCCTGTCCCTGTTTTCGCTCCTTGACCTCCCTTAAAATGGAAAGCTTGTACATTATCCAGTTTATCCCAAGTAAAGCCAAATTGGGCAGATGCCAGTTCGTAAAAATACCTGCTGTTACTTGCTTGTTCTTCAGGTAACATACCACCTTCACCAGAACAAATACCTGTTCCAGCACGTTCAGCACCTTTTGATAGCGCTATTTTTGCTTCGCGGGATAAGGCTCCAAAACTCATATCACTTACAAACAAAGGAATATCAAGCATCAATGGTTTTTTAGCTTTTGGACCAATGACCACTTTGGTCGCTACCTCCTCATGGTCCAATAGTGGTCTACTGGCCAATTGTGCGGGCAGAAATTGAATATCGCTCCATTTAGGGAGCGTATTTCTATCTACACCCATAGAGGCTGAAAATCCGTGATGGCCCAGATTTTTGAGTCCGTTTTTTGCCAGTTCTTTGATATAGCTTGTATACGGCTCCGTATCTTCAGGATGCGTATCTGCATAAGCTCCTAAATACTCATCTCTATTAAAGGGCTGTGCATTGGTTTTTAAATAGGCATCAATTTCTGCTTTATCTACAAACAAAGCATCACCATCTATTTTGGTAGTAAATTTATGAAGTACCTCAGCGTTGTTGTATTCAGATACTCCGGTATCATACCTGTAATCCCAGCCATGAACGCCACAAATAAGGTTATGTCCATCAATATGACCATCTGACATTAACGCGCCTCTATGCAAACACCGCCCATAGAGCACGGATATTTCAGAATCGAACTTTACAATAACAAGGTCTAATCCGTTTACAAGTGCATGGGTTGGTTTTTTATTTTCTAATGCGCTAAGTTTTACTATTTCTATTGGTTGTTTCATTAGTTATGTTTTTTATTTAAAAGGCAAATCCGAGAACAAAGACAATTCTTCCACCATCGTCACTATTAAAATAGCCCATATTGGCAGAAATGGCATTTACACCGCTTAACCAGAGAGAACCACCATAACTGGTATGCCACACGTTGGAGGTGTCATTTTCTAACCATACCCGGCCATAATCATAACTACCTGAAATTCCGAAACGCAGGGGAATTACGCTAGTACGCATTCCGCCCAGTGCTATTCTAAGGTCTGTATTTTGATAAAAAGATTGTTTTCCAACGAAACGTTCATTTCTAAATCCTCTTAGACCATTAATTCCACCTATCTGTGCTCCATGGTAAAATTCAAAATCGTCACCTAGTACCACTTCTCCAGCTACTTTTGTGGCAAATACTAAAGATCCTTTGCGATTTAATTTATGGTCAAAGGCTAATTCAGGTATAAGATACCCAAAGTTGTTTTCAGCACTCGAGCCATCTATATTTGTTTTGTAACCACCGGTAATTTTAAAATCCATACCAAGTGTAGGAAAAGCGGGGTTGTCCTTATTTTGATACTCATATGCGAGCTCTGCACCTGCGTAGGTCTGTTTTTCAAAAAAAGTGCTGTTTGGATCTACGTTTGCGACATCACTAATGAACCTATCTTCAGTGTTTTCAACCTCAAAGGATTCTACTAGTGGTCTTATATGAAATGCCCCTCCATTTTTTCCGCGGTATATTAGGGATATAGCCGCGTTCCATTGTCTTATTCGCACTCTATTAAAGTCTAAATCAACTGCATCTTTATCATAGGAAGTTTCATTACCTAAGCCAAAGAAATTTTCAGCAAAGTTGGGACTAGTGTACTTTCCCTCAACGCCAAAATTCCAGTTGTGAAAAATATTGGAGAACTCTCCTTTATAAGAAAAATCATAGCCTGAATTACCCGTATAATACGAGGCACTTATTACATGCTTTTGTGTAAAAGGATTGCGCTGTAAGCCATAAAAAATATTTGTGTTGTGAAGTCCTAACTGTAATCCATCATCAGGATTAAATGCAATGATGGGTAGCAGTTGGTTAAAGTTATGTTTTACTTTACGATGATCATAATTGTTCACGTCATAATCATCCACTAACCATTTTTTAGAACCTTTAGTTACAATGGTATTTTCTTTGTTCTTGTAGTCATATAATTTCACTTTATGCTTATTCTTGAAATCATAGGTGTCATTTTTCTTACCCCCCATTATTTTTATAGGAATAAGACGAGTTCCTTCTCCCTCCACCACAAAGGTGTCTTTACCATCAAGACCATAAACCCAAATTTCTCTGGTAATATCTTTAGAGAAGGTGCGGTTAAGAATGCCAACATCTTTTCTGTGGACTTCTATGGTGGTTTTACCATGGGGCAGTCGTGTTATTTTAAACGTATCTCCTTTTTGAGTTCCTGTTATAACTTCAAATTTGTTAAGATAGGTATAGTATTCACGGGCAATTTTCATTAAATTATCACGTCTACCCTTTAGTGTCATTTTAATGTCTTCAATAGTCTGGCCTTTAATTTCTTCTGGTATAACTTCAAACGCTTTTTCAATTACACTGTCCGTTATGTTGGATTGAATGTATTTGGTCTGTTTCTCCCATACATCCCAATCCGAGTTATTAATTAAAGTTAAGTCCAAGTGGTACGGTGAGGTAGCAAACCATTTTACACTTCTAAGATCGTCATCATAAGATTGCATCTTTCGAAGTCCTGGAATAGCTCTTGTAAGCAGGGATATTAAACTACCATCATATTTTGAAAAGGCCTGGTCGCGATCACGAGGTATAGGTTCACAAAATTCAGTGCCATCTTCGTTTTTGAACAAAGCCCAACGCCATTGATCTTCATGTCTGTCCCAGTCTCCAAGAAGCATATCAAACATACGTGCTTTGATATAAGAGGGTTCATCGACAACCGATTTTCCTGATTTGTGAATTTCTTGTAAAACATCGGCGGTACTCAGAATTTTTTCTGGACTGCCAAAACTTGGCAGTGTTTTTTGGGTATCTCCCACATGCTCTTCTATCATGTAAAGTTCATCACCAAATTCATCATTGTAAACACCTAACCTGTTTTGTTTGGGTATGTAATATAGTTTTGGGTTGGTATGCAGTACTTCAACGGCATCGGACAGGCCACCAATTGCGAAAGGTGTATAAGGATGGGAAGTAGTGTAAAAATCAGCCAAAAACTTGTCGACCACACTACCGTCTAAAGCATCTCCAATATATACATCTTGAAAGGCATTGGCCTGTAAAAATTTTGTTGTACTTTTTTTAAGGGCGCGCATAACAAATTGCTTCCCTGAACCATCTTCCAAACGCAATGATTTAGACTGTTGTCCGCCACCACGTTTAATAGGAGTTAGACCACCCATTAAAGTATCCAAGGAAATTACTTGTGCGTTTACCTGTTTACTATAGAACTCTCGGTAATGATTTCCCCATAATGCTTTGTAAAAACCACTTTTATCGGTTGCATCGCTGGTGTATACGGATGCTTTTTGGGTTTTAGGGAAAGTATCCTTTGTTGCAAAGGTGGTTGTTTCCTCTTCCTTATGGCCTTTGAAAACGACGGTCTTGAATACCGATTTTGAGGCTCCTTTTTGAACGGTAAAAAAATGTGCGGTCACTTTTCCATTCGTATCAATATCTAATCTTGAATACCCGTTTTTAGCTAGGGCAAAACTACCCTCTTTTGCATTTTTTACATTTTTGGTAACTGCTGCTGCTCCACTTATGATCTGAGGAACACTTTTGTTTATGTATTGCAGGTTCTGGTCGTGCCCAGAAACAAAAATGACGTCTTCATTTAATCTTGCAATGGTCTTTAATCTCCTTCTTAAGGCTTTGTATTGCTTGTTTTGATAATCCTGTGTTGATGGCGCAGCCGTGTTTTTGACCAAACCTTGTTTTGAGAGTGTTTCAATTGGATGGTGAACGGCTACGATCTTTATTTTTCCTTGTGCTTTTTTTATTTGATTTTCAAATTCTAAAAAGAATAAGGTTCTGTTTTGAATTTCGGACGATTCATTGATGTACACCTGTTGGTCCCAATCTTCTAAAAACCATTGTGAGTCTATTGTAATTAAAACTATATTGTCAGAAACATCATGTTTTTTAATAGGCTTACCACCATCTGGATAAAATTTGGCCTTGCTATTTTTTTGAATATACTTTTCAATATCTTGAACACCTTTAAAACCATTTTCAATCCATTCCTTATTGCCAGGAATGAATACCACATCATTTTTTAGTCCTTGTGTTATCTGAAGTTGTTGGTCGATTACATTTTTAAAATTTTCTTTTGAAGTTACATTGCCTAATACCAAAAGCATTGGGTTTTGTGCTGTTTCTGCATCTTTTACTATCTGGGATAGCACTTCTGTGTTTTGTGTGTTACCCGTATTTGCCGTTATAAAAATTGATTTTTCTATTTCCTGCGCATATCCGGTTAGACAAAACCCAAAAACCCAAACCATAAAAATGGCATTGGAGAGCACTCTAAGTGCCTTGATTTTCTTTGTTTGATTCTTTGTTGTTTGCATGGTTGAGGTGTAGTTTTTTTAGAGTGATTAGTGTAATAAAAATTAGTAGTGATAAATAGCACATTGGTATTCCCGAATCAGTTTTAGGGCATTCAGCATTACCCAATAACTGCATTACCGATGCGATTAAGGCAATTAGAGCTGCTAGCCCTGTAAATAGGAAGTAAATGGCATTCCATTTTTTGAGGATATGTGAAATAAAGGGTAGTATAAAACAAAGAAGGATGATTGCACAGGCTGGCACCACCCCAAATTTAGGGCATCCATCACCAGTTCTAATTTCTGTAAGAACCAGATTGCCCGCACCAAAAATTCCGATGACGAATAGTAGATTAATTACCCAGTATGTAATTTTATTTGACTTCATCTTTATAGATTACATTACAGGTAGGGCATTCTAGTCCGTTTACTTTGCTTTTCAATTGTATGCCATTTAAATGGGTAACCACAAAATCTTGAATAAAGGCATGCTTACTACTGTGATTATTTATGTTAATTTGTAAGTCTTTGTATTTTTTGCGGATTACGTTTCCATATTCTTGATCGCCCCAGCAATTAGGACATGCCCCTATGGGAACTTCATCAAAAACATCCGGTCTTTTGCTGAATAGCGATTTTAAGGATTTAGTCATGGGATTGAGGTAATTTATTTATTGAATCTTGAGCTTTAATCTTTTGTATTGCCTGGCGTGCTGCAACGATGTCGACCATAGTATTTACTTTCGGCTTTAATACTTCTTCTATTTTTCCGTTTACATAGTGTACGGTAATCTTAGCTACCGAAGTTTCCTTGCCTAAACCAAAATGTAGGATTGCCGATTGATCACTGGCCAACCCTTCGCCCGTCACCAACCAATCGGTTAATACCCTTTCCGGTGTTTCCACTGTGACTTTTGCACCCATGGCTTCGGCATTGTCTTCCAAATCTACCTGGATGTAATTTTTACTTCCTCCTTTGTTTAAATACGCATAAGAAGGACCATCAATATTGACCCAGATAAGATCCAAATGACCATCTTTATTAAAATCACTGGTCAAAGCCGTAATCCCGTAAAATGGATTTTCCACACCGCTTTCCTCTTCAGTAGGAACAAAGGTGTGATCTTCTTTTTGTACTAAAAGCCGTCCTGGGAGTTTAAATATTTTGCTAAAAGGAAAGTCCACATAATTCTCCGCAACCATAAGATCCTGAAGGCCATCATTGTTCATGTCGGCAAATGTGCACCCCCATGAGAATTCATATCCTGCAATCTTGGCTTCTTCTGCTGCATCGCTAAATTTGAAACCTCCTTCGTTCCTGAAAAGAATCCATTTATCATTGTAACGGCTTTTATCCTTAATGTCACCGCTTGCAATAAAATCGGGGGCTGTGGTACCCACATTGGAAAACATAAAATCGACCAAGCCATCATTATTATAATCTCCAACGGCCAAGCCCATGGGGTAAGCAAATTTCTTAGTTAAGGGATTGGCCTTCATGGTAAAAGTTAAATTTCCATTGTTCTTATAGGTTCGTGCCTCGCCCGTATCATGCACCACAACCAAATCTAACCAAGAATCGTTGTCAATATCCACCAAGACACCTTGAAAAGTGTTGTGTATGTAATCGAGTCCAGCTGGCTTGGTTATACTTTCAAATGTGTTGTCTCCTTTGTTTAGAAGTAATTCGCTAGTGGATCCATAATCATAGCGTTCAAAAATATTCTGACCTTCCATCAATTCTTTTCTTAGATAGGTAGCTAAGAAAATATCCAAATCTCCATCTTTATCGATATCACCAAGCGTAATGCCAGCAGGACTTGATTTTTTATTTATCGGTGTTTCCACAAGTTTTTCCGTGAATTTTCCGTCGTTATTATAATAGATTCGAAGACCATCCTCTCGACCTATAATGAGGTCTGAAAATCCATTATTGTCCATGTCGGCTGATACTACTCCGAGTGAAGTGGTGGTGTTTCCTTTTTTTGGCAAACCAATTTCGGCTGAAATCTCCACAAAGGCATTATCCCGATACGCGTATATAGCGTCTTCTTGAGCCATTCCTCCTCCAAAGAAAACCTCGTCAATATTATCATTATCAATATCGATAAGTGCAGAAGGTACTATTGGCAGTGATTTTTCGCCGGAATATTGATGAACAAAATCCAAAGAAATACTTGAGAATTTAGGTATTTTACTGGATGCAATGCTCACATCATATTTATCGGAAACCGCGTCTCTCCAAAACCTGAAAAGAATCATGATGATCATCAACAAAAAGAGTACTCCTATTAGTTTGAGGATTCTTTTAATCATTTTTCACGGATTTTAAGAGGTTCTGAAGTTGGTATAATGATAGTCCAAAAAGTATAAAATGTGTGATGTTCATTAGAATAGGTAAAGTGTGCTGCCCAATGGATGGAATTGCTAAACCACTTAATGCTAAAGCAATTAGAATTGCTATGGGACTAAAAAACGCCATCCATTTTTTATAGTAAGTGCCTCCTTTAAGAATGGCGACAATAAAAACCACAGATAACAAAGCCACAATGATACGGAGCGCTTGTACCAAAACTTCCATATGATCTGTATAATGTACTAACAGATTTTGGTACGCTTCAGCGTTAATGGATGCTTTAAGGTGCACAATGTTGCCTATTGAAGACCTAGAACCAATCCATATACCTCCAACAGCAAAAGCGACAAAACCGATAGCTAAAGTCATTCTAGCTAAAGTTTCACTGCCTGATTTCAACATTTGATAGATATGAATGTATCCGGCAAAATAAAAGGGCAGGCCAATGATTGAAAGAAAATGGCCTAACGTCATACGGTCCAGGTCAACAAAACGAAAGAATTCATAATGCTCCGCATGACCTAAAATATTGGTGGAATAGTGAAGTGAATATTCTCCAAGGCCCACCAATATTGAACCTGTCAACCCTAAATATCCAAGTAATTTAATGGTTGTGTTTGGATTCATTGTGTTGGTTTAGGTATTTTGACGAATAGTTTTAACATTTCTTTCAATAAATAGTAAAAAAATATCGCAGCTGGTATTGTAGTAAGCGCCCAACCGGCAAAACCACAGAGCAATTCATATGAAAGCGATAGGACCGTATTCCAAAAACTGATACTATAACTTGCCTTAATAGCTTCAAAAGTCAATAATGTATGTGCTGTTCCGAAAATTGTTTCCCCAATATTTATAAAGGGAACAAACAAAAACGCTTTTATTGGTTCCATAACATAACTTAATACAATCATTATTGGCAAATTCAATTTGTATCTCAATGCGAGTGCGGTAAGTACGATTGTGGAAATACCAAAAATTGGAAATAAGGAAACCACGGTAGCTACGGTTATACTTAAGGACAATTGTTTTGGAGTTATCCCTTGTTTAAAAAGCTGCTTGAACTTACCCCAAAATTTATAAAGAAAACCCATGTTATCTTAGTATTGAGATATGCTTTGAGTCGTAGTCAATTTTCTTCTCTTTTCGTAATGTGCTCAGTACATTGTTAACCGTTTGCCGTGAAGTGTTCGTAAGGTTGGCAATATCTTTATGGGATAATAAATTTTTGGCTTTTATTTGATTTTCTTTATCAACACCAAACTCTTGAATGAATGACCTGACAAATTCTTCTATTCTTGTTTTGCTATCTTTATACAGAAGGTCTTGCAATCTATTTTCCAATTTTCGAATCCGTAATCCATAGATTTTAAGGACTCCATTTTTCAAGGATTTATGTTTTTCCATAAGCTCTTCCATCATATTGGATTCTATATAACAGATAATCGAATCTTCAAGGGAGAGGGCAACTTCTTTTAATGCAGCCTCCTTGTCGTAAAGAGAAAGTTCACCAAAAATATTCCCCATTTGAACAACATATTTGGTTCTATCATTTGTGGGGTCTATTATTTTAACCGCTCCTTTTTTAAGAAAAAAAATACATTTTTTATCACGTGCGCCAATCTCTATAGTGTTGCCTTTATCAACATGCTCCATCTCCAACAAATCACACATTTCCATCATTGTGGGCATACCTAATTTTTTAAAAAGATCAAATCCTTCTAAAAACCAATATTTAGTCAATGTTTTCACAACGCACTGATTTTAAATAGATTTCAAAATAGATTTTAAATATAGTAATAATCGCCATTGGACTTTACCAAAGAATTTTTTGAAGTTACTTTAGACGACACTTTGGTGGTTTTTGTGTCTTTGCCAAAAGTCAAACAAATTAAAGATTGCATCCATGTTGCTGTAAGTAATAACGCAAATCACACTATTGAATAGGAATAGGTAAAATAAGTTGCTTCAACAAGCACAAATTGAAAGCACTTTGACTCAAATAGCCCGGATTCTCTAGTTATGACCGGTACCTAATAAAGGGAGGAGATCAATAAGTTTGTTTTTTTAAATATACATTAAGTACTAAGGAAGGGGAAGGGTTACTTGCAATGGGTTATGGCTGGCAAGCAAAAGGTCACCGGTTCGAATCCGACATGCTCCACCGCTATATAAAGGGCTTCAAGAGTTTTTAACTTTTGAAGCTTTTTTATTTGCACGTAAAACAGGTTTTAAATTTAGCTTGATACCAATTCGCTTGATTTGATTTTTTTAATGTCATCAATTGTTTTTTTTAGCCTATTTATCAATTCATAAATTTCATTTTCATTATAAGCCGCAAAACCGATTCTTATAGCATTATGTCCTAATTTTGCTGTATCATA
The DNA here is from genome assembly GCA_039985375.1 of Flavobacteriaceae bacterium. Classification (GTDB taxonomy): domain Bacteria; phylum Bacteroidota; class Bacteroidia; order Flavobacteriales; family Flavobacteriaceae; genus Flagellimonas. Next base: position 94,482 of record JBDWSS010000047.1, read on the forward strand.
ACGCCGCCATTCACCAATTTCTAATTTATGTTTTCTTGCAACTTCGGAAATAGGCTCCCAAGAATAATCAGAATGTAACTTTACCCAAACTGCCATACCCCCTTTTGGAATTTCAAACTGAAAAAAACTTCCCAAGTTATCTTTTAAGAGTTTACAAAACAGATTACGACGTTGCATATAAATTTTCATCACTTTACGAATATGCCTATCTAAATCTCCTGATTTAATAAAATCGGCGAATGTTAGCTCTAATAATGCATCACCTTGCCTATCTACAAAGCCTCTTAATTTAGCGGCTTCATCTACAAATTCTTTTGAAGCAATTAAATAACCTATTCTATAAACTGGAGCTACTGTTTTACAAACTGATCCAATATAAATGACATTTCCGTTTATATCGTGACTTGCTAATGGTAATATTGGGGCGTGATTATAATTAAAGTCGTAATCGTAATCATCTTCAATAATTGCAAAATTATATTCCTTTGCAAGGTTTAAAAGATGAATTCTTCTTTTTGCCGAAAGTGTTACCGTTGTTGGGTGATGATGATGAGACGTTACGTATACGGCCTTTATCTGCTTTCGTTTACATAGCTTTTCAATGGCATTGGTAATTATTCCGTCTTCATCGACCAAAACACGTTCTATTTTTGCTTTTTGGTATAAAAAGGTGGAATCTGCTGACCCATAATTGGTGTTTCCTACCACAACAACATCATCTTTTTGGAGCAATAACTGTGATGATAACCATATTCCCATTTGGCTACCACGCGTAATCAACACATTTTCTTTAGTAATATGTAACCCTCTAGTGGCATTTAAATACTCTACCAACACCCTACGTAAGGTATCATTACCATAAGTAGGGCCGTAAGACAAATGTTTAAACACCATCTTTTTTGCGGAAATCCTTCTGTAGGTTCTTGCAATTTCATCTATTGGAGTTAACCTACTATCAGAAATTCCATCATTGAAGTGCATAAAATCATCTTCCTTTTTTGAAGATTTTTTATGTAATATAGTATTCTTATAAAAAGAAAAGCCAGCACTTTCGCTTAAATCACTAGCCTCTGAATCCTTTAGTTTTTGCTTTTCCAATACAGGCAGATTGCTAAGTACGAAAGTTCCTTTTTTAGGAATACTTTCTACCCAACCTTGTAGCAATAATTCATCATAACAAGCAACAATCGTTTTTCTATGAACATTTAATTGCTCTGCTAAAGTTCTAGTACCTGGAAGTTTGGTATTAGGTACTAAAGTTTGATTTTTAATCAATTGAATAATTTGATTTGATAATTGTAAATACAAAGCTTGAGAGCATTTTCTATCAAATTGAATGCTAGTTTTATAAGGAAACATCTGGACTACTAGATATGTTTATTCTGGATGAATGTAAGAGTCCATAAATATAATAATTTTGAATTATGGAAGCAAAGAATAGAAGATGTTAGAAATAAGACCAAACTGCGAACATTGTAATAAGGATTTACCAAACACATCTACTGATGCTATGATTTGCTCTTTTGAATGCACATATTGTAAAGTATGCGCTCTTACGGTTTTTGAAAATGTTTGTCCAAGTTGTTCAGGAAATTTTGTTGAACGCCCCATTCGTCCTCAAAAAGAGATTGAAAATCATCCGGCTTCAACTTTAGCAGTATTCAAACCAAAAGACTTAAAAAATGCGAAGATAAATTCGGAGGCATTCAAAAACATTCCTCCGGAAAGAAGGTAAAAAATGAGCCCAGTTTTAATTGATAGTATAGGTTATGGTGCTTTTATTAGTGCTACTCCTGTAATTGTAAGGATGTACCATTGCAGTGTTTCTTCAGGCTTATTATATAAAAAGATTAAAAATTAAAAAGAATAGTAATGATTAAAATAAAAGCAGCTAAACAAGGAGACATACATGTTTTAGCACTTTTGGGCCGACTAACTTTCACAGAATCTCACGGTCATTTTATAGATGATAAAAACGATCTATTAAAATACCTAGACGAGAATTTTTCAGTTTCAAAAATGAAACTGGAAATAAATGACCCTAAGAACTTATTCTATATTGTTTATGCAGATAGTTTGCCTGTTGGTTACGCCAAAATAGTAGTAAATGCAAGACACGAAAGTGTTGTCTCGCAAAACAGCTGTCGATTACAGAGAATCTTCATCTTAGATGATTTTATTCCGTTGAAAATTGGACAACAGCTGCTAACTTTTGTTGAAGAGAAAGCCAAAGAGTTAGGATCGGATACGATATGGCTTTCTGTGTACATAAAAAACAATAGAGCCATTAGATTCTATGAAAGAAATGAATTTAAAAACGTTGGAGAATTAAATTTTTTAGTCAATAGAAAAGCATATGAAAATATAGTTTTCTCAAAAATAATATAGGCATGCAAGACTATTCAAAATCAAAATTAAACAGAGTAAAACGTGGAAAAATCAGAGCCACTTACGATGTAGAAAAAATCAATACCATTTTAGATGCTGGTTTTATAGGTTATGTAAGTTATGTTTATGAAGGTAGGGCAATTACGTTGCCTATGGCATATGGAAGAAAAGACAATAAAATTTATTTGCATGGCTCTCAAGCCAACAGAATGTTGTTGGCCTTGTTAAAAACCAAAGAAATGAGCATGACAGTTATGCATTTAGATGCATTGGTTTTAGCGCGCTCTGGACTGCATCACTCTGTAAATTATCGCTCCGCAACCTTATTTGGCGCTATTAAAAACATAGAAAATCCAAAAGAAAAGGAAAATGCACTTTTTTGTTTTATGGAACATATGATGAAAGGACGTTGGGAAGGAATTAGACCCATGCACAAGGAAGAATTAGACAGAACAATCGTTGTAGAAATGATTATTGAAACAGCTTCAGCTAAAATTAGAGATGTTGGAGTGGCTGATGAACCAGAAGATTACGATTTAGATGTTTGGGCCGGCTTGGTACCATTAAAGCAAGTTGCAGAGTATCCAATACCTGATGATGGCTTACCAAAGAAAATGGATATTCCAAAACACGTTTTGGATTATTATGAAATGAACAAAGAAGAAAATAGCGAGCATTATAATTGGGGAAATAGTTGTGGTGGTTGGCATCTTGTTAAATCTGAAAATTTAAGTGTAATCGAGGAATTAATGCCCGCTAATACTTTAGAACAAAAACACTATCATAATTTTTCCGAACAATTTTTTTACATATTGAACGGAACTGCAACCATTAAAATAGAAAAGGAAGTTATAGCAGTCAAAAAAGGAGAAGGAATTCATATTTATCCGAAAATTATTCACCAAATAAAGAATGAAAAATCAAGTGATTTAGAGTTTATCGTAATTTCACAACCTACAACAAGAGGGGACAGAATAAATGAACCTTTTGAAAAGAAGGAATTGAATTTAAATGGCAAATTTTTTAAATCAATATCTAGCTCAAAAAATGGAGAAGTAAGTTCAAGCACTGTCTTTGAATATCGACAAAACAAAAATGTAATTTGGGCAACCTATCAAGGTGGAGAAATTTTATTCGGCACGCTTTCTGGTCGAATAGAAGAACAGTATTTGACCTTTACTTACCAACATCAAAATAAAAATGGAGATTTTAAAACGGGAAAATGTAAATCAACTATTGAAACAAAAGGTGGGAAGCTGATTTTAAAAGAGAAATGGGAATGGACTTGCGGTGATTATTCTAAAGGAGAATCAAGCCTTGAAGAAATAAAGCGATAATGCCAAAACCGAAATGACCGCAATAATTTTTAACATAGATGGAACATTGACCAACGGGTGAAAAAATAAGAATTGAATTTATTGGAATAGATAGCTCTAATAACAGTACATTGAAAACTATTGGTACTAAAACTTTTTTATGACTTTGGACAGGACGAATTGATTTATAAAAACCTCGGCTAAAAAAAACACTACTTAGCTTCTTGTTGCTCTCGAATGTAGAAGCTGGGCTACGAATTTAGATTTTCCTTAACGCCCTTTTTATGCAATTACCTTCATCTTTATAAGCTGAAACCAACGACCAAAAATGCGTGCATTGAGTAAGCTTATTGGTTTTGTGATTTTGTTATGTCTAATTGGTAAAGGGTATGCCCAGGAGGCTGAAATTACCGTAAAAGGTCAAGTAGTTGAGCAAAGCGGCTTACCCGTTGCTTTTGCTACGGTAGTTGTTGGAAATAAAACCGATCAATCTCCCATTACAGGTACCACCACCTTGGATAACGGAACATTTTCCATTAATGTATCATCAAGGAATTTTTTTGTGGAAATCAGTTTTATCGGTTTTAAGAGTAGACTTTTTGAGTCCCCAAAAATAGTAGAGGGAGAGGTTGACCTAGGCCAAGTTGTGCTGGAAGAAGACACACAACAATTGACCGAAGTAGTTGTGGAGGGAGAGGTCTCCAGAACGCAGTTTAAGCTAGACAAAAGAGTATTCAATGTTGGGAAAGACATTAGCAGCACCGGTGTAAGTGCATTGGAAGTGCTTAACAATGTGCCTTCTGTAAATGTGAAGTCCAGTTCTGGACCTAGCAGGTAAGGGTTTTTGGAAGCTTTTTTATTTGCACACAAAACAGATTTTAATTTGAGCTTAGATTCTTCGCTCTTTACAAATTGGGTTAAAAATCACATCCTTATATATAAAATAGGGGATACATAAGCGTTAATGGAAGTGAGACTGAAACTACTAATATATGGTAACACCTTTAACAACGCGAGAAATAGCCCCACTTAGTGATGGGGAATCTGGACTAAGTCCTTTATCAAGTGATTTGTAAAAGCCCAAGAGTTGACCTAACAGAATATTCGAAACAGATAGATATTCTTCTTCAACATAAGTTTTGTTATCAGATAGGACTATAAGTTCATCTATATCGATATCTGTTAAAGGCTTTTCGGAAATGCCTATTTGGGCAATTGGTCTTTTTCCATCGTTCATGGCTTCCACCAAGTCCTTTTCATAACGAAGAACTTCATCTACATTGGAAAAATAGTAAACTATCAATGTATTCTCATCAACCACTGCCTTTGGGCCATGTCTAAAACCAAGATAAGAGTCATTCTTGCATATAACCTCACCATCGGTTAATTCTTGTAATTTAAGATGAGATTCCATCGCGGTTCCATACTGTGGTCCTGACCCTAAAAATACTGCGCGGTTATAAGGCAATTTGGCGACCTTTTTTACAAGGTCAAGATAGTGGTCGAGTAGTAAATCGCCATATGAAGCAAGTTTGTCGACTGTTTTTTTGAGGTTGTTAATGTTTGGGATGTCATTAATAAGTAAAGCGGATAAGAGCATTCCCGAGTAACTTCCAGTCATGGCAAGACTTTTATCATCCGCCTCTGGGGGAAGTATAAAAACATATCCGTTGCTTTTAATGCTGTGTTTTGCAAGATTCCCTTCAGAATTACAAGTGATTATTAAATGATTGCATTCGCCCGAATATTCATCTGCCAATTTTACGGCAGCAACGCTTTCAGGGCTATTACCGGATCGGGCAAATGAAATAAGCAATATGGATTCTGAAGAATTAAAATAGTTTTCTGGATGCGAAACTAAATGTGTTGTGGCAACAGATACAGTTGGGATGTTATTTTTACGTAAAACAGTTCCTTCAATTGAATAGCCTATATATCCGCTGGTTCCTGCTCCTGTAAGTATGATTTTTTTTGTTTTCTTTAGAACACTCTTCATATAAGACTGTATCTCTTCTTTTTCGACAACAATCTTTTCAAAAATATCTATCCACAGTTTGGGCTGCCCAGCTATTTCTTTAGCCGTAAATATGGCGCCATTTTTTGTCAAAATGGTTTCATCAATATTAAGATACTTCATTTTTATTGGTTATTTATAATTTCGAAAAACTTTCAAAACATTTCTTTACAAATTTACAAAAGTTATTTAAACTTTAAATATAAATATTACTGTTTGCAAAACATTGCTGAAATGATAATGTTTGGTATCTTTTCAAGATTATTTCATAAAATACTCATTTTGTCCTTTTTAAGAATGGGCAATCACTAAATAAACATGGAAAAAAAGAATAAAAAACGCTCGACAGTTGAAAGACGAAAAAAAATTCTCAATATGCTTGATGAAAACGGCCAAGTTTTTGTGCATGAGTTGAGTGACGAGTTTAAAGTTAGTGAAGTTACCATTAGAAATGACCTCGACCTATTTGAATCAAAAAAGCTTTTATTACGCTCGAGAGGTGGTGCAATGAAATATGAAAACTCTGTTAGTATGGATTTTCAAATTTCGGACAAAGACAAAATCCATTATGCAGAAAAGATAAAAATTGGAGAGAAGGCAGCAGCTTTAGTAAATAATGGAGAAACGATTATTGTGGATTCGGGCACTACAACTATGGAAATTGCAAAAAACTTGAATCCCAATTACACTTATAATGTTATTACAAATGCCTTTAATATTGCAAACCGGCTAATTAATGCCCAGAATATAAATATTATTGTACCGGGCGGAACCTTAAGAAAAAATTCCCATTCTTTAGTGGGCCCACTTGCGGAAAAGAGCCTTCGCAATTTCTATGTGGACAAGGTTTTTATTGGTGTTGATGGTTTTGATACTTCCCAAGGCGTTTTTACTCCCAACATTGAAGAAGCATCTCTAAATCAGGTTATGATCGATATTGCCAAAGAAGTTATTTTAGTTGCTGATTCTAGCAAATTTCAACGGCGTAGTCTAGCTTTTATATGTCCTTTGGACAAAATAGATATTGTAGTTACCGATGAAAAAATAAGTAAAGAGGATTTAAAAAAATTAGAAGAAGTCAATATAAGGGTGATTATAGCCTAAGGATTTGCTTTAGATACATAGCAGTTGACTATACTTTTATAAAAGTCTTTTTTTTGTACATGTACCAAAGGATAAAATAAAGTATACCAAAACCACCAATGGATGATATCATCTCATGGTAATCTCCGGAATATTGTGCTATTCCAAAGAGGATATAATTGGAAATTTCTGAGAAGTTGAAAACATGGGATAGCACATAGGCAGTAATCGCATTCATGCCAATTACTTTAAGTGGGAATGTCCACTTATCCTTTCCTTTAATATCTATAATCCAATAGAACAATGCCATCAAAAGAAAACAAACTCCAGAAGAGGCCAAAACAAAAGAACTCGTCCAAATTTTCTTGACAATAGGGTGAAATTGAGCTACTATGAGCCCTAATAGTATCCCGGCGATTCCATAGACCAAAAGCCACATTGCAACTTTTTTTCTTGGAAGTTTGGATTTGATAAGTTCTCCGGCAAACACTCCTGATAAAGTAGTTGCAGTGAAGCCAAGTCCAGTAAGTAACCATGAGTATTGGGATCCATATTGTTGAAACCTTCCCAGTATAAGACGATCAAAATATATTGCATAATTTTCGTCAGGTAACAATCTGCTTCTTCCTATTTCTGGCAAATAAGGGAGGGTAAGGAACCCTATGTACGTTACAAGACAGGCAACAAAAGCTATATAACGCCATCTCTTTGTTAAATGTATATAGGACAGCACCGAAAAGAAATACCCGACAGCAATGGCTTGTAAGGTATTATTAAAAATATTGAATTCCGTGCTATCCAAAGCAAGTAGATTGCCTTGTACAATCCACCCTAAAACAAACAGAATAAGGAATCGTTTAACAAGTTTTCTATATAGGGTACTGCTATTTACTTCCTGCTCTATTTTTTTACCAATCGAGAAAGGAATAACCGCTCCTACAACAAATAAAAACAGCGGCATTATTAGATCATAAAATGTACTCCCAAACCAATCGGGGTGATCAAATTGTTTTGCAAGAAACCGGGTAAAGGTTGTGTCTGCACCCTTGTGCAAAGAGGCAAAGAAACGATCCGCAAAAATAATCATCAACATATCAAAGCCTCTTAAAATGTCGATTGAAGCTATTCGTTTACTGTCGCCCATTTTATTAGTCTACTAGAAGTGTATGTTTTAAATTATTATAACCGGTACTTTCTTCCCACACATTTTGATTGGCCATTCTTATGGCATATTCTGAACGCCCTTTGATGGTTTCATAGGCTTCTTCCAAATGCAGAAAGATTTCATATTCGCCAGGGGTAAGGGACTCTGGTAAGGAAAAGGTTTGTTTTAAAGTAATTTCTGAAAACCAAAGACGTATATCTGTATCGAATTCTAAGGGGGTAATTTCACCATTGACCTTGTTTCGCAATACCAGAGTTACATTTCTTTCTTTAGCGGGAGATGCGTACCCTACATTTTCAAGTACGATAGCTACCTCTAAATTGTCCGCTGTTGTTAAAGAATCTGGGAATATTGCGGTCTTAAGCACAAATCGATATCCAAGATTTTTCTTTATGGTTTCTATACATCCGCCCGAGGCCCAGTCATTGTTCACGTCGTTATTGAAATCTGTGTTCAAATAGGTATAATGCAATGACCTCAGGTCAATATCTGCAATGCCGTCTGGCGAGCAATTGCTTTCTGGATTGTATTCATCGGTGCAGGTTTCACCCCCTACTATTACAAACGTACTGTCTTCTTGGAAATAAGGTTTTAAGTTGGAAACATCCATAACTCTTTCGGAAGAGGAATTTCCATAATCTTCGTATGTTCCAAAATCGTCCGCGCTTGCAAATAAACAATCGTTATGAAATCCTATTCTTGCTTTATCGGCCTCCGAGAACGCTTCTGCTTCAGTAATTGCGGCAACATTAGTTGTTGCATTAATACCATATACATAACGTTGTTTCATTTGTGGATAACGCACTTGTACCATCAATTCTTTTGGAGTGGCTTCTAAAAGCGCTTTCAATACGTCTATTCGGTCTTGCCAATTTTCATCCAATAATTTCCCTTGGTTTGCATTTGGTGAAGGGTCACCAAAAAAATCTGTATAATAATTTTCTCCCCATGTGCCTATAAAGCCCATTTGTACAGCAGTAATAACATCTGCATTTGTAGTTAGAACAGTACCCACTTGTTGGATTTGAGCCAAAACAACATCTTTAGGAGCATCTCCATAAGGGGGGCAAATAAAACCTTCATTACAACTTCCGGAATTTGAGTTTACGGTATAGGTGAATCGCGGTATTATCTTAACCCCTGCATTTCTGGCAGCATCAAAATCAAGTTGCATGTTGTCTAAGAATGCTTGAGAAATAGCGCCATTGGTAAAACTATCAAGTATGAAATACCTGAACACCAGTGTATTTATAGTTTCATAATTAGCCCCTTGTGCAGATACTGATGCTCTGTATCCCCTCAGTTCTTCTTCATCCAATACCTGATAATTACTTGCTCTTGTTTCTGAATATTTATAGAAACCGCGATCTGGATTGGCAAAATCTGAATCATCGACAACATATGTAACAGTTGTTTTGGTTGTTGTATCCAGATCAATAACAGGGTCAGGAATGGAAGTACTGTCATTGCTGCTGCAAGACAACACAAAATAGGTTAATAGTGCATATAGGTAATTCATAATTTTCATGGTAATTAAATTGATAAGGTTATGTAGTGTTGCTACATAGGCTGATCTTTACCAATTGTCTTCTCTTTTTGCTCTTCTTCCTCTGGGTCAATAGCCAAAAGAAAAGCAGCGAGAATAGCCAAAACAATACCCATAATCTTAAAAGTGCCAGGTAGTACTCCCACAACAATCATTGCTATGATAGCTGTAATTAGTGGAGCACCTGCATTGGTAAGTGGCGATACCACCATGGCTTTGCCATATCTAAATGCAAATACCAGGCAAAGAGCACCGATTGCATTCAATATTTGAATTCCGGCCGCAAGCCATGGTCCATTTGTTCCCCAATTGATTTCTTGTGAAAAATCGGTCATTAAAAGCGCTACGGGCATAATTAACAAACCAGTTATCATCATATAGAAAAAGATACTTTCAGCATTCATGGTTCTATTGGCAAATTTCATAAAATATGCCTGAATGCCCCATGCGGCCAATACAAGGATGGCCAATATAAACCATGAAACACCATAATCTTCTGATTCATTCCCCGTTGAATATTCAAATAGCGGAAGTGCAATTATGGCAAGTACAATACCTATAGTTCCTTTTACGCCTGTTCGCTCTTTCAGAAAGAAATATGATAAAACAATGGTTATCACGGGAGAAAGGGATATGATAGGAAAAATAAGATAGGTTGGTCCTACGGTAACAGCATGGAAAAGAACCATCTGTCCACCAGCTCCCAAAAGACCGATCAGACAGCCATAAAAAATAGACTTTTTATCGGTCTGCAACTTCCAATTGATACGATTCAGCACAAAAATGGCAGGGGGAATCATGGTAATTGCCCAAACACAATATATTAAAGTATCTGGGAATCCATTTTCAGCAGGGAGGCCTGTAAAAGCACCCCAGATTCCCCAAAAAACTGTAGTTACTAAAGCGTAGATCAACCATGGTTTTGATTTCATCATTTTGAAGTCTTTTTTACTTGTTTGGATTCACATTTTTACACCAAACTGTTTTGTTGTTAGATGTGATTCTATATCTCGAAATACAATGATAACCTTGGCCGATTTTTAGCAACCTGCCAAGGCATCATAGAACTAAAACTAAAACTAACCAACCTGGTTTTCCAATTATTATGTTTGAATTTCTATGCTAATAGCACCACCGGTACCATTTGGATAAACGAAAAATATTCCCCAAGAACCTAAAATTGATGGACGTTCAAATAAATAATCGACACCAATATTCTATGCTTCATTGTATCCGGTTCCACTATTTTCATCTAAATTAAAGACCATATCTACGATTTCCATGAGTATATCTGGCCTACCCGTCGATCATAAAAACAATTGCTATAAAAGCGGTGAGTATTTTTTTCATTCTTGAGGGTGATTGGCTAAAAAAGCAGTTAAAAGATATATGTTATTTAACATTGTTTTTACGAAAATATACATAACTTTTTTCTTTCACAAACTTATTTATTGGATTAAATTTATAAAATATTTTATTTATCCTTTGCATTCTATAAAGTTAAGTTGATTAAAAGGTATATTTTCATCGTAATCGACAATTTATTTACCAATTCAATTTAAAGATTTCCAAAGTTTGCTGGGAGCCGAGCGAACAAATTGTTCTTTGCCAAATCCAACTAGGGTTGCTTTGTTCTAGACGACTGTCCCTAAAAATTCCCTTATTGTTCTGCTATTATGGTATAATTTCCCTTGCTTAATCTGAATGTGCCATTATCGATTTTGGGACTAATAATTTTCTGACTTTCAGAATCTATAATTTCTATTGATGACTTTTTGAAATTGTCAGGCAGAATTATTTTTGCTAAAGCATCATCTGGTATTTTTACTTTTAAATTGAAGGTGTTATTGAAATATTTCCAGTTAGAAGCGATGAGTCCTTTAGGGGACATGAAGGAACATTGAACCCACGTAATCGTTCTAACAGGTTGAGGAGCAATCACAAAGCTTTGATACGCTATCGAATTATCTTCTTGATAGATTCCACCCAATCCTGAATAAAACCACTCCATCAAATGCCCTAGCATCATGTGATTGTTAGACACAGTAGGCAGTGCCTGCCAACTTTCTGTCAATGAGGTGGCTCCTTTTTTAATCTGATATCCATATCCGGGCCTGTCACTTTTATTGTTCATCTCATAGAGTATGTCTGACCTGCCATTTTCGCTTAGGGTACGAACAAGAAAATGATAGCCAATATCCCCAGATGTTAATTTATAATCATTGTCCTTTATGGTATTAATAAGGTTGTTCAGTATCTTTTCTTTGTGTTTTTCTGGTAATATCCTTGTATACAATGACATGGCATAGGAAGTCTGACTCCCTGTGGAACAAATACCCGTATTGGGATCATAAAACTCAGCCTGGAATGCTTCTTTAAGGGTATTGGCCCAGTGTTCATATTTCTTAACTTCGGTTTTTTTGTTCAACATTTTTGCTACTTCGATAACTATGGACAGGTCATAGTAGTAAATTGCGGAAGCTGTCAGTGTTTTTGGCGTAAGCTGGGCCATTCCAGGATTTTCCGGCCCAATATCATACCAATCACCTAGTCCATGTCTTAATAAGTTATTGTCCAATTTTCCATGAAGATAGTTCACGTATCGTATCATCATGGGATAGGCTTTTTTTAATAATTCTTTATCACCATACCATTTGTATAGCTGCCATGGGATTATAATAGATGCGCTACCCCATTCGGGTGAATCACGGAAACCTCCATCAAAGACTACATATTCCGGTGCAATGTCAGGTATAAGACCGTTATCAAGCTGAGAATCGATTATATCATCCACTATTTTAGTGTATAATTTCTGGATATTATAATTATAGCGCATCGATGGACCAATAAGGTAGGTTTGTTCCAACCAGCCAAGTTTTTCGCGATGTGGGCAATCTGTAGCCAAACTGGCCATATTACTTCTTATGCCCCAATCGATCAGTTTAAATATTTTATTAAAAGTTGTATCTGAACATTTGAACGAACCCACAGTGGGAGAAGAGTTTCTTGTGTGAAGCAAATTAAGCGCCACTATTTCTGTTTTTACTTTTGTGTTTTTAGGCTCTATTATTTCCACATCGGCATATCTAAAGCCATAATAGGTAAACTTTGGCTTCCATTCTTCAATACCTTCTCCTTTTAAGGTATAACTGAACTTATAGGGTCCACCTCCACTTTGCTGTGTAATGTTTTGCGTTTCATCAATAAGCTCATCGGGTCTAATAATCACTTTGGCACCTTTATTTCCTTTAACTTTTATTGAAACAATTCCTGAGCAATTCTGTTTAAAATCGTAGAGTAACCTACCGGAATCAAGCTTAAGTATTTGTTTCGGCTTCAATATTTGCATTTCCTTGAGGGGGTAATCCATCTCCAAAAAAAGTTTTTCTCTAGAGTCATTTAATGTTATTGCACCTTCCCATTTAGCATCGTCAAATCCGAATTCGGACCATCCTGGCTGTTCCAACCTAGCATCATAGTCCTCACCTCCAAAAATGCTGCTGAAGGTTATAGGGGAGGGGGCAGTTTTACATGTATCGTCAGATATGATGTGTTCTATTGTCCCATCCGTATATTTTATTCTAATCTTGAAAATTAACTTAGGGTACCCATAGGCGACAACCAATTTGCGATAGCGCTCCCGATTAATATTGTAAAAACCGTTGCCTACAATTACACCGATAGCGTTGTATTTGCCTTTAATAAAATTAGTAATATCATAAGTGTTGTAGAGTTCTCTTTTATCATAATTTGTCCACCCAGGGCTAAGAAATCGGTCTCCGACCTTAGCCCCATTTATGTATAGCTCATAGTGGCCTAATCCGCTAATATCTATGATAGCACTTTCAACCTCGGTTTTAAGAGAAAAGTTTTTTCTGAAGAAGGGAACAATAGATCGTGTTGTTCCTCTTGTGCCCAAAACATCTTCCCCGTTACCCAAACTATGGACCCCTGGTTTTATTTTTAAAGAATCTTCCAATTGTTTATATGCTATCCATTTAGCATTGGCCCAATCATCAGTTTTGTTCTGTAATGTAGTTTCGGTGCAACCAATCATAAATAGGATTAGGACCGAAAGGATAAAATGTATTTTCATGCTGAATTGTTTTTTTATAACATTTTTAATTTTAAAAAATATGTTTATATGAAGTTATTCATAACTTTATATATTTCATATACTTTCGTATGGTTTTTCACTTAATTAATTTAATAAAGATGAATAACAGAAATAATACAAAAAATAAGATGCCAATTGGCCATTTTTTATTGCTGTCGTTAATAACCGTGCTCTCATGTTCGGAGCCTCCTCCAGAAACCATTGAAGTTTTATATGAAACGGATATGGAAGAATTTGTAAATCCTGAGCGTGGATTTTATAGACCTTTTGGGACAAGAACAAGCGATTTTGTGCCGTTACAAAGAGACACGTTGCTCCAGCTTAGAAAACCAAATCCTGCAGCTGGTGGGTTTAGCGTAGGTAGTACCTTGACTTATCGTTCTTATCAACTTGATCTGTTTCGAGAAGCCCCCCTAGATAGTATAGTCCTGAACAATATTCAAATAGATATGAATACGATCAGGGAAGTGGGGAACAAGGTCATTTTGAGGTTTAGCTATACCAGCGATTGTTGTAGTCCTCCCTTTAATGATGCGCCAAAGTCAACCATATTGAAACATTTGGAACAGCTAAAGCCTATTTTGAAAAAGAACGTTGATATAATCGCCGTTGTACAGATGGGCTTTATTGGGCCTTGGGGGGAACAGTATTATTCCGATTATTTTGGGGACTTGGAACATGGTCCTGTTACCAATAAAAACTGGATTGATCGGCAAGAAGTTATAGAAGCTCTTCTTAAAACAGTACCTAAATCCAGAATGATTCAGGTTAGAGCGCCATATTATAAATTGCGCTTTTTTGACAAAGAAAAAGCATCTCCCGAAAAAGCGTTGCCTTTGAGGATTGAAAATGCTTTTGATCAGAGTGATAAAGCTAGAATTGCACATCATAATGATTGTATGTTGGCTAATTATGATGACTATTGGACCTATAACTCCTTCCATGAATGGCCACCTGTAAGCGATACACTAAATCTGAAAGAATACATAGCGGCGGAAACGAAGTTTCTTGTTTTTGGTGGTGAGACATGCCCTGGCGGTACACTTGGAGAAGATGTTTATGATCCATATAACAACTGTATTTCCGATGGCGGAATGGCCCAGCAATATTTAAAAAGATTTCACACTTCATTTCTTAATACTTCATGGTCTGGGGCTGTAAATGGAGACTGGACCAATAAGTGTATTGATGAAATTAAACGGAACCTTGGTTATCGATTCGTTTTACAGAAAGGTATTTTCCCTAAGGTAATTCGAAACAATGAGCCAATACAAATGCAACTATATATAAATAATGAAGGATACGCATCTACTTATAATTCAAGAACTATAGAATTGGTGTTACGAAGTCATGAAACCCAAAAGGTTTATAAACAAGAGATAAGTGCTGACCCACGTTATTGGTTTACCGACGAATTGCAAACAATTAATGTGGATATGGTATGGCAGGAAACTTTAGCAAAAGGTTCTTATGAATTGTTCCTAAATTTACCGGATTCGGAACCTTCTCTAAATAATCGCCCTGAATATGCTATACGATTGGCCAGTAAAAGAAATTTGGAATCAATATGGGATCCAGAAACTGGATGGAACGTATTGATGCCCAATATTCAGGTTAATTAAAATTAGAAGCTAACTGAGTTATTGAAATCTGCCCGATTAAGAATCATTGCTTATAAAGGTAAATATCTGGGGTTGAATTGTTTTTTGCAAAAAAGACTATTTTGGACTTATCTGCCCTAGTAACCATTTCCATATCCCTTATCTCGCCATTAACATTGAGCCCGCTCTTTAAGCTGTTGACGGTGCTAAACTCTCCATTTCCATTACCCAACAACAAAGTGCCTTTATTGGCATCATAGCGACCATATTTTACCCTTGTTCCAAAGAAATTACCAGCCATTAAGACATCTAAATTTCCATCAGAATTAAAATCATCCACAAGGATTCCATATATTGGCGAAAATTGAGTAGGAGTTGGAAGAGGTTTTACTTTAAAAAGATTTCCTCCTAAATTTTCAAGATAACTAGTCTCAAAATTATGAGCTTCAAGCAAAGAGGCATTGGCCAATTCTTCAGTTGAAAAAATATCGGTTATTTTTTGATCGGCAAAATCAGAATAGTTCAAATAAGTTCCTTTTAGATGGGGCAATTGCCCGATTAGATCATCTTTTGAAAAAACTGGATAGCTTTCTCCCATGATATAGGAGCACATGATCGGATCTAATGCTCCATTTGAATCAAAATCTTTGACATAAAGCTGAACGGGTTGTTCAGGTGTGGCCTTTAATTGAGAGTTCAAACCAAAATTGCCAGCTATATAGTCCATGTCCCCATCATTATCAAAATCTCCCTGTTTCAAGGTGTTCCACCAACCATTGGAATTTTTAAAGCCTGAGGTTTCAGGAAGCTCCGTCAATTTTCCACCGTTGTTTTCAAAAGCTCTAATACCCATAAACTCACCTACAATAATCAAATCGGTCGTGCCATCTCCATTGAAATCTGTCCAAAGTGCATCGGTTACCATTCCAATGTTTTCTATTTGAGGACCTATAGAGGCGGTTACTTCTTTAAAATTTCCGTTACCAACATTTTGTAAAAGATAACTTTTTGGAGCTGTTGGATATTTATTTGGAACCAATCTTCCGCCAATAAAAAGATCTAAATCCCCGTCAGCATCAAAATCCCCAGGGACAACACATGAACCACTACTAAGTATAGAAGGAAGGGAAACACTTTTTCTAAAAATTCCTTTTCCATTGTTTAGGTATAGTCGATCCTGTAATTCTTGTGAATTTTCATCAAAGGCATTTCCGCCACTCACCACGTATAAATCAAGATCCTTATCGTTATCAGCATCAAAGAATACTGCGTCAATATCTTCCATTGCCTTATCGTTATCCAAGGCTTTTTGATTACTTGGAATAAAACCCCCAGATTGGGTCTGAAGAAATAGTTGTCCTGAACTTCCCTTGGCACCACCAATGAAAATATCTTCCAATCCATCATTGTTTGTATCACCCTTGGTAATTTTTGGCCCTTGGGTCGACAACTTATGAGGTAATAATTGTTGACTTTTAAAATCCACATATTTGTTTTCTTGATGTACAAATGAAACCAAGGTATCATTGGAAATATCAACAAAGTAGGTGGGTTTGATGATTTCGGCTTCCTTGTTAATTTTTTTAGCGTCTTTTTGATGTAAAACCAAGGTTTGATTTACAGCGATATCATGAAATGATTGTTCTTTGAAATCTGGCCATACTACAGTAGCACTTACCAATGAATCTTTCCCTAAACCAAATATTAGGCTGTAGTCCACGGAGGATTGGTATCCCCTTGTAGGCATCATTTCTTGTACAATTAGTGTGTCTCCCACTTGTACAGAAATTTTTGCTCCTATACCAAAGGTATTCCCATTTTCTCCTTTTAAATTAAATTTTAAATAGTTGTTTTTGTTATGCACTTCACTATTGTTCTTATACACAAAAGCTTCTTTCTCAATATTGTTCACCACTAAATCCAAATCTCCGTCATCATCCAAATCGGCATAAGCGGCACCATTGGACAATGATTTTTGATTTAAGCCCCAATCTGAATTTACTTTTGTGAAAGTGAGGTCCCCATTATTTTTATAGGTGTAATTTTCCACAACCGACGACGGAACCTCCTTTAGAAGTTCCATAATTGCAGTCCTTTTTCCCGTTCTATTTTCTTCCAATTTTTCCTGTACGGCATAATTGATGAAATCCATATTAGTGTAATCTCTTTTGTACCCATTGGTAATAAAAACATCTTTGTTGCCGTCATTATCCAAATCTGCAAATAACGTTGCCCAACTCCAATCGGTGTTTGAGATGCCCGAATATTGACCAATCTCTGAGAATGATTTTCCATTAATGTTTAATTGAAGCATGTTCCGCATGGTCTGGTTGTAAAACCCAGTAGATACAAGACGCTGGTATTTATCATAATTATCTGGACCAGAAACTATTTTTTGACGGTAATTTCCCTCTGGAAGCATATCCAAGGTCATTACATCCATAAATCCATCATTATTAATATCTGCAACATCCGAACCCATGGAAAAAAGAGATGTGTGGCCAATAAAGTTTTGCAGCTGCTCTGAAAAAGTACCGTCCGTATTATTTATGTATAGATAGTCTTGTTCATTGTAGTCATTGGAAATATAAATATCTGGCCAGCCATCACTGTTTAAATCAGATACTGCTACCCCCAGGCCAAAACCTAGCACATTGGAGATAAGCCCTGCTTGTTCGCTTACGTCATTGAATTTTCCATTATCGTTTCGGTATAACTTATCAGCATAGGCGAAGTTTTTCTTATTTTTCAAGGATGCCGTTATTTGCCCAAAACCAGCAAATTCTTGAGTTGAATGATTAAGCACATACAAATCTAAATCGCCATCTTTGTCATAATCGAAAAAAGTGCCTTGAGTGGAGTATCCTGAATCATCTATACCATAGCTGGCGGCACTTTCGGTGAATGTTAAATCGCCATTGTTTATAAAAAGTAAGTTTTTTCTTTTTGCAGCGTTTTTTGCTGCGGAACGACACACATAAATATCTAAAAACCCATCGGCATTCACATCAGCCATTGTGGTACCGGTATTCCATAATCCGGCAGCAAAAACACCTGCTTTTTCTGCAATCTCGTCAAACTCAAAACCCCCTTTGTTAATATAAAGTCTACTGCCTACCATATTTCCGGTGAAGTAAATATCAGGAAGTCCATCATTGTTAAGGTCACCAACCGAAACGCCTCCTCCATTGTAGAGATAACCATATTCCAATACATTGAACTCTTCGGACTCTTTCAATAAGTTTTTAAACTTAATTCCTGTATCCGATGAGGCAAGCAGTGTAAACATTTTGCTCTTTTTGTTATTGCCGCAGGATAGCAGTTGGAGAATTGAAAAAAGAACACCAATAATTGGAAAACAAGTCTTTGACATATGTAAAGATTAATAAAATTAGCACCTCTGAAGTATCGCTATAAGATACTTTAAAAAGAAGTATTACATTACCTTAATAAAAGAAACACCAATAAAAAATATTGGTGTTTCCTTACTAACTCAAATTAAACTACTTAATTTTTATTTTTTGTCCCACCATAATTTGGTGCTTCCAATGTCCCCTCCAGACATTTCGGGTAGTGCCAATGCAGCGTTTAAGGCCTCTTCATTAAGTTCGTATTCTTGCGATACAAAAGTCATCCTTCGCATGACCATATCAACAGGTACGTCTGGGTTTACAGATACTAATCTTGAGTATAATGTAGGATAGCCCGTTCTTCTTACATCTGCCCAAGATTCCCAACTATCAGGATATAATGCAATCCATTTTTGGGTCATAATCTGCTCGAGTTGGCGTTCCGTACTTGCAGAGGCGTCGTAGGCAACTGGAACATCAGATAGTGCAGGAGTATCAAACCTATTACCAACAGGAGCCGGTGTATTTGTACTACTTGTAAAAGATGCATCTGGAGTACCCCATTCATCCAAAGAAGTATTTATACCTTGATCATATAGGCTTTGCGCCGTGCCGCCCATGTTCCAACCTTCAAGAGCGCCTTCAGCTCTTAATAAATAAGCTTCAGCAGCACGTATTACACGAATTGGAGTTCCATCTCCAACTGCCTCCGGCAAAAATCTTGGTCCCATATTAGAACTGGAACCATTAAAATCTAAACCAGCATCTGATCTATCAGCTACGGTTTGGCCATTGAGTATTCCTTCGTAAGGTATGCCGTCTCCATCTCCATCCCCATTTGCGGCTGGAGAATACAATTCAGGTAACCTAGGATCTTCGTAACCTTTTAATACACTTTCCATCGCTGCACTCATTCTAAACTCACTCCATGCGCTAACAACATTCAAACCATTTTTTGAAGAGCTGCCATTAGTGTACAACATTGCATTATCAGTATTATTTTCCATAACCCCATCTGCGACAGCTTTTTCCGCTTCAGATTTCGCCAAGGCTGGTTCAGCATATTTTATACGCAATGCCATTCGTAAACGAAGTGTATTTGCGAAAGTGAGCCATTTGGCAGGATCACCTCTATAAATACCATCACTATCGGATAAAATAGTGGTACTATTGGAATTTGCCTTTAATACTTCTACGGCTTCGTCCAATATGGTAAAAGAAAGTTTGTAAACATCTTCCTGGCTGTCATACGGAACGGATGTTTCTCCGTTTCCAAACTGGGAAAAAGGAATTGGTCCGTAAAAATCTGTTGTACGGTTATATGCAAACACTTTCCAAACTTTAGCAATTGCATTCTCTACAATTAGTTCATTTTCACTAGTGAAATCTTCAAAAAATTTGATTTGTGGAGCACAATACGAATAAAAACTTTCCCAAGTAAAACCATTCCATGCCCCAACAATAACATTGGTGTCTGATTCAAAATAAGAAGCTGTAGTGGCAAAATATTGCACGTACAAGTCTGGAAACAAAGATTGGGCAGTTTGAAAGCGCCAAGGGTAAAATGAAACAGGACCTAGCGGTGTATGAGCCATTGCACTATACTGTGATTGTGCAAAAAATAAACCAATTGTGTTAAGATCGATAGTGTCTTCGGTTAGACTTGTCTGGTCTGTATTGAGTTCATTAAAGTCATCTGTACAGCTTGTAAGGCCAATAACAAACACCATCATGAACAATATGTTTTTAAAATATTTCATAGTTAGTTTTTTTGTTTATTAAAATCCGATTTTTATGTTAAACCCAAAAGACTTGGTAGTTGGAGGAGAAAATGATTCAAAACCTTCTGCACCATTATCTGTACCTGATACTACTTCTGGATCAATATCTCCTGCTTTGTTTGATAAAAAGAACAAATTTCTACCGACAAGAGAGAAGCTTACGGATTCAAAAGGGAGTCTATCCGTTACATTAGAAGGCAACGAATATCCTAAAATAAGTTCTCGCAAACGAACGTTGGAAGCATCTCTGACAAATGCTTCACCAACAGGAGTATTTCTACCACCCAGATTGGTCCAAAGTTCTTGGGCACTTACTTGAATATCATTAGGACTTCCATCTTCCTTTACAGCTGTTTCACCACTAAAAACATTCTGTCCAAAAATTGCAGTCCCATCCCTTCCTACTAATGTTTGGGATGTAGCACCATCTGACGCTAATATAGCTTGTGTAAAGGACGCAACTGACCCTCCTTGACGAATGTCTATCAAGAAACTCATATTAAAATCTTTATATGTAAACGAATTGCGGATACCTCCCGACCAATCCGGATTAAAATTGGCTATTGCTGTATTCTTGTCATCCGTTATCAGCGGAACACCATTAGCTCCTACAACAACCCTGCCTTGGTCATCTCGTACAAAACCTCTGGAATACACATCACCAAAGGGGTTGCCTACTTTTAAAATATACCTTCTAAAGAAGAAATCATCACCCTCTTCAATTGATAATTCATCAATACCATCAGCTAGAGCCAAAACTTCACTTGTATTTTTGGCAAAATTTAACGTAAGATCCCAATTGAAATTATCAGTTCTTACTGGTACAATGTTTAGGATAGCTTCAACACCTTTATTTTCAATATCACCACCATTTATAAATCTATTGGAGGCACCTGAAGCACCCGTTACAGAGGCAAGAAATAATTGGTCAGTTGAGTTTGACTTGTAATATGTTAAATCAAGACCAACTCTATTCTCAAGTAGTCTTACATCAAGTCCTACCTCTATAGATTCGGTTTGTTCGGGTCTTAAATTCAAAGCGGGGTCTGTTACATCAAATTCGAGAAAACTCCCGGCTATGGTTCCTTGTTCTAAATTAACAGCTTTGGTCAACCTAAACGGATCTGTATCATTCCCCACTTGCGCCCAATTTGCTCTTAATTTCAGAAAACTGAAAACCTCGGGTAATTTTATCAAATCGCTAACCACTGCTGTGAGACCTACAGAAGGATAAAAATAAGAACGATTGGCAGCAGGTAAAGTTGAACTCCAATCATTACGGGCAGTCACATCCAAAAATAGTGCATTTTTATAGGAAAGTTGTCCAAACCCATAAACAGACTGCACTTCTTGGGGTTCAAATTCTTGTGTTACACTAATTGCACTTGCATTATTTACTCCAAATATGTTGGCAACGTTTAATCCATTGTTTCTTGTGTCAACAGAGCGAAATTCTCCTTTATTCAGGTTTCCGCCACCATTGATATTAAATTTAAAATCCTCATTAATGGATCCATTATATTTTAAAAGTAAGTCTCCATTGAAAGCTTGACTCTGGAAATTTCTTGTAAAGTAATCACCATTATCAGCAATAATATAGGAGTCGTTATACCAGCTCGTGTATTTTGATTCAACAACTTTGTCCAAGGAAGCCCTAGCTTGTATGCTAAGTCCTTTGGCCAAGTCATAATCCAATGTTACTGCTGTTATTATCCTATCTCGGGTAAGCTCGCTTATATTTCTATTGGCAGTCCAGTACGGGTTTGCACCTCCATTATCACCGGGAACCCAAAAATGTTGTAATGTGCTACCATTGGTTGGGTCAACAAAATCAAAAATACTGACATCTTCTGTTCTAATGTTTCTTGGAAGACGCACAGCATGTCTAATAGGGTTGGCAAAACTTTCTCCTTCTTCGTATTGGTTATCAATGTTTTGTTTAATATAATTCAGTTTTGCATCTACTCTTAATTTTTCAGCAATTTCCGTATTTACACGAACGCTAAAATTATGACCTTCTAAATCATTCCCTGGCACAATTCCACTAACATCTGTATTTGTATATGAAAAATAAGTACTTGTGTTTTCATTGTTCGTAGATATTGAGAGGTTTGTAGCAAGGTTAAATCCTGTAGCGAAAAAGTCCTTGACATTATTTGGCTGTGCCTCGTAAGCGTAGGTGGAGGTTCCAAAATCGGGATTATTGGACCAATGGGCAACTTGAGAACCATCAAACTGAGGCCCCCATGAAAATGTGGTATTTGGATTATAAGAACCGTCAATACCTTGGCCATATTCATTTTGATAGTCAGTTAAAATGTGAGCAGTTTCAGCAGTGAGCGTAGTACTTAAGGTAACGGCAAAACCCTTACCGCCAGAGCCTGACTTGGTGTTAACGACAATAGCACCATTATTTGCGCTACTTCCATACAATGCGGCCGCATTAGGTCCTTTTAAAACAGAGATAGATTCAATGTCATCAGGGCTGATGTTATCAATTCCACCTCCGACAACAACACCATCAATAACATAAATAGGGTCACTGCTACCAGCTATGGAACGAAGCCCCCTTAATGTTACTTTGGAAGCACTTCCAACACCGCCACCACTTCTGTTGATTGAAATACCAGCTACTTTTCCAGAAAGGCCATTTACTAGGTTAACTGGGCGAGCCTTGGATATTTCATCTGCACCCACGTTTTGTGTTGCATAGGTCAAAGATTTTTTCTCCCTTTTAATACCTAGTGCAGTTACAACTACTTCGTCAAGCAAGTTTGTATCCTCTAGCATTATAACATTAATAATACTTGTGGTATTCACTGGAATCGTTTGTGTGACCATTCCTATATAAGAAAAAACTAACACATCTCCTTCTGAAGCTTCAATCGTATAGTTTCCATCGAAATCGGATTGAGCACCAATGGAGGTGCCTTGAACCACGATGTTTGCACCTGGTAGTGGTTCGCCATCCGATGTAACCGTACCTGTTATGGTCTTTTGCTGGGCATATCCTGCGACCATAAAAACTAGCGCAATGAATGCCGTGAGTAATTTTTTGTTTGTCATACTAGTGTTTAGTTAGTTAAAAAAAAGTAATTAAAAGATAATTGTTTTATAATTTTATGTTAACAAAACTATATAATATTTTTTTCTTTCACAAACTTATATTTCAATTTTGTATTGAAAAATTTATTTCATAAACTATTTTATCCTTTCAATTTATCATAAGCATGGAAGATTTTACTCGAAATTTCATTAAAATTAAATCGGGGCCGGAAGATTATTTTTTAAGTGAAATCTTGTTAAAATGCTTTGTGATAGCATTTTATAAGGGCATAAGTAGTTCTTTAATAAGCTGTATATTAATATTTGTATGGCCCAATTGTTCTTTCAATAGGGATAGTTTGTAGTGCAAATAGGTATTGAACAATTAAGGTTTTTTCATCTAAACATCGATAGAATGAAACAATAAGAAAGATAAATTTTTATTAAAGAAAGGTTTTGTAAGATATATATTATCCTTAGTTTTGTAAAACTTTTATACATATAGTATACTGAGCCAACATTCGAAATTCTTTGTTTAGTTTATTTCCGTTGGACTTTATTGAACTTTTTGTCAATTAATGTTGAAACAATGAATACAGATTTAAGATCTGCGGCAAATGCAGAAAATATATCCTTATTGGATTATATATTAAAAGAGAACAAAAAACTTGGAAAAGAGACCAATATAAATAGGACAATTTTTGCAGCTTGCCCAAATTCAATTGCAGTAATGAAGGCTTCTTTGAATTCTGCTAAAAGATGTAACGCTCCAATAAAATTTGCAACTACACTTAATCAAGTGGATTTAGATGGCGGTTATACGGGTTTTACCCCGAAACAATTTGTAAATAAAATTAAGCAGTATGCCAAATCGATCAATTTAAAAACACCTGTTATCATTGCCATTGATCATGGCGGCCCTTGGCTTAAAGACCGTCACAGGAAAGAAGGGCTCAATTATGAGCAGACCATGAAGGAGGTTAAGACAACTTTTGAGGCAGCAATCGAAGCTGGATATGATTTAATTCATGTTGATCCTACTATAGACACTACATTGCCAAAAGGTGAAATTATTGATATAGAAACAGTAGCGGCAAGAACGGTAGAGCTTATTGTTCATTGTGAAACCTATAGAACAGCAAATAATTTCTCCAAAATAGCATATGAGGTAGGTACTGAAGAGGTGCATGGAGGTCTTGTAAATCTTACGGTATTTACTCAATTCTTTGAACTTTTAAAAGCGGGCCTACAAAGAGAGGGTCTTACAGATGTTTGGCCATGCTTTGTAGTTGGAAAAGTAGGAACAGATTTGCATACTACAGAATTTGACCCCGAAGTTGCAAAAACTATAGTAGACATAGCTGCAGAATATGGAAGTGTTATAAAAGGACATTATTCAGACAACGTTACCAACCCAGAAGCGTATCCTAAATCTGGAATGGGAGGGGCAAATGTTGGACCGGAATTTACGGAACGTGAGTATGAGGGGCTTATGGAATTGGAAGAGATTGAAAAACAATTGCATAATGAAAACAAAGCTGCAAAGCTTTCCAATATAAAAGAAGCACTTTGGAATGCGGTTATAGACTCAGGAAGATGGAAGAAATGGTTGAGTGAAGGTGAAAATCAAGATGACTTTTATAAAAACTCTTTTGAAAGACAAGAGTGGTTGATCAAGACAGGCTGCAGGTATATTTGGCAAAATCATGAAGTAGTGTCATGCAGGGTAGAACTCTATGAAAACCTTGAAAACAATGGTATAAAAGCAGAGCAGATTCTTTTGTCGCATATCGAAAGAGCTATGGATAAATATTTTTATAAGTTCAATTTGATCAATTTAAATGATATTTTACAGGAAAGAACTTTAGAAATGGTTTGATTTTTATTTATGAAGAACTATGATGTTTTAGTGGTTGGAGAACTTAATGTTGATATTATCCTCGATAAGATTCAGGGTTTTCCAGAAATAGGTAAAGAAATTTTGTCAAAACATCTCAATGTAACACTGGGAAGCAGTTCCGCCATATTTGCCAGTAACCTAAGTTCTTTAGGGACAAGTGTAACTTTTTTGGGGAAAATTGGGAATGATATGTTTTCAACCATAATCAAAGAATCCCTGGAGCGAAAAAAAGTCAATACTGATTTTATTATTGGCTCAGAAGAATACCAAACTGGCTTGACCATGGTCATGAACTATGATATGGATAGGGCCAATGTTACATTTCCTGGGGCCATGGAGCATCTGTACGAAGAAGAGGTTACCGATGACATCTTGAAAACCGCCAGGCATTTACATCTAAGCTCTATTTTTTTACAGACCGGGATTTTAAAGAACGTTGTCAAGCTATTTAAAAGGGCAAAAAAATTAGGCCTTACAACTTCAATGGACCCTCAATGGGACCCTTCGGAGCTTTGGAATATAAATCTAAAAGAACTTTTGCCACATATTGACGTTTTTCTGCCCAACGCCGAAGAATTCAAATTGATTACTGGTTGTGAAACCATAGCTTCAGGTATCGAAAAAGTGAAATCTTTTTCAAACATTATTGTTATTAAAGATGGAGCAAGAGGTGCTCATCTTTGGAATCCTGATAGTCAAGAACAATTTATAACCATGCCAGCTTTCCTGAATAAAGATGTAGCGGATTGTATTGGTGCAGGTGACAGTTTCGATGCAGGCTTTGTTTCCTCTTTTTTAGAAGGAAAGGATTTAAAGGACTGCTTGAGAGTAGGCAATATAACAGGTGCCATTAACACAACAGCTTCTGGAGGCACTACTGCATTTGAAGATATTGAAACCATAAAAAAAATAGCTAAGACAAAGTTTTCTTATAACCTATGAGATTAAAACAAAAACTAACCTATAACAAAGAGAAAGGTAAAGCGCTTCTTGCTACTAATTTTTACAATTTTGAGACCTTATCGGCGGTACTTACGGCGGCCAAGCGAACGGAATCTGAAATTATTTTGCAATTATCGGAGAGTTCCATAAAATACATGGGCTTAAAGGTGGCCAAATCATTGGCTCAGGCTGCAATTGAACAATTTGGGGTCACGGCTTGGTTGCATCTTGACCATGGACAAGACGTAACCTTGGTCAAACAATGTATTGATGCGGGGTTTGATTCTGTAATGATAGATGCCAGTGAGAAACCGTTTAAGGAAAATGTGAAAATTTCGCATGATATTGTGAAATATGCAGAAAGCTTTGATATTAATGTTGAAGCAGAGTTGGGATATATTTCAAAGCTTGGGCAGGATCAAAAAATGATTTATACCCAACCCGACCAAGCCAAAGAATTTGTTGAATCTACAGGCGTAAATGCGCTTGCCATTGCCGTTGGTTCAGCACATGGTTTTTATAAGGAAACCCCCAAATTACAGATAGATCTTATAGCACAGATAAATAAAGTTACGCCGGCAGCCCTAGTATTGCATGGGAGCTCTGGAATACCTGACGAACAATTGCAAGCTGCCATTCACCAAGGTATTACCAAGATCAACCTGGCTACCGAGATTAAGAATATATTCATGAAAAGCTTGCAGCATGAATTGAAGAACACGGATAATATTGATTTGCGCGAGGTTTTTCCAAAAGCAACAGCTCAAGCAATAGATTTAGTCTCTGCCAAACTACGGGTAATAAATTTTAATTAAGATGTACAAAAAAAATACGGTACTTCTATCCTTATTTTTTCTGGCAGCATATTTGGCCCAAGCACAAGAAGACACCTTACTTCTTAAAAATTATGCCCCAAGGTCAATTTACAAAATACCCGTTACCAAGATTGAGAAAGCAAAATTTCCAGTGTTGGACATGCATTCCCATCCTTATGCAAAGACCGCTGATGAGATTAGGGAATGGGTAAGAACAATGGACAAATTTGGAATTGAAAAAACAACCATTTTAACCTATCAAACAGGAAAATCTTTTGATAGTATTTACAATATCTACTCTAAATACAATGGCCGTTTTGAAGTTTGGTGTGGATTTGATTTTACCGGATATAATGAAATGGGATGGAGCAAAAATGCAGTAAAGGAATTGGAGCGCTGCTATAAAATAGGTGCCCGTGGAGTGGGAGAACTCGGAGACAAGGGAGAAGGATTGCTGTATTCCAAACCTACTCCAGCCTATGGAATGCATATTGATGATGAGCGGATGAAACCCCTTATAAAAAAATGCGGGGAACTGGGTATGCCCATCAATATACATGTGGCAGAACCTTATTGGATGTATGAGCCTATTGATAAACACAATGATGGACTGGTGAATGCTGGAAAATGGAAGATAGATGCCTCAAAAAAAGACATGTTATTGCATGCAGATTTGATTAATACTCTTGAAAATGCCGTTAAAGCAAATCCCAACACCACATTTATAGCATGCCATTTTGCCAACTGTAGCTACGACCTAAATATTATTGGAACGCTTTTAAACAAGTACAATAACCTCTATGCCGATATCTCTGCCAGATATGGTGAAACCGCCCCGATTCCCAGATATACAAAGACTTTTTACGAAGAAAATCAAGACAAGTTAATATACGGTACCGATATGGGTTTTGACCCTGAAATGTATGAGACCACATTTAGAATATTGGAGACTGAAGATGAGCATTTTTATAAGAAGAATTTCTTCAACTACCATTGGCCCTTACATGGATTGGGGTTAAGTGATGCCGTCTTAAAAAAACTATACTATGAAAATGCGAAGAAAATCACGAACTGAAAATTTATCCGTTTTATTCTGTATGCTGTTTTTAGTGTGCGGTTCATGTAGGGCACAGAACAAAAGTGAATCCGTAGTACAAATTGATAATGGTGATGTAGTATTTGAAATAAACAACCAGCTACAGACCAAGTTGACCGTTAAATTGGGGAATGTTAAACCTGTTATGGAAGACTTTCAACCTTCCGAACAACTTGTGATAGGTCGAATTTTGCTTGACTCGTTTACTTTCGAAAACTTTTCAGAAGAAAAACTAAAAGGGGACCTGTCTGGAAAAAAATGGACGGTTTTAGGAAAATATGATTCAAATGACCTACAGATTTCTAAAACACTTGAAATAGTAGTGTACGATGATTTTCCAAATCTTATTTCCACTAAAGTCACTTATACCAACACTTCCAATAATGATGTTTTTGTTAACCAATGGTCCAACAATTCCTATAAGATTACTTCTCAAGGAGATAGCCCTCCTTTCTGGGCATTTCAAGGAAGCTCGTCAAGTAGCCGAAGCGATTGGATAGTGCCTTTGCAACCGGGGTATTACAAGAAAAACTTTATGGGGATGAACGATACCGATTATGGCGGTGGAATTCCAGTAACCTCGGTCTGGAGAACGGATGTTAATATAGCTGTTGGCCATTTGGCCCTTGTTCCAAAACAGGTAAGCCTTCCAACAGAAATACTTGAAAAGGAAAACAATGTTAGTGTTAGTGTATCAAAAATTTTTGAAGAACGTACTTGGTTCAAAGCTGGTGAGAGTATAGAAACGCTAGAAACTTTTGTATCTGTTTCAAAAGGGGATTATTACACCAACCTTTCAATGTATTCAAACGTAATGCAAGCCAAAGGAATAGAAATAGTGGAGACCGAAGAAGCTGCCTTTGAACCTATTTGGTGTGCTTGGGGGTATGAGAGGAAATTTACTTTGGATGAAATTGTGAACACCTTGCCCAAAGTAAAAGAACTGGGCATAAAATGGGCGGTTTTAGATGATGGTTTTCAAATCGCGGAAGGTGATTGGGATGCGCATCCGGATAAATTTCCAAAGGGTAATATAGAAATTAAAAATCTTGTAGATGAAATTCATGATTATGGATTGAAAGCGAAGATTTGGTGGACTCCCTTGGCCGCTGATCCACATAGCAAAATATTAAAGGAATACCCAGGCATGAGGGTTTTCAAAGACGATGAATCGCCACAATTTATAACTTGGTGGGATGCCTATTATCTTTCCCCTACAAAACAAGAAACAATCAAACACACAAAAAATACCATTGATTTATTTATGAATGAATGGGGTTTTGACGGGCTTAAAATGGACGGTCAACACATGAATGCAGTTGGACCGGATCATAGTTTAGATAGTCCAGAAGAAGCTGTAGAGGGCGTACCTGACTTTTTTCAAATGATCTATGATGAAGCTAGAAGCATAAAACCAAATGCCGTTGTTGAGAATTGCCCCTGTGGTACCTGTATGTCTTATTATAATATGGCATCTATGAACCAAGCAGTTTCATCCGATCCATTATCTAGTTGGCAAATACGGCATAAGGGCAAAACATACAAGGCACTTGTGCCAAACACCGCCTATTATGGAGATCATGTTGAGCTTAGTGATAATGCAAGCGACTTTGCCAGTTCCTTTGGTGTTGGTGCGGTTTTGGGGACTAAATTTACTTGGCCTAAAGATAATCCAGAAGCTTCAGACAGCTTTTTGCTTACTCCCCAAAAAGAAAAGACCTGGAAAAAATGGTTCAACCTATATAACGAGAAAATGTTGTCTAAAGAGCCTTATTTGGGAAATCTGTATGATATTGGATACGATAAACCAGAAACACATGTCATTAAAAAAGGAGAAGCTTTGTATTATGGTTTTTATGCAGATAAATGGGATGGCCCTATTGAGCTAAGAGGATTGTCGGGAACAATTGCTTATACCGTAAAAGATTATTTTAATGGAGTGGATTTGGGCGAGGTTTCAGTAAATGAGCCAGCGATAAATACCACGTTTGAAAAGTTTTTGTTAATTCAAGTTTCCCCAAAATAAAGAACACAGTTTAAAAAATCAGCATCCAATATGAACACACGAAGGAATTTCATAAAAAGAACATCGGTTTTAGGAACAGGAATTGCTTTAGCCCCTCACCTAACACATGGATATTTTAATAAAAGTTCACTGGACAAATTGAACATAGGAATGATAGGTGTGGGTTTAAGAGGAACCCATCATCTAGAAAACCTATTGTTACGAAAAGATGTAAATATTACAGCTATTTGTGATATTGACCCTATTCGTATCGATGTAGCATTAAAAACAATAGAAAACGCAAAGGCTATAAAGCCAACAGTTTTCAATAAAGATCAATACGATTTCAGAAATCTGCTGGCTTTAAAAGAAGTTGATGCAGTTATTATTTCTACACCATGGCTATGGCATACACGTATGACCAAGGACGCTATGTTGGCAGGGAAATATGCAGGCGTAGAAGTATCTGCGGCGAATACTTTGGAAGAATGTTGGGACCTTGTGAACACCCATGAGCAGACTGGAACCCACATGATGATTCTTGAGAATGTCAATTACCGCAGAGATGTTATGGCAATTCTGAATATGGTGCGGAAAAACATTTTTGGAGAACTTGTGCATTATAGGTGCGGGTATCAACATGATCTAAGGGAAGTGAAATTTAACAATGGAAAACAACCCTATGGTGGTGGCGTAGAGTTTGGTGAAAAAGCTACTTCGGAGGCAAAATGGCGAACATTACATTCCGTAAAGAGGAACGCTGATGTTTATCCAACCCATGGAATAGGACCAATTGCAGCCATGGCAAATATCAATAGGGGGAACCGTTTTGTTTCACTTACTTCCAATGCCACAAAAGGGATAGGATTGCATAATCATATTGTAAAACATGGAGGAGAAGATCATCCCAACGCAAAAGTAAAGTTTAAACAAGGTGATGTGATTACTTCCACTATAGAAACAGCGGAAGGTGAAACCATTATAGTTACCCATGATTGTAATTTGCCCAGACCGTACTCACTTGGGTTTAGAGTTCAGGGAGCCAATGGTTTATGGGAAGTAGATGGGAACAGAATTTATATTGAAGGGAAATCGGAACCGCACACTTGGGATGAAGCCACTAAATGGTTGGAAGAACATGACCATCCCTTGTGGAAAAAATATGGAGACTATGCCGAAAGTGCAGGTCATGGAGGTATGGACTTTTTTGTGTTGAATGCTTTTGTTGAATCTGCAAAGCAAAATATTGCGCCACCTATGGATGCATATGATGCAGCTGCCTGGAGTGCCATAACACCGCTATCAGAGGTTTCCATAGAAAATAACGGAGAACCACAGGACTTTCCAGATTTTACTAGGGGCGAGTGGTTAAAACGTCAACCCTATGAATGGATTAAAAGTTCTTATTAGGAATAGTGTATAAACCCTATCCGCTTTATTAATACTTCGTTTTCAACAAATTTTGTCAATAACTATGGTGGTTTTAAAAACAATCGATTATGTCATAATTTTTGGTTTTTTGGCCTTGGTCCTATTCATTGGGGTTTATGTTTCAAAAAGATCAGGGAAGAACACTTCAGAATATTTTTTGTCTGGCAGGAATATGCCTTGGTGGTTGCTGGGTTTTTCAATGGTTGCTACCACATTTTCTACAGATACCCCAAATCTTGTAACAGACTTTGTCCGTACTGATGGAGTATCTGGGAATTGGGGTTGGTGGGCTTTTTTGCTCACAGGATTGCTCACGGTTTTCGTGTATGCTAAACTATGGCGAAAATCCAATGTAACCACCGATATGGAATTTTACGACCTGCGCTATGGAGGCAGACCTGCACA
This sequence comes from Flavobacteriaceae bacterium, assembly GCA_039985375.1. Classification (GTDB taxonomy): domain Bacteria; phylum Bacteroidota; class Bacteroidia; order Flavobacteriales; family Flavobacteriaceae; genus Flagellimonas. Next base: position 126,482 of record JBDWSS010000047.1, read on the forward strand.
TTTTTTAAGAGGTTTTAGATCACTCTATTTAGGTATTTTGTTCAATGTAATGATCATGTCCGCCGTTACATTGGCAACCATAAAAATTGGACAGGTTATGCTGGGCTTAACGCCTATACAGACCGTTCTTATTGGCGGAGTAGTTACGGTTATCTTTAGCGCTATAGGAGGCTTTCGAGGAGTTGTTTATACTGATTTTGTTTTGTTCTTTGTTGCCATGTTCGGCGCTATTGGTGCTGCAATCTATTTGGTCAATATCCCAGAAGTTGGAGGTCTATCGAATATTTTGAGCAATAGCAGGGTTCAAGAAAAAATGTCTATCCTTCCTGATTTTTCCAATAAAGAGAGCCTTGTTACATTATTGATTATACCACTTGCAGTACAGTGGTGGAGTGCATGGTATCCTGGTGGTGAGCCGGGCGGTGGCGGATACATTGCCCAACGTATGCTTGCTGCCAAAAATGAAAACCATGCCATGGGGGCTACATTCTTTTTTAACCTTTTACATTATGCACTACGACCATGGCCATGGATTTTGGTGGCTTTGGCATCTTTAGTTGTTTATCCAGATTTAGATAGTATCCGTCAGGCATTTCCAAACGTGGAAGAAAGTATCTTAAAGAATGATCTTGCTTATTCCGCAATGTTGACAAAACTTCCATCAGGTTTATTGGGGATTGTATTGGCATCATTGGGAGCAGCTTACATGTCAACCATTTCAACCCATTTAAATTGGGGCTCCTCATACATTGTTAATGATTTTTACAAACAACAAGTAAATAAAAAAGCCTCTGAAAAAGAGTTGGTGAATGTAGGGAGAATTTCAACAGTGGTGTTAATGGTTTTAAGTGGATTTTTTGCATTGACCCTTAATAATGCCACACAATTATTTGATATAATTATCATGTTTGGGGCGGGTACAGGTTTAATTTTTATCCTCAGATGGTTTTGGTGGCGCATCAATGCTTGGAGCGAAATTACGGCTATGTTTGCCTCAGGAATCATTTCAATAATTTTTTGGCAATTTGAAGGTCCATTGTTTTTGGATGAGGGCGCCTTTTTTCCAGAATGGAGCAAGTATCTTTTAATAGTGTTGATTACTACCATTGTGTGGATGGGGGTTACTTTTCTCACCCGGCCTGAATCAGAAGAAGTACTGGTCAATTTTTATAAAAGAACTACACCTGGCGGACCCGGATGGAAGAAAATCCGAAACGGAAATCACCAGATACAAGTGGATGAAGAACCATGGTCAGTACCCTCGGGCATTCTGGCAATGTTATTGGGCTGCGTATTGGTGTATGGATGTCTTTTTGCTACCGGGAATTGGATTTATGGAAATTATAAAACAGCTTTTGCTTTGACGATACTAATGTTAGTATCTGGACTACTATTATATCGGCTATGGTCTAAAATAAAAGTAAACATTCTTTAAAATAAGGAAGCAGCAGTATTAAATGCGATAAAAATCAGAAGCATTTCCTGTATAGATTTTTTGGACTACGTTCATTGGTAAGCCAAGTCCTTTAAAGGGAAAAGATACTTTTGGAGCCGACATTGTTTCACTTTTGGTGAAAAAGTTCCAGTGCATTTTGTAGCGACCGTCCATATAAGAAATCAATTCATCTTCTGATAAACTTAGATCATCGATTACATCTGAACCATAAATAATCCTGTCTTGGTATTTTAGTATGAAATCGCGAACTTTCTCCCAATTTGTAACGGCTTGATGTTGTAAATGACAGATTCTTTCTGCCAAATCAACCATTGCATTTGGGCATGTATCTAAAAACTTGGCTACTTCGTTTGTTTCCCATTCCTGGCTGGATAGGTGCAATCCCACAAAACGAAGATTAGGATGTTTGGACAACATCTTATCCCTAGCATTAATATGATCCAAATAATCAGGAAAATGGGGAAGGCGGTGCATATGAAACTCAGGATGTTCCGCAAAGTACCTTCGGTCTTGATCCACCGTCATTTTATCAAGAGGCAACCAACAATTTTTTGGCTCACCAATATGTCCCAATAGCGGAATATTGTTTTGTGCTAAAAAGTCATAAATAGGATCAAAAGATGCGTGGTCTACCAAAACAAAATTATCGTTTTGGTCTTTTAAAGACATACCAATGTTCTTCCATATTTTTACGCCGATAGCCCCTTGATCCAAAGATTTTTTAATGCTGTCCAGACTTTCTTGCAACCACATGGAATTCCCCCAATTCTGACAAGAAAAAGTAGTTACGTAATTTATATGGTTTGGATACTCTTTTTTTAGTCCAAGAATGATTTTTTCCTGCTCGTTAATGGATGGAAAAAAAGGAATGTCCGTATTGATAGAGAGAAAGTTGAAGCCATTTTCAATCCCATATCGAATTAAATCATCCCTCAAACCATTAAAATGAACATGTGCGTCTATTTTTTTTTCACTAAAATCAAATTCTTTTTTCATTTTGAAAGATTATGCAAGTTTTTTTATTTTAAAAGGTTATTTATTGCAATTTAAATATTTTATTTTATTTCAAACCCCTTGATTTTATAAAAAAATATGTAAACTTTAGATTTCAAAATTAAAAGCTTTTTCACGTTTGATGAATGATTTTAAGGTAAATATGCAAGACCCCGTCTTTCTCTAAAGGCACCTAAAAACTGATTTATCCCAGTTTCTGGTTAAATGGTAATATTCTTTCTTCTTGGCTTTCTTTGAAGGTGTTCTCACATCAATAAAAGAATGATTAAAAGCTAAACAGCTCCGCAAACAACATGCTCTATTTTATTCTTTTTAGATTAGCTACAGAATAAGTTTGATGACATTGGGATTTAAGAAGTAAGAGGTATGAATTTGAAAGAATATATTGTGCTGTTAGGGTTTTCCATGCTATCCTTGACTGTGGGCGGCCAAGAAATTAATGATTCACCAAAAAACATTTTGCTGATTTGTATTGACGATTTACGTCCAGAGCTGAATTCCTTTGGAGCATCTCACATTAAATCACCTAATATAGATAAGCTGGCAAATAGAGGACGGCCATTTGTTCGTCATTATGTAAATGCCCCTAGTTGTGGACCATCCAGATACACATTACTTACCGGGCTTTATGGAACCGCTAACAATGACGCACTTTTTCTTCGAGCAAGTAAAATGGGGCAACCTACTCAAAATGTTCCACCAAGTATGCCTGAATGGTTTCGGATGCATGGGTATACAACGGTTTCGGTGGGCAAAGTATCGCACCATCCAGGTGGGCGAGGAGGAGAGAATTGGGACTCCGATGCTATACCAGAAATGCCGAACGCCTGGGATAGGCATTTAATGCCGGTTGGTGAATGGGGGAGTCCAAAAGGTGCAATGCATGGATTAGCACATGGAAAAGTTAGAAAAGTTTCCAGTGATCATGATGTATTTGAAGCGGTGGAAGGTACAGATGATATTTATCCCGATGGATTGATTGCAAAGGAAGGTCTAACTCAACTTGAAAAATTGGCAACGGGTACCAAACCGTTTTTTTTGGCCATAGGACTGATTAAACCCCACCTTCCCTTTGGGGCGCCAAAAAAGTATTTGGACCTTTACGATAATGTTGAATTTCCAGCCATATCACATGCAGAGAAACCACTGGGGAAGACAACCTGGCATGAATCTGGAGAATTTATGAAGTATAATCGCTGGGGGAAAGACCCAAGAATTGATGCACAGTTTGCAATGGTACTTAAAAGGCATTATGCAGCATGTGTTAGTTATGCGGATAAGCAGGTTGGGGATATTTTGAATAAATTGAAAGAAACCGGAGCCGATAAAAACACGATTATTGTTTTATGGGGAGACCATGGGTGGCACTTGGGCGAACATAATATTTGGGGAAAACATAGTCTTTTCGAAGAGTCGTTGCGCGCTCCCCTTATTATATATGATCCTGGGATGAAAAAAGCTGGTCAAAAAAGCGATGCTGTGGTAGAGACTCTTGATGTTTTTCCCACGCTTTGCGGCCTCACAGGTTTAAAAACCCCTGAGTTCACCAAAGGAGTTTCGCTTGAATCAATGTTAAAAAAACCGGAATCAACAGGGCATACAGCAATCGCATACACGCAATCTGCTGGGACAATACGTACAGAGAAGTATAGACTTATCCAGCACGAGAATGGAGAGGTTGAACTGTATGACCATAGTACAGAAGAAAAAGAGACTCGGAACATTGCTGAAGCGAACCCTGATTTGGTTAAAGCATTACAAAGCCAACTTTCTCGAAAAACGCAATAACCAAAGCCCGTTTGTAAAAAACCCGAAGCGGTCATCTTCGGGTTTTTATAGTTTGGAGCATAGCGTAAATGATAGATTTACCAATTAGAACTCCACATATCATGTATACATTATTTTAGTCCATTATTTCTTTTCCTTCAATAACAAAGGTCCAAGCCTCAGTTTTCCCAACATCACTTAGAGCTTTTTGTGATATTTGAATGGTTAGTTTTGAATCATCTGAAAATTTCCATTTTAAAGGCTCGTTTGACCCCAAAAGGTGGATTTTTGAATCGCTATTTGGTTCAATGGAATGGAGTACGATTTCATTTTTAGGCTTTTCCAAAGAAATGGCATAGTATATGGGTTCTGATTTCTTCTTGGTGTATCTTATGCTTTCCCCTTGTTTATATGTGGAGGCAAGTTTTTCTGTATCGAAGATGGCTTCACCATTGACCGAAAGCCACTTTCCAACGCCTTTTAACCGATCTACACTGGGTTGGGGGATAATTCCCTTGGCCGTTGGGCCAACATTGAGTAAATAGTTGCCCCCCTTTGCGGTTACATCAATGAGGTTATGTATCAAAATATCGGTAGATTTCCAGTTGTGGTCATTTTTCTTGAACCCCCAAGTATCGTTCATGGTCATACAAGACTCCCAGTCTGTTGCCGCGGTACCCTCTAAAATTTCTTGTTCCGGTGTTCCAAAATCGCCAGCGTAGTCAAATTTGTCATCATCCATACCCATCATTCCACGCCGTCCTTTGTCTACACGGTTGTTTATTAGAATGCTAGGTTTTAACGAACGAACATATTGGTACATATCAAGACCCATTTCATGGGTATAATCAGGCACCCATTCACCATCAAACCAAATAATATCAGGATCATAACTTGTAATGAGTTCATGCAATTGTGGTTTCAAATAGTTTTCCACGTATTTGGGAAACTCTGGATTTACCTTTGTACTATCTGTTCTCCATACATTGTATTTAGGTTCATGAATTGCCTGAGCTTGCGGGTGGTGCCAGTCCATAATGGAATGGTAGAGTCCAAATTTGATGCCCTCTTTTTTACAAGCTGCGGATAATTGTTTTAGAATATCCTTACCATAAGGTGAAAAATCTGTGATATCATAGTCTGATACTTTAGAATCCCATAAGGCAAAACCATCGTGATGTTTGGAGGTGATTACCACGTATTTCATTCCAGCCTCTTTCATCAGTTTTGCCCAGCTTTCAGCATCAAAATCTTCTGGAATCCAGTTTTTGGCAAATTCCTCGTACTCTTTTAACGGCACTTGACCTTTATCCATGATCCACTCACCAATCCCTTCAACTTCTTTTTCATTGTAGATACCGGCAGGGACCGCATAAGGTCCCCAATGAATGAACATGCCAAATTTTGCATCGCGCCACCAAGACATTCTTTGACCAAAATCTTCTTTTGATTCTTCCAAATAATTTACTGGAGCAATTTCTTCGGTTTTTTTACTTTCCTGGGGTACATTTTTTTCCTTGCATGCGGATATAAAAATGCAAAAAAATAACGCTAGGAATAACCCTAATCCTGTTGATACTGATTTACGTTTATTCATGATTTCTATTATTTATTTTGATTTTTTGATAGTGTTGGGATTATTTTGTGTTCCATTAAAAGAGATAATTTCCAATTCCTCATTATTTATTCCAAACGCAAATGCCTGTTTTTTTGATTTACCAATTTTTATAAGGGATATATTTTTCCCTCCTTATCAATTAGCAATCCTGTTTTAGACATGGGAACAGGTTTAAAGCTATTTTCGCCCAAATTTTGCAATATTAAGCCCACACTTGTATCAGGTCGTGGGGTTTACATTTCGGTATTATATAAATTGCCTGCTAATAATATGTTCGGAAAGGCATCTTGCAACCATTCCCTTGTCTTTAAAGGATTCAATCTGATTGTCCATAGCCGCGAACTGCACATAAAAAAACATCTTAACTATAAATTCTTAGTTGTAAAACATAATTTTTTAATTCTGTTTTTCATTTTGTTGTTCTGGGTTTTTACTGTTTTGATACAATTTGATTTCAAGACTATCATTGTTTCTGGCAAAGACAAATCCTTTATTCCCATTTATGGTTATAGAATTGGCATCTTTTACATTTCCGGTTACATATAATTTTGATAATTGCGGCTCAATAGCCTCAAACCCTTTACCCTTCTTATTTCTTAATACCAAACCTACACCAGCATCTGCTCTTGGAGTTTCTACTTCTGAATCGTACAGTGTTCCAATGACTAACAAATCACTATAACCATCATTGTCATAATCAAAAGGAAGAATAGTATTGATGGGGGAAAACTGACTTCTATTTGGCAAAAGGTGCCATATGAATTGGCCTTCTCCAGAATTTTCCAACCAATAATGCGCGAATGTCGTTGCTTGGTAATGAACCGAACTTTCTAACATGCTTGCGCCATAAATATCGGAAAGGTCGGCTGCCGCAAATTCACGATAAGTGGCATATTTTGCTTTTATTGCAGGAATCTGTTGAGAGGAACATTCCCTGCCCCTTAATGGTAGAAGGCGACCCTCTTTATGTACTCCTAGTACGATATCTTTTTTGCCATTTTGATCAAAATCATTTAGAAATACTTCAAATGGTTTTTTAGGACTGGCGCTATACTTGTAGTTCAACCCTAAATTACCGGCAACAAGGTCCAAGTCCCCGTCGTTATCAACATCTAAAGCTTCTAATCCATACCACCAACCTATATTTTGTCCTAGGTTCCATTCTCCGGTTTCCTCTACCAATTCTCCTTTAATATTCCTGAAAAGAGTTATGGGCATCCATTCTCCGGCAAGTACCAGATCTTTCCAGCTATCACCGTCAATATCTATCCATAGGGCCTCGGTAACCATGCCAATTCTTGACAAGTCTTCGGCAACTTTATGAGTGGCATCCGTAAATTTCACCTGCCCCATCTTACTTCCTTCATTATTCAAAAGATAACTTCGCGGAGGTTCCGGATATCGGCCGGACTCAATTCTTCCTCCTATGAAAAGATCTTGATCTCCATCTTTATCGTAATCACAGGCCTTTACAATCTGGCCGGATGAAGGCATATCAGGAAGTGCATGGGAATTTACATAGGCCCCATCAGTATTGATATATAGTCTATCTTGAAAGCTAGCATCGGGCAGGCCTTTTTGGTTTCCTCCACTTACCACATACAGGTCTTGGTCTCCGTCTGAATCTGCATCAAAGAAGAGAGCTCCGGTATCCTCAAAATTCTTGTCGTCCTCCCATGGTCCCTCTATTTCTTTGAAGCTGCCCATGGCTGTCTGCTGATATAACTTTCCAGCAGTATTCCTCGCATTGCCAACATAAAAATCGTCTAAAAGATCCCCGTTACTATCCCCCACGGTTAATCCCGGACCAAGGGTAGAATATTTATGTGGTAAAAGTGGCTCGAGAAGATAATCGTCATACACATTCTCTTTATGTTGAAAATTTATATTTAGCGAAGAGGTCACATCTAGGAACTTCTTGTTTTCCCCTTTCGAAATAGGTTGTTTTTGATGTATGGCATTTGAATAATCTATTGTTAAAAGACGATCAAATTCCCTAATGGTTTTTATTTCTTGTTTTAAGTCTGGCCAGGTAATTGTAAGAGTCTGTTCGTTTTTTATGGATTCTAGGCCAAAGTGCAAAATGGGCTCCATGGAAGATTGGAAACCTCTTGTTGGTGAGAGCTCCTGTGTTTGAAAATGTCTTGTTGTGTCTTTCAATGATATTTTAGTTCCTATTCCCATCGGATTCTTTTCTGGCCCTATGAGTTTAATTCTTAAGTAATGGTTGCTCGTATTGTTTTCGAACAAGGAAATCTTTTGATCAAGATTATTGATCAAAAGATCAAGATCGCCATCGTTATCCAAATCTCCATAGGCCATTCCATTGGAAAACCCTTCGTAGTCAAGACCCCAAATCTCGGTTGTTTTTTCAAACGTTAAAGCTCCCTTGTTTCTATAGGCATAATTGCTTAAGGGTTTACTCGGGTATTCGCTAATATCTTTTTTACCAAAAGCTCCCTGAAAGGTGGTTGCTCTGGTTCTTTGATTAAGGTCATTATCATTCACATCTCTTTTCATGCCATTGGTGATATAAATATCTTTCCATCCGTCATTGTCCAAATCTAGAAATAGGGTAGACCAGCTCCAGTCTGTAGTGGCCACTTTGGCCAAGCGTGAAATCTCGGAAAATACTGGAATTCCCTCTTTATAAGAACCATTGTTTACCTGCAGGCTATTCTGCATATATTGGTAATGAAAACCCATATCTACTCCTTGCCAAAAAGATGCCGTGCTCATACTGGCCATATTTACCTTAGCCCGGGTGTAATCTTCTGGTGTCATATCGGCCTGAATAATGTCCATTAGCCCGTCATTATTGAAATCGGCTATGTCGATACCCATACCAAACATTGATGTATGCCCTGTTGCTGTTTTGATTACTTCTTTGAAAGTACCATCCTGATTGTTGATGTAGAAATAATCAGGCACATTAAAGTCGTTGGAGAGATAAAGATCGGGCCAACCATCATTATTAATATCGGTTGAGGATAGGCCAAGTGTAAGACCAAAATTTTGAACCCCGGCCTCTGCAGTAACATCGGTAAAGGCAGCACCCTCATTGCGGTAAAGATGCCCAGAGTGAGTCAGTTCGTTCTTTTTCATTAAGGATGAATAGAATAAATTGCCTTGGGTAAGCGGTACCAATGGGTAATTGGCCACAAACAAATCAAGATCGCCATCCAAATCATAATCAAAAAAAGTAGATTGAATAGATGGGGATGCATCATCTATTCCATATTGCTGAGCCTTTTCAGTAAATGTAAGATTTCCATTATTGATAAATAGTTGGTTATGAGTGTCCGTATTTTTTCCCGAAACGGATAAATAAATATCCAAAAAACCATCTGTATTAATATCTACCAAAGCAACCCCTGTATACCAACGATTATCTCCCTGAACCCCGGCCATTGTAGAAATATCATCGAAAACTAAATTGCCTTTGTTTAGGTATAACTTGTTTTCAACCATATTACCCGTCACAAAAACATCAGAGAGACCATCATTATTGAAATCACCAACAGCGACGCCTCCTCCCATATAGATATAGGGGAAATTCATGTAATTCAAGGTATCATTCTCTATGATGGTATTGCTGAAATGAAGATTGCTATGATTATCGCTAACAGCAACGAACAAAGGTTCTGAAAGCTTATCATTTTGAACATTACAGCTCCATAATAATAATAGAGGAATGATAGGTATGATGAAATATACTTGTCGCATTGTATAATAGGAGTGTCTATTTTGACTCGTCCAAAAAGAAAGTGTTAAACCTTTCTATTTGGTATTTGTGAAATGAATTAATAGCTGCTCTGAAGTTAGAAGGTTTTCTTAAATTAACCATGGTATTTGGTTGGGAACATCTATACTAGTTGTAAGACAACCTTGGTCGGAACATGATTATAAAGCTTTGACGTATGCGCTACACAAATGACATTACATTTAATGGATTGAATCGGTCAAAACCATCCTTCTTACTATCACTTATTTAATTCATTTCACAATTACTAGTTAAACTAACGGAAAAAAAATTAATTATAACCTTCGTTTTGAGGGTATAAAGGATTTGTGTCTACCTCTATCTGTGGTATTGGTAAATATTCTCTACCAGGCACATATTGAGAGCCTCCCATATTAGATTTTAAATCATCAGTTATAGCAGAAGGAACCATTCCCCACCGTAACAAATCATGATAACGATCACCTTCAAACATAAGCTCCAAAACACGTTCGTCCCTTATTTCCTGGCGTAAAGTTGTCTGATCTGAACTAGTTCTAGCGGCCATATTTGAACGTGATCTCACTTGATTCAACGCATCAAGTGCATCTGAACTACCACCATTTGCTTCGTTTTCTGCTTCAGCATACATTAACAATATATCTGCATAACGCATTATACGCCAATTGATTACAGAAGGGAAGCCGGCAAAACCAAAATCGGACTGAGCTTTACCTTGACGGAAATCAAGATACTTACGAACAGTTACGATACTTAAATCATCAGCAAAAGCCTCAGCAAAAGTATTTTCATACATCATAGCTCCAGGATAGTCATAAACTAAGGTCGAGAAAGCTCTGGGGTCCGTTTCGCCCCCAATTGCTGTTTCGGCTAAAAAAGCATCTTTAACCCATGTATTAACAACCATTCCCAATTGACTAGTGAATCCTGGGGGAGCCAAATCTGGTTCCCAGGCAGCAGTTTGCAAACCACCAGCAAGATCAGCACCCCAATTAAAGCCAGAGTCATCATGCTGAATCTCAAAAAGTGATTCTGCATTGTTTTCCTGATCAGCTCCGAAATTATCGGCATGATCGGGCATTAAACTATAAACACCAGAGTCTATAATTTTCTTGAATTCAAGAGCTGCTTGGGCATATTCATTTGAACTATCAATACCTGATCTATACAGATACGTCTTGCCCAATAAGCCTGTAGCAGCACCCCATGTGGCCCTACCTACATTATCACTATCCCATGTTTGTGGGAGTAACGATTGTGCCATTTGTAAATCGCTAATAATTTGTTGCCACACCGATTCAGGATCAGCAGGGGCATTTTTCACTTCATCTAATGAGGCGGCCGGTGCTGTAATCAATGGCACGTTTCTGAACATTGTCACTAAATAAAAGTATTGAAATGCCCTAAGATAATGGGCTTCTCCTAATATGGCGTTTCTGTCTGCGTCCGAAAACGAACTATCTTCAATAGCTGGAACTTCAACTAAGATTGTATTGGATCTAAGAATGGTTTTCCAAAACTCTCCCCATATTTCTGATAACCTACCAAAAGTTGGTTGAATAGAAAAATTAGAGGCATCAGTAATTACACCCTGATTATTCAGTGGGTTCGCCGCATCTGATCGATACATAGTATGTAATTGCATCATCCTTCCCCAAGAATATTGGTTGGCCAGCGGGCTATAGGCACCGATAATTGCCAATCTAGCTTGTTCCCCATCTTGCCAAAACACTTCGGGGTTTAGTCTATTTTCCTCCGCAACTTCTAACAAATCGTTATCGCAAGCCACCAAACCAACTAAGATTACAGAAAAGGCCAGCGCTATTTTTTTAATATTTTTCATTTTTTTAAATTTAAAATTTCATTAAAGTGAAACCTGAAGACCTAGTGTAATTGTTCTGGCAGTTGGAAAAGCTCCTTCATCAACTCCTCTATCAAAAAGACTATTACTTCTTCTTACATTTCTTCCAATTTCTGGAAAGTAACCAGAATAGCTATCTATAATAAATGCATTTTCAACATTTATATAAGCTCTTAATTTTGATAAAGCAATTTTATCTGTAATAGAAGTAGGGAACGTATAACCTAGAGTTACGTTTTGAAGTCTAAAGTAGGAACCACTTTCAACATAATAATCAGAAGCTCTTCTGTTCAACCCAGGATCACTTATAGAAGCCCTTGGTACACTGTTTGATGGATTGGTTGGGGTCCATGCATCTCTAACTACCCCTAATTTATTGCCATTTATTGCAAAAGTTCCTTCGAAAGCCCGTCCATTCCAAATTTCATTGCCTTGCACGCCTTGAAAAAACAGTCTAAAATCTAAATCCTTATAATTGGCATTAAAACTAAGACTATATTCAAAATCTGGGATAGGACTTCCCAATAGAGTTTGATCTGTGGCATCTAAAATGCCATCACCGTTGAGGTCTACAAAACGGAAATCTCCAGGCACGGCCGTTCTTCCTGAAAGGTTATCGGCATCAATTTCGGCTTGATTTTGATAAACTCCATTTGTTTTGTATCCATAGAAGTAGGCAACAGGAAACCCTGCTTCAGTTCTTGTGGCATTCAAGGATTCATCGGTAAAACCTCCTCCGTTAATTGGATTAACTCCTTCTCCAAGGTCAACCACAGTGTTGTCTAAGGTGGTCAGGTTGCCTGTAATAGCGTAATTAAAATCGCCTTCGTTCTTTTTGTAAGTCATCGAAAATTCAAATCCCTTATTTTCAACCGTAGCAGCATTAAATGGAATTGCAACATTGGTTCCTGATGTAGGATTAATGGGTAAATTTGCCAAGATATCTTCTGATTTTTTCTTAAAATAATCTAATGTGACATCAATTTTCCCTCCCAATAAAGAAGCTTCTAGTCCAATATCGGTAGTCGTAGTTTCCTCCCATTTTAAATCTGGGTTTGAAAATTGAATTTGTGAAACACCACTTAGTCTCTGTTGTGCTTCCCCTATTACGGCTTCACTTGTAATATTAAGAGCAGTAACATATTGGAACGGAACGAGGTTATCTGACCCTAATTTACCCCTACTTCCTCTTACCTTTAAATTGTCTATGAAATCGACATTAAAAAAATCTTCTTCAGAAATGTTCCACCCTAATCCAATAGACGGGAATGTTCCATATCTATTATCTATACCAAAATTGGATGATCCATCTCTACGTATAGAGGCCGTTAACAAATATTTTCCGGCATAATCATAATTCAACCTTCCGAATACACTTTTTATTCTTCTAGGTAAACTGGTGCCTATCCTACCTACAGCATCAATTGCAGCATCAACAGTTCTTGTCTCATTACTAAGAAAGTTTTCTACCGACACAGAAAGTCTTTCTGTATTGTCTCTTTGTTCAGAATAGCCAGCTAACGCATCTATATTATGATTGCCAAAACTCTTTTTATACGAAAGCAAACTTTCTACAATTGTCGATAAAAAAGTAGTTCTATCGTCAGTAAGGTCCGCTATTGGGTTAGAGCCAACATCCGAATTACTTGTGAAGTATGTAGGAACAAATGTGAAGTTTCTACTATTGCTATAGTTTAGTGATAAATTTAAGGTATACTTTAAACCATCTATTATTTCGAATGCACCACTGACATTACCCAAAACATTATCACTAGTGATTCTACGTTCCGTAAGTTTTGCTACTCCCAAAAAATTGGTCGATCTCGAGATACCTGCAACGCCCGTGTTGGCCGCGGCATACCCTCCATCTAGAGATTCGTCTAAAATAGGTACGATTGGAAGATGACCAAATTCGCCCCCGAAATCTAAATTGGGCCTGTTAATAGATCGTGCCAAAAACAAGGATTGATTAAAACTAAATCTTCCCTTTTGGGAACTTGTATTAAGTCTGAATGTTGTTCTTTCAAAATCTGACGCCTGAACTATACCTTCTTGCTCTAGTCTATTGGCAGAAATACTATAAGTGCTTGATTCTCCACCTCCTGAAATTCTTAAACCATAATTTTGAATAAATGCGTTACGAAGAGAAGCGTCTTGAATGTCTGAATCAATAGAAGGGTCAAAATCGTTAAAATTACCCGGTAAAGCAGTACCATCATTAGTAAAAGCTTGCGTTCTGTTAGCAATATATTCTGCTGCATTTAGATAATCAAGCTGCCTTACCGCCGAAGCAAAACCAGAGCTAATATCCAAATCTATTTTCATAGCTTGTCCTTTAGTTCCCTTTTTAGTAGTTACTATAATTACCCCTTGCCCAGATCTAGCGCCATAAATTGATGCTGTTGACGCATCTTTCAACACTTGAATAGATTCAATATCACTTGGATTCAAGAAATTAATATCATCGGAAAATACCCCATCAACTACATATAGCGGGTTTTGATTACTCAACGACCCGGTACCGCGTATAATGACATTAGCCGCTGCGCCTGGTGCACCACCGCTAGTTTCTACTCTTACTCCAGTTGCCTGCCCAACCAAAGCCTGTGTAGGGTTTCCAGTTACTGCATTATTAATGGCATCTCCATCTATGGAACTAATAGACCCTGCTACATTTCTTTTCTTTTGTGTACCATAGCCCACTATTATCACTTCATCAAGGCCTGCTGCGCTAGCATCTAAAGTTATTGTAAATTCTGTTTGCCCATTTAAAGCAATTTCCTTTGTGGCAAAACCAATAAAAGAAACCACCAAGGTTACATTTGGATCAGATACTTCCAGTTCAAAATTACCGTCAAAGTCGGTTTGAGTTCCGTTTGTGGTTCCTTTTTCTACAATACTGGCCCCTAAAAGAGGTACCCCATCCTTATCTGCTACCAATCCGGTAATGGTAAGTTGAGGTGGTTCATTGCCATTGTTTTTTTGAATAGATTGTTGAATCGTTGCTTCATCAACATCATTCTGTTCTTTGTGCCTTAGAATGATCTGCTTCTTTTTTACTACATAGGTAATGTCAAGCCCTGCCAACAATCGTTTTAAAACACTTTCTAAGGGTTCTTGATTCGCCTTGATAGATACTCGCCGTTCTGTGTCTATTTCTCTGTGGTTGTAAAGAAATTTGTAGGCTGTATTTTTCTCAAAATCTTCAAAGACCTCAGTGATTCTTACGTTTTCCAGATTGCAAGTAATTCTTGTTTTTTGGGAATATGAATTGGCTTGAATCGATAATGTTGAAACTATCAATAAAATGGTAGTTAGTTTCATGCTTAGGTTGAATTTTATTGGATAGCGCCATGCATGCCCTATTCCAGTATCATTTTTCATACTTTTGTGTTGCTTAAATGGTTGAACTTAATTTGTTTGGTCATTTTCTTCGGGAGGTGTTGCCGCACTTCCCGTTTTTTTTAACATGTTATTTCATTACTTGCTTGCTTTGTTAATTGTTATTTTATTGTTTAAGGATTCAAATTCAAAATCTCTGTTTTCAGCAAAAGAAGCTAGCACCTCTTCAATGGTTTCAATATCAAACGAAGCGGTGAAAACCTCGTTGTCCAATTCGCTGTAATTGTTGATGATTTCCACATTGTATCGCCTTTCAAGTCTGTTTCTAATACTTTTAAATGTGAAGTTTTTCATTACGAGTCTACCATTGATCCAGCTGGTATAAATGTCGGTATCTACCTTGTCAAATACAGTGTTTCCAGTTTCAGTATTCCATTCCGCTTTATGGCCGGGTTCAAGTTTTAAAACCGAAGCATCCTTTTTAGCACCATGATCCTGGGAACTGGAAAGACCTACTGACCCCTCCACTAGTACGGTATTGATATATTTATCTTCCGGATAGGCAGAAACGTTGAACATGGTTCCGAAAACAGTAACATCCATTTCTGTCGTGGTTACTATAAACGGACGCTCCATATCCTTGCTAACATCAAAAAAGGCTTCTCCTTCCAAAAAAATTTGCCTGTTTTTTCCCTCAACAAAGTAGACAGGATAGCGCAAGGAAGAGCCCGCATTTAAATGTACCAATGTACTGTCCGAAAGTCGAATTTGGAATTTATCCCCATAAGGGACCTTTAATGTATTATATACCAGTTCTTTGCTTTTATTTGAATTGGAATAGTCAAGTATGTTGCCGTTTTTATTTACTATCTTATTTCCTTTGGAATCAGCAATCCTTTCGTTGCTATCCAGTGATAGAACTTGGATTTCCCCGTTACCTAGTTCTAAAGTGATAATATTTGAGGAAGCGTCAAATGGAACATCAGTCTCTGAAGTAAAGTAAGTGGCGTATCCATAACTAAGCCCAATTATACCCAAAAAGATTGCCGCGTATCTTATTAAACTTCCGAATACTTTAGTTTTCTTACTGGAAAAAGAACGGGCTTCATATTGTTGCAATGTCTTGTTCCAAGCTTCATGGGAATCTAATGTTTTCAGTTTAGAGATGTCTACACCAGCTTTTGTCAACTCCATCAAGCGGTCGAACATTTGTTGATTGTTTTTCGAATCTTGGAGCCATTTTTCAAGAACCTGTCCCTCTTCCGTGCTGAGACTTTTACTTACTTTTTTTATAACTAAATCTATTGGCTTCATTGAACAACTCATTTTGGGACTCTTGGCTTAAAGACCAGAAAAAAGCAAAAAGGGTAGTGGAAAAACAAAAAAAATTAAAATCTAAGCTAAAAAAGATGCTAAAATGGCAAAAAAGAATATAAACAAGTACATATCGTGCAATTCCATCCGTAAAGTTTGAAAAGCCTTTTTCATATGATATTTTACGGTATTTTTTGAGATACCCAGCGCATTGGCAACGTTCTGATATTTCTGCCCTTCAAGATAACAGAGATTAAAAACCTTTTTACTGGGTTCGGGTAGGGAAGCTATAGCCTTACTAATAGCATCTTTAACTTCCATTTGAATTAATTTTTCCTCAGATGACGGTGTTTTTAGATTGGCATGCGTTTCTAAGGCTTTAAACTTTTTTGCTTTCTTGATTTTGGTAAGGCACTTGTTTTTTATTGCAATATAAATGTAGGCTTTCAGGCTTATAATTTCAGCCCCCTCTCCTTTTAGAAGTACATTTACGCAAACGTCTTGAACGACTTCTTCAGCTTCAATACTGTCACCAAGGTAGGAAAAGGCAAGCGTACACCATTCTTGGTAATTCTCTAAGAAGATTTCCTTAAGCTGTATGTGTACTTTGGTTTTCATACTTTAGAAAGAGGTTGTTGCCCACAAATGCAAAGTTTGCGAGTATCTTCTAGTGTATAGCAACAGGCAAATATCTATTCGTTATTCTTATGTATTTGCATGTCAATGTCCGCTAAAACTATGATTTTCTCATATTATATCCAATTTTATTGAATTATTTCTGATTATGACGATGTTTAAATGCCGTATTTTTATTGTGAAGACTTACGTGTTAAAATAGGAAAAACACCTTTCTAGCAAAGGTTCAATCCCACAAATGAAGACGTTTTTAAATTACACCACTGGAATTTCCAATGAATCATTGGGCACTTGTTTGAATGGTAAGGTGGGAAGCGGTGTTACAATAAATTTTCATAACTTAAATGATTGATTAAAAACGATTTTGAATAATGGGTTTAAGCGGTAAAGTAGCATACATAACAGGTGGAACCAAAGGAATTGGGTTTGGGATAGCCCAAAGTTTATTGAAACACGGGATGAAGGTGGCCATAAGTGGAAGAAACCTGAAGAAAGTTAAAGAAACTGCTAAAATATTGGGCGATGATAATGGAGTTCTGGCCTTGGAATCTGACGTTACGGTACTTGAGGATGAAAATTTGGCAATTCAGAACATTTTAGAAAAATGGGGACGGCTTGATGTGGTTTTGGCGAATGCCGGAGTAGGACATTTTGCGCCTATTGATGAAATGGATGTGAAGGAATGGCATAACATGATAAATACAAATTTGAACGGAGTATTTCATACCTTAAAAGCATCTGTTGAAGCTTTAAAAAAAACAGAGGGATACTACATGACCATAGCTAGTTTGGCTGGTGCCAATTTCTTTGCCAAAGGAGCAGGATACAATGCGACTAAATTTGGGGTAGTTGGGTTTACGCAAGCGGCGATGTTGGATTTAAGAAAGTATAATATAAAAGTAACCACAATCATGCCAGGCTCTGTGGCCACACACTTTAACAACAATGAACCCTCAGAGAAGGATTCATGGAAAATTCAAGTGGAGGATATTGGAAAACTAGTTGTGGATTTACTTCAAATGCATCCTAGAACGCTGCCCAGTAAGATTGAAGTTAGACCTACGAGACCCGATTTAAAATAATTAAAGCACTTTTTCCTCAAAAGGTATGGCAGGACTACATATTTCCAAAATTAACCTAGCCAAATGAGTTTCAAAAGTTTTTAGCGTATCATGGGTTGCCCCTTCACCATTAACAGAAAGGGGAAGGAAGCCCTGGCCTAGGTTTTTAAAAGAGTAAATTCCGGAGGAGATGTGGTTAACCTTTTTTTCATTGGAGTATAAAAGGGAATAACACAATAGTTGAAAAGCTTTGCTCTTATCATAATCCAATAGTAGAGGTTCCCAATCCTTTAGCTTTACATTACGTGGCTCCACCTTCCCGGTCTTATAGTCAACAATTCGGGTAATACCATCTATTGCATCAACACGATCTATGGTGCCTGTTAGCGTTATAGGAAAATCCAATCCTTGTATACCCAGAGGCATTGTGTATTTTTTTTCCAGTTCTAGAATTTTTACTTGATGCTTTTTTATTTGATTCAATTCTAAAGCAATAAAATTCTGTAAATATTTTACAATGACACTGAATACCAATAGAAACCTCCCGGTTGTAATATCGGTTTCTTGTAAGTTTTTATGGAAATGTTCTGTAACCGTTTTGGGGATTTTTTCGCGTAAAATCGAAAGATTTTCCAAGGTTAAGACTTTACCCACAACGGGAGTATATAATTGCTCCAAACTATCATGGATTATTGTACCAAAAGTATTGGCGGCAATGGTTTCCTCTATAGTCCCAAGCTCGCGTATTTTTAGAATGTTGCCCTTGTAAAATTCAATTGGATTTCTAATATAGTTAGTGAGGGAAGTTGGCGAAAAGCCTTTTGCGGCAAATTTTTTTATGTCGGCAATTAATTGATCTGTTTTTTGTATTTGGAACGTTTGCGCTCGGGAAATTTTTACCTGTGGAGCCGCAATGGTATGGGTTATATATTCATTTATCTTAGGATCCGTAAGAAGCTGATTGATAAGTCTACTTTTTTCTCCACCCTCTAGTACATCGGGTTCTGTGTTGTAGATGATATGTATGTTTTTGGCCCGTTGTAACAGCCTGTAGAAATGATAGGTATAAATAGCATCTTTCTCTTTGTATGTAGGAAGACCAAATTCTCGTTTTACATCAAAAGGAATGAACGAATTATTAGATTTTCCTGAGGGTAAAATCCCTTCGTTTACGGCGGTGAGTATTACCGTCTCAAAATCTAAGTTTCTGCTTTCAAGCATTCCCATTATTTGTAGACCAGACAGAGGGTCCCCGATAAAGTCCATTGATTCTAAGGCAGAAAGCTGTTTAAAGAAGTTTTTGATGGATTTAAGGTCGGTGGTGAAATCCAACTCGTTTAAGTAAAGTTTTAATTGATTAAAGATGGTATAAAAACGATATAGATATTCCAACTCCAAGGAATTTTTTTCTTGCTGAAAAGAATCTTTTAAAATTTCAATAAGCAACAGGCAGTTTTTGATCCATTCTTGGGATGAAATTTTGTTTTTCGGAAAAATAATTTTAAGCAAAGGATGGGATTCAGGATAGCTTGAAAGGTTCTTTGAAGTGATATTGACCCAATTGTTTTCTTTTATATCGCTACTGATGGTATCTACAAAGTCTAATTGTTCAGAGATTGAGATTTTTGCGCTGTAAGGATTGGAAGTGAACGCCAAAACTTTTTTATGAAACCAACCTTTGTTCGTTTTGGAGGTATATAATTCTAGAAAGGATAGAAAAAATGAATAAAGCACTGTTTTGTTAAGAGGAATGCCCATTGTAACGTTTACTTGGGTAATGTTTTCGGGGATTGCCTGAAGCATGGGATTTAATAGCGATTCATCTGCAAGTATAAGGGCGGTATTTTTAAGCAATGGTGTGGTATCGTCTGCTATCTCTTGTAATAGTTTGCCGGCATATTTGGCCTGTGATATATTTTTTGGAACTCCAGTTATTGAAATCTTTTTTGGAGATGTAAAGCTAGAATGTACACCATCCATTTCATGGGCAGTATAGTATGGCCATTCTTTCTTGTAATTTCTGATAAAAAGTCCGGCATCATGAATGGGGTCATTAAGAAAATGAGTGTCAATATCCCAATATATACGGTTATTTTTATCTGTTAGAAAATGCTGTATAATGAGGGATTCTGCATTGTTCAACGCATTGAAGCCAATGAATATTAAATTTTTGTTTGCCTCGCTCTTGTACTTGGAAAGATTTTCAACTGCTGTTTTATAGATGAGACCTTGGTAACCTATGTTTTTTGTTAAGAGTACGGATGTAAACGCGTCGTACAGGCGTTTAAGATTGCCCCAAAGTTGTAGGTAGTTTTCCACAAGCTCCGTTTTTTCCTTTTTAAGGGACCAATGTGTAAGCTCTTTAATTGCCGATAAATAGTTAAGTATTTCATGGGAAGGTATAAGGTATCTGTCTATCTCGTTAAAATCCTGTAATAAAGTCTGACCCCATTTTAAGAAGGAAAAAAAATCATCTTGATTTTCTATTTCGGAGTCTTTATAGGTTTTATAAAGCGTTATAAGCAATTCTATGGAAGATGTTGAGGATATTCCTGAAATATCTTCTATGAAATCCTCTATGGATAAAATTTCTGGACAGAAAGTGTTTTGGGTAAGGGTTTCTGAAATGTATTTTTTTAGAAATGTTCCTGATCGTTTACTGGGAAGTATAAAAGTAGACGAGTGAAGAGGGGTCCCTTTTTTTTGTAAATCCTTTAATACATATTCCAAAAAGCTCTGCTGCATAGGCTAAAAATAAAAAAGGCTCCGCATTTGCGGAGCCTTTTTTGAAAAGAAAACTAAATTTTCTATTTCATTATTTTACCAAGTTGATTTCAACTCTTCTGTTTTGAGCTCTACCGGCTCTAGTACTGTTAGTAGCAATTGGCTTATCTTTTCCGTATCCAACGGCAGTCAATCTACCAGCATTAACCCCCTTGTCAATCAAGAAGTCTCTTACAGAGTTAGCTCTTGACTCAGAAAGTTTTTGATTCGTTGTAGCTCCACCTTGGCTATCAGTATGACCTTCTACAGAGAAAGTAGCTGTTGGGTATTCGTTTAAGATAGTGATAATGTCAACCATTACAGAAGTAGATTCTGCTTTGATAGAAGATTTACCAGTATCAAACAAGATAGTTCTTGCATAGTCGTTCAATTGCTTTTGAACTTCTTCAGTTACCTCAGGGCAACCGTTGTTAGCAACTGTACCAGCAACATCTGGACACTGATCATCTTTGTCAAGAACGCTATCACCGTCTTTATCTGACCATGGGCATCCTTTGTTTTCAGCAGGACCTGCTTCGCTAGGACACTCATCATCTTTATCAGCTACTCCGTCACCGTCAGCATCAGGACAACCAGCTAGAGCGGGAAGACCTGCTTCGCTAGGACAAGCATCATCTTTATCAGCGATACCATCACCATCAGCATCTGGGCAACCGTTCATTTCTTTAGAACCAGCTTCGTTAGGACAGCTATCCTTGCTATCTTCTATACCATCACCATCAGCATCAGGACAACCGTTGAAAGCTTCTAGGCCAGCAACTTCTGGACAAGCATCATCTTTGTCATAAATACCATCACCGTCAGTGTCAGTACCACCAAATTTGATACTAATACCAGCCATGTGCTGGAAATGCTTAACTAAGTAATCTTCAAAAGCATGCTTATATTGAGTCTGTACTGTAAGACCAATGTTTTCAGAAAACCAAATGTTAACACCAATACCGGCGTTTGCAGTACCAGCTCCAATCTCATCAATCCAAGTATAACCACCACCGATTTCAGCAAATGGGTCTACAACTGTGTTTTTAAGAAAGTTATACTTAATAGTACCGTCTAATGCATAGTGAGAAAGATCATCAACAGAGGCATCTCCTAGCTTTTCAATTCTATTTAAAGAACCTCTTGCTCCTATGGAGAAACCGCTTCCTACGTATTTGGATACACCAACGTAAGAAACAGAAGGCAAGATGTTCCAGTGGTCAGTTGCATTGAAGTATTCATCAAACAATGTTGTACCTGAAAACGGATTGTTTTCATCGTTAGTTGGGTAAACGTCTATTGCGTTTATTCCAAAACTAATCTGCCATGGATTATTCTCGTCTTGCGCTTGAATGTTGTTAGCTCCTATAAAAACTAGGGCAACAACCAATAATTTGCTAAGATGTTTCATGCTCAAAATTTTAAGTTTAAGTGTTTATCAGCTGCAAATGTAAGTTGTTAGGAACTATTAACAAAATCAATTTTTCATTTTTTTTAACGTATTACATGGATTATTTATGACGTTTTAACGATTTTTAGAGCTTTTCCAACCTTAATAAATGCTTTTATTGCGTTGTCTAAATGATGTTTTTCATGTGAAGCGGACAACTGAACACGTATTCTTGCTTTGTCTTTTGGCACAACCGGATAGAAGAAACCAATGACATATACACCTTCCTTTAACAACATATCTGCCATTTTTTGAGAGAGCTTGGCGTCGTATAACATTACAGGGACAATAGCCGAGTCACCGTCGATAATATCAAAACCGGCTTCCTTCATTCCTTTTTTAAAGTATTCCGTGTTGTTTTGAAGCTTATCCCTTAGCGAAGTATCATTATCCAACATCTCAAAAACCTTAATGGAAGCTCCAACGATTGCTGGGGCCAAGGAATTTGAGAAGAGATAGGGTCTGGATCGTTGCCGAAGCATTTCTATAATTTCCTTTTTACCCGTTGTATATCCCCCCATCGCGCCTCCCAGAGCTTTCCCTAACGTGCCGGTAATTATATCAATTCGATCCATAACTCCTTTTTCTTCAAGTGTTCCTCTTCCGGTTGCACCAATGAATCCCGCGGAATGACACTCATCAATCATAACAAGGGCATCGTATTTATCCGCCAAATCGCAAATTTTATCCAATGGAGCCAAAAGTCCATCCATAGAAAAAACACCATCGGTAACAATAATTTTAAATCTGGCTCCGTCTATATCTGCCTGTTTTAATTGAACTTCCAAATCTGACATATCATTATTGGCATAGCGATATCTTTTAGCTTTGCACAAACGAACACCATCTATTATTGATGCATGGTTCAGGGAGTCCGATATGATGGCATCTTCTGCAGTTAATAAAGGTTCAAATACACCACCATTGGCATCAAAGGCAGCAGCATACAGAATAGTATCTTCGGTATCATAAAAATGAGCTATTTTCTCTTCCAGTTCCTTATGAATATCCTGGGTGCCACAAATAAACCGAACCGAGGACATGCCAAAGCCATGGGAGTCCATGGCATCTTTTGCTGCCTGTATAACCGAAGGGTGCGAAGATAGCCCTAGATAATTATTTGCGCAGAAATTGATTACCTCTTGCCCTGATGAGATTTTAATGACCGCATCTTGGGGAGAAGTGATAATACGTTCTTTTTTAAATAGGCCAGCCTCTTTTATAGTATCCAATTCTTTGCTTAGATGTTCTTTTATTTTGCCGTACATAGTTTTTATTTAAAGAAAAACAGGATTTATTTCCTGATCAATATATACAATTATAGTATGCTTAACGGTAAATCCCATCGCTTTAAGAGCCTCTGCATATTCCATGATCTGCGACTTATGGGAAAACGATGGTTTACCGGTTTTATAGTCAATTACAGTTGCTTCATCCTTATAAACAATAATTCGGTCTGGACGTAGGGACTTTGCTTTAACGGTAAGTATTTCTTTTTCGTTCAGCACATGAAATTTATCCGAAAAAAACTCTTTTAATTGAGGATGGTTCACAACATCCAACATTTTTTGCTCAATAAAACCCTTGGAATCTTTTTGAAAATGACCTGCAGACAAAAGATGCTCAAGAGCTTTTGGAACATCAGCAACGGTTTTTATTTGGCTCAAAACGAAATGGAACAGATTTCCCATTTCAATAGCTTCCCTTTTTTCATCATCCCATAGAAAACTTGATTTTGTTGAAAGGGTAAAACCCGAATTTTGCGGGAATCTTGTGATATAGGGTATGGAACGATCATGCAGGTTTTGGTACTTTGGCGCCCCAGGATTTGCAACCAATGATCCAAATGTGTAAACTCCCAAATCATTTTTTTGGATTCCAAGCTCATTTATATAATGTTGAAACAAATCGGAGTACGATTGCGCTGCTGCCAATGAAATTTGATCTCTGGCTTTTTCGGTAATAATGTATAACCCTTTTTCCGCGCGGGTCAATGCTACATATAGCACATTAATGGCATCCAAGGCTGTTTTTTCCTCCTCAGTTTCATAGGTATTGGCAGTAAGCTCATTATAAAACAACATTTCTTGTTTTGTATTGATTAGAAATTCCCCAAGTCCCCATTTACTTTCTGCCTTTGTTGGAGCAACCCAAGATTTCTTTTTTTTACGTTTGTCGTCAATGATGCCATTGGCAAAAGGAAAGATCACAAAAGGGAATTCAAGTCCCTTGGCTTTGTGTATGGTCATAATTTTAATCGCATTCACGTTATCTGGAGCAGCAATTGAAAGTGAGGATTTTTTTTGTTCCCAATACTTTAAAAAGGGATAGATTCCGGGACCTTCCCTATTTTCTACAAGGAGGACCTCATCCATTAAAAATGTTAGGTAAGCTTCTGCCTCATTGACCAGGTTAAAACAAACGATTGCAGTTTCCAAGATACTTAAAACGGAAATTGCCCTTAACTCCTCGATATGAAAACCATAATCTTTGGAAAGTAGGTTTTTCAACTTGGACATATTGGAGGAAATAAAATGATGCTTTTTACTTTTTCTGATGGCCAGAAAAGATAAAACCTGAAAAATTGCTTCCTCATCATTTAAATTTTCGATAAATTTTAAGAGCGATATCAGAAAGGTCACTTTCTCGTTCTTATACAGCAATAGGGAATCGGAAGAAATAATGGGAATTTGGTTTTCTGAGAGTAGATTGGCCAGCAACATACCCTTTTTGTTATCTCTAACCAAAATGCAGATATCTGAATAAGGATAGTTCTTCGCAGTTATTTGATCTATTGCAGATAATACTTCCCTATAATTTTCCTCTTCTATTTTGTATACGTCTTTTTCTAAAAAGGACAATGTTACAAAACCACCTTCCTTGGTATTTTGTTTTTGGTCACTTCCTTCCAAAAAAAGCTTTTTATAGGCTTCGTTTTTTAAAAAGGGAGCGGTTAAGGTGAAAAAACTATTATTGAACGTTATAATTTCACTATAGCTTCTCCAATTTGTATCCAAGGAATCAATGGAAGGTTCCACCACAAAAGGATGGGTTTTTGAGTTTAAGAGATCAAGAAATTGCTCGGCCCTACCTCCACGCCATCTATATATTGCCTGTTTTACATCTCCAACTAGAAATAACGATCCCTGTTCATTTTTTTCATTCTCGCCTTCCAGTGCATTTCCGATTAAGGGAATTAGGTTTTCCCATTGCATTTGAGAGGTATCCTGGAATTCATCTATAAAATAATGCCGGTATTTCTCACCCATTCGTTCATAAATAAAAGGAACGGGCTGATTTTTAATTTCTTTGGAAAGTAAAGTGTTTAATGAGGAAATTGGGATGATATCCTTTTCAATTTCAATATTCTTAATCTCTTTTGCAATTTCGTTCAATACCGTTAAAGGAACGATGTTGCCATAAATATTTTTAAGATAATTGCGCCTGAACAGTTTTTTTTTGATATATAAAAATCGGTCTAAAATATATCCGGATAAATGACTTGAATCCCTAGTATCTCCTGATTTTAGAATATTGTTGGCAACCAGATTAGATTCAAGTTTGTTTCCATAAAGTGCTTTTATATTGATGTCGCCTGCCATTATTTTTTTAAAATGGTTGGGGAGGGTCTGTCTTGGAAAATCAGAAGCATCAAATCCCTGGCTTTCCAGCGCTATCATTACTTTTTGAGCTTCGTTACAAACGTGGGCTTCTATTGCGTCTATTTCTGATGAGATATTATTTTGAATTTGTTTGAAATCCGCAATGGATTTTGATCGAAGTTTTTCTATATGGGATGAATGATTTTCTTGAAAAAGCAATTTTCCAATTTCAACCAAATCGTATGTTATATTCCAACTTTTATCATCATCTATTTTTTCAAGGGAGAAATCAAGAAGGACCTGGGTAAGTTGTTTATCCGTTCCAGCTCTTTCCAATAGCTGGCCAACCGCTTCTTCCAAAAGCATTTCAATATCCAATTCCACCTCAAAATTTTGTGAGAGTTGAAGGTCTCGGGCAAAGGTTTTGATAATCTTGTGGTTGAATTTATCGATTGTGGAAACTTCAAAAAAGGAGTAGTTGTGTAAAATTCGCTTCAAGATGACCTTAGATCTTTGTTGCAGCTGTTCGGGATGTATAGAAAGCTCCTGGCAAATTTCATGGAACAATGTTTCTTGGTTCTTAGCGTCCGTGGCATTGCCAAAAAGAAAAAGGTTGTCCAAAATTCGGGTCTTCATCTCCCCAACGGCCTTATTGGTGAAGGTAATGGCCAGAATCTGTCTAAACTTTATGGGAGAATCATTGGAAAGTAATAACTTAAGGTATTCCTTGGTTAAAGTGTAGGTTTTACCGGAACCTGCAGAAGCATTGTATATTTTAAAGCTGGAAATTCCCAAAAAAGTTTTTCCTGCAAATTACGGATTACAAGCCTTAACTTAATATGGAATTGCAGGAATATATATCTAAAACCGTATTTTTACAGGAATCATTAATAACTAAAAAACAATATAATTATGGCTTTTGAACTACCAAATTTACCCTATGCATATGATGCCTTAGAGCCACATATTGATGCACGAACCATGGAGATTCACCATACAAAGCACCACAATGGATATACCACTAAATTAAATGGTGCAATTGCGGGAACGGATTTGGAAGGAAAGGGAATCATGGATATTTTATCAAACTTGGATATGTCTAACGGAGCAGTTAGAAATAATGGAGGTGGATTCTATAATCATTCGCTTTTCTGGGGAGTAATGTCGCCAAATGGCGGAGGTGTTCCAAGTGGAGCCTTAGCCGCGGCAATTGACGATGCTTTTGGTTCCTTCGATGCATTTAAGGAGAAGTTCTCTGCAGCTGCGGGCACCAGATTTGGTTCTGGATGGGCTTGGCTTTGCGTGCATAAGGGAGGTAAGGTTGAGGTCTGCTCAACCCCTAATCAAGACAATCCAATAATGCCCGGAACGGAATGTGGCGGACAACCTATTTTAGGATTGGATGTATGGGAACATGCTTACTATTTAAATTATCAAAACAGAAGACCGGACTATGTGTCCGCATTCTTTAATGTGATAAATTGGGAAAAGGTTTCTGAAAATTATGAGTCCGGTAAATAAGTAGAATATTTTAGGAACGGAAAAAGGTCCGGCAC
The DNA here is from genome assembly GCA_039985375.1 of Flavobacteriaceae bacterium. Lineage (GTDB taxonomy): Bacteria > Bacteroidota > Bacteroidia > Flavobacteriales > Flavobacteriaceae > Flagellimonas. The sequence continues at coordinate 153,664 of JBDWSS010000047.1, forward strand.
AATATTGTGCCGG
>JBDWSS010000048.1:0-56562 GCA_039985375.1 Flavobacteriaceae bacterium
TCTAGCCTACTTACGAAAATCCTTGTAGATTTTCTATTAGGTTTTTATTTGTTAACTGATTTACTCAAACACGCAACGAAATCATACACAAGACCGTTGTATGCAAGCTAAGAAAAATAGAAATGGAAGATTATAAAACAAGAAAAATAAATTTTAAAGAGCTAATCGGTATAAATGATTGGAAAGTCAAAATTTATACAATTTCAAAAACTGGGGAATTTAACCACTCTGTTTTTTATCAAAGTGTCATAAACCAACTTCCTAATTGGTTAAAATTGGAAAACGGATTTGATTCTTCAAATGACAAAATTGCCTTCTTAATTCTACATTCTGGAACTGAAGGTATTTTTTCATTAATTAATTGGTGGGTAGGTCAAAATATGCTTAATACTAATATTTTTATGACTAACCCTGAAATCCCTAGTGCCTTTACTAAGATATCTGGAAAAGGACTGGCTCCTTGTGTCTGGGAATTAGAAATAATAAATCACGAAAGAGTTTCTTGGACTAAAAATATTTTAAAACAAATGACAAATCCGAATTACAACCAATACCTAAAAGATGTAATTAACATAGAATTATAATGGAGTATCCAAAAATACGATTTGCAAAAAAAGAAGACTTAGATAGTATAGTTAGATTATGTGAACAACACGCCATTTTTGAAAATGCACCTTATAATCCAAGTGACAAAATACAGAAATTAGACCGCTATCTTTTTTCAAATAATCCTTGTGTATATTGCTTAGTTGTAGAAAAAGGTAACAATCTCATTGGCTATGCTACATATATGAAACAATTCTCAACTTGGGATTCTGATTTCTATATCTATATGGATTGCCTATTTATGACCGAAGAATCAAGAGGTTTTGGAATTGGCGAAAAATTGATAAACAAAATAAAACTAGAGGGGGTTAAAAATCAATGTACACATATTCAATGGCAAACTCCTGATTTTAATAAACGAGCAATCAAATTTTATAATCGAATAGGTGCAGAATCAAAATCGAAAGAGAGATTCTTCCTGAAGGTATAAAAGCCTGCACACAACAAAGCTTGAAGAACACCAATGGATCAATGCTCTTTTGACCTCTTTCTCCATAGTGACCCTTGGTCAGCTTATAGAGAAAAGTCAAATCTAAAACGCTTTTCAAACGACGGTAGAAATTACTCTCGGGAACTCGATCTCTTAATTGAAAGCTATTGAATAGCTTCTCTTGATAATCCTTCTTTCCTTGCATAACTAAAGTTAACAAGATTCCCTATTTTTAACAAGCTATTGTGCAACAGGCACAACATGTAAAACAAATAGGGCTTGAAGTTTAATTGGGTTGCATTGCACTCTTTAGTTACACCGCCAAAGCTTTTGCTTTGGCTTTGGACAAGAAAAAATAAAACTAAACAATAAGCTTTAGCCGAGCCGATGGTGCAGCATTGGTACGAAAAAATGAAAATGAAAAAACATACTATTGCTTTATTTTTTGTCGTTCTCTTTTTTATTCAATTATGCGTAAGCCAAAGTGATAAGAATATAACCTTGGATAATATGTATCCTTGGTGTATAGTTGCTTTTGATTCAATAGAACGGTCTCCTAAGGAAAGGATTCTTATGCTAAAGGAGCTGGGATTCTCCAAATATGCCTTCGACTGGCGCAACAAGGATTTGGATGAGGCCAAAAACGAGCTACTCATGGCTAAAGAAAACAACATTGAGGTTATCTCGGTCTGGTTGTGGCTCAATGCAAAACGAGACAGTTTCAATGTACTGAGCCCAGCAAACAACCGCATGTTGGAGATTATTAAAAACTCGAACCTTAAAACAACAATATGGCTTAGCTTTAGCCCCAACTTCTTTGAGGGAAACAGCCAAGAAAAATCTATGGCCATTGCAACAGATATGATCAAGTTGGTTCATAAAAAGGCAATCGAAATTGATTGTAACGTAGCACTATATAACCACAGGGGCTGGTTTGGAGACACCAAAAATCAAATAGCATTGATCAAGGCCCTCCCTCAGTACAACTTAAGTATGGTCTATAATTTTCATCATGCGCACGACTATTTGGCGGATTTTCCACAAATTGTAAAGAAAATAACTCCTTACTTATCCGCCGTTAATTTGAATGGTATGCGGAAAGAAGGCCCCAAAATTTTACCGATCGGGGAGGGTGATTGGGAAACCAATATGATCAATCTGCTGATTGATGCAGGCTACTCGGGTCCATGGGGTATCTTAGGACATGTTGAAAACAGGGATGTCCAGCAAGTTTTAGAACAAAACATTTTGGGGTTGAATACTTTAAAAATGAACGGGAAATCGATAGATAGATAGAAATTTTTCACCCCTTTATCTTCTTAGATGGAATTGTCCCATATTTATCCATTAAATAAACCAAACTGGCCATGGTTGCTGCACCAAGCTCCAACTCACGCCTGTTTACATGTTCAAAAGTATCATTTTCCGCATGGTGATGATCAAAATAACGTTGCGAATCTGGTCTTAAACCGGCCAAGACCAAATCTTGGTCCATTAAAGGACGGATGTCTGCACCGCTATATCCTTTTACAAACATATGAATCAAATAAGGTTCGAAAAGACCTTTCCAACTTTGCACCTGTTTCAGGTTGTCATCGGAACAATTAAAGGAAAAACCCCTTGGGGTAAATCCTCCAGAATCGCTCTCCAACGCAAATACATGTTTCTCATTTTTACTGCGGGCCACTTCGGCATATTTATTTCCTCCTCTAAGCCCATTTTCTTCATTCATAAACAATACCACACGCAGCGTGCGTTTTGGTTTATAACCTGTTTCTTTTAGCAAGCGAAGCACATCCATACTTTGAACACAACCGGCACCATCGTCATGGGAACCATCTCCTAAATCCCATGAATCTAAGTGGCCGCCCACAATCATCACTTCGTTTGGGTATGTACTTCCTTTAATCTCTCCAATAACATTATAAGATTCTACATCTTCGAATTGCTTACAACTCTGTCTAAAAAAGAATTTAATATTTGGATTTAAAGTGAGTGTGGTGCTCAAAAGCTCTGCACCTTTAGTGCTAATAGCGGCAGCTGGTATTCTGCTGGAAACGGGGGTATTCCCATAGCTCATAGATCCGGTATGTGGATAGTCATCCAAGCGAAGGTTCATTGAGCGCACAATCACGCCAACGGCTCCAAATTTACCTGCTTCTTCAGCGCCAGAATATCGCTGGTCCACACAACCGGAATAGGCAGCAAAGGTACTTACCTGGGTCGCATCCATAGGTCTGTTATAGAAAACGATTTTTCCCGCAACTTGCTCCTTACCCAGCTTTTCCAAATCCTCTATTCCTTGAACTTCAATGATATTGCCCTTTAGGCCTCCATCCGGTGTGGCCACAGATCCTCCGAGAGCACATATAGGTACATTAGTCGTGAGCCCTGGTTTGGTTTCGATATAGGCAAACTCTGGAGTCCCTCTTACCCATTTGGGCACCATAACAGGCTGTAACCAAACCCTGTCCAACCCTAATGAATCTAACTGGCTTTTGGTATAATCAATGGCTTGTTGCGCTTGGACAGAGCCCGAAAGACGCCCACCTATTTGATTGGAAAGATGATTGAGCCAATCATATGCCTTCCCATTGGTCAAAGCTTTGTCATAAATTGCTCTCATCTGTTTTTCATCATCTGATTGCGAAAACAATGTGGTCGTTACCAGTGTAAAGGCTAGAAGTATGGCTATTCTCATTCGGTTTCTTTTTCCAGTTCTTGTTTAAAACTTTCTAAATTAGCTTTTATTTTCTCTTCAAGCTCGGGTTCTCTAATATCTTTATATTTTTTTAACGCTTCTAATAATATTGAAGCCACAATAACCCTTGCCGCCTTTTTATTATCCGCCGGAATCACATACCAAGGAGCGTGGGGCGTGGAAGTTTTGTCAATGGCTTTTTCATAACACTGTTGGTAGTTGTCCCACAATTTTCGTTCTTTAAGGTCACTTGGTGAAAACTTCCAATTTTTCTCTTTTAGCTTTAGTCTACGAAGCAATCGTTGTCGTTGTTCCTCTTTGGATATGTGCAGAAAAAATTTGAAAATCAGCGTTCCGTTTTCTGAGATATGTCTTTCAAAGTCATTAATTTGTCTGTATCGGTTTTCCCAAAATGCCTCATCTATATCCGAAACCGAATCAATTCCAGGGATGTTCTCGCCCAAAATATAAGATGGATGTACCTTGGTCACCAATACATTTTCGTAGTGGGTTCTGTTAAAAACACTAAACTTACCACGTGCCGGAAGTGCAATATAATGACGCCATAGATAATCATGTTTCAATTCCAGTTCCGTAGGGACCTTAAAACTGTGAACTTCCACGCCTCTGACATTGAAATCCTTAAAAACCTCTCGAATAAGACTATCCTTCCCCGAGGTATCCATACCTTGTAAGCAAACCAAAACGCCATATTTTCCGTGAGCATATAATGTATCTTGAAATTTCCCCAGTTCTTCACGAATCTCCTCCAGCTTTTTTTTGAGTATTTTCTCCGAGCTTCCTAAATCCTCAAATGTGCTTTTTTCTGATAGCTTTGTAGTGCTTTTCGCCTTGTATAAATCGATTTTTATCTTTTCCATGGCAGTGAATATACTTTTTTTCAAACATTTTTTCAATCAACGGCCCAAAACTACCATTCACCGATCCTTTTTACGTTTTATAGTTTTAGATCGTTTTTTATCGATTTTTTTCTATCTAACGTCCTGCTTGCATGTAATTTAGTAAATATAACAAGACGCAAAGTCCCAAATCTAGCGTTATGAAAAAAAGAAAGATCATTCTATTGATAGTCTTTATGATAGGTGTTCTGAGCCTATTATTATTGTCTTCGTTTATTGCTCGAAACGCATGCGAGTATGCCAATTCCAATATTGAGTATATTAAGGGTCAGATGCAGGAAGCTGTCACTGCCAATGATTTTGAAATGTCTAAATACCATGCTTTCAAAGCATTAAATGGGATTGAAAAAACAAGGTTCAATTTTCAGGATTGCGGGTGTCAAGGCACTATTGAAAGTCTCGAAAATGCACTCGTATACCTCAAAAGAGGTACCCGTACAGCTTCCTTTGAAACCTCCAAGAAATTTTTCCATAAAGCCCTTGAAAGTACCACAATAGGAATAAGTGTTCTTAAGGAATATGAACAAGAGTATATCAGTCCATATGGTAACAATATACTTGTTCTAAACACCCAGGATGCCCTAGAACAGGAAAATGAGGTGTTAATGCTTCATGGGGAACATTTAAGAAGTCATGTGCACAGTTGTTTGCTTGGTTTTGAAACCTCATTGGATAAAGTGGTAAATGAAGTGCCTTGCGAAGAGGCTTATGGTTTTATTACCAAAATTCATGAAGAGGCACGGTTAAAATTGATGAACACCAAATTATCTGAGGCAAAAAAGCAATACCATCAGCGTGTTAAGACCATCTCTCGGGATGCCCTGTTAAAATTGGGAGACTGTACTTTAGACTAAGTTATTTACTGGCAAACAGCTTTACGTCTTCTTCGGAAACCTCCTTTCCTCCGAGAATAATTAACCGTTCTACAACATTACGCAGTTCGCGAATATTTCCCGTCCAATCATAACCCTTTAAAAGTTCAACTGCTTTTTTGGAAAAATCTTTTTGTGCGGTACCCTGCTCAGAAGCAATCTTCTTTGAAAAATGGTCAATTAATATCGGGATATCGTCCCTTCTATCATTTAGTGCGGGTACTTTGATCAAAATTACCGCCAGCCTATGATACAGATCTTCGCGGAACTTACCATCTGCTATTTCCTTTTTCAAATCCTTATTGGTAGCAGCCAATACCCTAACATCTACTTTTATATCTTTATCAGAACCTACCCTGGAAATTTTACTTTCCTGAAGTGCCCGCAAAACTTTGGCTTGGGCCGAAAGACTCATATCTCCAATTTCATCCAAAAATATGGTTCCTTTGTTTGCTGCCTCAAATTTTCCTGCCCTGTCTTTTACTGCTGATGTAAATGCGCCCTTCACATGCCCAAAAAGCTCGCTTTCAATCAATTCTGAAGGGATTGCAGCACAATTCACTTCAACAAAAGGTGCAGAAAAACGAGGACTCTTCTCATGCAACCAATGCGCAACCAATTCTTTTCCTGTTCCATTGGACCCTGTAATTAATACTCGGGCATCTGTTGGGGCAACCTTCTCGATCATGTCTTTAATAACCTCAATGGAATTGCTCTCACCTACCATTTCATAATTTTTGGAGACCTTCTTTTTTAGGATTTTGTTCTCCACGACCAATTCTTTTCGGTCCAGTGCATTTCTAACCGTTGTAAGCAATCTATTTAAGTCTGGAGGCTTGGAAATATAATCAAAGGCCCCGAGGCGCATAGTGTTCACCGCCGTATCTAAATCCCCATGCCCCGAAATCATAATAAATGGAATTTCCGGTTTAATCTTTCGCGAAGCTTCAAGCACTTCAACACCGTCCATCTTGGGCATTTTAATATCGCACAAGACCAAATCAAAATCCTCTTTTTTAATGACTTCTATACCTCTTAAACCGTCTTCAGCTTCCTGAACATTGTAAGTTTCACTTTCTTCGCTTAAAATTTTCACCAAAACCCTTCTAATGGCCGATTCGTCTTCTATTACCAATATTTTCGACATACTATCTATCTATGCTGTTTAAAAAATTCCAATCTTGAATCCCGTTCTAAGATAAAGATTTGCTTCGTCATTCAATAAAAAAACGTCTCCCCTATTATCGTTCCGTAGTTTTCCCTCTTGTTCTATGGAACGTCCCGCCAAAATATAAAGCGAGGTCCTTTTTGAAATGTTGAACTGATAACCTATGGCACCCACTAGGGCAGATAGCGAAATTTTTGAGCCCAATTGTTCATCAGACAAAACGATATTGTTTTGTACATTAATGAAGTAGCCATCCAACAACAGTGTTGCCTCCAATGTATGCTTTTTAGCTATATGGTATTTAAAATTTGACCTTGGTATTCCCAAGGTATAGGACCATTTTGGATGAAACTTTCGATAATAGCTTATCACGGGTAGTGGTATGGGGAGTCCGGTAGTGCTATTGTAGGATAATCCAAGTACTATTCTAAAGGGCTTTTCTGCATTGGGCTTTTCCTTCCATAATGTTGCGGTCGCATTAAAGAAAAAATCATCTGTAATGGCTCCACTAATAAAATTTGATGCCAACCTTGGTGTAACAATAGTCACCAAATTCCAGTTTTTATTCCATTTGGTAATAAAACCAAGATTCAAATCGACCACATGAAACCGAATTAACTCACTCCGATCAAAAGGGAAATCCTGTGAATAACCTATGTCTAGTTTGTTATATTCCAGACCTGTAATCAAATAATCCTTTTTTTTGTTTAATCTAATCGGCAAGTTGAATAAAAACTTATACCGCTGGGTTTTAATGCCCGTGTCATTTTCCGGAATATTGAGGTATTCCAATCTAAAAACATCTGTACTCTGAGAATATCCCGAGAGAAAGAAGAAAATGCCGAAGAACAGCCCTAAAATCCAAATTGTGCTATTATGTGCCGAGGTTCTTATTTTTTTGAGGTTTTTGATGCTCGATAATATGAATATCCCTTTGGGGGAAAGGTATACTAACGTTATTCTCGCTGAATTTGGTATTTATAGCGTATCTAATATTACTTTTTATTCTGGGATCATTAAAGCTATTGTTGGTAAAAAAGTGTATTGAAAACTGTAATGCGGAATCTCCGAAATCATCAAAAAGAACAAAGGGCTTTGGGTTTTTCAACACTAATTTCTCCTCCTCGGCAACCTGTTCCAATAATTGGGTCACCAAAGTAACATCACTCCCATAAGCAACTCCAACGCTTACCTTTTCCCTTGTTGTCCTATGATTTTGGGTGTAATTGTAAACAATGTCACTAATAAACTTATGGTTGGGAATTATAATCACCTTGTCATCTCGGGTAATGGCCCTGGTTGTTCGAAGCTTGATTTCAAAAACTTTCCCCACTTTCCCGTCAACCTCAACAATATCGCCTACTTGCAAAGATTTATCCACAATAATCAGAATTCCACCAAGAATATCTTGGAACAATTCCTGTAATGCGAGTCCCAACCCCACAAACAAAGCTGCTGAGGCGGTAATTATTAGAGTGATATCAATTCCTGCAGCGCTCAAGGTTACCAATACCACTATCACATATATGACATAATGGATGAACTTGAAAACACTGGAGAACTTTTGCTTATCTTCCTGTTCCATCTTACGTGTTAACAGATATCTAAGCCACTTTAAAACAAATTTGGTAACAATGAAAGCAACGGTCAAAAGCAACAACAATCCAATGGTAAGGTGAATGGATTTATCTCCCTCTCCTAAATGAAATCCAAGATTTAAGAACTCCTTTATAGAACCCCAAATATCTTCCTGGATAATTTCTTTTATTTCATTGCCATTCTCTTGCATTACATCGTATCTAATATCGCAACCATTTAAAAATTTCCCTATAGGTAGGCCTTTTTCCATACATCAGTATTCCCACTCTATAGATTTTGGCTGCCAACCATACAATACCCAAAAACGTGCCCAAAAGCAGGCCAATGGATACTATTAATTGCCATAAAGGTACGCCACCTTCACCAATTCCTCCCGGCAATCTCATAAGCATGACAATAGGAGAGGTAAGTGGAAATAAGGAAAAACCAACTGCAATGGGCCCATGGGGGTTGCTGAAGACTGAAAAGAACCCTACATAAATGGCCAACATCAAGGGTAATATTATAGGAAAAATGAACTGTTGAGTATCTGTTTCGTTATCCACAGCAGCACCAATGGCTGCATAAATAGAGCTATAGATCAAATACCCCAAAACAAAGTAGACCAAAAACGAAACAATCATAAGAAACCAGGGAATGTTTAAGATTTCCTTGGCATACAACATCATTTCACCATTAAGAGGTGTTGCTAATTGATCCATTCCATGCATGGTCTTTGAGGCAACGGAAGCTTCTGTAGCAACCGCACCTAAATCAATTCCAAAAAAGGAAACCACCAGCAACAAAAGTAAAGAGGCAGAAAAGATCCAAATCGTAAATTGGGTGATTCCGGCCAAAGAGGTACCTATTATTTTTCCCAACATTAATTGAAAAGGTTTAACGGAAGAAATGATTACCTCAATGATTCTACTTGTTTTTTCCTCGATGACGCTGCGCATTACAAATCCACCATAAATAATAATGAACATCATGATGGCATATCCAAAACCACCCCCAATAAAAGCCTTTATTTCATTTATTCCCTTTACACTTTTTTCACCTTCAAAGGTGGCAAGGTTTATTTCAAAAGGCTTCTCTACATGCTCAAATTGAGAAGCGGAAACGCCCAACCTGCTTAATCTTTTCTGCCGCAGTCGTGTCTGAAAAATACCTTCCAATTTCTGTGTGACATGGGTATTGGGATTGTTCTTGGTAAACAGATATGCCGATTTTGATACGGCTTCCAAATCTATCCCTTTTGGAAGATAGAGTAGCCCATAATACCCCAAGGCAGTGGTGGAATCTTTGGCATCTTGTAATGTAAGGTCTTGAAAACGAACAAAGGAGGTACTCTCGGAAGCCTTAAACTCATGTTCAAAAAAATTACTTTCATTTAAAACTGAAATTACCCGCTTTTCTCCGTCATTAATTTTAATAAGGTACGCTATTAAAACAATCATGCCCACAATTAATAAAGGACTTAAAATGGTCATCAATATAAATGACTTGTTCCTAACCTTGGCCAGATACTCTCGTTTTATGATCAGCCCTAACTTACCTATCATTCTCCTTGCTATTTACAGTTTGAATAAATATGTCATTAGCCGAAGGAATGGTTTCCTCAAAACGGTTGATATTTGCCTTTTGGGAAAGTTCTGAAAGTATTTCCGAGGTGCTATCGGAAGGTAATTGCAAGGTAAAGTCTACTTGTTTTTGATCCTCATCAAATTTTGATGAAAGGATATCATATTTTTTCTCCAAAGTCTTTATAAGGGTATGTCCATCTAGTTCGGTTCCCAGTCCAACATTGAAAATATTGTTCTTATAGGCCTTTTTTATCTCCGAAAGCTTTCCATCAAGTATTTTTTCAGAATTATGAATCAGTGCAATATATTCGCATAGTTCTTCCACAGATTCCATGCGGTGCGTTGAAAATATAATTGAGGTCCCTTGCTCCTTAAGCCGAAGAATTTCGTCTTTGATTATGTTGGCATTTATGGGGTCAAATCCGCTAAAGGGTTCATCAAAAATCAACAATTTTGGTTCGTGAAGTACGGTAACGATAAACTGGATCTTTTGGGCCATCCCTTTTGAAAGTTCTTGGATTTTTTTGTTCCACCAGTCCCCTATATCGAGTCGATCAAACCAATATTTTAATCGTTTTTTGGATTCACTTTTGGAAAGCCCCTTTAGTTGGGCAAGATATAATGCTTGTTCCCCAACCTTCATACTTTTGTACAAACCCCTTTCTTCAGGCAAATAGCCAATCAATGCAATATGTTCAGGGGCAAGCGGGCTGCCATCAAACAAAACTGTACCTGAGTCTTGATAGGTTATCTGATTTATAATTCTAATAAATGTGGTCTTTCCAGCTCCGTTTGGACCTAGAAGTCCATAGATGCAGTTTTTTGGTATTTCTAGTGATATGTTGCTCAATGCTGTGTAGTCCCCATATGATTTAGAAACATTTTTGGCAACAAGGATGTTATCCATTTAAACAATTTTTCCAAAGATATGTATTTGGGTAAAAACACAGGAGCATCCAAAAAACAAAACCCACCCTTAAAAATTTCAAGGATGGGAAAAAAATTGCTATGAAAAAGAAAATTAGATGCTGGAATCCCAACATCAGTTTCAAATATACGTTTTTTATTTAAACAGAAAACTTTTAATCCTTAAGAGAACATATCTTTTACTTTCTCAAAAAAAGACTTATCTGATTTTTCAGGTTTTGGCAAAAAGTTTTCATCATTCTGCATGCGTTCAAAGAATTCTTTCTGTTCCCTATTCAATTCCTTAGGTGTCCATACATTTACATGAACCAACAAATCTCCACTCCCATAACCGTTGATGCTTGAAATTCCCTTTCCACGCAGTCTCAAAATCTTTCCTGATTGTATTCCTGGCTCCAATTTTATTCTCACTTTTCCGCTTACTGCATCTATTTCTTTTGAACTTCCTAAAACCGCTTCCGAAAAACTGATGTAAAGATCGTAATGCAGATTATCCCCTTCTCTTTTTAAGGAGTCATGTTCAATGGTTTCAATGGCGACCAGTAAGTCTCCGGAAATCCCATTCCCAGGTGCTCCATTGCCTTTACCAGTTACTTTTAATTGCATTCCCTCTTCTACTCCTGGCGGAATTTTTATGGAAACTGTTTCTTCCTCCACTCTTAATCCATGCGCATCTGCGCCACTAGGCCTTTTATCTATGGATTGACCTGTTCCTCCACAGGTAGTACATGTTGTGGCCGTTTGCATTCTACCCAAAATTGTATTGGCTATTTTGGTAACCTGACCACTACCATTACACGTTGAGCATGTTTTATAGGTTACCCCTTCGGCCTGTACCTTTCTTCTTACCTTTACTTTTTTCTCCACTCCATTGGCAACCTCCTCCAAAGTTAATTTCACTCTAATGCGGAGATTACTTCCTTTAACTCTGTTTTGTCCGCCGCCAAAGCCACCAAAACCGCTAAAACCACCACCACCAAAGGCACTGCCAAATATATCCCCAAACTGACTGAAGATATCATCCATGTTCATACTTCCGCCACCAAAACCGCCACCACCTTCAAAGGCTGCATGACCAAATTGATCGTATTTGGCACGTTTATCCGAGTCACTTAAAATTTCATAGGCCTCTGCCGCCTTTTTAAACATGTCTTCGGCTTTGGCATCTCCAGGATTCTTATCTGGATGAAATTCGATGGCTTTTTTTCTGTACGCCTTTTTTATTTCCGCTGTTGATGCCCCCTTGGAGACTCCCAATATTTCGTAAAAATCCTCCTTCATATCTACTTAATTACCCACCACTACTTTTGGGTGTCGAATAATGCGATCTCCAAGTTTAAACCCTTTTTCAACCACATCTATTATTTTTCCTTTTAGCTTTTTATTGGGTGCTGGAATTTGGGTTATAGCATCATGAACCTCTGCATCAAAAACATCTCCTTCCCCTACTTTTAGCTCCTCTAAGCCTTTCCCTTTAAGGGTTTCTTTGAGTTTGCTACCAATAAGTTCCACTCCTTTATACATTTCCTTATCTTCAGATTTTGAAATTTCCTTCAACGCTCTGTCAAAATCGTCCATAACGGGTAGAAGAGCAACTATCACCTCTTGTCCTGCAGTTTTAAAAAGCTCCATGCGCTCTTTTGACGTTCTTTTCTTAAAGTTTTCAAACTCCGCAAAAAGTCTTAAAAATTTATCCTTTTCTTTGGATACCTCTTCGCGCAATTGGTCTTCAATAGATATTTTCTCCTCTACATCCACATTTTCATCGTTAAGTTCAGGATTCTCAACTGTCTGCGAATCTTCCAATTCCGCTTCCATTTCCCTAACCTTACCTTTCTTGCTCATAAAACTTTTTATTTATTTCCTTTTCTCAAATGGCAAAAGTACTGCCAATTGTCCAAAAATGTCAAAATGTCACCACAATTCATAAAAAAATCCGCCCAAGGCGGATATGTATTCCAACATTATATCCAAAGTACTACACCAACTCTTTGTTCAATCCTTCGGTCTTATTGTCCAACTCTTTCTTTTTGGTTAAAAACAAGTTTTCCAAAGCTGGGCCTATATTGCCATATTGGAATATGAATCCTTTTTTCTCGATACGTCTACTGCTTACCCGCTGACTGGCAAATAACAAATAGGACATTTCGCCCAAAACAGTTTGCATTGCAAATTGCGGTATTTTGAGTAACCATAGTGGTCTTTTCAGGGTTTTAGCCAATGCTTTTGTCATTTTAGCACCGGTAACAGGGTTGGGAGCAACTCCATTAAATGTTCCCTTTAGATTGTTTTCAACTACAAAAACAAACATCTGTGCCAAGTCATTGATATGAATCCATGATTGCCATTGACTTCCGTTTCCAAGAATCGCTCCCATGTAATACCGAATGGGTTTGGCCATTTTGGGCAAAGCACCTCCATTAACAGCCATAACAATACCTACTCTAATTTTTGCAAGGTTAAAATCAAATGCATTAAAAGTGTCTATTTTATTCTCCCAAGCCTTAACCACTCTTCCTAAAAAACTATCATCAACAGCCGTTTCTTTTTCATCGTAAAGTTGAAGTGCCGAACTGGGGTAAATTCCAACGGCAGATGCCGAAACGAAGGTCTTGATGTTTGAAGGATCAATCTCATTTAAGCCATTGTACAATGTTTCAAGACTGTTTACCCTACTCGAAAGCACTTCTTCCTTATAGGCTTCCGTCCAACGTTTGGCAATACTTGCACCTGCAAGATTAATGACTGCAGAAACACCGTCAAAACAAGCCAAGTCTATTTCTGATTTAGCTGGATTCCAATAGAAACCCTTGAAATCCTTTGAAGAAACAATCTTTTCACTGCGAGTTGTCAGGTAATTTACGGCAACACCTTTATCTAGCAGAATTTCAGCAATAGATTTGCCCACAAGACCGGTTGCACCCGTAATCAATACCTTCATCGTATTATTTTGAACAAAAATAGGGGTTTAACTTGCTGTTTTTGAGGTATTAATTAAGGTTTAACACAAATGTTTAAACTTTAAACAAATTTATCATAAAATTCCTTCAAGAATTAACAACCTATTGATAAACAACTACATCTTGACAGCCCTTAGCATTTCTCTTTTTCCTGGTGGACCCGGTAAGCGTTCTACAGTAAAGCCCACTGTCTGCAAAGCCCTTCTTACACTACCTTTTGCTGAATAGGTAACCAAAACGCCATTTATCTGGAGTGCTTTGTACATTTTTTTGAATATCTCTTCTGTCCACAGCTCTGGTTGTACCCTAGCGCCAAAAGCATCAAAATAAATTAGGTTGAACAGATCAGTGTCATCTATCCATTTAAATTCCTTTTTTTGCTTTAGCAGGTTAAAGTTCCGGGTAATTTGTACTTCTTTTTCCCAGGCAGATGCATGCATTAAATTAAAATCTTGTTGATAATCGTCTGCCTCCAAGTCCGTAATATACTGAAGCTGATCTATTTCTTCTTTGACCACAGGAAAGGCTTCTACCCCAACATAATTTATATATAAATCTTGCTTTTCCCCTTCCAAAAGTGTGATTAAGGCATTTAATCCGGTTCCAAAGCCTATTTCCAAAATATTCACGCTCCTCTTATTGAATAATCGAAGTCCATGTTCAATAAATACATGATATGCTTCTTGAACAGCTCCATGCTTGGAATGATATTGTTCATCCCAATCTTCAATTTGAATTGTCCTGGAACCATCCCCTGTAACTATTATTTTTCTTTTCAAAATGTAGCTCTAGTGCTGATAATCAATTATATAATTTATAAATTACTTAAATATGATGCGGTAAAAATGTTAAATCCGTTCTAGATTGTAAAAATCCTAAGATATCAACTGAAAACTATTTAAATTTAATGTAAAAGTAGGCATTGCTCTTTCAGATTGCTTATTTTTATCGGTTCAAATTCTTTCAAATATGGAGACAATGATAAATGCTTTAACAGTAGAAAAGTCAAAAACTTCCAAAATCCATGATGTTGATTTCGACAATCTTTCTTTTGGAAGTGTCTATAGCGACCATATGCTGGTGTGTGATTATAAAAATGGGAAATGGGAAGCGCCAAAAATTGTCCCATATCAATCGCTAAGTCTGGATCCTTCCGCGAAAATATTTCATTATGGACAGTCTATTTTTGAGGGAATGAAGGCGTATAAAGATGATGCAGGTGATGCCTGGTTGTTTAGGCCTTTGGAAAATTTTAAACGTTTGAACAAGTCTGCCAAGAGATTGGCCATACCGGAACTGCCAGAAAATTATTTTATGGAAGGGCTTACAACCCTTTTACAATTGGACAAAGACTGGATTCCACAAAATCCTGGAAGCTCTCTTTACATTCGTCCATTTATGTTTGCCTCCGGCACCGGTTTTCATGCCTCACCCGCAGATGAATATAAATTCATTGTTTGTTCAGCCCCTTCAGGCGCCTATTTTTCAGGTAAGGTAAGGGTACTGATCGAAGAGAATTATTCAAGGGCCGCAAATGGTGGTGTTGGTTATGCAAAAGCTGGCGGAAATTATGCAGGACAGTTTTATCCAACCCAGTTGGCCATAGAGAAAGGATATAATCAAGTTAT
Organism: Flavobacteriaceae bacterium; assembly: GCA_039985375.1. GTDB lineage: Bacteria > Bacteroidota > Bacteroidia > Flavobacteriales > Flavobacteriaceae > Flagellimonas. The sequence continues at coordinate 15,377 of JBDWSS010000048.1, forward strand.
TTGGACAGATGATAACACCCATGAATATATTGAGGAAGCAGGTGCGATGAATGTTTTTGTTCGAATAAATGACACCTTGATCACAGGACCAACCAGTGATCGTATTCTGGATGGTATTACCCGTAAAAGTATTTTGGATATTGCAAATGAAGAAGGTATTGCAACCGAGGTTCGAAAAATTTCGGTGAGTGAAGTTGTAGCAGCAGCGAAAACTGGTGCGTTGAAAGAAATGTTCGGTGCTGGAACAGCAGCTGTTGTTTCTCCGATTGCCGCATTTGGTTACAAAGACACTGATTATGATTTACCGGAAGTACAGAATAGCTATGCATCTCTGCTAAAACAGCGAATCACTGACATCCAATATAACCGGGCCGTAGACCCCTTTGGCTGGAGATATAAAGTATAGAAAAGTATAATTAGGTAAGAAAGTGCCTTTGGCGCTTTCTTACTTGTTTAGAATATTTTGTATGTCCGGTTTAAAATAATTTGGCCCTTTAAGCACTTTACCATCTTCCCTATAAATGGGTTTTCCATTTTGGTCCAGCTTGCTCATATTACTTCTTTGAATTTCTTCAAAAACTTCCTCAATTTTATATTGCATACCATGCTCCAAGATTGTTCCACACAAAATGTAGAGCATATCCCCCAAAGCGTCAGCAACTTCTACCAAATCGTTGTTGGTAGCCGCTTCTAGATATTCCTTGTTCTCTTCATCCATTAGATTAAACCGTAATTTGTTTTTGGGCTCACCTAAATTTGCTTTGGGTTCTTGCAGCACACCTAAGCCAAAAGCGTTATGAAACAGTTCCACAGCTTCTATTTTTCTTTTCATTCTTTTTAATTTAATCTAGCTTTGTGTAAAAATATAAAATATGTTCAGCACCGGACAGTTAATTTTCACCACCCTTTTTGTTATTGTATTCATAGTCGCCATAACATTCACCTATAAAAAAGACAAAAAAACCCATAAAAAAAATTACAAAGGTGTCTTATGGGTTTTAATATCTTTTGTCATATTCATAATCATATTATTTTTCATTAAACACTTTCTTAAAAATTAACAAGAAATTTGACTACACCACAAAAATTAACATTTTTACAACTTTAATCAGAGGACAACTCGCATACTATAGGAAAAGGTGTACTTTTGTTTAACATTACTTTAGCAAAGACAATGGTAACATTTTTCAGTCTTTTATTTGTTTTACTAGCCTTCAATGCGATTCTATTGATTTTCAGTGTCAATGGAGCTAGTGAAAGGTTTAAAAAAACAATTCAAAAAAGTTCGGAGACTACAATTACAAAATTACTTCCCCCACAGGAGTCTTCGGAAGCCGAATACAAAAAAGCGGTATAGTTTGTACCTTTGGGTATGAAACAGGTTTTTTTTGTTTTTTTAGGAGGTGGATTGGGTAGCGTACTGCGTTACTTAATTTCCAAGCCCTTAAATACTATTCTCCAAAACTTCTTTCTAGGCACATTTTTCGTAAACATTTTGGGATGCCTTTTAATCGGGGCAATCTTGGGATTCGCTTCTCGAAACAACCTTCTTTCAACCAACACCTCCCTATTTCTTGCTACAGGGTTTTGTGGAGGGTTTACTACATACTCCTCATTTGCGTTTGAAAAACATTCCTTACTAAAGAATAGCGACCTATTCCACTTTTCCGTTTATACCATTACAAGTATTGTCATTGGTGTTTTAGCCGTTGCATTAGGCATATGGCTTTCAAAATTAGGTGATTAGTTATAAAATTCATTTTTACCCTTACTTTTTGTTAATTCCTGAACATATTTTATAAAACATTCCATTTTTTATTAAAAACATCGGTGTTTTAGCTATTGTGTTAAGAAAAAATCATCAAATAATTAATAAAATCATATTTAAAATAGTATACCCCTAAAATTTGAGGGGTATTTTTTGTATAAACACAAAAATATACTCAAGTACCTTCAATTATACATGGTCCTTAACGAATTAACATATATTTGGGACATCAATTAACTACTTAATTATGAAAAAAGTCGAGGCAATTATTAGAAAATCCAAATTTGATGAGGTGAAAAAAGCGCTTCATGAAATTGAGGTTAACTTCTTTAGTTACTGGGATGTAACCGGAGTTGGAAATGAAAAACAAGGACATGTGTATCGAGGTATCTCTTACAGTACCTCAGATATACAGCGAAGGTATTTAGTCATAGTGGTATCTGATGACTTCTTGGAAAAAACTGTAGAAACCCTAATTGATACAGCGGCAACAGGTAATGTCGGAGATGGTAAAATCTTCGTATCCGATGTGATTGAAGCTTATCGAATCAGAACCAAAGAAAGCGGAGGCGCTGGAATTAACTAAAACCAAATAACTAACAATATTTAAAGATTATGGACGCAGGATTATTTACAGCGAATAACGTATGGATGATGGTTTGTACCGGATTGGTGTTTTTTATGCACCTAGGCTTCTCCTTTTTGGAGATCGGTCTTACCAGACAAAAGAATACCGTAAACATTTTATTCAAGAATGTATTTATTATATGTGTAGGCTTATTGCTATACTACATAGGAGGATTTAACCTAATGTACCCTGGTTTTGAAGATGGGGATATGGGCTTTCTTAAATTTGCAGGTTTTGGAATTGCAGCACCTGAAGGTGGTATGACTCCTGATTATGCAGATGGAGGTTACACTTGGTGGACAGACTTTTTGTTCCAAGGCATGTTTGCGGCAACAGCAGCCACAATTGTTTCCGGAGCAGTGGCAGAACGTGTTAAACTTGGAAGCTTTATGATTTTCACTATAGTTTATGTGGGACTCGTATATCCAATTGTAGGCTCTTGGCAGTGGGGTGGTGGATTCCTTTCATCACTTTCTTATGGTTCAGCTGAAGGGTTTTATGACTTTGCAGGTTCTACTTTGGTTCACTCTGTTGGTGGATGGGGCGCATTGATTGCTATCTTCCTTCTGGGAGCTAGAATTGGAAAATTTGGCGAAGATGGAAAAGCCAAGGCAATCCCTGGTCACAGTCTACCATTTGCAACGGCAGGGGTATTGATACTTTGGTTGGGATGGTTTGGATTTAACGGAGGTTCCGTACTTTCCGCTGATCCAGAATTGACTTCCTTGGTATTGGTTACCACCTCTTTGGCAGCAGCTGCCGGTGGGGTATCCGCATTTTTAACTTCTTTGATTGCATATAAAAACTATGACCTTACCATGTTCTTGAACGGAATCTTGGGAGGCTTGGTAGGTATCACTGCAGGTGCCGATCAAATGTCACCAAACGAAGCCGTTATTATCGGATTATTGGCCGGTATCATTATTGTTGCTGGTGTTGCATTGATAGATAAATTGAAATTGGACGATCCTGTTGGTGCCGTTGCGGTTCACTTAATATGTGGTATCTGGGGTACATTGGCTGTCGGTATTTTTGGTGCCTTAGCTAGTTTTGATCAGTTCTTGGTGCAATTGGCAGGAGTAGGTGCTGCGGCAACATTCTGTTCGATAACCGCATTTATCATACTCTTTATCATCAAGAAGGTTTCTGGACTACGGGTATCGGAAAAAGAAGAATTGGAAGGTCTGGACATCCACGAACATGGAATGGATGCCTATGCGGACTTTAGAATGAATCAACACTAAAAAAAGGAAACGGAGCGTTTGGCAGAACGCTCCGTTATATAACCTTTTCAAAATTATTAAACTCAACTAGTTACAATTAAATGCTTCTCCATAAGAGAGGGGCACCTAAATTATTACGATATGAAAACGATTATAAATACAAAATACATAAAAAATTTAGCTTTTGCCGCTTTGGCCTTACTATCCACTGCTGCTTTTGCACAGGATGAGGAAGAAGCACCAAAATTAGAAATTAGTGGTTCTGTAGATGCATATTTCAGAACAACGACCAAAGATGGAGGAGATGCAGATACTGCTACATTTACTTCATTCGCCAACCAAACTGGTTTTGCTTTAGGTATGGCCAACTTAATCGGTAGTTATGACATGGGAGACACTGGTGTTGTAGTTGATTTGGTTTTCGGTCCCAGAGGTGTAGAAGCTACTTTTGCAGAGGACACTTTTTCGCTGAACGGTATTATCAATCAAGCTTACGTATACTGGAATGTATCTGAAGGAACTACCTTGACCATGGGTCGTTTCAACACCTTTTTAGGATATGAGGTTATTGCTCCACAAGCAAACTTTAACTATAGTGTATCCTATCTTTTCTCTAACGGACCTTTCTCGCACATGGGGGTAAAAGCAGACTTTACCTTGTCTGATGATGTAAGTCTAATGCTAGGCGTAATGAATCCATGGGATACCAACGACATAAGTGGTACAGGCGAATATTCTTTAGGTGCTCAGCTGGGAGTTCACGGCCAATTTTTAAATCTTTATTATGATAGTGGTAAAAATGACGGCCTAGGTTTTGAAATTGACTATACTGGTGGGTTTGATGTTTCTGAAGACTTTTTCTTTGGAATCAATGCCGCCTACAATGACAACTCGGAAACTGGTACTGGATTCTACGGTGCAGCCATTTACCCTCAGTTAGCTACATCCGATAGCTTTGCTCTAGGGCTACGTGGGGAATATGTGACATTTACCGACGATGCTTTGGATGATGATGCCAATGTTCTAGGATTGACACTTACCGGAAGTTTCACAAAAGATAATCTTATTATCAAACCTGAAATTCGTTTAGATAGCTGGGGTAACGATTTAGAGCCCTATTTAGATGGTGATGGTGGTTTTACAAATAGTCAGTCATCTTTCTTGATTGCTGCCATTTTCTCTTTCTAGACCCAAAAAGTACATTTTAATGCTAATAGAAAGCCTTACTCCTTAGGGATTAAGGCTTTTTTAGTCTCTTTTAAAGTCTTTCACTCCTGCCCTCATATTAGTTCTCAAATAATTTTGCCTTGGCACTAGAGGGCAGGAGTATTTTATCATTTAGGTTGTTGCAACCTTAACAATTCATTTGTTTTTTAACATAGTCTTTTTCTTACATTTAAAGATACTTAATCCTAAAATCTTTAAAAATGAAAAAACTACTTTTGTTAGTTATTTGCGCACTATTTTTTTTCTCTTGCAGCAATCAAAATGAAGGAACAGGAACCTTTCCAAATCCAGATGATGAAATCTCCAATATTGATCCATCTATCCAAAATGCCATCATTCCGGATTCATTACAATATTTAAAGGACTATTTAATAAACGACCTTAAGTTCAAGAAAGATAACATTGCTTTTGAGGACAATGAGTTTATTCTAGAAAATGATATGACCATAAGCATTGAAGGTCTAATTAGAATAATTGAATTTAACAAAGAAAATAATATTGACCCTACGGCACATTATGCAAGTAGCGGTTGCAGTACTTTTTCTCCATCTCCTGTACGTGACAATTTTTGCCCTGGCAGAAATTGTAGCCATGATGATGAAATCTATTACATTTCTGTTGACATCAACGGCTCCGTGCCTCAGGCATGGAGACAAGCGACAATAAACGCTATGAATAATTGGAACAATCTCCAAAACAATCGTATGAATTTCATACTTGAAGACAGAAATTGTGATATAAGAGCTTGGGATGGCATCGAGGTTTATTTATATAGCACCAGTAGTACTAGCACCTTAGCCAGTGCCGCTTTGCCCGTTCAGGTGCCTGGGTATAGAATCAGAATAAATACAAACTCAAGTAGTTACTCCACCAATGACATTCCTTATTTTACAAGGATTATGATGCACGAATTTGGACATACTCTAGGATATAAACATACTGATCAAACAAATGGTTGTTTTATCAATGGTTCGCCTACAACCGATAACGCTTCAGTAATGAATTCGACAACTAGTCCTAGTAGCTCTTATATAGGCCTTGGTTTCTCAAATGGCGATATAACCGCCCATGATTTATTATATCCAAGTGCCGACAACTCGGCAAGAATTGTTGAATTCAATTGCAGGATATAAAAGAAAAATATTTTCATATCAACAAATCCCTTTGACTTAAGGAGCTAAAGGGATTTGTTTTTTTTAAATGCCATTACTCCTACCCTCATATTAGTTCTCAAATAATTTTGCCTTGGCACTAGAGGGCAGGAGTACTTTTTGTTATACACACAATAGGGGTTGTATGCCTTGTTAAAATTAATTACAATCGTATCCCCTTTAGGGATGATCAAATCAATATAACGTCCACCACCATAGGTCTCGTTTCCATTGGTTTCATCTAAAAATGGAAGAAATAAATAATCCTTATACTCTTCTTGGGGAATTAAATCGGGGTTCTGGTAGATTTCCAACCTATGTTGTTTCCCATGCAATTGAAAATGGGCAATACCATAAACCACTTCGGTCCTTTTTTCTTCCGTTGTAGTATGCATCAAAAAAGGAACCTCATCAGGCGTTCTTTCAAATCTCGCTGTCACCACATAATTGGTATCGGGCTTAAAAAAATCCAATCCTTCAAAATCCTTTCGGTATCTATCGGGAAGTGGAGAAGTTTCTGGATTTTTAAACGTTTCATTGAGTTCTCGCTGAAATACCAATATTTCTTGTATTGTCTTCGATTTAATTTGAACCTTATCAATTGTAGTAGTAGTGTGGTATTTTTTATCGGACCTACAAGCTAATATCAAAAAGAATAGTCCGCCAAGTAAATATTTCATTCCCAAATTTTTTTACCCTAAAAATAGGAGAAATCGCCCTTAATAGTACCTTAGCACTATTTTTTGTTATAAAACACATTAAATGGCTAAAGTTCTTGGCATTTTTATAGGGTTGATTTTAGTGGCTGCATGTCATAGCAAAAAAAGCTCGGATTTCCCGCAGAATCCACAAAGGCTATTTCCAAAGTTAGAAGCAAATAGATATAATGTTGCTTTTTTAATAATGGACGGTGTATATAATACCGAGTTTACCGCTCCCTATGATATTTTCCAACATACCCAATACAGAAAAGGCATAAAGGCAATGAATACTTTTACGGTTGCAAACAGTTTGGAACCCATAACCTCCTTTGAAGGGGTGCGTATTCTGCCCGATTTCAACTACACCCAAGACACTATTCCCAAAATAGATATTTTGGTCGTTCCCAGTGCCGAACATCATTTGGACTCCGATTTAATGGATACCATTATGTTGAATTTTGTAAAGAAAGTGGCCAAAGAAGCCCAATTCGTAACCTCTCATTGCGATGGGGCCTTTGTCCTGGCAAAAGCTGGCCTTTTGGACGATGCCGTTTCCACTACTTTTCCCAGCGATATTGAAAAGTACAAAACCATGTTTCCCCAATTAAAGGTGAAGGATAGTGTACTGTTTGTACATGATGACAAGTTTATCACCTCAGCTGGAGGAGCAAAAAGTTTTGAAGCTTCATTGTACCTATGTGAATACCTTTATGGAAGAGAAATTGCCGAATCACTAGCTGGCGGTCTTGTTATTGATTGGAACTTGGACAATGTTCCCAAACTTATTCTTCAATAATTTCATAACGGGCTTCCTTCAAATATTCGGAAACCAATTTATTAAACTTAGGGGTAATCCTAAGCAAGGCCGTGTCCTCCAAATTGTACAGCTTATCCTTGTCCTTAAAGCCTTTCTTTAAAGCCTCCTCTAGATAGAACAAGGCGGTTCCGTAGTCTTCATTTTTTGAGCTTAAGGAAATTATTTTTAGATAATAGTCAAAATTTTGTGGTTCTAAAATTGTTTTTAACATAAGTAAAAAGGCCAGAGCATCCTCATCAATCAATGGTTCCGATTCAATAATATCTATATTGTCCTCAGCCAAAGCATTTACAAAACCGTGCAAACGACTTCCCATTTCCTTTTCACTGGTATTACTCCCGGAAATAAATTTATTTATCTCGGTCATTTGATGGTTCCACCAACCTAAGTTATTGAAATTATAGGTAATCACATCCTCCTCTATAAAATATCGATAATCCTCTTTCAACAGAGATTCTTTTAGAAAAGCAGCACTTTCAGTTCGTTTCATTCCTCTATATACACGGTCTTTTCTAAGTCCTTTTTGAACTTGTCGAAGGGAGTCCATATTTTTATGAACACTGTAGATTGACATCATCTCCGCCATATACTGCTCAGCCAATAACAATTTACCCGTGTTTTTCAATTTGTTCACTTTTGCAAGATCCTCCTTCAAAGCAGATGCAATATAGCTGGTATCTTTGGGAATATGCTTTCTTCCCATGGCGGCCAAAGTAAATAATTGCAAGGATTTAGCTAAATAGCTTGCCTCTGGCCATTCCTTATAATCCTCATGAATTAAAACTTGATTTGGAAACCGAAATTTATCCAAGACTTTTTCCATGGTAAGCATTTCTGTATAATTGAAACTCCTTTTACCAACAATCCCAATAAAATGAAACGATCTATTGCCATTTAATAAATCTGTGTTGGCCATTGAAGCGTTAATGGATAATACGCCTTTAATGTTTTTAATGAAAATTGGGACCAAACTGGCAAAACGAGCCCCAGAAGATACTCCCGCCGTATACACACGATCCTTATGTATAGGAAGCAAACTGGTGATTTTTTGAAATACATTATTTGTATTCACCATATTATCCGTCATCGAAATGCTATCAACAACTTTGGTTGCAGCAAGAATGTAACCTTCCTTCTCAGCAGCAGTGACAAACATGGACAAGGTTTGTTTTGATTTACCTTCTAAATCCATTACCAATAGTAACGGCCACTCCTTATCCACTGTGAATTTTTTGGGTAGGTAAAGGGAGAATGTTTCCGGTACCGAATCATTTACAGACAAGGACTCTACAATTGTTCCCTTTTTAAGAAACAGTTTTTGGGCTGCCGCATGCTGCCATAAAACTGGGATTAGAAAAAGTAGGGTGTATATTTTTTTCATAACTATTCCTCAACAAAAACCCGGCCAAAAAACAATGCATCCTGGGTTCATAAAGTTAGTCCAAAATTATCATCGAGACTTACTTGTTCTAATAGGAGCGTCAGAAACAACACTTGAAAGTACAATATGGGTTCTACATTCGCCATAAATGATTAATTCATCAATAAATTTTTCCAAATGAGACTGATCGGTTAAGACCACTTCCATAATAATATTTTCATTGCCCGTAATACGATAACAATTAACCACTTCCTGGAACGATTTTACCTTACTAAGAAAAGGCTTCAATTTCCCCATGAAAGCCCTTAGCATAACAATAGCTTTTAGCTGGTGGCCTGCCAAAGCATAAGAAACATTTGTTCGATAGCCTTCAATTATTCCCAAATCCTCCATCTTCTTTACCCGTTCTGCAACTGCTGGAGATGTAAGCCCTACCTTACGCCCAATATTGGCAAAAGATTCCCTAGCATTTAATTGCAGACATTGTAGGATTTCCCAGTTTAACTCATCGATTTTCATATTTAAAGAAAAAAATGATAATTACTTGAATTCAAAAGCTGATATACGCATTTACTTTAAAAAATAAAGTTACATTATATTTTTCATATGTAATTTTATAGTACAAAATTGCTTTGAAAAAACATGGAGAGAAATGCATTAAATTCTCTTGGAGTCTATCGTAAATCACTGGCATTACGTGATTTGAGCGAAGCTGTTGCAGCTTATTTTTCGTATAATCGAGAAATACTTTCGCTCCGAAAAGTTGATAGTTTTCGGGATGATATTACAAAATCCCTTATGACAGACGCAATGCTCATTACCAAAGAGGTTGAGCAAGCTGCCTTGAGCAATTCCTATTCGGTTAGAATGAGGAGCCTCACCTTCATTAATATAATGACCCGTAACATTTTGGCGTATTGCAACGGCCTAGAAAAAGATGGCATCAAAGAGAAAGAATACCTAAATCTTTTGCGAGGGGAAATCAAGGTTTTTAGGACCTCGTTTAAAAAATGGAGAAAGTCTTTTCAAAACGGAAACGACTGATTTTCACGCCAATCTTCTTAGCTACAACTACATATTACGCCTATACTGCCCCCCAACTTGAAACAACGCATTTGTAATCTGCCCCAACGAACAATATTTTACCACTTCCATTAACTTCTCAAAGAGGTTTTCATTGCATATCGCAGCTTCTTGAAGTGCTGCCAATTGAGCTTCTGTTTCCGATGCATTCCTAAGATGTAAATCCTGTAAAGTCTCAATTTGATATTTCTTTTCTTTCGCTGTAGCCCTAATAACCTCGGTTGGCAGAATGGTTGGTGAGCCTTTGGAACTTAAGAACGTGTTTACCCCAATTATAGGGTATTTACCAGAATGCTTTAAGGTTTCATAATGGAGGCTTTCTTCTTGAATTTTGGAACGTTGATACATTGTTTCCATAGCACCAAGCACTCCACCTCTTTCTGTAATTCGGTCAAACTCTAGCAAAACCGCTTCCTCAACCAAATCTGTTAACTCTTCAATAATAAATGACCCTTGCAATGGGTTCTCATTTTTGGCAAGTCCCAATTCCCTATTTATAATTAACTGTATGGCCATTGCCCTCCTCACAGATTCTTCGGTAGGGGTAGTAATGGCTTCATCATATGCATTGGTATGTAGCGAATTACAATTATCATAAATAGCGTACAAGGCCTGCAACGTGGTACGAATATCGTTGAAATCTATTTCCTGGGCGTGTAGACTTCTTCCCGAAGTCTGAATATGATATTTTAGCATTTGGGCCCGTGCTCCAGCACCATATTTTTCTTTCATGGCCTTTGCCCAAATTCTTCTAGCCACCCTTCCGATAACAGCATATTCGGGATCCACTCCATTTGAAAAAAAGAAGGAAAGGTTTGGGCCAAATTTATCAATATTCATTCCCCTGCTCAAATAATATTCCACATAGGTAAAACCATTGGACAATGTAAAAGCAAGCTGAGTAATGGGGTTTGCACCAGCCTCAGCAATATGATATCCCGATATCGACACGGAATAAAAATTGCGCACTTCATGTTCAATAAAATAGGATTGTACATCACCCATAAGCCGCAAGGCAAACTCTGTGGAAAAAATGCAAGTGTTTTGCGCTTGATCTTCTTTTAAAATATCCGCCTGCACCGTTCCCCGCACCTGACTTAGGGTTTTCATCTTGATTTCTTGGTACACATTTTTAGGTAGCACTTGGTCTCCAGTAACCCCTAAGAGCATAAGACCCAAACCATCATTTCCTTTAGGAAGTTCCCCAAAATAACGAGGTCTTTTAGCCTTTTTCTTTTTAAATATTGCCACCATCCGCTGTTCCACTTCCTTTTCCAATCCTTTCTCTCTTATATGTTTTTCACAGTTTTGGTCAATGGCTGCGTTCATAAAAAAGGCCAATAGCATTGGAGCAGGGCCATTAATGGTCATGCTTACGGAGGTCATGGGATCACTTAAATCAAAGCCAGAATATAACTTCTTAGCATCATCCAAACAACAAACAGACACTCCAGCATTCCCAATTTTCCCATAAATATCCGGTCTATGGTCTGGGTCATTGCCATATAGGGTAACGGAATCGAAAGCTGTGGAAAGACGTTTGGCCGGCATATCCAAACTCACATAGTGAAAACGTCTGTTGGTACGTTCTGGACCACCTTCGCCAGCGAACATTCTTGTTGGGTCTTCCCCTATCCTTTTAAAAGGGTACAAGCCAGCGGTGAAGGGAAATTCACCTGGCGTATTTTCCCTTAAAATCCATTTAAGAACATCGCCCCAAGCTTTGTACTTTGGCAGTGCCACTTTTGGAATTTTAGAATTTGAAAGTGATTTCGTATGCGTTTCAATATTAACTTCCTTCCCTCTCACTTTAAAGGAGTAAACCTCAGATTTGTATCTATTTAATTTATCCTGCCATTTTAAAATAGATTCCCAATTATGGGGATCAAGATTCATTTTAACCCGTTCAAATTGTGCCAACAAAAGTTTTGCAAATGGAATTTCTTTGCTATCAATCTGCTTTAGAACTGCATCATTATCCAGTCCTGATTTTGTTAAATAAGTCTTATGATCTTCATCTGAAACCACAGATAAAATAGTTTGATGAATCCCAAACAATCTTTGGGCAATAATTCCTTGTTCGTCCACTTTTTTATCATAGGCCCTATTGGTTTCGGCTATTTCAGATAAATATCTTGTTCTGGCTGGCGGAATAACGAATGTTTTCTCCGTCTTCTTATAGGAAACTTCAAAATTTGATAGCAACCTTGATCCTGCCTTAGTTACCATAGTATCCATCACGATCTTATAAAGACGATTCATGCCCTGGTCATTAAACTGCGAGGCGATAGTACCAAAAATGGGCAAATTGTCTTGATCAACGTCCCACAATCCATGATTGCGCATGTACTGCTTTTTTACATCCCGAAGTGCATCCAGGGCACCTCTCTTGTCAAATTTATTAATGGCCACAACATCGGCAAAGTCAAGCATATCAATTTTCTCCAACTGCGTTGCCGCCCCAAACTCGGGGGTCATAACATACAAAGACGCATCGCTATGGTCCAAAATTTCCGTGTCTGATTGCCCTATTCCAGATGTTTCAAGAATTAGTAAATCAAAATTACAAGCTTTGAGCACTTGAATTGCTTGCGAAACATGCTTAGAAAGTGCCAAGTTGGATTGTCTTGTAGCCAAAGAGCGCATATAAACGCGGTCGTTATTAATGGAATTCATTCGAATTCTATCTCCCAAAAGCGCTCCTCCCGTCCTTCTTTTAGAGGGGTCCACGGAAATTATGCCAATACTTTTCTCTGGAAAATCAAATAAAAATCGTCTTACCAATTCATCCACCAAGCTAGACTTACCTGCCCCGCCTGTTCCAGTAATTCCCAAAACCGGAACATGGGAAATATGCTTGTTTATTTCCTGTTCATACAATTCAAAAACATCGTGTTTATTCTCAGCAAAAGATATTAACCGAGCGATGAGGTTGGAATCATTTTCCAAGAACAGTTCCTTCAGCTTTTTACCCTTGGGAAGTTTTAACTCTGGAACCGATCGATCACATCGTTCTACCAAATCATTGATCATGCCTTGCAGCCCCATTTGACGGCCATCATCAGGGGAATAAATGCGTTCGACCCCATAATCCATCAACTCTTTTATTTCCTCTGGAAGTATGACTCCACCTCCACCCCCAAAAATTTTAATATGTTCGGAATTTCGCTGTTTTAGCAAATCAAACATATATTTAAAATATTCATTGTGACCACCTTGGTATGAGGTTAGGGCAATTGCATTGGCATCTTCTTGAATGGCGCAGTTTACTACTTCCACCACACTGCGATCATGGCCCAAATGAATGACTTCAACACCTGTGGATTGAATAATACGCCGCATAATATTAATTGCAGCGTCATGACCATCAAACAAAGAGGCCGCTGTTACAATTCTAATCTTATTCTTTGGTTGATACGGCTTTGTTTGTTCCATTAGCAATAACTAAGCTGTTTTTGCTTTGCAATTTACAGAAAATGCAACAAATAATTGTTTTTAGTTAGAATTTTATAAAAATCAAAGTTAGTTTCCATTACTTTTTTTGAATATCATAATTTTACCACGTTAAATTCAAGGCATGAAACTTACCATACTTATACATTGTCCGGATCAATCTGGCATTATAAAAGCAGTTACAACATTCATCCACAAACAGAATGGCAATATTATTTATCTGGACCAACATGTGGATAAGGAGGCCGGAGTCTTTTTTATGCGCTTGGAGAGTGAATTCGAAGGCAGTATAATCCTTCCAGAATTTAACCAGGAGTTTAAGGAAGAACTGGCTAATGGATATCGCATGAAGTGGGGCGTCTATACGGATATCTTGAAGCCAAAAATGGCCTTATTTGTTTCCAAGTACAACCATTGTCTTTATGATTTACTAAGTAGGTATAAATCTGGGGAGCTGCTCGTAGACATACCATTTATTTTAAGTAATCATCCTGACTTAAAATACATCGCCGAACAATTCCAAATTCCCTACTATCACGTTCCCTTTACCAAAAACACGAAGGAAGCAGCTGAGGAAAAGCAGCTTGACTTGCTAAAGAAACACAATGTGGATTTTATTGTTTTGGCACGATACATGCAAATTTTATCTTCAAAAGTAATCAATGTCTATCCCCAAAAAATAATCAATATTCATCATTCTTTTTTACCTGCTTTTGCGGGGGCCAAACCGTACCATGCGGCTTTTGAACGCGGGGTAAAAATTATTGGGGCAACAAGTCATTATGTAACAGCAGAGTTGGATGCCGGTCCCATTATTGAACAGGGGGTTACCACGGTTTCACATTCACATTCCATAAAGGATTTTATTGCCAAGGGAAGGGATTTGGAGAAAATTGTACTTGCCCAAGCTGTTCAACACCATGTGGAAAGAAAAACAATGGTGTATAACAACAAGACTGTTATTTTTTCCTAAATATTGACTGGGGCGGCGTATTTTTTTGTCGAATAGCAGTAATTTCACTTCAACTATAAATTATTAAACATGAAAAGATTACTTCTTGGCCTGCTAGCCTTTCAGCTTATGAGTTGCACCGAATTACAACAGGTTGTAAATCAGTTACCACAAGGAACCACAGGCATTGGAAATGCAGAGATAGCCCAAGGGCTAAGGGATGCCCTTAATTTAGGTATAGAAAAACAGGTAAATAAATTGGCAGTTAAGGATGGTTTCTTTAAAAATGATCTTGTAAAGATTTTATTGCCCGAAGAACTGAAGAAAGTAGATAAAACCCTTAGGGATGTTGGCCTTGGTAGTTTAGCAGATGAAGGACTCCGAATTTTGAACAACGCTGCCGAAGATGCGGTAAAAGAAGCAACACCTATTTTTGTTGATGCGGTAAAGGGAATCTCATTTAGCGATGCCAAGCAAATTTTATTGGGAAGTGACAATGCTGCTACCACATATCTGGAACAATCCACCAAAACCAAACTTTATGGGAAGTTTAACCCTATAATAGAAAATTCGTTCAGTAAAGTTGGTGCCGATAAGATTTGGAGCAATATTATTACCAAGTACAATAGCTTACCACTTACTTCGGATGTAAATCCGGATTTGACCGATTATACCACCCAAGAAGCCCTGAATGGTGTTTATACTATGATAGCTCTTGAAGAAAAGGAAATAAGGACAAAAATTTCGTCGCGAACAACGGATTTGTTAAAGAAAATATTCGCTCTTCAAGATTAATCATAAAATTTTCTTACATACGCAATAAGTTAAATGTATCTTCGTTATTTTCTTAATATAGCACATCAATTATAATAAATTCCTAAAGTTAAATTAACATTGGCTATGGGTTTATAATTGAATTTTGCAAAAGATTATCTGAGTTAGCATTTTTTTGAGTTAGTTAGTTTAAAACCGGTGTTAGCACCGGTTTTTGCATTTAACACAATCTACTTATTATCAGTATATTGTGGTTTTTATATCGCCTAATATTCATCATTTAAAAGGTAAATTCTTATCGGGGTTTACGGTTTTTATGATTTATTTAACATTTCAAATCTCGTAATTCCTTAATTTCAAAAGAAACCTCAATTCATCTTTTGGAAAAATGGGACGGTTAAAACTACTTGTTCTCCTATCTTTTTTGTGCTTATGTGCCAACATGGTTGCTCACACACGCAGTACAAAAGAATCGTTAGAGGTTGTTAAGTTTCAGGATTCCGTAAAATGGGCGGACTATTATTACAATATTCATCGGTATAAAAAAGCGATAGACATCTATCAAAAATCCCTTAGCGAACAACCTGAAAAGGATAAAAAGAAAATTCTCAAAAAATTAGCGCTAAGTGAAGCCGCACTAAACAACCCTGAAGAATCGGTTGCTTATTTAGAAAAATATTTATTAGAAGAGTTTAATACCGCATTCATTCAACATGAGGGTTTTGATACGATCAGAAGCTCTAACAAATTTGAAACAATTACAAAGAACTATCTTCCCAAACTCGGATTTTGGGCTATCTTTTATCTATTTATTTCACTGGTTGGCTTCTATATTTCGGCAATGCTACTGATTAACAACAGTATAGATTCCCATGCCAAAATCCTAATCGCAGCTTTTGTATTCATTCACTCAACCTTTATACTTCATATTTCAATAAGCATTGCCAACTATCAATATGAATATCCTCATACGTATCTAATGTCCACGTTATTTTCGTACCTCTATGGTCCCTTGCTATATTTTTACCTAAAAAGGATTACCAAAAGATACATTTTTAAAGCTAGGGATTTGCTCCATTTGATCCCCACAGTTTTACTTGCGTTATATGTTATTCCAAACCACCTTCTATTGACAGCAGATCGGAAACTTCAAATATTACTTGAAAGAGCAATTTTGGTAACTGAATCAGAATCCGCTATTGAGCTAATGATTTTGACAATTTCAAAAACCATTTTACTATTGGCCTATGGTCTTTTTATTAGAAAACTATATTTGAACAACAAAAGAAATGACACCTTGACCCTTAAGAGTAAAAAGTGGTTTAGAAAGGTTTACCATATTCATTTCCTATACATTTTAGCTTATATGGTGTATGGCATTCTGGTTGCTTTGAATAATTTTTCGGGTATCTTTTTCCATGTACCAACCATATGTATGGCCGCCATGGTAATTTTCATTGGATACTCTGCAAGTGTGCAACCCAATCTCGTAAATGGGGTATTTTCCTATTCCAATAAATTTATGAACAAATACAAGAAATCTGGTTTGACCAACAGTTTGTCCCATGAATTAAAAGAAAATCTCCTGTATCTCTTTGCTGTGGACAAAATCTACAAAGAAAATAATATCAACCTCGACATGGTATCCCAGAAATTAAACACTACCAGACACAATACCTCTCAAATCATCAATGAACATTTCCAGGTCAGTTTCCATGAATTTGTAAACATTTATCGCATTAAAGAAGCAAAGCAACTGCTTTTAGATGATGAATCGCGCAAGCTTAATATTATTAATGTTGCCTATGAGGTTGGCTACAACAATAAGGTTACATTCAACAAAGCATTTAAAAAGGATACACAACTTACCCCAACGGAATATCAAAAAAATATGGTGGGAATGCAAACCTACAATTCCCATGTATAAATAGTCCTTAATCTAACCCTTTAACGTTTTCACTTTCTTGTATACAATCCATCAAAGAGTATAGTATCCACCTCATCACCATCCAAAACTTCCCAAAGTTGCCTAACTGTTCCATCTTTATTCCTGGTCCAAGTAATTCTGTTTTTATAGTTTTTACCGTCTTTAACAAACTCATCCGAGGACAATATCATGCTGTCACCAACCCTGTTCCCCTTAAGTTTTAAAAATGTACCAGCATTATCCACCCAGAGTTGTTCCCATTGTTTTGTAATACCATTGTAAAAATTAAGACTTGTTCCTGTATAGCCCAATTTCACACTTGTCCATTTTTCCCGGATTACACAACCACGCTCTTCTCTGACAATACTGCTCTTCCCTGCAGCAACTCCTCTTGCATTTGAGACTTCCCAATTTCCAATCCAAAAATCAAATGCAAGATGATCCTCTGAACAACAATTACATGCTCTGTCTTCTTGAGCCCAAGCCGAAAAACAAATGAGAAACACGTTCAAAGCCAAGAAAAATTTCATCTACTTTAATTTTTAAGGTTTAAAATTACCTCTTAGGCAAAACAAATGGCTGTTCCACAGAACAAAGCCTTTTATAAATGTAGGTTAATTTTCCTTCGTTAAAACCATATTTAAAGGCCCTATGCAACCCGATTTGTTAATTTTTAGATAAAGCGCTTGATTTCTAGATGTATACACCCTTAGTCCGTAATCCAAAACAAGGTTTTGAACGTATCTTTGTTAGAACAAATCTTTTAAAATGAAAAATCAGTATTGTAGAGTTGGAGCGGTCACTCCAATTACCAGCGGAAATCAAGCCATATCTGTTTTAGAATTCAGGTATCAAAGTTTTGTTGAGAAAGCTGCGGACGCAATGTATATTGACACTAAGCTAGGGGAATTCTTTAATAGAAAAGCCCAAGAAATAAAACGGATATTGGAAAACTTGGCTTAAGCTATTATTTTAGCCTTTCGTAATTCAACTTCCATTTTATATTGTAGGTTTCTTGCCTCGGCATGTGCCGCCACGGTAAAATCATCTCCCTGTGAAGCATAAATAATACCTCTTGAAGAGTTGATCAGCAAACCTACGTTCTTTGTGATTCCATACCTGCAAACTTCTTCCAAACTTCCTCCTTGCGCGCCTACTCCTGGAACCAATAAAAAGCTTTCAGGAACTATTTGCCTAATCTGCTCCAGATAACTTGCCTTGGTAGCACCAACCACATACATCAAGTTCTCCGAGTTTTTATAGGTTTTGGATACTTCCAGAACTTCCATATAAAGCTTGTGTTCCCCAAGGTGTTTTGTTTGAAGGTCAAAAGCACCTTGATTGGATGTTAAGGCCAACAAAATGGCATGCTTATTTTCAAATTCTAAAAAGGGTTCCACAGAATCCCTTCCCATATATGGAGCAATGGTAATAGAATCAAAATTCATGGTTTCAAAAAAAGCTTTGGCATAACGGGTAGAAGTATTACCTATATCACCTCTTTTAGCATCGGCAATTGTAAAAATATTGGGGTATTCCGCATTCAAATACGCTATTGTCCGCTCCAAAGATTTCCATCCTTTTAACCCATAGGCCTCGTAAAAGGCAGTATTGGGCTTATACGCTACACAAAATTTGTTTGTCGCATCTATAATTGCCTTATTGAATGAAAAAATAGGATCTTCCTCCTTAAGAAGGTGTTTTGGAATCTTATCCATATCGGTATCCAAACCAATACAGAGGAAAGATTTCTTTTGCTTTATTTGCGCAACTAGTTGGCTTATTTTCATTTAAAATGATTCTCGACTATGCTTGATGTGATCATGAATCCAATACTGACATCTAATAATTTTTGGATACCTTCCTAAAAGATTTCAGATGCTTCTTTTAATTTTTCGGTGTTCTCAACCAACATTAATTCATCAATGATTTTCTGTACATCGCCATTGATAATATTTTGTAAATCATAAAGGGTAAGACCTATTCTATGATCCGTAACCCTGCCCTGTGGATAGTTGTAGGTTCTTATTTTTGCAGAACGGTCCCCACTACTCACCTGAGAATTACGTTTGGCCGCATCTTCCTCTTGTTTTTTGGCAAGTTCCAAATCATACAATCTTGAACGAAGTACTTTAAAAGCCTTTTCCTTATTCTTATGCTGTGATTTTTGATCCTGACATTGGGCAACCAAACCCGTAGGAACGTGTGTTAAACGGACAGCGGAATAGGTTGTATTCACCGATTGCCCTCCGGGACCCGATGAGCAGAAAAAATCTATTCTCACATCTTTGGGTTCGACCTGCACATCAAAATCTTCTGCCTCCGGAATCACCATCACGGTTGCCGCGCTTGTATGAACCCTCCCTTGGGTCTCTGTCTGTGGCACACGTTGCACACGATGTACTCCTGCTTCAAACTTAAGAGTGCCGTATACGTCTTCGCCCGACACCTCAAAATGGATTTCCTTATATCCCCCACTGGTACCTTCATTCAAATCCATAATGTTGGTTTTCCAACCTTTAGACTCGCAATATTTGGCATACATTCGGTAAAGATCTCCTGCAAAAATACTAGCTTCATCGCCGCCTGTACCCGCTCTAATTTCCATAACCACGTTTTTCTCATCTTCGGGGTCCTTGGGAATTAGCAGAAACTTTATCTCCTCTTCCAGTTTGGGAAGACCTCTTTTAGCCTCCTCCAATTGCATTTTGGCCATTTCTAACATTTCAGCATCACTGCCATCCGAAATTATCTCTTCTGCCTCTTTTATATTGTTGGTAAGCTCCAAGTACTGATCTCGCTTTTCCACAAGCACCTTAAGATTCGTATACTCCTTATTAAGCTGTACATATCTTTTTTGATCCGAAATAATATCTGGTTGAATAATAAGATCGGAAACCTCATCAAAACGTTGTTTTACTATGTTGAGTTTGTCTAGCATATATCAATCAGCGTTAAGATGCGAATTTACAATTAATTTGTACATTTAATATAGACTATGTCTTTACTGCTTCGTTTTAAAACGTACCATCTTGTCTTTCTCTTTTGCAAATACATGCTTTTTGTTTCAGGGGTCGCAAGTACCTTTATGTTCATTGGAAATGCTCCTTTTTCCGCTGTAATTATTTTAAAACTAGTGATTTTGGGTTGGATTTTCATGCTATTTCGTGATGATAGATTTAGGACACGTTTGACTTTTTATCAAAATTTTGCAATTTCCAAGGAGCTCCTCTTTTTTGTTTCTTTCTTTTTTGATTTTATCTGCTCAATATGCATCTATTTAATTTTGCTTTCTTTTGATTCTTGAGGTTGACAATATAACATTGAGCTATGGCAGTAAAACAACCCTGTCGGGTATTTATCTAAATGCCAAGGAAGGGGAAGTTACTAGGGTTTTAGGAAGAAACGGATATTTTAAATTAATACATACCAAGGAAGACTTAGTAAAGGAAGGTTACCTCACCTCTAATTCCCAATAAATGTAGTTCCTACCGTAAAAATATAGGCATTCAGTCCATTACTTCTATCGTACTTGCTGAAACGCAAATCAATGGTCTTTAAGCCAAAGGCCAAAACCTTTGTACTGGTAAAAATATCTTTATACTGAACTCCCAAACCGTATTGGTGGGCATTATATTTTGACAAATCGTAATCTGATGTATAAAAGTCAAACGTAGTTTGCGCATCCTCTTTGGGGTAAAAATAATCGGCTTCGGATTGTGTATAATACCTGTACGTAGGGTATAGCGTAAATTTTTCCGAAAGTTTTAAGGGAGCTTCAATACTTGCGGTATGCGAAATAACTCCCCAATCATCCCAATAAAAACGATAGTACGATCGCAGGATAACAAGGTCGTTCACATAGTAGTTCAATCTTCCGCCAACAGGAATTTTCAGTCTTTTTTCCGGTAGCTGCTCCACATCGTCTGCAAGCTGAAAATCAGCGATAAAAAAATCTTCTGCATCTCCAAAATAAACACGTTGAAAGGGTGTGCTCAACAATCCATTTTGGGAAACCACATCCATAAAAAGTGATGCTTGCATTTTCTTGTTTAGAATTTGGGAAAAGCCCAACGATATGGAATATGAGTTTCTTCGCTCGTTTTCAAACACCGTAAAATTGGGATTATAGCTCCCATTGCCAACAATACGATCATCGAAAAAACCATTGCGAAGTTCAATGGGATAAATGGCATTCCATTTATCGAAAAAGATGTTACCACCAACGGTCAGTTCGGTATTCTTTTCATTAAAAAGTCGGGTATAGCTTCCCCCAAAACCAATGGAAAAGTAGTCGTATTCCGTGGAAAAATAGGTGTTGGCCGTCCATATGGAGTTTCGGTCTGCAGAACTATGTTGATAACTTGGATTTATGTAGGTCAAAATATCTTTCCTGGATTCTCCGGATGAGGCATCAAAAGGAGTGGTATTAATATTGCCGCCATCCAATGGGTTTACATTACTGGAAGAGGCAGAGGTGTAGGCAGACAAGCCCATGTCTATGGTTAATACATCGTCCGCGTTCATGGGTATTTTCAAAACAATCGAAGAAGTGGCGTCTGTAAGTTCTTCGGTACCCTCTCCACCTGTAACCGCAGCATTTTGTCCGTCCTGGTTGTAGTAACTGAACAAAAAATCGATCTCACTGGTTTCCAAAACCCTTTTTTTATAAACTGCATTGGTCTGCTGTGCCATTGTCGCAGTAAGATTACATAAAAATAGTATGGTACAAAGAGCTTTTGCAAAATTGCCCAATTGCAAGCTTATGGGAAGATTGGAACCTCTAGTTAAAGTCACGGAGCTTGAATTTTTAATTGCATCCACAACCACCTCCTGTTTTGCCACCATTAGCTCCGGCGGAAGCTTCTCTATAAATTTGGAAGTTTGTTTCAAACCGCTCCGAGGTCTTTGCTCCCAGTTGCATTTCAATATCATTGAGGTAAACTTTATCATACTCCCTAACGGCAACACAGGAACTGGAGAAAATCAACAGAAGTAAAAAAAAAATTGGCTTCAACATAATTAAATTTACTGATTTTTATCGAATATGATTCCGGTACTTTTATGGATTTTATTGTCTGAGTCCACCACCACCACTTCTACACCATCAATTTGATTTACCATGTGAATTCCACTGTCTTTGCCCATAATGAACACAGCAGTTGCCAAAGCATCGCACAATTCTGCATTCTTAGCAAAAACGGATACACTACTTACCCCAATCGTGGGATAGCCCGTTCTTGGGTCTATGATATGCGAATATTTTTTTTCGTTTAAAACCACATACTTCTCATAATTTCCAGATGTTGCCACGGAAGATTCCACTATAGGCAACCAACTAAAAACTTTGTCCTTACTTAACGGATTGGCAATGCCGATCAACCATTTCTCACCGGTAATTTTTGTACCCCAAGTAGTTAAATCACCAGATGCGTTGATTATTCCTCCTTTAACGTCTTTGGATATTAGAAGCTCTTTTGCTCTGTCTGCTGCATAGCCCTTTCCTATGGCACCAAAACCAATTCGCATTCCAGCTTGCGACAAATAAACAGTTTGCATTTCTGGATTGAGCACTATTTTATGGTATCCAATTCTGGAAACGGAACGCGCTATTTCCAACTCGGAGGGTGTACTTTTCATGGTTCCATCAAACTTCCAAATATTGTCCATGGAAGCATAAGTGATATCAAAGGCTCCGGAGGTAATCTCTGAAATCCTGATAGATCGTTCAATTAACCTAAATAACTCAGGGCTTACCTTTACCGGTTTTATACCTGCATTTTTGTTGACCAAGGCGGTTTCTGACGCTTCATCCCAAGAAGAAATTATGCGCTCCACCCTTTCTATTTCCGATACCGCTTCATCAATATTAATATAGCCAATGTCTTCGTTGGGGGCAATTACCGTTATCTCAAAACGAGTTCCCATAAGTTTCAGTGTCTTTTTTACGGCAACATCTTTTTTCTGCTGTCCACTGGAAAGCAAAAAGAAAAATCCACAAAAAAGAACGGGGAACATTTTCATTTTATAAAACTGTTCAACATTGAAATATATGTTTTCGGTGTTGCTTTGGTATCAAATCCTACTTTACCCAAAACGGATTCTTGTTGATCCAATATTACAACCAAAGGAAAATGTCCTTGTATGTTATATTTTTCGGCAAGAGATTTATTTTGGTTCATTTGATTCATGGGAAGCCTATTTTTTTTCTTCCTTGGAAAGTCTGCATTGTACAGCACATAATGGGAAACTGCATACGTTTTAAATTCTTCCGATTCCCAAATTTTTCGCTTTAGTTTAATACAAGGTGCACACCAATCTGAACCTGAAAATACCAAAATAATGGGTTTATCCTCTTCACTTGCAATTTGAACAACCTCCTCAAAGCTTTCATGCCATTGTGCATTTAAACCACCCAGAAAAAGATAGAACACTAGGTAAAATAGTGGCTTCATATATTTAAGGATAAAAATGTTATTCAAAAACCCGAAGTGTGGTACCGTCCAGCTCTGTCATATAGACTTTAATGGCTTTTGCCGGATTGCTATCCACTTGATTTAATGGGGAACCATCTTGGGCAAAACGAGAACCATGGACATCACAGTAAAATATTCCACCATCCTGATTTACAAATCGTACTTGGTCATATGATTCATGACTGCATACCTGGCTAGCTGCAACAAACTCGCCTTGAAGGTTCCTTGCTACTACAACCAGATTTTTAAGTATAAATCCGCCATTATCTGCCAACTTTTCCGCTTCTGCCGAAGTGAGGTCTATAGTGAAATCAACTCCTGTTGGTTCCTCAACAATTGTACCTGAAATTTCATCCTTGGAACAGCCGTGAACACATGGGAACGTAAGTGCAAATGCCGCACCAGCTCCTAAACTTTTTAAGAATTCTTTTCTTTCCATAGCGTGGGGTTTATAAAAAGAACGTTAATTTGGAGTGAATCGTATGCTAATATTCAAACTTGCCATATTCACTTTGTATGGTCAGCTTTTTATGTGCTGCACTTTCTACCCTCCCTATGATTTGAGCATCTACATTGAAGCTTTTTGAGATTGATATGATGTCGTCCACAACACGCTCATCAACATATAATTCCATTCGATGTCCGCAGTTAAATACCTGGTACATTTCCTTCCAATCGGTATTGGATTGCTCTTGAATTAATTTGAACAACGGTGGGATCGGAAATAGGCTACTTTTAATAACATGAAGGTTTTCTATAAAATGAAGCACCTTGGTTTGTGCACCTCCACTGCAATGCACCATCCCATGGATGCTTTGGTTATCATATTGCTCTAAAACCTTTTTAATGATTGGCGCATAAGTCCTAGTCGGGGACAATACCAATTTCCCCGCATCCAATGGAGCACTGGATACAGCATCCGTTAACTTTGTTTTTCCAGAATACACCAAGTCTTCCGGTACCGCGGCATCATAACTTTCCGGGTATTTTTCTGCCAGGTATTTTGCAAAAACGTCATGCCTTGCGGAAGTAAGTCCGTTACTTCCCATACCGCCATTATATTCAGTTTCGTATGTTGCCTGTCCAAATGAAGCCAAACCAACAATAACATCACCCGCTTTTATATGGGCATTATCAATTACTTTATTTCTTTCAATCCTGGCGGTAACAGTAGAATCAACAATGATTGTACGCACCAAATCCCCTACATCGGCCGTTTCCCCTCCGGTAGAATGAATTGTAATCCCGTGCGCTGCTAAGTCCACTATCAATTCTTCGGTACCGTTAATTATGGCGGAAATAACCTCCCCAGGAATAACATTCTTGTTTCGACCTATGGTAGAGGACAACATGATATTGTCCGTGACTCCAACACAGATCAAATCGTCAATATTCATGATAAGGGCATCTTGGGCAATCCCTTTCCATACAGAAATATCTCCTGTTTCCTTCCAATACATATAGGCCAAGGAGGATTTTGTTCCCGCTCCGTCTGCGTGCATGACCAAGCAATGGTCCTCGCTACCAGTAAGGTAGTCAGGCACTATTTTGCAAAATGCCTTGGGAAAAAGCCCTTTATCAATATTCTTAATGGCTTGGTGCACATCTTCCTTTGATGCAGAAACACCTCGCTGAGCATAGCGTTTACTTGTATTTAAGGACATATTTTTGGTTTAGGCAAAAATAAGGAATAGGAAATTAGAAGTGTGGGATATTATATAGGAATTCAAAAATTAAATGGGAAGATTTGTGACAATTCATTATCTGCATAATTCAAAAGAAATTCAACATCAATATATATTGAAACCCATGTATTATTCAAACAAACTTGGAGTTGTTTCCAAACAGTTCCTCTCCCAGATTTTATTGGTTGTTTGTTGATCTATGTTGCCTCCAGAGATGACCATTAAAACACGTTGTTTGGTTTTTTGTGTTCTCAACCACCTACGTATCGCCTCCATGGGCATGGCACAGGTGGGTTCTATCCTACATTTTAATAAATGGGTGAGCCACTGGGTCCAATAGATTAAATAATCCTCTTCTATTTCATAGAATTCGTCCAATTGCTTTAGATATTCAAACGTTACATTTCCAACTGCCATGGTCATGGCGCCATCTGCAAGGGTATCTGGCACCTCATTTAAATGCTGAATGGTTCCTGAACGCAACGACTCCGCCGCATCATTGGCATTTAACGGCTCCACCCCAATTACTTTGGTGCTTGGAGACAGGCCTCTTGAGGCTATTAACGAACCGGACAGTAACCCGCCGCCGCCGCATGGCGCAAAAACCGCATCAATATCCTGTAAATCGGTAAGCGCTTCGTATACCGCGGTTCCTTGACCGCAAACCACCTGTTCATGATTATATGGTGGAATCCAATAAGCCCCATCCTGTTCTGCCGCTTCTCGTACTTTTTCATCTGCAATATCCCTACTCTCGCACAAAACCACCTTAGCTCCATATGACTGTGTTGCACTAATCTTTACTTGGGAAGAATAATTCGGCATAAAAATGGTGGCCGGAATTTTAAATTGACTAGCAGCATAGGCCACCGCCTGGGAATGGTTTCCAGAGCTGTTGGCAACAATATGATCAGGTCGCTCGCCCCTTTCCAAAAGCCAAGCCAAGGTATTGCACGCACCACGTGCCTTAAACGCCCCAATTTTTTGAAAACACTCTGCTTTAAAAAAAATTTCGTGCCCCAACCAGGTATTGAGCAAAGAAGAGGTAAGTATCGGTGTTTCGTTGATATAGGGAGTTATCCTCTTTTTTGCGTTTTCAATGTCTTTTAATGATGATTTCATAGGGCCTTTGGTTACATCAAAAATCGCAATTTCTTATCAATTTTTATGTTTTTTGGGACAAAAACCATACAAGTATCCAACATTTTAGTTCACCATAAAGTTAATGTTCCACTGCCTTGTTTCATTAGCAAAAGGCTTTATTTAGCGAACAGCAACTCTCGATATTTGGTAAATGGCCATAAATCATCTGAAATTAACTTTTCAAGTTTGTCCGACCGCTCCCGTATGGTCTCAAAATAGGGTTTTACATTGGTGCAATAGGCCTGTGCTTTTCTATTCGTAGTTGAAAGTCCGTTCGCCCGCTTTCGTGCAGCGCTCATTTCATCCGTTAATTTCTTGATTTCCATAATGTATTCACCAATTTGTTCTAAAATATTTAACTGACTTTCTGCTACCTTTTTATGCGCGGCCCCATATACATCCTTTAATCCTTTAATATTTTCCAAAAGAATATTCTGATACCGTATAGCAGCTGGAACAATATGGTTGTACACCATTTCTCCCAACACCCTGCCTTCAATCTGAACATAAAAAATATAGGTCTCGAGTTCAACTTCCTGATGGGCATTGAGTTCTACCTCGTTCATGACTCCCATCTCCTTAAACAGTGCTATACTTTCCTTTGAGGTAAGCACCTGAACCGCTTCTGGAGTATTTTTATTGTTGCTCAGCTTTCTTCTTCTCGCCTCTTCTTGCCACTCCATCCCATATCCGTCTCCATCAAAACGAATTCGTTTAGAGGTTTTGATATATTCCCTGAGGACATTGAAAACTGCCTCATCTTTTTTAAGGTTCTTTTTATCAACCAAGGCATCTACCTCCTTTTTAAATTCCGTTAGTTGTTTGGCCACAATGGTATTTAAAATGGTCATGGGCTTGGCGCAATTGGTCTTGGCACCAACGCCCCTCATCTCAAATTTATTTCCTGTAAATGCAAAAGGTGAGGTCCTATTTCTATCCGTGTTATCCAATAAAATTTCTGGAATTTTTCCGACCACGTTCAGTTTTAGTTCGGTTTTTTCCTGTGGGGATAACTTTCCCTTGGAAACCCCTTCCAATTCATCCAAAACATTACTTAATTGCTCTCCAATAAAAATGGAAATAATCGATGGTGGAGCCTCATTTGCCCCTAAACGATGGTCATTGCTTGCCGATGCTATGGAAGACCTCAATAATTCTTCATAGGTATCCACAGCTTTTATGGTATTGACAAAAAAGGTTAAAAATTGAAGGTTCTTCATTGGAGTGGAACCCGGGCTTAACAAGTTGACCCCGGTATCTGTTGCCAAAGACCAATTATTATGCTTCCCTGAACCATTTACTCCAGCAAAAGGTTTTTCATGAAAAAGAACAGCAAAGTTATGTTTGTCAGCTATTACTTCCATAACATCCATAAGCAACAAGTTATGATCTACCGAAAGGTTGGCCTCCTCGAAAACTGGAGCCAACTCAAACTGATTTGGAGCAACCTCATTATGTCTGGTTTTAACAGGGATACCCAATTTAGTACATTCCTTTTCCAAATCGCTCATAAAGCTCAATGCCCTATTTGGGATTACACCAAAATAATGATCATCCAATTGCTGTCCTTTTGCCGCCGCATTTCCCACTAAGGTTCTCCCTGTCATTACAATATCCAATCTGGACTGGGCCAAAGCTTTGTCTACCAAAAAGAATTCCTGCTCCCAACCCAAGGTGGCATATACTTTACGTACATTTTTATCAAAATATTGGGTAACGGCTGTTGCCGCCACATCCACAGCATGCAATGCCCTTAATAAAGGGGCCTTGTTATCCAGTGCTTCCCCGGTGTAGGCCACAAAAATTGTTGGGATACAAAGTGTGGTTTTATAGATAAATGCCGGAGATGTTGGATCCCAAGCGGTATAACCGCGGGCTTCAAAAGTGTTCCGAATACCTCCACTTGGAAAACTGGAAGCGTCCGGTTCCTGTTGAACCAATTGTCTTCCCCCAAACTTTTCCATTGCCCTTCCATCGGAAAGAATATCAAAAAAAGCGTCATGTTTTTCAGCGGTGGAACCTGTTAAAGGTTGAAACCAGTGGGTATAGTGGGTTGCGCCCATGGACAGTGCCCATGCTTTCATTCCTTCCGCGACCTGGTCGGCTATTTTCCTATCGATTTTACTTCCCTGAAATATGGCAGACTTTACCTTATCAAAAGCCTCTTTGGTCAAAAACTGAAGCATTTTTTCTTCATTAAACACATTCTTACCAAAAAATTCCGACCGCTTTCCCATCTCGGTTACATTTTGATAAACTCTTTTCCGGCTTTCTGCCAATGCATCAAATCTTGTTCGTGGCATATTGTATTTTATTTAAAAAGCAAAGCTACAATTAACAATTTAATAATTTTTCGTCCGAAAATTACTTTTTTTTCATTTTGCCCTATTTAAAACGGGGGTAATATAAATAATATGGACAGGTTTGTTATTTTACCCCTATAAAATAGAGATTATTAAAGGAAAAACATACTTTTGTTAATCGAAAATTTGAGAACATTATAACTACCAGAATTATGAGTAAATCTAAATTAGAGTACATCTGGTTGGACGGATATGAACCAACCGCGAACTTGAGAAGTAAGACTAAAATTGAAGAGGATTTTAGTGGTAAATTGGAAGATTGCCCAATGTGGTCTTTCGATGGAAGTTCAACCCAACAGGCAGAAGGAGGTTCTTCGGACTGTCTTTTGAAGCCCGTTGCCATTTATCCTGACCCTGTAAGAAGAGATGGATTTTTGGTTATGACTGAAGTTTTAAATGCAGATGGCACCGCTCATGCATCCAACTCAAGAGCCACCATTGACGACCAAGACAATGATTTTTGGTTTGGTTTTGAGCAGGAGTACTTTATTATGGATACTGAAACTCAACTACCTTTAGGTTTCCCAATTGGTGGTTATCCTGGACCTCAAGGTTTATATTACTGTTCTGTAGGTGGCAGAAACACATGGGGTAGGGATTTGGTTGAAGAACATGCAGACCAATGTATTGACGCTGGACTTAACTTTGAAGGTATTAACCAGGAAGTTGCTGCTGGACAATGGGAATTCCAATTGTTTGCAAAAGGTGCTCAAAAAGCCGGTGACGAGATTTGGGTGGCCAGATATTTGTTGAACAGACTTACTGAAAGCTATGGTTACTATATTGAGCTTCATCCAAAACCAATAAAGGGTGACTGGAATGGTTCAGGTATGCATGCCAACTTCTCCAATACTACTTTAAGAACATGTGGTTCCAAAGAAACTTATGAGAAAATTTGCGAAGCTTTTAGACCTGTTACAAAAGAACATATTGCGGTTTATGGAGAGTTTAACGATCAACGCTTGACCGGGTTGCACGAAACTGCTTCTATAAGCGATTTTAGTTATGGTGTTTCTGATAGAGGTGCTTCTATCCGTATTCCTATTATGACTGTTGAAAAAGGATGGAAAGGATGGTTGGAAGACAGAAGACCGGCATCCAATGGAGATCCATATAAAATTGCAGCACGAATCATTAAGACTGTAAAGTCTGCTGACGTATAGATTTACAAATTAATTGTTGAAATAAAAGCCGCCCTCTGGGCGGCTTTTATTTTATGGTCAAATACACAAAGGTTATATAGAATAGCAGGAGAATGATACCATCTCTCCAACCCAATCGCAACCCTTTAGGAATAAAAACCAATGGGAGTATTATGAACGAGATTCCCAGCATCCAAAAAATATCATTGGAAAGCAAGCCCTGATCCATGACCGATATCGGTGTAATTATGGATGTAATTCCGAGCACGGCCAAAAGATTAAAGATATTGGAACCAATTAAATTCCCCAATGAAATAGCTTTTTCCTTTTTAAGAACCGCAATTATTGAAGCGGCCAACTCCGGAATGCTGGTGCCAACAGAAACAATAGTAATACCAATGATTCTATCGCTTACACCAAATGTAGATGCCATTCCCACCGCACCATCAATCAACAACTCTGAACCACCCCAAAGTGCCGTTCCCCCAATTCCTAAAAACAGAGCGATCTTATACAATGGTAATGGTACGTCATCATCTGGCATTTCATCTACCACGGCCGTCTTCTGAAACCTGAGCAAGTAAACCAGAAACAAAAACAGAAAAACAACCATAACAATACCTTCATACTGCTGTAGTACCCCATCAAAATAAACAAACCCAACAAAAAGTAGTGATGCCACCATCATAACGGGCCAGTCGGTGGTATAAAAACTTTTACGGACATCAATACTCCCCATCAAAACAGTTATTCCCAAAACCAATCCCAAATTGGCAATATTGGACCCCACTACATTTCCCAATGCCAAATCTGGAAACCCATCCAAGGCTGCTTTAATACTCACAATTAATTCTGGAGCCGAAGTAGCAAACGATACCACGGTCATTCCTATAACTATTTTAGGAATGGATAATTTTAGTGATAATGCAACCGCCGCTTTTAACAACCAATTTCCACCAACAATAAGCAAAACAAGACCTATAACGATAAAAAGAAGATTTCCCAAAACTATAATTTGCTGTAAATATAGATGAAGATTTGTTGCCTCACAGGAGTTCCATTAAAAAATAGAAACTATCTAATTAGTTAAATAACTAAAAAAACAGTTGTATAACTAATATTATAGTAATACGTTTGTGCAATAAAACATTTGTAATGCAAAAACTAACTAACAAAGAAGAAGATGTCATGAAAATTCTATGGAAGCTGGAAAAAGCTTTTGTAAAGGAAATTCTAAAGGAAATTGATGGTGACAAACCCCATTACAATACACTTTCCACAATTGTTAGAAACCTGGAAGAAAAAGGATATATTGGACACGAAGCCTTTGGCAACACCCACCGTTATTATCCTACCGTGACCAAGGAAGCTTATCGGAAATTATTTATCAATTCAACCATTACCGACTATTACGACAATTCCTATAAAAGCTTGGTATCCTTTTTTGCCAAGGAGGAAAAAATTACGGTAGAAGAACTCAAAGAGATCATTAATCTAATTGAAAATAAAAAGTAATGGAAGCTTTTTTTGTGCATTTATTGAAATCGTCCTTTGCATTATTATTGTTCACCATATCCTATTATCTTTTTTTAAAGAAAGAAACTTTTTTCAGTAGCAATCGGGTCTTTTTACTACTTGGACTTATTATTTCGGTAGCACTACCTTTTATCACCATTTCGAAAACAGTCCTTGTTGAACCGGAAACCATGGTGTCCAATGATTTTCAAATGATGGAAGCTTCAGCAAGTGTAAGTATCCCTTCCACATCCTTTGATTGGACATCTATCCTTTTAATGATATACCTAATTGGTTTGGTATATTTTAGCCTGCGATTGGTGCGTCAATTCTGGTCAATTAAAAACATCAAAAAAAACAGTGATATTATTGAAGATGATAACTTCTACCATGTTCACACCAAGGAAAACATAGCTCCATTTTCGTTTTTTAGGCACATATTTTATTATCCAAAACAGTTTTCACCGACCGACTTGAACACGATTCTTACTCATGAAAAGGTTCATGCCAACGAACTGCATTCCATAGACATTTTAATTACAGAACTTTTTTTCATCCTTTTCTGGTTTAATCCTGCCATTTGGGTCTATAAAATAATTGTGAAACAAAACTTGGAATTTTTAGCGGATTCCAAAACTTGTGCAACACAGCAGGACAAAAAACAGTATCAGTATTTAATGCTAACGCAGGTCATTGGCAAACATTCAATTCCCATAGTCAATCCATTTTTTAATTCAATAATCAAAAAACGAATAGTCATGTTAAATCAAAATCAATCGAAAAGAACAAGTTATCTAAAATTATTTTTAGTTCTTCCTGCTTTGGGGTTCTTTCTTGTTGCATTCAACACAAAGAAGGTTGTCAAGTTTACCGAAAAGGCAAAAATCACTTCAATCCCTGATGAGCAGCAGCCAGACTTTATCAGCCCAATAACGCCGGATGCCATTAAAAAAATAACCTCAGGTTTTGGAATGGCAAAAGACCCCTATTCAAATCAAATGAAGTTTCATAACGGCATTGATCTTATGGCAACCCGAGGAACAAAAGTTAATGCAAGTGCCGAAGGATTAGTTGCGGTTTCTTCCTATGATGACTTAAAAGGTAATTACATCGTAATTAATCACAATGACATATTCAGCTCCAAATACTTTCATTTAAAAGACAAAAATGTGACTGCGGGCGAAAGGGTTAAATCTGGAGAACTTATCGGTCATGTTGGGAGTACCGGCAAGTCTACTGGGCCTCATCTGCACTTTGAAATTATAAAAGAAGGTAAATCTGTTAATCCAGCAAGTTTGGTTCCATTCAAGGGTAAAACCTCAATTGCCTCGGTAAAGAAAACAAACGCCAAAGACACCAAACAAGCATCGTCTGCGGATAAAACTATTGATTTGGTCATCAGTAAAGATACTTCTGATGAAGATTTGACTAAAATGAAATCCGACTTAGCCAATGAAAAAATTGACTTTTCATATACACTTGAGCGAAATAACTCCGGAGAAATTACCTCTTTCTCCCTAACTATTAAAGGCCCGGACAATTCAGCCAGTCTAAATAGCAATTCCACCGCTAACACTACCATTAAACCTATGTATGTTATGGTGAACCTAGATACAAATGAAATTGCCGTTGGCCATGGCAAAAAGTACAAATTTAAGTCCCATATGAACACAACCCACGTTTATACTACAGATGCGCATTCAAAAAAAATTGAAGTGAAGGTAGTAAACGGCAAAAAGCATATTATGGTGGACGGAGAAGAAGTAAGCGAAGAAGAACTGGAGGATAACAATATCCATATTTCAAGTTATACAGATTCCGATCAAAAAAGAAAAGTGGGCATAAAGAAAAAGAAAAACGATTTTTTCTATTTTAATACTGATGATAAAGAACCGCTCTTTGTTATTGATGGAAAAGTGTCCTCAAAAAAACAATTTGAAAAACTAGATTCGGACGAGATTGAATCCATAAGTGTTCTTAAAAGCAAAAAAGCTGCCCAGAAATATGGTAAAAAAGGAAAAGATGGTATCATAGAGATAAAAACCAAAAAGGAAAAATAGACCCAAGATATTTAATGATTCACTTAAAAACCGGCTCCTAAAAAGGAGTCGGTTTTTATTTTTCCCCATAATGAAATGACTAAAAATGCCTGTTTTTTAAACGCAAAGCCCCTTGGTTTTCAAAATTAAGCTTAAAACACCTCTACAATTGTATCATATTAATATTTAAAATAGGTATTTATATTATGATTTGAAACATTATTCAAGAAAGTCACATAAATTCTAAATGCATTCTCATTTATAAAGCTACAATTCCGTATGCAATTGTATTGATTTCTTCCAAAAAGTTTGGAAACATGATAATTCTCATTTTATCTTAAAAAATGTAACCGGTTAACAACAGTTTTATCAACCCTTAAAATCAATCCACAATGATTACAATAGTTAAGTTTTTGGTGATGTTGCTCATACAACTCATCGAGTTCATTTTTGTCTAACCTTTAAAACCAATCACTATGATTACTTTATTTGGAATACTCATTATACTTTTAGGAATTGTTACCTTGGTTACAAAACCACTTTTTAAAACCGCCAAAATACTGCAATGGTTCACCACCAAACGTAGTCTCCGAATAATAGGTGTGGGAATTGTGCTAAGCATTGTTACTGGAACCTTCTTTTATGCAGAACCTGGTACTGCCTATGCTGTTCAATATCCCTGGGGAGGCCAAAAAGCAGTTTTTAGGCAGGGTATACACACCAAAATGTGGGGTAGATTAATCCCTATTCAGTTTGAACTGCCTATTAAATATGTTATTCCCAACACTGAAGGTAATCTTGGTGAGCAAAGTGAATATGCCAACGTAGATGCGGCCAAGTACTGGGCCTTTAGTGATGCGGTAAAAGCAAGAATAGCGACCTCCGTGGTCATTAGCATCAATACTGAAGATGAAGGTCAGTTTTTATCCGTTGCGGATCGTAACAAAACCGAAAAAAATATGATACGGTCCAGGATTATCCCCAACATAGATCAGTCCATAAAAAATACATGCAAGCTAATGGACGCCCAAGATTATATTTCTGGTCAAGCTTCGGATTTTGACCGTTATTTTAAAGATCAATTGGAAAATGGTATGTATGTCCTGGAAGAGTATGCGGATAACCAGATCCGTGAAATTATTGGTGACAGCAGCACGGTCAGAACCATTGTAAACAAAGAGACCAAACATAAAAGGTTTCGCATTCAAATTAGAAATGGCGAGCCCGTTCGTGAAAAAGGCAATTCGTTAAAAGCCTATGGGTTAACGGTGATTCAAGCCGTAGTAACCGAAATTGATTGGGAAACTACCTTTGATAAGCGTTTACAACTGCAAAAAGAAGAAGTAGCCCAAACCCAATTAGAAAAGCAACAAGCCGAACGAGAATTTTATAGAGCTCAAAAAGAAAAAGCCCGAGGTGAGGCGGATAAAGCCACGGAAAGAGCCCGTTTGGAAAAGGAGCAAATACAAAAGACCATTGCTGCAGAAACCGAAGCCAAGGTTGCCGAATTTAATTTGGTCAAGGAAAAGAAACAGTTTGAGGTGGAAAAATTCAAGGCACTCAGTAAAAAGGTAGCCGCAGATGCAGAATCGTATCAGAACGCAAAACTGGTCACCGCTGGGTTAACACCCCAGGAACGTGCCGAGTGGGATTATAAGACCTCCGTGGGTGTTGCAAGGGAATTAAAAGAGCTTCGTTTACCGGAAATATTCATTGAGGGAAGCGATGCCAAAAACACAAACAACACACTCTTAGAATCACTAATTGGTGCAGACCTGGCCAAACAAATGATAAATAGGGCTGAAGAATAGTTAAAAATAACCCGGTCATAGACCGGGTTATTTAATTTTATAAAGCCTATTCCTATTTTTCCTCTCCAATTTTTTGAAGAAAAGCAATATCTTCCTCAACAGTCAACAACAATAGACTTGTGGCCGTACAAAAAACAGGGCTGGTAATACAATGATGTCCATTCCAACTACCATCTTGGTTTTGAATTTTTAAAATACGCCCGCTCATATTGTCATACCATTTTTTCCAATCATCATCCTTACTCACCACTAAGGATTCTCCAGTTTGTAAATAGCTTAAAAATTCTTCACCTCCATTGTTTCCGAAGCCATTCATCACCTCATCCTTCTGTGCCGTTTTCTTTGCAGATTCATAAACTTTATATGCGGTACCGTATTTTTGAGCTTCCCCTGGTGCATATCCTATTTCTTCTAGGATTTCTGCATTTACTTCTGCATCAGCAGCTATTTTTCCCTCTGCTTTGGCTTTGTTAATGTCTGCTTTAGCTTTCCTTGCCTCTTTTGCACTTGCTCTTACACTACCACTAACCGCATACAACATAATTCCAGCACCATCATCCGTTTTAACCGAACCATCTTCTTCATTGTAATTGTCTTTTTGATATTTTTTTGATCTTTCCAAAACTTCCTTATCAACGGCTGCTCCAACTACTTGTGCAGACTCTAGGGCACTGTTTGCCATTCCGCTTTGCAAAACACCGGCCCAACCTGCGCCTTTTTGCTTTCCATGCGCATCGGTCCCATCTTGAATACGTGCAATACAAATATCCAAACAACGTACAATCCTTTTCCTGTCCATACCGGATAGATCTCGATCAAGAACATTAGAAAGAAACTGCGCAGCTAGAACTGCATCAATGTTTTCACCAAGTTTTGTTTGAATCTGGGTATTTCTAACCTTGGTAATATAAGGACCATCCTCATTTACATCCTCTATCGTTTTTAGTAGATAATCGAGTGCATTTTGAAGGTTTACGGCGTGAACACCTTTTTTTAAGGTAGTACCACTCCTGAGCAGGGCCATGCCCACCATAGCCGTAGTAGCTGGGTCGGCCTTAACTGCATGTGGATCTCTCACATGTTGGGCCGAATGACCACCAGCTCCGTAACCGCCACTGGGTAATTGAGCCTTTGATAACCATTGGAGTCCGTCACGAACTGCGAGTTGGAGATTCTGATCGGACTTGTATTGATCAAAACCTTCAGACGATTGTTCGCCCATGACCGTCATAAATACACAACCCTTCTCAGGTTGTATCGCCCTTTTTGGCGTAGAAGCCGTAAGTGAAACATAAAACACTGCCCCAGCCAACGTCAAGGCGGGTATCACTAAAAATTTCAACGTTTTCTTCATCTTCTTGGATTTTAATTTCTGGCTGAAGCTAGCGAAGGGAGTCCATTCAAAAAAAGAGCATTGAGTTTACTATGTCTTTGGATGCGTGTAGTGGGGGTTTTATTGAGTATAAATTTCCATATGACTCTTTTTCGAGACCAATATTTCAAAATTATTTTAACCTTTAAACAAGAAATGAAAAATTGATACTTAGGCCATTTTAAAATCATATCTTGACCAGAGCTTTTTGCAAGACTTTAGCAATAACTTGGTTATCTTTGTTTTAACCAACACCTTAACCATGTTATATAAACTATTGGCAAAAATCAATAAGGCTATCCTACCTTCCTATTCCAAAAGAAGGCTGGATTTATCGAAGGCTTCCAAATTACAGTTGGCTATTATTGGTTGGCGCTACATTGTTACCACAAAGTCCTTGGATCAATAATTGAGCAGGGCCTTTATATCATATCCTTTCAATTTATCGGAGCCCTTTAAAAAAGTAAGTTGTATTAAAAAATTACACTGGACCACTTCCCCACCCAATCGCTCTACTAATTTACAAACCGCACTGGCGGTTCCTCCTGTTGCCAACACATCATCATGTACGAGGACCTTTTCGCCTTTCCGTATGGCATCGGTATGAATTTCCAAAGTATCCGATCCATATTCCAGGGAATAGGATTCCGAAATTGTTTTGTAGGGTAATTTTCCCTTTTTTCTTACTGGGACAAAACCTGCTTTAAGTTTTGATGCGATCAATGGCGCAAAAATAAAACCTCTACTATCCACACCCACTACCTTGTCAATCTTTTGTTCTTTGACCATGGCGCATAGCGTCTCGCAAGCTTTAAGAAGTGCTTTGGAATCTTTTAATAACGGGGTAATATCCTTAAAAACAATCCCAGGTTTTGGAAAGTCTTCTATATCACGAATATAAGGTTCAAAATCCATTTATTTTTGGTTGAGAGGTTTTGTCGTAAATTTAAAAAGAAATATATTTGCACCCCAATAAAAAGGCCTCGTGGCGCAACTGAATAGCGCATCTGATTACGGCTCAGAAGGTTACAGGTTTGAATCCTGTCGAGGTCACGAATAAATGGTTCGATAAGAAAAAACGCCAAGCTTGCTTGAGCGTTTTTTTGTTGGAATCATTTTCAAAGACGAGCTTTATCAGGAAAGACGAAGTCAATCCTGTCGAGGTCACTTAAAGCGAGGACCCTGTATGAAAATGCAGGGTCTTGTTATTTTATGAGTGCCTAAAACCCAAGGCTTGTAAAAACGAAAGGAAATGGCAAAACAGCAGCGTCTTAACAATGCCTGTATGCATTTTCAGGAAAGGGCACAAAGGAAGCACGGCAATCCTTCCGAGGTCACTTATATTTATCAATTAAATTCACCCTGTCTGATGAGTTATTCGATGAGTAGTTTTGATATTCTCAAAAACACGGGTGATAGTATGTTAAGAAATTGAAAATCTGTTTTTTAAATCTTGCTTCTATAAATTTACTTAGAACTATAGAAATCCTACTATTATAAAAATAAACATTCATATTATTAATCTCAAGACGGTTTTCCCATGCTTTTCTCTATATTTAACTATTAATGAATTCATTGTCATGCTTTAATAAACTTATTATCAAATCATAATTAGGTTGGTAATCTTGTAATGATAATAAATGATTAGAAACAATAAAGAATCAACCTTTACTATTGAGTCGCTACCGGCTAATAAAGAGTGGGACAAGAGTATAGCTCAAGAACATGTCCATGATTTCAAAGAAATTATCTTCTTATTTTCTGGTGAAGGCTCTTTTTTGATTGATGATGAGCTTATTAAGCTTAAACCTAATACCCTTTTTTTTATTAAAAAAAAACAAATCTTTCGCATTGTAAAAGGAATAGATTTAAAAGGATATTCGATAAAATATAAGAACGAGTTTATCCCAAGTGCCGGGTTGACTTATAAATCCACTTTTTACTCCAAATTAAATGGGTATATTTCAGATTTAAAATATATACACTTCAAGAAAAAAGGGATTGAAAATATAAAAACTCATTTTTATTTGATGGTAAATGAATATGAGGAGCCCGAAGGAGCTTTTACCAGCAAGGCGATACTCCAGCATCTTTTTATGGGACTAATGCTTAAAATAGAACGTAAAGCAAGAGAAATTGTCATTGATACTACAGAAGGTAAAATGGGTAGTCATAATAGAAAACGGTATACCGATTTTTTAAATCTACTAGAAGAAAATTTCATGTCAAATCATAATATGGAGTTTTATGCGGAAAAATTAAGTTTGTCGAGAAGAAAATTGTCTGATTTAGTTAAAGAATTTACAGGTATTACCGCAAAAAAATACCTACTAAACAGGGTAATTCTTGAAGCCAAAAGATTGCTAGCATATTCAAATAAGAATCTTAAAGAAATATGTTTTGATTTAGGGTTTGAGTACCCTCCTTATTTTTCTGCACTATTTAAAGAAATGACTGGGTATACCCCAAATCAATATCGAAAAATGGAGCAACAAAAATAACCTTCTCACATTAAAGAGTCTCGAGACTTCGGGAGAGAACAACTTCTCAACAAAAAACATCTCGACTCCAACTGATATGGCAGAATAGATTAAAACTAAAGACTCAATTAAGGTCTTTATAGCGCTGCAATGCTATTTTTAGTATTAGAACGGCTTTCTCAAGGTTTTCCTTTTTTAAGACGTAAGCTATTCTAATTTGGTTTAAGCCTACGTTAGGTGTCGAATAAAACCCTGCGGCGGGAGCGACCATAATTGTTTCGTTATTATATTCAAAATCTTCCAACAACCATTTAGCGAAATCATCTGCATTTTGTACCGGAAGCTCTGCAATACAATAAAAAGCTCCACTAGGTTGCGCCACTTTTATACCCTCAATCTTTTTTAATTCTTGTACCAAGATATTACGTCTTTGAACATACTCATCAATAACATCATCAAAATAACTTTGTTTCGTCTCTAAGGCTGCCTCGCATGCAATCTGTGCATAAGTAGGAGGTGATAACCTTGCTTGCGCAAATTTTAAAGCTGTGGCAATTACATTTTTATTTTTAGTAACAATGCAACCAATGCGTGCCCCGCACATACTATATCTTTTAGAAACCGAATCTATTATAATCGTATGCTCTTTAAGTCCATCTAACTCCATTATGGAATGGTGTTCTTTTCCGTCATACACAAACTCACGATACACTTCATCAGCTATCAAAAAAAGATCATGTTTTTTAACCAGAATAGCAAGCTTATTTAATTCATCCTTTGTGTATAAATAACCTGTAGGGTTTCCTGGGTTACATATTAGAATGGCCTTTGTATTTGAAGTTATTAATTTTTCAAACTCCCCAATTGGAGGTAAAGCAAAGTTATTCTCAATTTTTGAAATTACCGGAACGATCTTTACTCCCGATGCTACCGAAAAACCATTATAGTTTGCATAAAATGGCTCTGGAATAATAAGCTCATCTCCAGCATCCATAATACTGTTAAAGGTAAATAATAGTGCTTCACTACCCCCTGTCGTAACTATAATATCGTCTGCTGAGGCAGGTATATTATTTCTGTTATAATAATCTGCTAGTTTTGTCCTATACGTCTCAGAACCTGCCGAATGACTGTAGGCTAACACATCTATAGTATTTTTTTTTACCGCATCTAAGGCAACTGAAGGTGTTTTGATATCAGGTTGACCAATATTTAAATGATATACATGTACTCCCTTTTTTTTTGCTTTCTCAGCAAAAGGCACCAATTTACGTATTGGAGATGAGGGCATTTTTTGCCCTTTAAGAGATATTTTTGGCATTTTTATGGGTATTTCTGAGCTTTATTAAACAAAAATCGAAAATAATAGAACAAAAAATGATGCTCGC
Source organism: Flavobacteriaceae bacterium (assembly GCA_039985375.1). Classification (GTDB taxonomy): domain Bacteria; phylum Bacteroidota; class Bacteroidia; order Flavobacteriales; family Flavobacteriaceae; genus Flagellimonas. The sequence goes on from JBDWSS010000048.1 coordinate 55,876, forward strand.
TATAGAAGAAGATTAGCAAACACCATTTTTAAACGAACTCAACTTAATAAACAACTTATTTATTTACTTCTTCTAATGCGAACTCAAGCGCATCTATAATTACATCGAGCTCTTCTTTTTTAATTACTAGAGGCGGAGAAATTATTATATTATTACCCGCAGCTCTAACAAATGCTCCTTTACTTAGCATTAGTTTAAAAATTTTGGCTACGATAGCTCTATTAGGCTTTTTACTTTTTTTATCGATAACCATTTCTACTGCTAGCATTAATCCTTTACCTCGCACATTACCCACAAAATCATACTTATCTTCTAAAGGTTTTAATCGCTCCATTAAATAAGCACCTTGCTTAGCCGCATTACCCGGTAAGTCTTCATCAACAACTATTTTTAACGAAGCGATGGCAGCCGCACATGCAATTGGGTGACCTGCATAGGTGTATCCGTGCCCTATGGCTCCAAAAGAATCTTCATTTTCTCTGAAAGCATCGTCTATTCTTTCATTACAAACTGTAGCGCCTAATGGAATGTAACCTGACGAAATACCTTTTGCAAGCGTAATGATATCTGGCTTTACGCCATATAATCTACTGCCAAACATGCTGCCCGTACGACCAAAACCACTTACAACCTCATCAGCAATTAATAGTACCCCGTGTTTGTCACAAACCTCGCGCACCAATTTCA
>JBDWSS010000049.1:0-87533 GCA_039985375.1 Flavobacteriaceae bacterium
CGATAAAGAAAAACTACAAGAGCGTTTGGCCAAGTTGGCAGGTGGTGTTGCCGTACTTTATGTTGGTGCAGCTTCTGAGGTTGAAATGAAGGAAAAGAAAGACCGTGTAGATGATGCTTTGCATGCCACAAGAGCCGCAGTTGAAGAAGGTATTGTTGCTGGTGGTGGTGTTGCATTGGTAAGAGCAAAATCTGTTCTTTCAAAGGTGGATGCAATAAACGCTGATGAAGAAACTGGATTGCAAATTGTAGCCAGGGCCATTGAAGCTCCATTGCGCACCATAGTTGAAAACGCTGGTGGTGAAGGTTCTGTTGTTGTTGCTAAAGTTATGGAAGGCAAAGGAGATTTTGGTTTTGATGCCAAATCTGACAAATATGTTGAAATGATGAAAGCAGGAATCATAGATCCTACTAAAGTAACCCGTGTTGCTTTGGAAAATGCAGCTTCTGTTGCTGGAATGATATTGACCACAGAATGTGCATTGACAGATATTAAAGAAGATGCTCCTGCTATGCCTCCAATGGGCGGCGGTGGCGGAATGCCAGGCATGATGTAATCTCCTCGAAGATTTAATAAATAAAAAAGCCGCTTCTAAAATTTTAGAGCGGTTTTTTTAATGTAAAGCGCTTAAAACAATAACATCCAACCTGCCATAAGCAACATAATGGCATTTTCAATGAATGTCGCTTCAGTCATCGGTAATTTTAGAGCAGTTCCTAAACAAGCACACCGAATACTTTTTTTGTCCAGCAGGGTTTTAATCACTCCAAAGGTGGTTATTCCTAAAATGACCATAGTTATAACCAGAGCTATCTCTATTTGAGATCGCAATAAAAACAGCAGACCCAATCCCAATTCCAGAAATGGATATATCCAACCATACCCAGGAATTGCCTTTGCCAAAGGGTCGTACATTCTAAAACTTTCCGGAAACCCCTTTAAGTCCAAAAACTTGAAAAAGCTAAAAACAATATAGAAGAGTCCCATAAAGTCTAACATCGCTTCCCTCGTATCCCAGTTTTTAAAATGTAATAAGATTGAAGCTCCAAATAGGTATGCAAAAATCAAAAATAATGGGCGCAATTGCACCCATTTTGATTTTTCTCCCATCATTTCTCCCACAGTGGATACAATCTCTTTTTGGGTTTCATGAATTTCATATTTATTAGGCAACACAGCGCTAAAATCTTCCAAAGAAAAATGCCGTTCCATCGTAATCTGCACCGAAGAAGTTTTTAAATCTACATTAACATCCGTAATACCATCCAACCCTGAAAGTTTCCTTTTTACTGATGCCACGCAGCCTTCACAGGTCATTCCAGTAACAGTATATGTATGCCTCATTCTTTATTTAATGCTTAATACTATCATCTGAATTATCCTCCCTGTACTTGCAACATGGGTGAATCTTATCATAAGCTTCTTCAGGAGCTTTAAGCTCCTTAGTATCATGACCAGCTTCAACAATAGCAGTCTTTACCTGCATTGCGTCTGTTTTTCGTTCATCCACAACCAAGGACAATTGGTGCGAGGGAATATCCCAAGCAGCATATTTAACGCCTGTTACATTCAAGGCCGCTTTCTCTATTCGCATCTTGCACATTTCGCATTTTCCATCGACTTCAAAGGTCAATTTTTTGTTTTTATCCTGAGCGTTCATTGCTACCGAAGCCAGCATGCATATTGTAATTATTAAAATGTTTTTCATCTTTTCTTTATTAATTATTATGATTTAAATCTAAAACCGGCATAGAGCATCCGCCCAAAAATTGGGGCATATACAATTGTCGTGTCAAAGTTTGTTCCAAAAGGATCTTCAGCTCCCAAAACTGCATTTCCCTGTCTAAAATTAGTCAAATTCTCACCTCCTACGTATAGCTCCAATTTTTTAGAGAACACTTTGGTAATCTGAGCATTCATTAAACTGTAGCCTTCGGCATAATCCCCTAATTGAAAATCCACTGGGTTTGAGGAAGTATTTGGCAACCTTTGTTCTCCAAGGGCATGCAACGTATAATCAAAACGCCATTGAGACCCATTCTCCGTTGGTATTGTATTATAGCCAATGTTCGTAAAGAATCGATGCCGTGCCAGTAATGGTTTTTGTAAAAGCCCTGTTTGATAATCTGTTTTTACATCGTAAAGTTTATAAGCGGTACGTACTTCTACATTGGGCAAGACCCTGTGGTTCAACTCAACCTGAAGACTGTTCGCGTAGCTTTTTCCATCTAAATTAGATAAGACAACTTCATCTGGGTTTTCCCAATCCACTACGATCTGATTGTCAAAATCTGTTCGATAAAAATCTATCGAGAAATTTCCTGGCCTTTCAAACAATGAAAAATTCTGTATAAAGTTTACACCATAATTTACCGCTTTTTCGGGGTCAAAACCATAGATTTCGCCTCCATTAGCCTGTAATTGAAGTGTTCTTGAAGAAGCAAAAAGGCGCTGATTCTCTGCAAAAATATTTGCAGCTCTTCGTCCCATTCCAAAAGACCCTCTCAGGCTTCCTTTTTCCCATGGTGTATATCTAAAATGCAACCTTGGTGTAATGAAAGTACCCAATCGGTTATGTGTATCCAAGCGTAATCCTGCCGTGAAACTCATTTTTTCCAAATTGGTATAAGCGTATTCAAAAAAAGCACCAGCAGATCTATCTACACGTTTAAACTGCTGATTTGTCACCAATTCATCATAACTATCATAGGCAAAAGTCAACCCAGTTTTAAACTTGTTATTGGTATTTCCAATAATAGAGTTGAAATTTAAATTGGAATACACACTTTCATGGTCAATATCATAAACATTGAAACCGTAATACGAATCTTGTTTGTGGCTACTGTAAGAGGCTTGAAATCCTATATTTTGAAAAGGTAACTCTGGAAAAACATAACCCAACTTAACGGAACCATCAAATCTCTGGGTGTCAATTTCACTTCCCCAAGCATTGGTTGTAAAACGATCTGTATCTGGATTGAAATTGGTTTCCCCAACCTGTTTCTCATCATTCAGAAATCTAAGGTTGAAGAAACTCACCCATCCTTTTTCCAGATTTTGATATTGCCAGCGATTCATGATATTAATTTGGTTTGCTAGCGGATTATCCAAAAAACCATCTTCATTATTGTCCACTTCCACATCTCTTCTATTTCCATGAACATAAAGCCCAGTATTCCATTTATCCGACAGTTTTGTGTTCAGGTGCGTATTGAGCTCCAAGCGACCATTCAAATTGGCATAGGCATTTACAAAAACCATATCATCTGTCCAGGGTTTCTGTAGCTCTGTATTTATTTGGCCCGAAATACTCTCATAACCATTTACCACACTTCCTGCTCCTTTGGTAATCTGAATACTTTCTACCCAAGGGCCAGGTGTAAAGGTTAAGCCATAGGTTTGTGAAGCACCGCGTACCATAGGAATATTTTCTTGGGTAATCAATAAATATGGACTGGTAAGACCCAACATCTGTATCTGCTTTGTGCCCGTGAGAGCATCATTAAAATTAACATCTATGGCAGGATTGGTCTCAAAACTTTCCGATAGATTGCAACAGGCCGCTTTTAATAGTTCCGTGCTGTTCACGTTGATTATATTTTTGGTTGCAAAAAAAGTTTTCTGAACAGCATCACGCTCTTTTTCCACAATTACCTCATCCAATTGATTGGAAGGTTGTAACCAATGACGTACCATTTTAGGTTCATTAATGGTCAATGTATCTGTCCTAAAACCAACATAACTTATAATCAGTTTGTTGTAATTTTCAAGATACGGTATTGTGAAGGTGCCATCGTTTTTAGTAATAGTCCCTGTTGAAGAATTTAACCAATATACATTGGCCCCCGAAAGTCCAATAGGTTTATTTTCTGTATTGGCTTCCATTACCATGCCCTGTATTTTATCTTGGGCGGTGATAAACAATGGAAACCAAAAAAGTAATATTAAAATGTGTTTCATTAATAGTTATTGAATTGTACAGTTTATAATAAAGTGCATAGCCCGAATCAAGGAATGAAACGGGTTTAAAAACAATTCAATACATCAAATAAGGAAAGTCTGATTAAGGATACAGATGTCCTCAACCAAATTAGGAGGTGGGTGTGTTTCGTTGAATGAAGTACGTTGTTCAACCGGAGCAAATAAATCGAAATACGAGCTTGTAAAGCTTAAAAGAAAAATTTGGTGGTCTAAATCCAAATCATTCCAAGAAAGCTTTAAATCATCCTGCCCTGTATACGTGAACGACTCATCATCGCAACATTTATTTTCCAGGTCACTAATTTGCTTCATCGCCATCTCCATACAACAGTCATCTGCCTGGGCAAAAAAAGAAATATCCATAACCCTTCCCATACACAGGTGCTTATCTACGGTCCATGATATTGTGGAAAGCAATACCAATAGGGCGAGCAGCACAGAAGTTATATGATGAAACAAGGTTTTCACAGGATAAAATTACAATTTATTTCACTTTCAAGGGTTAACAGCCTTTTCATTAACTAAATTTTAGGCTATCCATTGTGTAATTTTCAATCTTTCTGTCGACCATAAAACCACCAATTAAAATACCTTTGCAAAAAATAATGTCATGTTATCATCCCTAGAATCGCAGGTAATTTCAATTCTTTCTGAGCACAAAAAAACCGTTGAAAACCGATTGACCCAAGTTTGCGAACTATTGAAAAACAAAGTGGAATACTATGATTGGGTAGGGTTCTATTTTAAAAATGGGGATAAAAATGAACTAAAACTTGGCCCTTACGTTGGTGCTCCAACAGACCATATCATTATTCCTTTTGGAAAAGGCATCTGTGGTCAAGTGGCCGAAAGCAACGAGAATTTTGTTGTACCCGATGTTGCTGCCCAAGACAATTATATTGCATGCAGTATTACCGTTAAGGCAGAAATTGTTGTCCCTCTGTTTGTGAATGGTGAAAACATTGGGCAAATAGATATAGATTCCAATACTCCAGACCCATTTACAGCGGAAGACGAACGATTTTTGGAATTCGTCAATGAAAGGGTAGCAGAAATTCTTTAAAACTAGTACCATATTGTTGATAACCCAGCTAATTTTTTAGTAACAAAAAAATTACTTTTGTGTGCTTAAGAAACTGATTTTTAAGACGCAAAATGAATACCACTAAAAAAGCCAAGGCTGCACTAATTTCCGTTTTCCACAAAGACGGTTTGGAACCCATTGTAAAAAAGCTGGATGAGCTTGGAATTACGCTATATTCCACCGGAGGAACGGAAAAATTCATTCGGGATTTAGGGATTGATGTTGTCCCCGTTGAAGATGTAACAAGCTACCCATCCATTCTAGGTGGTCGCGTAAAAACATTGCACCCCAAGGTTTTTGGGGGCATCCTAAACAGGCAAGATAATGAGAGTGATGTTGCCCAAATGGAAGAATTCAAGATTCCCCAGCTGGACATTGTCATTGTAGATTTGTATCCCTTTGAAAAAACGGTTGCAAGTGGTGCTTCTGAACAGGACATTATTGAAAAAATAGATATTGGAGGTATTTCGCTAATTCGCGCGGCGGCCAAAAACTTCAAAGATGTACTCTGTGTTTCATCAATGGAAGATTATGAAGACTTTCTAAATGTTATTTCAGAAGGTAATGGGTTAACTTCTATGGAAGACCGGAAACGATTTGCTACAAAAGCATTCAATGTTTCCTCCCATTATGATTCTGCAATTTTCAATTATTTTAATTCAAATGGCGAAGAAACTGCCTTAAAAATCAGTGAACAAAACGGAAAACCACTTCGATATGGGGAAAACCCGCATCAAAAAGGATATTTCTATGGAGATTTTGAGGCCATGTTCTCCAAATTACACGGAAAAGAACTTTCATACAACAATCTTTTGGATGTTGATGCCGCAGTAAATTTAATAGGCGAGTTTAGCAATGATGCTCCCACTTTTGCCATTTTAAAACATAATAACGCTTGTGGATTAGCCACTAGAAATACAATTAAAGAAGCTTATGTTGATGCTTTGGCAGGCGACCCAGTTTCAGCTTTTGGAGGGATTTTAATCTCCAATGTGGAGGTTGACGCCCCAACCGCCGATGAGATTCATAAACTATTTTGCGAGGTGGTCATTGCCCCTAGTTATTCCAATGAGGCATTGGAAATTCTTAAGGGCAAGAAAAACAGAATCATCTTAATTCAAAATGAGGTAGCACTTCCGGATACGTTGGTCAGGACATGTCTAAACGGAGTTCTAGTGCAAGACAAGGATTTTAAAACAGATACGGAAGATGGATTAACGTCCGTTACCGATAAAAAACCTAACGCCCAAGAAATTGAAGATTTGATTTTTGCTTCCAAACTTTGTAAGCATACCAAGAGCAATACCATTGTCTTGGCAAAAAATAAGCAACTGTATGCAAGTGGAACAGGTCAAACTTCAAGGGTAGATGCTTTAAACCAAGCCATTCATAAAGCAAAGTCTTTTAATTTTGATTTGGAAGGTTCCGTCATGGCCAGTGATGCTTTTTTCCCTTTTCCAGATTGTGTGGAGATTGCAGATAATGCCGGAATCAAAAGTGTTATTCAACCAGGAGGTTCCATAAAGGATCAATTGAGCATTGATTATTGCAATGAAAATGGGTTGGCAATGGTAATGACCGGCACAAGGCATTTTAAACATTAATTTTAGTACATTAGCTGATAAAATTTACCGTTAATCCGAAAAACCAAAGCTTTTTATGGGATTTTTTGATTTCATGACCGAGGAGATTGCCATTGACCTTGGTACTGCAAACACCCTCATCATTCATTTAGACAAAGTCGTCGTAGACAGCCCATCCATTGTTGCAAGAGATCGTATCTCTGGAAAAATTATTGCAGTTGGCAGGGAAGCTAATATGATGCAGGGGAAAACTCATGAAAATATTAAGACCATTCGGCCATTGAAGGATGGTGTAATAGCCGATTTTGATGCTTCCGAAAAGATGATCAACATGTTCATCAAGAACATTCCAGCTTTAAAGAAGAAGTGGTTTCCTCCAGCCCTTAGAATGGTCATCTGTATTCCTTCAGGGATTACAGAAGTTGAAATGCGCGCAGTACGAGAATCTGCAGAGCGTGTGAACGGTAAGGAAGTTTATTTGATTCATGAACCCATGGCAGCAGCCATAGGAATTGGTCTGGATATTATGCAGCCCAAGGGAAACATGATCGTAGATATAGGAGGCGGAACAACGGAAATTGCCGTGATTGCATTGGGTGGAATCGTTTGCGATAAATCCGTGAAGATTGCAGGGGATGTTTTCACCAATGACATTATTTATTACATGCGTACACAGCATAACCTTTATGTTGGGGAAAGCACCGCAGAGGCCATAAAGATTGAAATAGGTTCTGCTACGGAAGATTTGAAATCCCCGCCGGACGACAAGTCGATTCAAGGACGGGATTTATTGACAGGGAAACCAAAACAAGTACATGTTTCCTACAGGGAAATTGCCAAAGCACTTGATAAAAGTATTCTAAGGGTAGAAGATGCTGTAATGGAAACACTTTCCCAAACGCCACCTGAATTGGCTGCCGATATTTACAACACCGGAATTTACTTAGCTGGAGGGGGATCAATGTTGAGAGGGTTGGACAGAAGACTCTCCCAAAAAACAGATTTGCCCGTTTATATTGCAGAAGACCCGTTGAGAGCAGTGGTACGAGGAACTGGTATTGCCCTTAAAAATTTGGAGCGTTACAAAAGTATATTGATAAAATAATTCGGTCACGGAACCAGGGGCCATTCGAAAGTTTTAGACTTTCCTAATGATATGATTGCATGCAGCGCATCATCAATTTTATTTTAAATTATAGAAATGCATTTCTCTATGGATTTCTCATAGCTATTTCCCTAGTTCTTACCATAAGATCGCATTCATACCATCAATCCAAATTCTTTAACTCCTCAAAATGGATTACTGGAAATGTGTACGGCACTGCGGCAAACATTTCATCCTATTTTGGGCTTCGCGATGAAAATAAGAGACTGGTCAAAGAAAACAAACAATTACGAAAACTACTTTTCAATTCTAAAGCAAATGGTATTCAAGACATTGACACTGTTCAAGCAGCTTATGAAATAATCAGCGGTAACGTTATAAAGAATAGCTTTTCTTCCCCCCGAAATTATCTAACTATTGATATCGGGGAAAATGAAGGTGTGGTCCAGGACATGGGTGTAATTACCACCGAAGGCATTTTAGGTATTGTTGAAAATACATCCTCAAAATTTTCCACGGTACAAAGTGTTCTGAACACAAAATCCAATATCAATGCCAAAATAAAGAACAGCAATTATTTTGGATCCCTTATTTGGGATGTACAGGATTACAATATTGTGCAACTCATAGACATTCCAAGGCTGGTGCCCCTGGTGGTTGGGGATACTATAGTTACCGGAGCCATGTCCAGTATCTTTCCGGAGAACATTCCCATTGGAGTAATCAAAAAATACGATTTAAACGCCTCAAAAAGTTTTTATAATATCGATGTGGAGCTTTTCAACGATATGGCCAATATTAAAAATGTCTATTTGATAAAAAACAAAAACAAGGAAGAAATCAAAGCTCTGGAGGAAAGCACCATCAATGAATAATATATTGCTCTTAAACGGATTTCGATTTATCCTCCTAGTGCTAACACAGGTATTAATTTTTAATACCCTAAACCTTCTTGGCTTTATAAACCCTTTGATCTATGTTATTTTTTTATACTGGTATCCCATTAAGGGGAATAGGGGCCTGTTTATGATAGCCTCTTTTTTTCTTGGGTTCATCATTGATGTTTTTTCGGACACCATGGCACTGCATGCCATTGCCACACTCACAGTTGCCTATATAAGGCCTGTAATTATGCGATTCTGTTTTGGTGTAAACTACGAGTTTCAAAATTTTAGTTTTAAAAATACCACCAAAATCCAACGCCTGACCTTTTTGGGCCTTCTAATATTGATCCATCAAGTTGTTTTCTTTTCATTGGAAATAATAAGTTTATCCCATATCCTTTTGATTTTTAAAAAGGTTTTTACCACTGGTATTGTAACTTTGATATTATGTGCGCTTTTTAGTTCTCTTTTTAGCCCGCATAATGAATAAGCAAATTGCAATTTTGTTTTAAGGGTATTCAAATTTTATTCGCTATGAAAAAACTGTTGCTGTCGTCCATAATTGTCATCATAGGATTTACCTTCATCGGTAGGCTTTCCTATTTACAACTGTTTCGTTTTTCACCAGATCAGATTTTGGATGACCCGGCCATTAAAAAAATTTACGATTATCCCGAAAGAGGTTACATTTATGACCGACACGGAGAACTTATGGTTGGGAACCAACCGGCCTATGATGTAATGGTTATTCCTAGGGAGGTTAAACCCTTGGACACCATAGAATTTTGCGAGCTTTTAAGTATTGATAAAGCATCCTTTATCAAAAAAATGAGCAGGGCTCGGAGCTATTCTCCAAGACTTCCTTCCGTTTTAGTACCGCAACTATCCAAAGAAGATTATGCCCGACTTCAAGAAAAAATGAGGCATTATACTGGGTTTTATATTCAAAAAAGATCTTTACGGTACTATACCACAAATGGCGCCGCAAACGTATTGGGATATATAAGTGAGGTAAACGAGGGTGACCTAAGAAACAACCCGTATTATGTTGCCGGGGAATTGAAGGGGCGTACGGGCATTGAAAAACAATATGAAGAAGTACTGCGAGGGCGCAAGGGCGTCTTGCACATTCAAAAAGATCGTTTTAACCGTGATATTGGACCTTACAAAAATGGTAAGCTCGATACTTTGCCGGAACAGGGGAAGGAACTTCACATTACAGTGGACAAGAAGCTACAAGAATATGGGGAAAAATTAATGCATGGAAAAAGAGGGGGAATTGTGGCCATTGAACCTAAAACAGGGGAAATTTTAGCCATGATTTCAGGACCTACCTATGACCCTTCTCTTTTAGTGGGTAGACAACGATCAAAAAATTATAGCAAATTACACTATGATTCCATCTCGAAACCCACTTGGGATCGCTCCATTTTAGCACAGCCTTCGCCTGGCTCTCCTTTTAAAACGCTAAATGCTTTGGCGGCACTTCAAGAGGGAGTAATCGACACGGACACCAAATTCAGGTGTTACAATGGCTTCTATGTTGGCAATCAAAAAAAGGGATGCCATTGTGGTGGTGGAGTTCGCGATTTAAATTCGGGTATTTTCCAATCCTGTAATGCCTACTTTGCAGGTACTTTTAGAAAAATTTATGAAAAATATCCAACCACCGATGAAGGTATGGATGCCTGGGAAAGGCATATGAAGAGTTTTGGTCTTGGCAGTTATTTAGGCACCGATATCCCAACCGGAGCGCCAGGAAGAATTCCTGGGAAAGCCTTTTACGATAAATGGTATGGTGATGGAAGATGGGCTTCTTCGACCATTATCTCAAACTCCATTGGACAGGGTGAGGTTGCCGCCACCCCACTGCAGTTGGCCAATATGACGGCAGCAATTGCCAATCGCGGCTATTTTTATACCCCCCATATTATCAAGCGCATGGGGAACAATGGAGCCATAGATCCAGAATTCACGGAGCCAAAGTACACCACAATAGATCGCGAGCATTTTGAACCTGTTATTCAAAGTATGGCCAATGTTTACAAATACGGTACAGGAAAGTGGATTCAAATCCCTGACATCAATATTGCAGGAAAAACCGGTACTGTTGAAAATTTTGTTAGGATCAATGGAGAACGTATGCAACTTACGGATCATTCAGTTTTTGTGGCATTTGCCCCCATTGAAAACCCTAAAATAGCCTTGGCCGTCTATATAGAAAATGGATATTATGGTTCACGTTATGCCGGACATATTGCCTCACTGTTAATTGAAAAATATGTTAAGGGAGAAATTACCAGAAAAGATCTGGAAAAACGCATGCTCGAGAAAACATTGGAACATGAATATGCAAAACCCTATAGTGGAGAACCTTTCAAGATAAATGAATATGTCTGGTAAAGGACTTTTTGGAAGGATAGATTGGCTTACGGTTTTTCTTTATGCACTTTTAATCCTTATTGGATGGGTCAATATTTATTCCACTACCCTGAGTGATCAAACTGGCTCTATTTTTGATTTCTCCACCTTGTATGGAAAACAACTTTTCTTTATTGGATTGGCTATAGCGGGCATCATTTTGGTTCTCTTTATCGAGACAAGTTTTTTTGAACGCTTTGCCTCCGTTTTCTATATCATTGCCCTGTTCCTACTGCTGGGGTTATTCCTTTTTGGAAAAACAATTGCTGGGGCTACTTCCTGGTATGACCTTGGTTTCTTTAATCTGCAGCCATCAGAATTGGCAAAGGTTGCCACAGCCTTAGCCTTGGCAAAGTATTTAAGTGACATTCAAACAGATATTAAAAATAAAAAACATCAGCTATATGCTTTGATTATTATTCTGTTACCAGCAGTTCTTATATTACCGCAACCGGATCCGGGTAGCTCGTTGATTTACTTTTCGCTGTTCTTTGTGCTCTTCAGGGAGGGTTTTCCCATTTACTATCTTGGGATTCTTGTGTTTATTGTTATTTTATTTGCCACAACGTTGATGTTTGGGACTGTCTGGATTGCAATAGGACTGGGTGTCTTAACCGTCCTTATTTTTACCTTTAAAAGAAAATCAACGAAAATCCCACTAATTCCTTTAGGTATTTTAATCACTTTATCTGTTCTATTTTCCCTATCCGTTGGCTTCGTTTATGAAAATGTTTTTGAACAGAGACACCGAGACCGTTTTGCACTTTGGCTAAGTTTGGAAAAGGATGAAAAAAAGCTGGAAGGAATTAGAAAAGACATTGGCTACAATACTTACCAATCCGAAAAAGCCATTGAATCAGGCGGTTTTTTTGGCAAAGGATTTTTAGAGGGCACCCGCACTAAGGGAGATTTTGTACCTGAACAGCACACGGATTACATTTTTAGTTCTGTTGGTGAAGAATGGGGCTTTATGGGAACAGTTACGGTAATCCTACTCTTTTCTTTTTTGTTTTTACGGCTGATTTTTATTGCTGAACGCCAAAAGAGCGATTTTAGCCGAATGTATGGTTATGGAGTTATATCTATCCTGCTCATCCACTATTTTGTTAATATTGGTATGGTGATTGGACTGCTACCAACCATAGGTGTTCCGCTTCCGTTTTTTAGTTATGGGGGATCAGGATTGTTGTTTTTTACCATGCTGCTCTTTATCTTTTTAAAGTTGGATTCCAACCGTCTAAAAGATGGCATCTAAAATTTCCAACCTGAAGCATTAACTTTCATCTCTACTCTTTCTTGCCATTCCTGAGATTTATTTTCAAAAAAATTAATACCCGTCAATACTTCCAATTCATCAATTGGAACTAGAAAACGGTCCAACTCAGCTTGGCTTTCTTTGCTAGGAATTAGAAAAGAAAGTACCTCAGCCTCGTCCCCATTGTTCCGAAACACAATTTTGTAAAAAGCGTTGGGTACATCCACATCTTCCTCCCCTATTTCTTCCAACCCATCTTCCAAAACCCCTCCGGTGATCACAACCAAATCCCCATATCTTTTGCACCAATAACGCACCTGTTGTTCCAACCGGTTCCAAACGCCCGCATTAAAATCACGGTCTTGCGGGCTAATATTGCTGGTATAAAATGTTTCGTTGTAGGCATACTCCGAAAACCGGCGGTCGCCAGCGGGGCACAAATGTCCCCTATCATAGCCAGAGCCTTTATAATTTCTCCAATCTGCAGATTTGCTCTTTACCTTGGGGTCTTCAATAAAATAGGGGCGTTTTCTATCATCTTGGGTTAAATGACGCTTCTTTAACTCATAGGCCACCCACTCCGCTTGTTCGTAAGGCTCATTGTACGAAAGCACAAAATGTTCATGCTGAACAATAACTCCAGTGGTTGAGCTTGGCAGTAAACCTGAATCCTGTAATGCTGAATCTGCTGTACCATCAGGATTTGAATACGTATCTGGGGTATAAAAATTATCGAATACCCAAAAACCTATCACACAAACAATAAAAAGTAAGGTATAGATGGTTCTGTTTTTCATTGGTTGCTACTTTCTTTTTCAAGTTTAGGGAAATCCTATGGAATATAGAATCATTGTTTATATATTCTTATATTGGATAGTAACTATATATACTTGTTGTGCATAATTTTGAAAATAAAATGTGGAAACGAAATTGGTTCTGGTTCTTAATAGCATTCCTCGTTTTTCTAACATGCTATTTTCTGACAGTAGGACTTGAAAATAGTGGACTTATGGACTCTACTCGGATAATAGTTCTTGGGAATTATGTCAATCCTCCAAACTTTTACATCTTTTTCACATACTTACCTCTCGCCTTTTTTATAGTTTTTCTTGGAAAAGTAATTTTAGAAAAACTGAGAAACAGGAATGCGAATAAAGTTCTTGTTTTCTTTACTTCATTTTTTATCCTACAAGTAACTTATCTAACACTTAAAATCAATTGGGTTAATGAGACTAACTCGTTGGATGAGAATACTCTAAAACTTTGGCAGAATATTTTACATATTTCACTACCGATTCAGGTGTTTTTTATTACGGTTCTAGTCATTGTCAGTTGGAAAGGGGAAAAAAGAAGTAGAATCTAAAAAACTATCCACAACAAAGTCTATAATTCCGACTTCTCCTAAATTTATTCTTCCCCAACTTTAACCTGATTTTAACGATTCCTACGTGCTTATTGTCATACTTTGAGAGCGCTTCATTTTTGAATTATGAAAAAAGTTATCCTATTATCAATTTGTATACTGTTCCTATTTAGTGCTTGTCAAAAAAAGAGCAAACCCGAAGCCACTATTAAAAGTGATTCAGCAAAAGAAATCAGTTTTATCACTTCAGATGGTATTAAGATATATGGCGACCTCTATGAAATAGATAAAACCAGTCCCGTTATTTTACTCTTCCATCAAGGTGGGTCAAATGGTAGAGCAGAATACGGGTCCATTATTCCAAAACTTGTGGACAAAGGGTTTAACATCTTAGCAATTGACCAAAGAATGGGCGGACAAATCTATGGGAATTACAATAGAACCCTCACCCATATTTCCGATCATAGTTTTGGCAACCCCTATTCGTATTGCGATGCTTATAATAATCTTGAAGGCGCACTGGATTTCATTGTTAATTCGGAGTTCACTGGAAATAAAATTGTTTGGGGAAGTAGTTACAGTGCTTCTTTGGCTATTCAATTAGCTAGTCAAAATCAAGATAAAATAGATGGTGTGTTGGCTTTTTCCCCAGCTTCAGGAGGTTCTATGAAAAATTGCTTACCAGACCCCTACTTTGAAGCATTAAAGATTCCGTTGTTGCTGTTAAGACCACCTAATGAAATGGAAAATGAAAATGTGCAAGCCCAGTTTGAATTGGCCAAAGCGAATGGACATCAAACTTATGCTGCAAAATATGGAGTGCATGGTTCTTCCATGCTTGTAAGCGAGCGTGTGGGAAATAACATTAGTGAAACTTGGGAAGTGGTCACAACCTTTCTTGACGAGATTAAATGATATAAAATATCCCTTATGACTGACCTAATTGAACAGAAAAGCTGGTTTAAGCGAAATTGGAAATGGTTTCTTCCATCAATAATTGTTTTATCCTTGGTATTGGGTCTACTGTTTTCTACCAAACTGGGAGGGAATATTGTGGGAATGGCCAAAGTGTATTTGGAATCATCAGTTTGTGATAATGCTCTTGAAATTGCTAAAAAGAACAAAAGAGTAATACAACTCCTGGGAGAATTGCAGCCTCTGAACAAATTGGCTATCCTAGAAGGTTCCCATAAATATTCAAATGACTATAATACGCTTGATATTACCGTTAAGGTTACTGGTTCAGAAAAGAAGATAAAAAGCAAAATGGACATTTCTGCGGATAAAAATGGTGATGAATGGGTTTACAAAACCATAAATATCCGGATTAAAAGTCCCGAGCATTTAAAACAGACCATTGAGGTTATTGAAAAGTTCGAATGAAAATTTTGGGAACAGCTAGCATAGTTAGTGCTCCTTTGTATGCTTAGCCTTAAGTTTGCAACTTTTAGAAGCCTGCCAACTTTTATTATCCCTTGAACAAAATGACATTCGAAGATTTAAAATTGATTCCCCCCATCCTCAAAGCCCTGAAGGATAAAAACTATACAGAGCCAACTTCTATTCAGGCTAAATCAATTCCATTGATTTTAAATAGGGAAGATGTTTTGGGTAGCGCACAGACTGGAACGGGAAAAACTGCGGCCTTTGCCATTCCCATTATTCAACATTTGGCGAAAGACAAACATAAACAAAGTGGTAAGCGAAGGATTTCGGCACTGATAATAACTCCAACGCGGGAGCTGGCCATCCAAATTGGGGAAAACTTTGCAGCTTATGGAAAATACACTCCCATCACAAATACGGTGATTTTTGGAGGTGTAAATCAAAGGCCCCAAGTAACTATATTGAAGAAAGGTGTTGATGTTTTAATTGCCACTCCCGGACGCTTGTTGGATTTGATGAACCAAAGGTATATTTCCTTGTGGGATGTTGACTATTTTGTTTTGGATGAGGCAGATCGTATGTTAGATATGGGTTTTATTCATGACATAAAGAAGATTCTTTCCAAACTGCCCAAAAAAAGACAGTCCTTGTTTTTCTCCGCAACAATGCCCAAAAACATTTTAACCCTGTCTCAGCAAATTTTAATCAATCCAAAAAAAGTAGCTGTCAACCCTGTTTCTTCTACTGCTGAAACCATTCAGCAGTATATATATACCACAAATAAGCAGGACAAAAACAAACTTCTTTTATACATTCTAAAGAATTCTGAGATTGGGCAGGCACTGCTTTTTTCAAAAACCAAACATGGAGCTAATCGTATTGTGCAAAACCTTCAAAAGAAAAAAATTGATTGTGCCGCCATTCATGGTGACAAGTCTCAAAATCAGCGACAAAAGGCACTAAAAGGATTTAAATCCGAAAATATTAGAGTATTGGTTGCAACGGATATTGCTGCACGGGGTATAGACATAGACAGACTTCGCTATGTAATTAATTATGACATTCCCAATGAGCCTGAAACGTATGTACATAGAATTGGCCGTTGTGGGCGTGCCGGTGAACAGGGCATTTCCATTTCAATATGCGAACCGGAAGAGAACGTGTACATAAGGGATATTGAAAGACTCATTAAGCAAAAGATCGAAGTTGTAGGTGACAATCCATTTCCGCAGACCGACAAACCCATGAATACTACAGAAAAAAAAGCAAAGGAAAAGGAAAAACGGCGAAAAAAGCAGGAGTTTTTTGCCAATCGAAATAAAAAAAGAGGCTCACAAAATCTTGGTTTTAAAAGAAAGAAAAGGTAATTGTCCAAGCTACTTTTTTCATAACGTTCAAACCATTTCATAAAAAAACCGACTTTATTCAAGTCGGTTTTTTTTATAATTTTTCGTGAAAGGTTTTATCCTTTTACACTGGCCAATTTTCTTTCTGCACCTTTAATGTTATTCAATTTCAGGTCTTTTAGCACATTTACTGCTTCCTCAACATAAATGTCTTTTGCTAAATTTTTATGCCAGCGATTTCTTTTTTCCCGTAGCACAGAGTCTTTAGTGAACAATTCCGTTTCGTATTTTAATGATCCAAAGGTAAGTTTAGAATCATACTCTCTTAGGCTCTTAAATTGCTCTGAGCGTTTTTTAGCCTGTTGCTCCTTGCTTTTATAGGAATCATAGCTTAAGGAAACAATAGTTTCATCTTGCTGCTCTTTTAACCATTTGGCATTGTCTTCAATCAATTTTATCTGTTGGTTGCCTTCCATTCGTTTTTTACTATTGGCAATAGTAGTTTCAAAATCGATATAACCATCCCATATCTCATAATCGGCAGGTGTAATTTTATCCCAACCCAATGGATTTTCTTGATCTCGTTCTCCAAGATCTATATAACTGTATCGGTCCGGTACCACAATATCACTTTTAACGCCTTCCAACTGTGTAGAACCCCCATTGATTCTGTAAAATTTTTGGGTAGTAAGTTTAATCGCGCCTAAATCTCCGTGTTCATTGCTTCGTACAATATTATCCAAAGGAATAACATTCTGAACAGTTCCTTTTCCAAAGGTTTGCTTGCTTCCAATAACAACCGCTCTTTTATAATCCTGCATAGCAGCCGCCAAAATTTCGGAAGCCGAAGCGGATAATTCATTCACTAAAATAACCAATGGACCATCCCATTGAATGCGTTCATCCTTATCTTCGTGTACTTCTTTTCTCTGACCAGAGGAACGTACTTGAACAATTGGACCATCCTTGATAAAAAGACCTGCCATCTCTACAACGGTTTTTAGCGAACCTCCTCCATTGTCCCTTAAATCCAGAACAATGCCTTCAACACCTTCTTCCTTTAATCGCTCTACTTCTTTGGCAACATCAGAAGCTGCGTTTCTTTCAGTATAATCTTCAAAATCCACATAAAATTTAGGTAAGTTGATAAGACCGTATTTATGGTCATCACCTTTAACCGTAGCGGACTTTGCATAAGATTCTTCCAACATGACTACGTCCCTGGTGATGGAGACTTCCTCTATAGTACCATCCACTCTTCTAACGGTAAGGTCAACAACGGTTCCTTTTTCTCCTTTTATTAATTTAATGGCATCGTCCAACCGCATACCAACAATATCAATAGGTTCTTCTCCGTCTTGTCCAACTTTCAAAATTTCATCGCCAACCTCTAAGCTCTGCGCCTTCCAAACCGGGCCACCGGAAATAATTTCCATGATCCGTGCTCCTTCTGGTTTCTTTTGCAATCTGGCACCTATTCCTTCAAATTTACCGGACATCCCAATATCAAATTTCTCCTTGTCATCTGGAGCAAAATAAAAGGTATGCGGGTCAAATTCATCCACTATGGTGTTTATGTACTGTACAAACCAATCTTTGCGTTCAAGACCCTCTACAAAATCAAAATACTCATCTAAAGTGTTCTTGGTATTTTCTCTTGAAGCAGTCTCAATTTCGGTAATGGTAACATCCTTTAAAACCGAATTGGCTTCTTTTAAATTTACTACGGTACTTGCATAGGCAATGTCTCCTCCTTCACTTGCCATACCGCCCCTTGCCTCAGCAATCTTATTATCTACTTTATTATCGAACACCCCCAAAGTGTTATATTTAAGTTGTTTTCTCCAACGCTCTTTAAGCTGTTTTTTATTGGATGCGAAATCTTGATCTCGGTAATCAATATTGATCTCTTCTTCCAAGGCATAGTCGAAAGGATTGGAAAGCACCTCTGCATAAATACCCTTTGCCTCATCCATACGCTTCATTAAACGCTGATAAACGATATTGAAAAAAGTGATATCCGTATTTCTTATTTCATCATCAATTTGAAATCTATATTTTTCAAATTCCCTGATATCACTGGCAAGAAAATACCTTTTTGTAGGATCAAGTATATCAACAAAATCATCAAAAATATTGGAAGAAAAACTATCGTTCAAATCTTTGGGTTCATAATGCCCCCGTTCCAAAACATAGGTTATCAGATCCAACAACAATTTATCCTTGTCATCATTCTCAAATGATTTGCTTGTAAAACTGCAGGAGGCTACTGCAACAAGAATTACCAAAAGTGCCAAGGTGAAATTCTTCTTCATAAATATCTTATTTTTTTGGGAGCTATCATTCAACCTTTTCCTAGGTCAAAACAACATAGTATCATTCTCCGTTTCTATCTGTATGAATTCCCTAAGATACTGAAAAAACCGTGCCAGTCTGGAGCAAGGTCTCTAATTTTTTGTTAAACACTTGGGACATCATATACTTATGAAAAACGTATTTTTACGTCATTAATTATACAAAATGAAAAAACCACTCATCTTAGTTACCAATGATGATGGAATTACCGCCCCTGGTCTTAGGGCTTTAATACGGTTTATGAAGGAAATTGGCGAGGTTATCGTAGTGGCTCCGGATAGCCCCCAATCTGGCATGGGCCATGCCATAACCATAGACAGCACCCTGTATTCCAAAAAGGTCACCCTAGATCAAGAGGAAGGTGCCCCGCAAGAATATAGTTGCAGCGGAACCCCTGCGGATTGTGTGAAACTGGCATTACAGGAAATTCTGGATCGGAAACCGGATATCTGTATAAGTGGAATTAACCATGGTTCCAATGCTTCCATCAATGTAATTTATTCCGGCACTATGAGCGCTGCCATAGAGGCAGGTATTGAAGGGATTCCGGCTATTGGTTTTTCTCTTTGTGACTATTCGTGGAATGCCGATTTTAGTTTTGCGGAAACATCCGTAAAAAAGATTGTTTCCAAGGCATTGGAACATGGGATCCCAAAAGGGACGGTGCTCAATGTGAACATCCCTAAAACCGAAGGCGAACCCAAAGGAATAAGGGTCTGTAGACAGGCCAAGGCCAACTGGAAAGAGCAATTCGACAAAAGGACCAGCCCTATGGGAAAGGATTATTACTGGTTGACCGGTGAATTTGAACTATTGGATAAAGGAGAGGATACGGACATCTGGGCCTTGGGACAGGATTTTGTCTCCGTGGTCCCAACACAATTTGACCTTACCGCACATCATATCATTTCCCAAGTAAACAACTGGAATTTAAATGAAAAATAAAAAGGAAGTCTTAATAGGTTTTGTCGTGGGAATTATCGCAAATACCCTGGGCACTTTACTCTATATTTTGGTTTTTTCCGATTTGGGAATCATTGAAACTTTTAAAACTGCTGTGATTCAGGGCCATATTGGAAGCCTATTGGCACTTGGCGCCATATTAAACCTCATCGCTTTCTTTGGCTTCCTAAGGTTAAAAAGAGATTATAGAGCAAGGGGCGTAATGATCGCCACCCTGCTAACCGCATTGATTATTTTATATTATAAGATTTTTAGCTAAGCGCAAGCTTGGATTTTGAACTGGAACTTTTTTAATGAAGTACTACATTATAGCTGGTGAAGCCTCTGGAGACCTACATGGCTCCAACCTGATCAAGGCTATTAAAGCCGAGGATATTTCTGCTCAGATTCGATGCTGGGGAGGGGATTTAATGCAACGGGCTGGGGGCGATTTGGCCAAGCACTATAATGAAATGGCCTTTATGGGTTTTTTGGAAGTGCTAAAGAACGTCTCTGCTATATTCAAGAATATTGCTTTTTGCAAGGAAGACATTCAAGAGTTTAATCCCGACCATATTATTTTTATTGATTTCTCCGGATTTAATCTACGAATTGCAAAATGGGCCAAAAAAAAAGGCTTTCGAACCAATTACTATATTTCACCACAAATATGGGCCTCACGGGAAGGTAGGATTCAAAAAATAAAACGGGACATTGATCATATGTACGTGATTCTTCCTTTTGAAAAGGATTTCTATGAAAAAAAACACAACTATCCCGTGCACTTTGTTGGGCATCCCTTGATTGATGCCATTGAAAATACCACTATTATTGATGAGACTCTTTTCAGAAAAGAAAACGGTCTGGATCCTAAAAAACCCATTATTGCCCTCTTACCAGGAAGCAGAAAGCAGGAGGTGCAAAAAATGCTTCACATTATGTTATCTGTGTGCGGGAATTTCCCAAGCTATCAATTTGTGATTGCCGGAGCGCCCAGTCTGTCAAATGACTTTTATAAATCATTTTTAAAGGAGAACAAAGTAGGCTATGTGTCCAACCAAACCTATTCCCTTTTAAAACATTCCCATGCGGCCTTGGTAACCAGTGGCACCGCAACTTTGGAAACTGCCCTTTTTGGTATTCCTCAAGTTGTTTGCTATAAGGGAAATTGGATTTCGTACCAGATTGCAAAGCGAATCATTACTTTGGACTTTATATCATTGGTCAACTTAATCATGAACAAAGAGGTTGTAAAAGAATTGATTCAAAGCAAGTTAACTTCAAGAAATCTCGCAACGGAACTTTCCAAGATTATCAAAGGAGAGCATAGAAATCGCATTTTGGAAGATTACGAGTCTCTTAAAAACAAATTGGGTGGTAAGGGCGCCAGTCAAATGGCAGCCAAATTAATCGTTGAAAATGCTTAGATTTAGTGACCAAGAATAAAACTGTATCTTGGATGTTTAGAAAAACACTATATTTTCTAGTCTTTTTAACCATTTTTGGCTGTGGTTCGGCCAAGAAAAAAAGAACCTACAGTAAATCCCGAACCGTCACTGTTGAAGGCTCTTCTGAAACGACAACAACAGTACCAAAAAACAGAAAAGACGCACGAAAAAATCTAAAAGCTGAAAGCATTATTGCCACGGCAATGACCTTCTCTGGCACGCGCTACAAATATGGCGGTACCTCACGCAAAGGAATGGACTGCTCGGGATTGGTTTATGTTTCCTTAAAAGAGAATGATATTGCATTTCCCCGGGTTTCTTATCAAATGGCAGAAAAGGGAAATCGCATAAAAGTGGGGCAAGTACAAAAGGGAGATCTTCTTTTTTTTAAAACGAGTAAAAGTGGTAAGCGCGTAAACCATGTAGGACTTGTTGTGGATGTTAAAGGAAAGGACATAAAATTCATCCATTCCTCAAGTTCTAGGGGAGTTATTGTCTCTTCGCTAAGGGAAGGCTACTGGAACTACGCCTTTGTCAAGGCCATGCGAATCCTGTAATGCGTTTTTTAAATTTTGTTTCCATTAAATTGACCTCATGTCTCATCTTGGGCATTGTTGTTGGTTTTTATTTTGATATTGTTCCCGAAATACCGTTTTATGCTATTCTGGCCCTTACGCCACTTTTGTATTGGGCCTATAGAAAACAAGCTCGTGATGGATTTCCTTATTTTGAATTGACTTTTATTTGTACCGCTATTCTCCTAGGTGTTTTTAGTGTTGGAATAACCAATTCCAAAAACTTTCCTCAGCACTATTCAAAGCAAAATTTTACCGCACAAAAGATGTGGCAACTTAAGGTTAGCGAGGTTCTTAAACCCACTCAATTTGCACAACGTTATGTGGTTAATGTAATCTCATTGGAAAGGAAACAAAGCACCGGAAGGCTGCTTTTGAATTTTCCAATGGATTCCGCTGCAAAAAAAATAAAGGTTGATGACGAATTCTTCGTGTTTGCGAAATTAGAGGCAATTAAACCTCCCTTGAACCCTCATCAATTTGATTATAGAGCCTACTTGAAAAAATTGGGAATTTACCATCAGATTAGGAGCAATTCAAAAGAAATTCTTTTTACAAAAAACCAATCCACAACAGGGTATGGCCTTGCTTCAAATTTCAGGGAATACCTTATCTCCAAACTGGAAAGCAAAAACTTTGGCAAAGATGAACTAGCCGTTCTTCAAGCCTTATTGTTAGGGCAACGTAATGCCATTTCAGAAAACACCTATGACAATTACAAAAATGCAGGGGCGGTCCACATTTTGGCAGTTTCCGGGCTTCATGTGGGTATACTACTCTTATTATTGCAGTTTTTATTAACCCCTTTAGAACAATTGCCCAAAGGGAAAACCCTAAAGTTGCTGGTGATTATCCTTTTGTTATGGGGCTATGCATTTATTGCCGGGCTTTCCCCTTCTATTGTAAGGGCCGTGACCATGTTCTCTTTCCTAGCGTACGCCCTGTACCTAAACAGGCCTACCAACACTTTTAATATCATTGCTTTATCCATGCTATTTACTTTACTCATTAAGCCGCTTTTCTTGTTTCAAGTAGGGTTTCAGATGAGCTATGCAGCAGTTTTTTCCATTGTGTGGATATACCCTAAACTGCTGCAATTTTGGTTTCCAAAAAACTATTTAATTCGAAAAACTTGGGAGTTGTTGGCAGTAAGCACTGCCGCCCAACTTGGTATTTTACCTCTTAGTCTTTTTTATTTCCATCAATTTCCTGCTCTGTTTTTTGTATCCAACCTTCTTATCATTCCTTTTTTGGGTTTTATACTTGGCATGGGTATTTTGGTTCTTTTCTTGGCCCTTTTTGATAGTCTTCCAGATTTCCTGGTTCGTATATACAACCTAACAATTAAAGTGATGAATGCTCTGGTAGATTGGGTGGCCCGGCAAGAGGGGTTTATCATCAAAGATATTTCCTTTAATGCACCACAAATGATCCTTACATATGCAATCATTACGGCTCTTGTTGTATTTCTTTACAAACCGCGTTTAAAGAACACTATAGCGTTACTTACAGGAATTTTGCTCTTACAAGGATGGAGTCTTTGGACGGAGATTAAAACCCAAAAAAAAGAAGCTTTTATGCTCTTGCATAAATCCATGCATTCGATATTGCTGCATCAAACCGGAAATTCGCTTAAACTCCATACCAGTGATGCCAATCATACAGATTACCTTATAAAAAACTATACCATTGCGGAAGGAATTGATTCCATTGTACGCCGGGAACTAAAAAATAGTTACAAATTCAATGGAAAAAATCTATTTATTTTGGATAGCTCAGGCATTTATCCCAAGATGGAAAACCCAGATTATTTGATGCTCATACAATCTCCAAAAGTAAATTTGGAGCGTGTTCTTGACGCATTGCAACCCAAACAGGTTATTGTAGATGGCAGCAATTACAAAAGCTATATTTCGCGTTGGAGAGCAACTTGTGCCAAAAAACAAATCCCTTTCCACAGTACTGGTGAAAAGGGGTTTTATTCTTTTGAATTTATTTTACGCTAGTGGATATTCCCCATTAAACGCTTCATTAAAGGACCAAAAATTAACACAACTACCCCAGCTACCAAGGCATATATTGCAATTAAACGGAAACCGTCCAAATATACCCCAAGCGTATCCAAACCTCCCACATTGCTATCCGTACTTTCTATGGCCAATTGTTTGGAAATAAACCCAACAATTTGAAATGCAAAGGCGGAGGATAAGAACCAAACCCCCATCATAAAAACAACAATCCGTTTAGGAGACAAATCCGTGATTTTTGAAAGTCCTACAGGTGACATAAATAATTCTCCAACTGATAATATAAAATATAGCCAGAGTAAATAAGAAAATGGCACCATTCCATTTTCATCTGCCGCTCCGCCGCTTAGGGACACCACGTAAAAACTTAAACCCGCCAAAACAAGACCCAAACCAAATTTATAGGGCGTTCTTGGGTTTAATTTCTTTTTCGCTAAATACGTCCAAACCAATGAAATTGGAATCGCCAAAATAAAGATGAACATGGAATTCAGGGCATTGGTCTGACTTGCGTTGATGAGAGACAAGTTCACATTTCTGGCCGCAAAAAGGGTAATTACACTACCGTGCAATTCATGAAAACCCCAGAATATGGTCATAAAAAATGTAATCAATAAAGCCATAAAGAGTTTTTTTCGCTCATCTAGGGTAGATTTGATCATTATCACACCCATGTAAACTAAAACTGCTATTCCAATCAATTTGAACAATACATTTACAATGTTTTGATCCTCAAAAAAACTTCCTTCACCTCCTAAAGATTTATAGGAATGCAATAAATACGCAATCAAAGGAGCTGATAAAAATGCTAAAATCGGAATAAGGTGTTTTTGTGGAATTCCAAGTACTTTTTTCTCATACACCTCAACACTTGGCGGTTTTCCCCCTTCTCCAAAAACGTTCTTTTTTATTCCGCTCCAAAAGAAAAGTAACCCTGTAAGCATTCCTATTCCCGCCAATCCAAAACCATAATGCCATCCATACGTTTCTCCCAGCCATCCACATAGTAGAGGCGATATGAAGCCACCAATATTGATACCCATATAAAAGATGGTAAACCCAGAATCTTTTCTTGTATCACCATCTTTATAAAGCGTCCCCACAAAGGTTGATATGTTAGGTTTAAAGAAGCCATTCCCCACAATAATAAAGGCCAATGCCAAAAAGAAGGCCGTATTGTTCTCGATGGCCAATACAAAATGTCCCAACGCCATTAAAATACCACCCAAGAAAATTGAAGAACGCATTCCCAAAATAGAATCTGATATCTTACCTCCTATTACTGTGGATGCATATACCAATGAGCCATAAGAAGCGTAGACAGCCGCTGCAGCATAATCTCTTGTGGATAAGGCCTCAAAAATAACGTTGACCATATATAAGGTGAGCAAGGCGCGCATTCCATAAAAACTAAAACGCTCCCACAATTCTGCAAAAAAGAGATAAAAGAGGCCTTGTGGATGCCCAAAAAGTTGTTTTTCACTAGCTGGTTTTACAATGTCTGACATATATTAGATACGTTTGGTTACAAATTTTCTTTAATGAAATTGGTCATTTTAGTGAACAAGTGAAGTCGGGTATTACCACCATAGATGCCATGATTCTTGTCTGGATAAATAGCCCATTCAAAATCTTTATTGGCTTGTATCAAAGCTTCTATCATTCGCATGGAATTCTGCACATGCACGTTGTCGTCACCAGAACCATGAACCACCAGATACTTCCCTTTTAAAAGCTCGGGGTAGTTAAAAGGGGAGTTGTCATCATACCCTCCTGGGTTTTCCTGTGGCGTTCGCATAAAGCGCTCCGTATAAATGGTATCATAAAATCGCCAGGAAGTTACCGGAGCTACCGCAATGGCCATTTCAAAAGTATCATTACCCCTTAAAAGGCAATTGGTGCTCATATGACCACCATAACTCCATCCCCAAATACCGGTACGATCTTCGTCTATATAGGGAAGCTCACTTAACTTTTTGGCGACGGCAATCTGATCCTCGGTTTCATGCTTCACCAAATTCATATAGGTCACTTTTTTAAAATCGCGCCCTTTTAAACCGGTTCCGCGCCCATCCACACAGGCAATAATATAACCCTCAGATGCCAACATTTCATGCCAATAATCATTAGCTCCAAACCATCTATTGGCAACCTCTTGAGAGCCTGGCCCACTGTATTGGTACATTAAGAGCGGGTATTTTTTGCTTGAATCAAAATCCGCAGGTTTGATCATCCACATATTCAAGTCGTTCCCGTTAATATGTATTGTCGAAAACTCTTTTGGAGCTAATTCATAACCTTCCAATGCACTATCTAGAACAGCATTGTTTTTAATATCCTTTATTTTTTTCCCGTTCGACGCCTTGTGCAATGTAAATTCATAGGGCATTGTAGCACTTGAATAGGTATTGATAAAATAGCTGTAGTCTGCACTAAAATCGGCATTATTGGTTCCCTCCCCAAGGGTTAAGCGTTTTTTGCTTTTTCCTGAGCTATAAATACTGTATACATCCCTGTTTATGGAACCATTCTCAACGGATTGATAGTATATTTTACCCTTGTTCGGGTCATACCCATAATAATGGGTTACTTCCCACTCTCCCTTGGTGACCTGGTTCTTCAATTTGCCCTGCTTGTCATATAGGTAGATATGGTTATAACCATCCCTTTCACTGGTCCAAATAAAACTGTCATCCGCCAAAAAGGTAAGGTCGTCGGTAATGTCCACGTAAGCATCATCTTTTTCTTCAAGCAATACTGAAACTGAATTATCATTTGCATTAACAGCATGTAGCTTCAAATGATTTTGATGTCGATTCATAGTTTGTACACTCAAATAATCAGGGCTATGCGTCCATTGTATTCGAGGTATGTACTCCATTTCCCCTAAATCCACCTTTGAAGTTTTGGTTGTGGCCACATCATGCATATGCAAGGATACTTTTGCATTTTTCTCACCTGCTTTTGGGTATTTAAATTCATACTGGTAAGGATACAGATTCTCACCATATACGTCCATAGCATAAAGTGGCACATTGGTCTCGTCAAAACGTAGAAAGGCTATTTTGGTTCCATTACTGTTCCATTCAAATGCTCTTACAAATGCAAATTCCTCCTCATATACCCAATCTGTAACACCGTTTATGATACTTCCTTTGACACCGTCCAATGTAATCTGTTTGGTATTCATTGAAGCAATATCCATGACATATATATTGTTATTCAATACATAGGCAATTTTTGAACCATCCGGAGAAAGCAAAGGTTCCTGAATTTTAACTTCAGAAACCTTAACAATATTCTTGGTTGCAACATCATATACATAGTAAATACCTAAACGCGAACGCCTAAAAATGGGCTCGATTTCCGTTGCCAAAACAATTTTTGATTCATCATCACTGAAAGCATAGGAACTAAAAAAGGGTATCTCGTCTGATGAAGCTACAATAGTTTCCACCCTTTCCAAGGTTTCATAATTGTATTTATCCAAACTGCTGGAGCGTGGTGATCTATTAAAATTTAGAATGGTGTATTGCTTTCCATTCTTCATGGAACGCAGCACATCCATGTTCTCAGTTCTAAAGGTCCCGCCCCAAATTTCTTCAAGGGTTATTTTTTTCTTTTGGGCTATTGAAGTGGTCAAAAATCCTAAAGTAATTAGGAATGGTAGAAATTGTTTCCGCATTAAAGTTATAAATTGATTAAAAGCTACCAAGTTTACTAATATTTATTGAAAATTTAAACTTTAATGTTACAATTGTAACAGGAAATACATACACAAACTATTGAAATGATACCTAAACCCTATGAAAAACAGCATTATCTTTATATTTGAACCCTTGAACCAAACACTATGACCACTCCTGTTGAAGGGTTTTCCAAGTTTACCAAAAGCGCGAAAATTGATTGGATCGCCGCAAACTTTACCAAAAATCCAACACAAACAAAACGGTTGTTGGAACGGTACTGGAACACGGATCCTCAGGTGCAAAAGCTACACGATGAGTTTATAGAAAATACCGTTTCCAATTATTACCTTCCTTTTTCAATCGCTCCTAATTTTTTGATAAATGATAGGCTCTATGCCATCCCTATGGCCATTGAGGAAAGTTCTGTGGTAGCTGCGGCAAGCAAGGCCGCTAAATTTTGGTTACAGCGCGGCGGATTTAAAACAGCTATTCTAGGGACCGAAAAAGTAGGACAGGTTCATTTTATTTTTCAAGGAGAAAAAGAAAAACTTCAGCGATTTTTTGAGGAGATAAAGCCTGAACTCCTAAGCAGCACATCTACCATAACCAAAAGCATGGAAAAACGCGGTGGTGGCATCCTTGGTATTGAACTCAGAGATTTAAGTCATAAAATCCGGGGGTATTTCCAGTTGCATTGCACTTTCGAAACATTGGACGCCATGGGAGCCAATTTTATCAATTCTTGTTTGGAACAATTTGCGCAAACCCTAAAGGAAACTGCACGTTCCTATGTCAATTTTACCCAAGAAGAAAAGAACATTGAGATTGTGATGAGCATTTTATCCAATTACGTACCCAATTGTTTAGTAAGGGCAGAAGTAAGCTGCCCAGTTACAGAGTTAAACGACGGTACCATTCCCTCCGAGGAATTTGCAAAAAAAATTATACAGGCAATAGCCATTGCCAAGGCGGAGCCACATAGGGCCGTTACCCATAATAAGGGAATCATGAACGGTATTGATGCGGTTGTTCTGGCTACCGGGAACGATTTTAGGGCTGTAGAAGCTGGAGTTCATGCCTATGCCGCAAAAAAAGGTTCCTATTCCAGTTTAACGCATGCAAGTATTGAAGGGGATCTTTTTAAATTCTGGCTTGAAATTCCATTGGCCCTTGGTACGGTAGGCGGTTTAACCTCGCTTCACCCCTTGGTAAAACTAGCCTTGGAAGTCCTTCAAAACCCCTCCGCAAAGGAATTAATGCAAATTGTTGCAGTAGCAGGGCTGGCACAAAATTTTGCAGCAATGCGTTCTTTAGTAACCACAGGCATTCAAAAAGGGCATATGAAAATGCATTTGCTGAACCTATTGAACCAAATGGGAGCTACTGAAAGTGAAAAACTACAACTTGTGGATCACTTTAAAGACCATACCGTCACCAATGCCTCGGTAAAGGAAGCTCTGGAAAAGATTCAATCCAACTAATGCATCAAGACTATTACAGCAACGGAAAATTATTGCTCTCCGGAGAGTATGCTATTTTAGATGGCGCGACCGGACTTGCGGTGCCCACAAAATACGGACAATCTTTAACCATTACAGCAACGTCCTCCGGCGTATTGCAATGGACAAGTTTTACAGAAAAAAACAGTGTATGGTTCCGTGGCAGTTTCAGCTTGGAAGATTTGACCGTGATTTCCACAACAGATGATACCATTTCAAAAACATTGGTGGCTCTGTTATCCGAGGCTAAATCTCAAAATTCGGCATTTTTGGAGAACAACAATGGCCTTAGTGTTCAAACCCACCTTAATTTTCCAAGAGATTGGGGGTTGGGCTCTTCTTCTACCCTCATCAACAATCTGGCACAATGGGCTAAAATAGACCCTTATAAATTACTTTGGAATGCCTTTGGAGGAAGTGGTTATGACATTGCCTGTGCACAGCACAATACTCCTATTTTCTATCAAATGGCGAACGGAGTCCCAGAGGTAAAGGAAGTCTTATTTGACCCTCCGTTTAAAGACGCCATCCATTTTGTATATCTAAACCAAAAACAGAGTAGTAAAGAAGCGATTACCTCCTATAGAAAGCAACATTTGGATAAGCAACATTTGGTTACCAAAATTTCAGCATTTACTAAAAAAATAGCCACTACTACTTCGCTTTCCGAATTTGAAAGCTTCATGGAGCAACATGAGGAATTGCTGTCCAAAACATTGGGATTACCAACCATAAAATCCAAGCTTTTTAAGGATTTTCCAGGAGCAATTAAAAGTCTTGGAGCGTGGGGAGGGGATTTTGTAATGGTAACATGTGCGAAAGAAAATACGGATTATTTTAAATCCAAAGGATACAAAATCATAATTCCCTATATCCAAATGGTACATTCATCAATTGCATAACCGTTCATCCAACGCTTTTCCTAAATTGATTTTCGTAGGCTACGTAAGATTGGATTATATGTTATTTTGGAACCCTACATTACTTTTCTTAAAAAAGAGTTGCTCTTTTTTTTCCCATAGGCCTTTTTTGTTTTTTTTGCCTCTATTAGCAAATAATATTTCCTTAATGCTCTATAGCTGGTTAAACCCCGAAGCTGAAATCCATATTTTTTTAAGGTATTCACAAGGGTTTTCACTTCTCTTTTCTATTCCAATTGTTTGGGTATTGCTAAAGCACTATTGGAAAATCAACGAAAACACCACAAAAACGTCCGATTTGGGTAAAAAGGACAAGTACGGCAAGACAGGCCTCTCTAAATCTTTTTCACTGGAACTTAAAAACAGGTTGGAATATCTGATGACGGATCAAAAACTGTATTTACAGCACCAGTTAAAACTAGACGATATAGCCGAACTTCTGGACATTTCCCGTCATCATGCCTCCCAGGTCATCAATGAGAACTTTCAGGTGAGTTTCTATGATTATATCAATGCTTTTAGGGTCGAGGATGCCAAACGCCAACTGTCCTCCAATTTTGATGGCACAAAATCAATTTCCGATCTTGCCTACGAATGTGGGTTCAACAATCGGGTATCCTTTTACAAGGCTTTTAAGAAAATAACCTTGACCACCCCTATTGAATACATGGAAAAAAAGGTGGCCTAAAACTTTTTACAGCAGTTGACCTGAGCCTTCATACCGCCACTACTCCTTAATTCATACCACTCTTTTTTAACCTCGGATTTACCCTATACAGCTCTAAACAAGACATTAACCAATGATGTAAATGTAAATTTAATTCGGCAAAATGTAAAGGTTCTTAAGCATTTACAACTCCAAGGCTTTCTTTCATTTCTTTTGATCCGCAATTGATCTGCAATCCACAAAGTGGGAACCTTAAATCTTGACTCCTTCCATTAAGATTTGTTTTCGAAAATTGAAGGATTATTTGAATTAGCCTACAAATTAGATTTTTCTCCCGCTTTGTTTGGATTGCATTGAATTGCAATACTAACTCAAAACTATTATTTTATGACTACAAAAAGCTTTTGGCTAGCGGTGGTGCTATGCACCTGTATTTTTACTACTGCGCTGGCTCAAGAAAAAAACATTTCAGGTACTATTACCGACCAAAGTGGACTACCGCTTCCGGGGGTTTCCGTGGTAATATCAGGCACCTCAAATGGAACTCAAACTGATTTTGAAGGGAATTACTCGATAACGGGCAATGTGGGACAGGTACTTCGCTTTAGTTACATTGGACAAACAACAGTACAACGCACTATTGGTAGTTCTACTACCATAAATGTTCAGATGGAGGATGATGCTGAGGCCTTACAAGAAGTTGTTGTTCAAGGGTATCGAACCTCAACTAAGGAAAAATCAAGTATCGCTTCAGTAACGATTTCTTCTGAGACCATCACATCAAGACCCAACGCCAACTTTGCCCAAACGTTATCTGGACAGGTTGCTGGCCTTAATATTACCACAAGTTCAGGACAGCCTGGCGGAAATACCAATATTAACCTCAGAGGAGTTGGTTCTGTTAATGGTAATACCGAACCGTTATTCATTATTGACGGAGCTCCGGTGGATGAAGATAACTTCAGGAGTTTAAACTCAAATGATATTGCTTCTATTTCTGTTCTTAAAGATGCTGGTGCAACCGCCATTTACGGAAATAGAGGAGCAAATGGGGTCGTCATTATCAAAACAAGAACAGGTAGCTTTAACCAAGACACCAAGATTTCATATACCGCTCAATTGAGCTTTAATTCGTTACAGAACAACGACTACGATTTAATGAACGCGCAGGAACAACTGACACTTGAACGTGATTTTGGCAATGGTCGCGGAGTTGGTTTAACCGATGCGGAAATTGCAGCAAGCCCTGATTTTGATTGGGTTGATTTCTTTTTTGATACTGGGCTTACACAAAGTCACACTTTGAATATAACCAGTGGCGGAGAGAACGTAAATGTGTTTACTTCATTGGGTTATTTCGATCAAGAAGGAATTCTCCAGTCCTCAGGTTTAAAAAGATTTAATATTAGAAATAATATTAGTGGAAAATCGGCCAATGATAGATTTAAGTATACTTCAAATTTTTCCATTAACTATTCAGAATCGGATGAGCCCAACAATATTGGGGGTAGTGGAATTAACAGAAATTATGTGCTGGGCGCATATCAATCGGTTCCATACATCACACCTGATGATTACACCAATGGTGAAGCATTGCTGTCCCCACTTTCCTTTGCCAACACCCCGCTGTTTTTGCTTGATAGATTGCTTACATATACTAGAGAAGAAGCTGAGCTTAAAATAATAGGCTCCTTTAATGCAAGCTATAATTTAACTGATGACATAAAAGCTTCGATCACGTTATCCGGGGATTTTACGGATGAACATTTACTAAGTGCAGAAGGGCCAACTAGTTTTAACGCCCTTTTATTTGGTGGTGGAGCAAATCCTACTTCTGGCGTTCAAAATCAATTTGTGACCCGAACATTTAACTACAATCAAGTATTGTCCTTAAACTATTTAAAGACCATTGGTAAGCATACTATCGATTTTGGCCTTTATTCGGAATATTTTAAGGCACACTACAGATTTTTTGGTTTTACCGAAAATGGCCTTAATCCAAAAACCTTTTATCCAGGTGATGGTGATGGGTTTGTCTCGGATAATGGAGATAACGACTTTTTTGTTGATGTTGCCTCAGCCGATATCCTAAATGCCGGATTGTTCTCTTATTTCGGTCAATTGGACTATGATTTCGATACAAGACTTGGGATAACCGGCACCATAAGACGCGATGCTTCCTCACGATTTTCAAGCAGTAATAGATGGGGTACTTTTTGGTCTGTTGCCGGCCGTTGGAACATTAGTAACGAAAGTTTTATGGAAGACTCCGTTTTTGATGTCCTAAAACTTAGGGGGTCCTATGGTACAACAGGAAATCAGAACATTGTGGATGCAACGGGTCAATTTGCACCTTTTGCCGCAGCCGATTTATATCTCGATCTATTTACTACGGGAACGGGCTATGCAGGTCTAAATTCCATTATACCCGCACAGTTGGGTAATCCAATTTTAAAATGGGAAGAAATTGAACAGGCAAACATTGGTTTGGATTTTGAAATATTCAATAGAAGATTGAGAGGCTCTATAGATGGATATATCAAAACAACCAAAGATCTTTTTCAAGATACGCCCTTGTCCGCCATCAATGGACAAACCGAACTGGAAGCCAATGTGGGTTCCTTGGAAAACAAAGGTATTGATTTGACCCTGAACTATAACTTATTGCAAGGTGGTGCCGATGGCATCAATATTTCCATAGGGCTTAATGGAAATTACAACAAACAAGAAAATTTGGAAATCCCTACGGAAGACGGTACCATAGTTGAAGTAGGCTCATTGACAGGGAGACAAGTTGGTGGTCCGCTGAACGAGTATTTCGTGTATAGGTATTCCCGTGTCAACCCTGAAAACGGAAATCTGTTGTTCTTGACCACAGATGGCGAAGAAACCGAAGATCCTAATGTGGATACCGATCGGGTTTGGCTAGGTAAAAACATCTATCCCGATTATCAAGGGGGCTTTACCTTTGATTTGGATTACAAGGGTTTTTTCCTAAGTACGCAATTTAACTATGTAATAGGTGTAGACCGGTACGATTTTGATTTGTCAGGTTTTCAAGATCCAACGAGTATTGGTCAATTCCGACATTCCAGTGATATTTTGAGAGCTTGGACCCCAGACAATACAGTAACCGACATCGCTTCGTTGACCGCAAGTAATTTATCATTGATTGGAAATTCTGACAGATATCTTACCAGTGCTGACTATTTGCGACTTCGATTCGTCCAGGTGGGCTATAGTATACCACCGAAAGTCTTGGAGAATACTTGGTTTACCAATATCAGACTTTTTGCCAATGCCGAAAATCTGGTAACGTTCAGTGAATGGAGAGGTTTTGATGCCGAAACAGTATTGAGCACGGGAAGCCGTGAGTACCCTTCCCCAAGAATATATTCCTTTGGACTTGAATTTGGATTTTAATAAAAACGAAAAAAATGAAGACTTATAATAAACTTTTTATTCTTGTTGTACTCATAGTTTTTAGTGGGTGTAATGATGCAATTGATATTGATCAGCCCGGACGTTTGCCTACCGAAGAAGCCTTTAAGAATCTTGCAGATTTGCAAGATGGTCTAACCGGGCTTTATGGATTATACGATACAACTTCAGAAATTCAATTCAATGCGGTATTTACCGACGAAGTGTCCATTGGTTTTGATAGCGGTGGACAAGGCATTGGTAATGGGGAATATGGTTTTGTATTGAACCCTAACAGCGCTGCCGCAAATACAATTTGGGCATCCAATTATGCCGTCATCAATTTTGCTAATCGCATTATTGAAGCTTCGGAGATTATAACAGTTGAAACCGGTGAGCAGGAAGATGTAAACCATATTCTTGGGCAAGCTTATGCATTACGGGCCTATTCCCATTTTCAAATTCAATCCTATTTCACGACCGACTATACGGATGACACAGCTCTTGGTGGTATACTGTTAGATTTTATTCCAGAAATCGACGTCGACACAGACCAATCACGACCAAGAAGCACCAATGGTGCAGTATTTGGTTTGATTACTGCTGATTTGGATTTGGCTGAAAATCTGTTAGCTATTGAATCGGACCCTATCTATGTAAGTCAAGATTTTGTGACTGCGCTTCGGGCTAGAATGGCAGCTTACAGAAGTCAGTATGCACAGGCTGATACCTACGCGGCCGAGTTGTTGGCCAAATATCCCATAGCCGATCGCTCGGAGTATGAAGCAATGTATTTGGACGAAGATAATACTGAGATTATTTTTAAATTAGAGCGAACACTTTCTGATAATTATAACGGACAAGGTTCTACAGGAAGCGGCTTTGCTGGTGGCTGGGCAGGTGCAAATTTTGCATTTATTGATGCCACAATCACAGGAAGTCCTTATTTTGAAATGGGCAGGTCGGTATTTAATTTAATAAATTCCGAAGACATTCGTTTTGACGTAAATATTGATGGAACTTCCATTATTAGTGATGATTATCAAAATGCCGCCGATTACAGAAATGAGGACATTTTGGTGATTTCTAAATACCCAGGATCCGAAGGTCAACCGCTGATGAATGACTTAAAGGTTTTCAGATCATCCGAAATGTTGTTTATACGTGCTGAGGCAGCAGCGTCAACCGGCAATATCAATGGAAACACAAATTCAACAGCTGCATACATCAAACAACTGCGCGATGCAAGGTTTGGTGAAGATCAGTCTCTCCCGTCATATGCAAGTCAAACAGAAGCTTTTGGCGCTATATTGGATGAAAGGCGTATTGAATTGGTATTCGAAGGGCACAGATACAAAGACCTTAAACGGTTAGGAGCTTTGGGTAACAGAGGAATATCTAGAGATCCATTGGATTGTGAGGTTAATGGAGCCTGCTCCCTAGAAGTTTCAGACTACAGATTTACCAACCCAATCCCAATCATCGAATTAACACCGAATACCGTTATTGACGAGCAACAAAATCCAGGCTACTAGCTCCACCAATATTACGTACATTTTTGGACCAGTCTTACTTCGTTAGGACTGGTCTTTTTATTTGGTATTTAGCTTAACTTATTCTAGTCAAATTATGGACTCCCCGTAGTCTGAAATAAGATATCCTCAAGAGAATTAATTTGATATTAAAATATTTCAAATAAAAAAGCCTCCGGATGGAGGCTTTATATTATTCATTTTCCCTTTCTTATCTTAATAGAAAACAGCACGCTTGTCCTCAATCTCAGCACCCTCCTTTAAAGCATTGTAAACAGCACTGTTAACACGGTTTGAAGCATTTGTTTTTAAAGTATTGGCGTAAGTACTAAAGTTTTCCACAGCTGGAGCATCTTCCTTCTTGGTCACCTTCACTAAAAAGATACCGGTTTCTCCTTCTATAAGATTGGATATACCATCTTGCGCCAGGGCAAAAGCAGTACCTACTACCAAAGGCTCTCTTCCTGCTCCCGGAAGTGTTGGCGATTTCATGGTCAAAGCAGTAGCATTAGAAACCACCACATTGTTATCCTTGGCCATAACATCCAAAGTCTTTCCTTGATTGGAGGCAATGATCTGGGTTGCTTTTCGCTCTTTTCTGATTTCTGGTAACGCTGTTGCAGAAGCATCTTCCGGTGACATTAGGCCTTCTTCATGCTTTTTAGTCAATTGTACAACGGCATACCCATTGTTGATATTAAAACGTTTAATCTCCCCTACCTTGGTATCCTCATTAAATGCCCATTGTACAATTCCTCTTTGTGCAGAAAGACCGGGAAGGTTTTCATCCATTTCTTTAACCTTATTTACCGGTTTAACCGTATAACTGCTTTCCTTGGCGATATCTGAAAAAGCCTCAGCTTCTGCATCAATAGCGGCCATTTCAAACTTGGTTGCATCTGTAAAAAGGGTATTAATGGTTTCCTCGGAAGGCTCAATCTCTCTAGAAAGGGTCGCTACCTGAAGGATATCTTGTTTATCATCAACTTTTATAATGTGAAAACCAAAATCTGTCTCAACCAAGCCTATGGTCCCTATGTCGTTTCCAAAGCAAAAATCATTAAAAGCATCAGCCATAACGCCTTCCTGAAAATATCCCAAATCACCACCTCTTGGTGCAGATGGGCCATCCGAATTATCTCGGGCCAAGTTGGTAAATACAGCCCCCTCTTCTTTAGCTTCAATTAATATCTCATTCGCTTTTGCTTCAGCTTCTTCCTTTGATCTTTCAATATCTGGATTTGCTCGCTGCGCTCCCTTGTATGCAAAAAGTATATGGCTTGCTTTAACCGTTCCATTGGACTTGCTATCCATAATTCTGGAAACCCTGAAAAAATCACCATCACTGTAAGGTCCATATACACCCCCAACTCCAAGTGACATAAGCGTATCCGCTGCTACAGCTGGTAAATCTTTTTTGGCTTTGTAGATGGTGTCAAATTTTGTGTCGGAATTTCTATCCAAAAAAGCGGCCATATCATCCGTAGCAACAAAGCCTGATATTGTATCAGTAGCATTCCTTTCCTCGGAATACTCTACGGTATCACTCAGTAACGCTGTAATGGCATCCTTTACCCCTTTTTCATCATCTCCTGAAGCTTTCTCCTCAAAATACACAAACCGGATATCGCGTGCCCCTTCTTGTTCAAAATCCTCCTTATGGTCGTTGATATAGGCTTGAATCTCCTTTTTGGATACCTGGATGGTACTGTCTGCAATTGAAGTATACGGTACACGCACATATTGAATATCCGCTTTTTCATTGGCCATCATATAGTCAAACTTTCCCTCGGAAAGTGTTGCCCCAACACCACCTTTAATCAGATTAAAATACAAGCGCTCTTTTGCAGATTGAATAATAGATCGCTCATCCTGTAACCAGGCATCATAACGCAGCGGATCATTAACCTTCCAATCAGCAACGGCACTCTTGAATACCTCAGCATTAAAAATTCCATTTTCATCTTGAAAATCTGGAATCTGGGCATACCCTGAAGTCCTAACAAACTCTATAATCTGATCACTCTCTACATCAATTCCCAAATCTTCAAATTGCTGACCCAAAATAGTCTTTCTCACTTCTTGATCGTAAACACGATTTACCAATTGTGTTGAAGAAAGGTTTGAACCAAACCTTTTGGATGTGTTCTCTACCTCTTTTCTAAAATCGTCAATGGAAATATCTTCTCCATTTACTTCTGCCACAGAGGATCCTACTTTTGCGCCTGCAAAATCATTGCTGCTAAAAACCCCGGATATTACAAATGCAAACAATGCCATCCCAATGATTAAAATGAGTACGGTTGTTCGTTTTCTAATATTCTCTAATATTGCCATTTTACTGCTGGTTTACTTTGATTTCAGTGGGCGAAAATACCATTTTCTTTTCAATTAGGAAAGCCCAAAACCTTTGCGAAATTGTTAATCTTCAGGAAGAACCTGTATCCTTACCAAATCAATTTTAGTATTTGACACTTCCAAAATGTGAAATAGGAATGTATTTACCTTTATTTCTGTATCCTGTTCCGGAATCTCTCCAATATGGTGCATGATCAATCCTCCCAGGGTTTCATACTCGTCACTTTCTTCAAGTTCTAGTTTATAGTTTTCATTAATATAATCTACCTCCATTCGGGCAGAGAATTTATATACATTTTCACTTAGCTGTTCCTCATAAAGGTCCGTGCTATCATGTTCATCCTCGATTTCTCCGAAGAGTTCTTCAATAATATCTTCAACGGTCATAATTCCCGAAGTACCTCCATATTCATCCAAAACCACTGCCATACTCTTCCGTTTTTTTGTCAAAACATTCAGAATATCTTGAATAAGCATGGTTTCTGGAACAAATTCCACTGGCAATAAAATACTTTTAAGTGTTTTGGGTTTTTTAAAAAGTTCATAGGAATGTGCATATCCTATGATTTCATCAATGCTTTCTTTATATACCAATATTTTGGAAAACCCGGTTTCGGTGAACAGTTTGGTAAGATTTTTAGGAGTTTCATCAATTTCAACAGCGGTAATCTCCGTTCTCGGAACCATTACCTCCCTAGCCTTTAGCGTAGAAAATTCCAATGCATTTTGAAAAAATTGAATTTCAGAATCCACCTCATCCTCTTCCTCAACCGTTTCCATTTGTTCCGTAATATAATCCCCCAGTTCTAATTTTGTAAATGCCAATTGAACCTCATCTCCCTCTGTTTTAAAAAAAACACGGAGAATAAAATCCGATACTTTGATCACAAACCATGAAACAAAGGAAAACAGGATATAAAAAAAGTAAGCGGGAATGGCAAAAACCTTTAAAAGTGTGTTGGAATATATTTGAAAAAGGACTTTAGGAAGGAATTCTGCGGTAACAAGGATGATTAAGGTTGAAATTACTGTTTGAGACAGCAGGTTAAAATCTGTGAGCAATGAATTTATGACCTCCGAAGAAGTGGGAATTAGATTTTGAAACCACTCCATCAGCAAATCGCCCATAAAAAACCCATAAATAACTAGGGCAATATTGTTTCCAATAAGCATGGTGGCTATGAACTTAGAGGGCTTTTCGGTAAGCCAAGTAAGTACTTTGGCAAAAAATCCTTCCTGCTTTTTCTCAATTTCAATATGAATCCTGTTTGCAGAAACGAAGGCAATTTCCATTCCTGAGAAAAAAGCTGAGAACAGCAAGGAAAGGATTATAATAATCAAGGAGTTGTTCAATTTTACTTTTGATTTTCTTTTTTACGTTCTTCAAAACGCTTGCGATATCTCCTTCTAAAGAGAAACATGCCAATAGAAACCACAGCAAAAAAAATAAAAACATAGGCTTCTTTTGGATCAACACCCCATAAAACAGACACTTTATAAATGGAGATTATGGCCACTGCCAAGTACAAATACTCTGTATATCTTAAAAACTTGATCATATTACTCTGTTTCTTTTATAGTCATTAGACCAAAAGTCTTTCGGGCCTTGAAAAGGCTAAAATCCCTATTAAAATCCATTCCTTCTCCATCCATTACCGTACCATCTTCCGGGTTGGTGTAGGTAAAGACTTCCTCTGTAAATATCCAATTATTGGACCTATCGTAAAACAATTGTGGGGTTTCCAATTTTTTTCCGTCATGGCTTTCTATGACCACATTCCCTTGTAAATCGATCAAGTTGGTTTGTGAATATACAATTCCATAATCTGCAGTTATCACACTTTTCTGATTTTTTTCATCAAAAAAGTCCACCTTAAGTCCATCTGGAAAGGTACGATACTTAAAATCCTGATTATCGAAGTCCTTAGTAATTGGACTTGTTAAAATGGCAATCACTTTAGAACTGGATGAGTCCTCTGTGCTCATCTCCTCTATGGTTTCGGTATAGGTCAATACAAAATTTTGGGCAATACCTTGTGGAAAAACCGGTTTTACAGCTTCCTGGCCTACTCGCTCATAATTATCCTTACAGGATATAAAAAGGATTGCCACGGTAAAAACCGTGGCAAAACACTTTAAACTATTTTTTTTGATTTGTTTCACACTATAAGTTGGGAACCTTAACACTGCCTCCTACCCAACAATTAAAACTAACTGTTTTTCCAGCCATAGCGTTACTAAATATCATTTCTTTCGTAGGGGCTTTCGCAGCATAACTTGCAGCGGCCTTACTGGCTCTTCCACTTAAAGATGGATCAACCTTTCCTGCTTTTCTGGCCATATCAGCTGCTTTCCAATAAATGGCTCTTTTCTCAAAGGCAGTAGTACCACATGCATTTGCACTACTTGCATACAAAGTGGCAATCAATAAATATGCTTTTCCGTTTGCAGAATTGGCATCTATAGCTTTAAGAGCATAGCTTCTTGCTTGCGATTTACTACTTCTTCTTACCGTTGTAGCAATCTTATATAGAATATTTGATTTTCTAAAGTTGTCCGTTTCCAGTTCAACTGCCTTGTTAAAGTCAGCAATGGCACCTTTGCTGTCCCCAGATTTCTGCTTAAGGGTTCCACCATAGAGATATGCATCTGCAGATGGATCTAAAGCCAACTGTGCTTCAAACAATTTTCTGAACATAGGATCGTCGGTACACTCCTTGGAAAACATTCTTCCTACGGCACGTTTTACCCAATCCACGTCTCCTTTTTTCGATTCGTAGCTCTTCTCATACAATGGGATTAAGTTTC
The DNA here is from genome assembly GCA_039985375.1 of Flavobacteriaceae bacterium. Lineage (GTDB taxonomy): Bacteria > Bacteroidota > Bacteroidia > Flavobacteriales > Flavobacteriaceae > Flagellimonas. Next base: position 40,649 of record JBDWSS010000049.1, read on the forward strand.
CACAATCTGCCAATGCACCTAATTTCGAATCAACACTGGTTGCAACCTTACCATAGGATTTGGAGTTTGTTGTAGCTGCACTTAGTTGTCTCTTTTCTTTAGAGGTAAGCGTTTTCGCATCTTCTTTTGGCAACAACCTTGTAATAACAGCTGTTAATTTTTTATTCTCATCTTCTATCTTTTCGGTAACGTCATCGTAAACGTCGAACACCTCCTGTAATTCTTTTTCACCTTCCCCGTGCAAATCAACCAATACAGAGAAATACAAATAGAGGGCCTTGGGATTCTTAAAGTTTTTCTTATCACCCGTAAAGGCTACATCCAACATATCATATAACTGCTTATCGGAAGCCATTTTATTGTCGTAAAGAAGCAGTGCCTTATCTATGGCAACACCAGCTTTGGAAAATTTAGAAGGGAAAAATTTCAAGCTATTGTCATATAAGGACAGTAATTCTTGTATATAGCCATCTTTATCCGCTCCTGAAGAATTTTTGATTTTGTGGGATAATATTTTTTCCCCATAAGAAAAATTGGCCTTGTTAATATCTGGACAGCTTTCGTATACCATTTTCCATGGTTCAAAGGCGGCATCGTAATTTTTAACTTTAGCATGTTCTGCATAAATGGAAAGATTGGTCATGCACTCAGGATTTTGTGCTTGGGCCATACTTAAACCCATCGACATAATAATCGCTATCATCGTTAAGTAGTACTTTGTCTTCATCTTACTAATTTTAAAGTGGTTAATGTACAAATTTTAATGAAAAAATCATCTCCTCGGTACAGATATCAGTGGTTATTTATGGATAATTAAAAAAATCTTTTAATTTATTTTCCTTTTTTCAAACCAACGGGCATTTAAAGAGAGTCCCACGTTTACCTTGAAATAATTTTCCTCGATCAAGTTTTGGTCTGTTGTTCCTCTTCTTCCCAATTCAAAACCTAAATTTAGATTGGAAAAGGAATTGCCCAACGGTAATCCCATTCCAAAAGTTATGCCAAAGTTGTTGATTTCTTTATTATTAACTTCAAGACCGGTTACATCATACCGTAATCCTGCTCTATAAGTGATTCTTTTATAAAATCCGGAAAGAGAGCGATAATCTGGTATAAAGTGTCCTCCCAACGCAAAACTGCTTGCATCATTGTAGGTTACGTTTTCAGCCCCTATAAATTCATTTTGGAAATCACTGAATTTCTGAAAACTGTATTCGCCCCCAAAAAACCACTTTCTATCCTTACCAAGCCCCAATCCCAGTGTTGTAGTGGTTGGTATTTTTAACTCTGTATGGTGAAGATTAACGGCATCCAAGTCCACATCGATCACCTCAATATCTTGACCATTCACTAGGGAAAAAGAACCGATGGTCATGGTATTGGTAGCGACTAAATTTGCTTGGGTATTAATCAAAATAGAAGTATAGAGCCTATATTTTTCTTTTATTATTGGGGTATAATTTAGTGCATAGTTTAGGTCGTACCCATTTATTCTGGATTCACGCCTATCCACCGTTCCAAATTGAACATCTTCAATACTTTGTATCCTTTGATACTCTAGCGTTCCAAAGTTAAAATTGGCTGTAATCCCTATACTTAAGTTTTCAATGGGTTCAAATCCTACAGAAAGGTATGCCCTGTTCAATCCCCCTTCTCCAGCAAAAACATTGGTAATTGTGCTATCTGCAGTTACATCCGTGAGATTGTATCCCACAGAGGAAAAGGGCATTAAACCAAAACCAATCCCAGCATTTTTGGCAATTGGAAAAGCAATGGACAAGTAATCCAAGTTGGTTATTGAGCTCTTCTGTTCTTCGGTAAAATCTTTTAATCTAAACTCCCTATGCGATATTCCAGCGGCATAGGTAGTTAGTCTTAATTTTGAATAGGCCGCAGGGTTAGACAGATTAACATGGATGCTGTCACCATACATACTAACACCTCCCATCATCTGGTTCTCTACCGTACCATTATCCCTAAAGTCTCCTATTCCAAAATATGAATATGGTGATATTGTACCGTTTTGCGCAAAAATGCCATGAGCGGCCACGCAAAAAAAAGCAATCAAAAATTTCTTAACCATCTAGCGTTTGTTGTATTCCAGCAAGTAATTTAGCCCCTCCAAGAGAAATTTAGAATTCGCAAATATGGTATTTTTTAGTCGTTTAGCAAAAAAATGCGAGTCCCCTCCTGTTAAAATAACTGTTAAATCTTGAAAGCGATTATGGTACTGCCCTATTATACCATCCATTTCTTGCAAAACCCCGTTGATTACGCCACTATGCATACTGGTTTTGGTTGAGTTTCCGATAAAGTCTAAAATCTCCTGTGGTTTAAGCAATGGGAGACCCGCAGTTTGCTCGTGCATAGCCGTATAGCGCATTTGAATACCGGGAGAAATTGCCCCTCCAATATATTCCCCTGCATTATTTACCATATCGTAAGTAATACAGGTTCCTATATCAATAACCAATGTATTTCCCCTAGGATTGTGGTAAAATGCCGCCGTTGCCAGAGCTACACGATCCATCCCCAGTGTTTGTGGAGTGGCATAGCTATTCTTAAATGGGACTTTGGAATTGTGGCCAAGCACATGGACCCTGCAAAAAAGTGACACAACATCCTGTTCCTTTCCTGTCAATGCACCCACCGATGCTATCAATGCGTTGTCAATTTTAGGGTAAATTTCAAAAAGTTCTTTGACCTTGGACAGAAAAAGACCAGATTCCGAACTTTGGAAATATATGTTACTTCCGTTTTCAAAAACCGCATACTTTACGCGTGTATTCCCTATATCAATGACCAAGTTCATCCTACAAAGATGGAGAATTCTAAAAAACCCATACCTTTTTTCAAGTTTTTGTTTGGATATCCTATTTTTGAAATTATATTTGCACCCGCCTTTGCAAAGGCATTAGAGGTACCTTAGCTCAGTTGGTAGAGCAACGGACTGAAAATCCGTGTGTCCCTGGTTCGATTCCTGGAGGTACCACAAAAAAACCGGCAAAATTGCCGGTTTTTTTATTTGTATAATTCTTATTTTCATCTTAATAATTTCACAAATATGAAAATAGAATAGCGATATAGATATAAAATATGAAACTAACCCTTATATTTAGCCGATCTAGATTAATTTTGAATAAAAATGACTGAAGACTTATTAGAAAAGGCAAAAGAGTTTGAAGGTAGAACTTTGAGTCATATGTCCACCAGCGACCGCGTAGCTGCTTCTCGCGAAGCCAAACAACTTATACTTTCCATCAACGAAATCTATAAAGAGACAAAAGATTCCGACTTAATGGACGTTATGAAACGTTTGACGGAAAAAAAACGTAAGATTGAAAAACGTCTTAAAGGGACTCCTTTAGTATAAACAGTTTCCTTGAAAAAAGTCTATTTATTTTTCTTGGGCTTATAAAACGTTCCCCCTACAATGAGTGCGGCAGAAATAATCAGTATATTCTTTATAATGTACTGACCTTCCAATGTGGGCAATAGGTAATTTTCATCTTGAAATGTAACCTCGGGCAAAAATATCAAAGGCATAAACGTTCCCAGCATTTGCAGAAACAACAATGCTATGGCAATTCGAGTGGTTTTCCTAAACAAAAATGTTATCCCAATAATTACTTCCCACCATCCTATTGCAATTAACCAAGTATCGGGGTCTCCAAAAGGAAGCCAGGCTACGGTAGCTTTTAAAAGGCCGGTTGCGGCCGAAAAACCAAAAGGTTTTAAAATCCCGAACCAGAAAAAAATAATGGCAAAAGAAATACGCACCGCGGGAATTCCCCAACTGCGCATTCTGCTTGCTATTTGCTGATCTACGTTCCTCAAATCCATATGCTCTCCTAATTTATCAAGATGTTTGGCACATTTTCGTGCTACTCGTATTTGCAATTTATATAGTAATTTTTACCAATTATATCTTTTTTCCTGCAACCAATAAAAATGTGAATTTTTATGACGTTCATTTCAGTACTTTCGAAATGAAAATCAAAATAATCCATCGAGAACAAATACTTTTAAAATGAACGCTATTAAAATAAATGTTATTGAAGAAAAGATTGGATATGTATTCTGGTATTTGGTAATTGCCTGCTCCGTATGTACGTTCATTAATAGCCTATACCATTACTTTAGCTAAGAACACCCTCACCTTTTTTCTTGGACAATCTTCTTTATTGGGTTGTTACTGAGCTATTAAATAAATTAGATTTCACCAAACCGATTCCATTTTTTTTATCAATCCTTCTGAAATCCGATATTCATCATCCAAATTCTCAATACATATTTGATTGTAGGGCGTTGTAGGGAAAATTTGCTCAGTCATTACAAATAAGCCATCCGCAATAAATAGTTCAATGGATGACATATCCAATAGTATTTTAACTTCAAAATCTCCCTGTAGCGCATGAACTGGCATACGATGTTTTTTGTTTCCGAATTCTGATTGAAAATCAACCTTGCCAGATCTCATACGGTCAACTAGAAAGGCATTATCCTCTGAAGACATGCTAAGAACCAATTCCTCATTCAAATCATTGCGGAAACGCAGCTTAAAATCCCTGGATTTGGTTCTAAATACAATTTGAGACTGGTTAATACCTTCAATATTTAATGTTTTAATTGTTTTGGGCAGTACTTCGATCTCTTCTGACAACAGAGAAGTTGCCAGCTTTTCCACTGAATTCAATGGATAATTGGCCAATAGATAGTCTTGTCCCACCAGATTCAAAGCCAACTTCCTGGGAACCGTCATAGCACCACGCCAACGCCCTATTGGCGTGTCCCTTGCATAATCCCAATTGCTCATCCAACCAATAAAAACTCTTTCATTCCCCGGAGTATTATTATAGGTAACACCGGCGTAATTATCAGTCCCATAATCCAACCATTTGGGTGTTTTCTGGTCCGATGTAAATTGAACACCATTAAAATCCCCGATAAAATATTGTGTACCACTACCTCCATTTGGCGCCCCGGGATTAATGCTAATAAGCAAAACCCACTTTTCTTCTCCGGACTCATTGACCTTTAAAGGAAAAAGATCTGGACATTCCCATACACCGCCATGTGCGCCACTGGTTTTCCCAAAATCACTCAAGTGGTTCCAGTCCTTCAAATTTTTAGAACTGTAGATTTTGGCGTGGTCACCCGCCACCAAGATTAAAATCCAACTTTGGGAGTCTTCATGCCAAAAAACTTTAGGGTCCCTAAAGTCCTTTATTCCATTATTTTTGATTACCGGATTATTGGAATACTTAATCCAAGTATCCCCATTGTCCAAGCTATAGGCAATGCCTTGGGTTTGATAATCGTCTCGTCCCGCCGTCTCCCCTTCCGCAGAATGATAGGTAAAAATAGCCACCAAAGGTACTTTGCCCGTGGTTCCAAAACCTGAAGTGTTTTTTTTATCGACTACAGCACTTCCGGAAAAAATGTATCCATGCCCATCTGGATAAAGTGCGATAGGCATGTGTTCCCAATGTGCCATGTCTTTGCTAACGGCATGCCCCCAGTGCATGGGTCCCCAAACAATATCATCTGGATAAAATTGGTAGAACAAATGATATATGCCCTCATGGTAAACCAATCCATTAGGGTCATTCATCCATTTCTCCATAGGTGAAAAATGAAATTGGGGTCTGTATTCCTCCGTATACATTTGCTGTTCTTTATATTCCATATCTTTTTCTTCCTTTCTACCTTTACAGGCAAAGAACAAGAGCACCATTAAATAAGAAAAAATCCTCTTCTGCATTTAAATTCCCTTAAAAACAAGGTTTTAATATAGCGATTTTATTCATCAACATTTCAAAACAGTACCTTTGATTCCTATTTTACGGCTTGAAAAATTTCATTATCCTTGTAAGTGCAGCTCATGTTTACTGACCAATATACGGAACTAAAATTCCTCAAATCAAACACGCTTGAACACAAACAATAAGAACCTTCTCCTCATCTTTACCAGAAATCCAGAACTGGGAAAATGCAAGACCAGATTGGCCGCAAAGGTAGGAGACAATGCGGCTCTTGAGATCTATAGGTTCTTATTGGACCATACAGTTTCCGTTACGCAAAATATCAATGTAGAAAAAATTGTATTGTATTCTGAGGAAATTTGGAAAAATGATATCTGGGACAACACCATTTATGAAAAGAATCTTCAAAAAGGAAGCGATTTAGGCATTCGGATGATGCATGCTTTTCAGGAAGGTTTTAACTCTGGCTTTGAAAAAATCATTATTATTGGCAGCGACATGTACGACCTCACACAAGTAGATCTTGAAAGTGCATTCGATAAGCTGAATAATTATGACTATGTTATTGGCCCTGCAGAAGACGGAGGTTACTATCTTTTGGGAATGAACACATTAAAAAAAGAATTGTTTCAAGATAAAGATTGGGGAACCAATAGTGTGCTGGCCGATACCCTAAAAAATTTACAAAAGGAAAAATACTTGCTCTTGCATCAAAAAAACGATGTTGATCATTATGAAGACATTAAGGACATAAAAGCTTTTGACCCTTACCTAAAACATATGGAAAAATGACCAAAAAACAACTTTTAGAATCTGTTGATTATTTAAAGAAGAAAGGATTTGATTCCCCTGAAATTGGAATTGTACTGGGAACCGGACTAGGGCAATTGGTCGATGAAATTCAGGAACCCATTGAGGCGCATTACAATCATATCCCTTATTTTCCGCTTGCTACCGTAGAATTCCATTCCGGAAAATTAATTTACGGAACCATTGCCAATAAAAAGGTTGTGGTAATGCAAGGCCGTTTTCATTTGTATGAAGGATATGATTTCCTTGACATTACCTATCCTATTCGAGTAATGCATATGCTTGGAATTAAGAAATTATTTGTGTCCAATGCTGCTGGAGCTATCAATCTCAACTATAAAAAAGGAGATATCATGCTCTTGGAAGATCATATTAATCTGCAAGGAGGATCTCCTTTAGCTTTTAAGAATGTTGCGGAGTTTGGGGACCGTTTTACCGATATGAGCGAACCCTACGATTTGGATATGCGCATTAAAATTGAAGCCATAGCCAAAAAAGAAAATATTTCACTTAAAAAAGGGGTCTATGCTTCCGTTGTTGGCCCGCAGTTGGAAACAAAAGCCGAATATCGGATGTTAAAGATATTAGGGGCAGACGCTGTTGGAATGAGCACAGTACCGGAGGTAATTGTTGCCAATCATTTACGGCTTCCCATCTTGGCAGTCTCCGTTTTAACCGACGAATGCGACCCCAATAACCTACAACCTGTTAACATTCAAGAGATTATTGAAATTGCAGGCAATACTGAACCTAAAATGATACAGCTTTTCAAAGAGTTGATCAAGGTCATTTAATTAGCCACTTACTTTTTATCAATGTATTTTATTTAATTTTTGAAAGGTTAGGCAAGCTTTTGTGACTATTCCGTAATTATTTACATTTCCTTCAAATACCACTTTGTATGAATTTGATATGTTTTTTCCTGCTTGGAACATTGTTTACCGCATGTAACGGAAATACAATTCAAGACAGGAGCAGGAATACTTTACCCAGTGATTCCGTAGCGTTCACAACACAAACTTCAAGACCAGATCACACCCCATGGAATGAGCTCCTTAAAAAACATGTTGACATCGATGGAAATGTTAACTATTCCGCTTTTGGAAATGATCTTGTGGACTTGAATGCTTATTTAAAACATCTTTCCAAAAATGCTCCTACGCCCGCTTGGGACAAAAACGAAAAACTGGCTTATTATATTAACCTGTACAATGCCGCCACCGTAAAGCTAATTCTGGATAACTACCCAACAGAAAGCATAAAGGATATTCCCAATAGATGGAAGAAAAACTGGATTTATATAGGTAAGGAGATTACGTCCCTGAATGATATTGAACATGAAATACTTCGCAAGATGAATGAGCCTCGCATTCATTTTGCCATTAATTGTGCATCGTACTCCTGCCCAAAACTGATAAACACTGCATTTACCAAAAAAAATATGGAACGTTTACTTTCCAGAGCAACCACGGATTTCGTAAATGATAATAAGCGGAACCAATTTCATAAGGATAGCGCCAAAATCTCTAGAATATTTAAATGGTATAAAAGTGATTTTACAGAAAAAAAGTCATTGTTGAAATACATAAATACGTACTTGGACAATCCTGTAGATGAAAATGCAAAAGTGGAGTTTTTAGAATATGATTGGCGTTTGAATGAGTCGAAATAAAACAATAAGCATTCTAATTCCAGTTCTTAATGAAGAGGACTGTTTGGGGAAATTACTTGAGTATTTGAACCAGAATGCCCAAACAAAAAATATTGAAGAAATTATTTGTATTGATGGTGGCAGCACGGATAAAACAATTGCCATTGCCAACGAATACTCCATTGATGTGGTTCATTCCAAAAAGGGAAGAGCCAAACAAATGAATGTAGGAGCCAAATATGCAAATGGGGATATCCTATATTTTTTGCATGCGGATACCTTTCCCCCCAAAGGTTTTGATCAGGAAATTTTAAGGGCAGTTGAAGAAGGTTACGAATCTGGTTGTTTTAGAATGAAATTTGATAGCTCAAATGTCCTACTGCGTTTTTTCGCATGGCTCTCAAGAATAAACCATTCCATTTGCCGGGGAGGCGATCAATCATTATTCATTAAAAAAGAACTGTTTCAAGCTACAAAAGGGTTTGATGAGGCGTATTTAATTTATGAGGACACGGAATTTATTCAAAGGCTCTATCAAAAAACAAGATTTAAAGTAATCCCCAACCATGTCATTACTTCAGCCAGAAAATACCGAGAAAAGGGTTGGTTAAAAGTGCAATACCATTTTGGGATGATTCACCTAAAAAACTACATGGGGGCTGGTCCAGACGAACTGCATAGATACTATGCAAAAAACATACTCAATTAATCAGAATCTGGTCTGGACTCATAATCCAATAAAATACCTTCGGAAATCCATTTTGCCAGGGCTTGTCGGTTATCTGGGTCCAAAATTCTCCGCTGGTCCTTTTTACTTCTTATATTTCCAATTTCTATATATGCAATTGCAGGCAGCGTATTTTTAATTAAATACAGACCACTTCGATCCTTAAATGTTCCCGTGTATTTTCTATTGGGCTGAAATTCTCTGTATTTTTCCTCAAAGGTTTTATGAATACTTTCCGTAAGACGTTTGCCATTTTTGCTTTTATGATGATGGTAAAAAAATACATCAATATTGGTTCCTTTGCTTCTGCCATCAACATGGGTCACAATAAGTCTCTGGTATTTGCTTGTGTTTTTTAGAAATAGTTTGTTTACAATTTTTACCCTTTGTTCCAAACGTTCCAGCTGATTCAAGGGAATTGCCTCATTGGGATAAGCTACTTCATCTACATCCAGCTCTAGGATCCTTCCCTCTCGAATCCCATCGTTGTCATCCCGGATTACCACATAGACCTCTGCCCCATGAGATAAAAGCTCGCGTGCTAATCGCAAGGTTACATCATAGGCATACTCATCTTCCGCGATCATTTTACCATCATAATTGGCTACGGCGCCTGGATCGGGACCTCCATGTCCAGAAATTAAATAGTATACCGTTTTCTCGAGCCTATTGCTAAGTGAATCAACAACGGAGAAGTTCCTTCCAAAAATGGGATATTCCTTGCGGGCAAAAGACTTAAGTTTCAACTTTTTCGTTTTGCGTTCCGCCGTATCCGGTATTTGATATTGGACACCTGCTAAAAGCTTATCCCCTTCTGTCAAATTTTCCTTGTTCAGTTCAATAAAAATCTGGTGAAACGCACCAGGATCAAGTCCATTTCTTCGTAAAAGAGAATAAATTCCATCTCCTTCCATAGCCTCCACTCTGGGAATGGAATCTTGGGCAAGAAGAAGGTTATGGCCAAAGACAAAAAATAGACCGAAAACCGATAATAAAAAAAATGTGGGCTTATTCTTCGATTGAAAGATCTGCATAGTCCTTTAAAATACCACTTGTAACCCAATTGGTAAAGGATTTTTTATCCGAATGTATGGAAATCCCATCCTTTCTTAAGGTTTTGGATATATTATCAACGGTCAAAAGACTAATCGCCGGCAAGGTGTTTTTTGCAAGATAAAGGCTGTTTTTATCTTCAAAAATGGTATTAATATCCCTATAGGAACGGCTTGAGACACTATTTTTCTTAAAAACATTTTGGATGTTCTGGGCAAAACGTGCTCCTTTTTCGCTATTGTCGTGATGATATACTGCAACGTCCATATTTTCATTTGCTATTAAGCCGTTAGCCCGTATTATCAATAGTCTTTGATATTTTCCAGAGTTCTGAAGGTAGCGTTTATTGATAGTTTCAACATAAGCGCCCATTTTTTCGACTTCCGTAGAAGCTGTTCCATTTTCAACCGTGTTTCCGTCCTCTATTATAAAAACCGTGGCGCCATGCACCAAAAGTTCGGCAGCAAGACTTTTTATAATATCGCTTACGAACTTATTTTCTTCTTTGATTTTATTCTCGGCAATTAGGTAGTATACAGCATTCTTAAGCGTTGTGCTCTTGTGCGACATATTGGCCAGTTCCTCATCGAAAATAGCTTCCTCCGTTCCTTCTGACATGGCCACCCTAAGTCCTGTATTCTTCAGTGAATCTCCAGCTTCAGGAATAATATATTCCCGCCCCACGTGCAGCATACTGCCATTTTTTATGTTTTTTTCATTTAGGGTTATGAATTCCTCGTAATATTTTACAGGGTTCAATCCTTGTCCTCTTAGCATGGAGAAAATTCCATCGCCTTGTTCGGCTATTACGGTGTACGTCCCATTTTGAGCTTGAAGCATGAAGCATACGCTTCCCCACAACAAAAGTGTTGGAAAAAATTTCATAATTATGTTTTGTTTGCTGGGATGCTCTGCAAATATGGGAAAAATCGATGAAATACATTAAAAATATTGTCCTATTCCAAAAACAATACCCTTTGAAGCGTCATTGGTAATACCATGTCCGTAGTCAATTCTAAATATGGCATTAAAAATTCGTTTATGGATAAATCGTATCCCCAAGCCCGGGTAAATCCTGATATTTTGATTGTCCCCAAAATCACTAAAATCCCCTCCAGGATTACGCCATGTGCCTCCATCTACAAAAACATTACTTTGGAGTACAAACCAGTTTTTATCCATTAAGGTATACCTGTACTCGGTATTGAAAACAATAGCCCCGGTTCCGCGGTCAATTGTATTGCCCACTCCCCTAATATTCAAATTATTGTCCACAGCGAAAGGGGCAAATGGCGTGTTCAAATTACTGGAAAGGCCCAAACGCAACCTATTCGCCCAGTTTCCCCTTTGACCAATGCGTAGATAATAGACAAAATCATTAAACCCAATCAAAAATTCTGGAAGCTGTGCATTCGTGCTGTTCACGTATTGAAAGTTGAGCGTGCTCTTAAAACCGGATAAATATTGATAGTAGTATTGAATTGCATCGTAATTATAAATAAGCTTGTACAAATATTTGTCCACATTCAATGATTGCGGAACGTTGGGATCTGTGATTCCAAAAAGATATTCATAGTCTTCGGTAAAAAAATTGATTCCAAATTCAAACCGGTTTTTAAAGTTCAGTTCGTAGAGCCCTAAAACTTCAAAAGATTCGTTGTTATATTTGTAATCGGCCGCCCCAGTATCAAGAAATACAGGTTCTTGAGTGGTAAGATTTTGATAGCTCAGTGCAAGTCCAAATTTATTACCTACAAGGTACGGAGCTCGTATTTGTGCTCCGATAGAATTAAAAACATCCCTTTGAAAGAACCCTCCCAAGGTGATGTTCTTTCCTGTAAAATTAAATTCCTGCAGTCCTACTCTAAATGCAAACTCATCATTGTTTGAAGTGTATACATTTACGAAAGGAATTAAGGTGAAATTCTCTTCAATTCCATAAATAACCTTGTAACAATCTTTTTTGCTAGTAGGAAATACCTGAAAATAAGCATGGGTTACCGAGGGTAGTCGCTTAAGTCGATACATATCTTCTTTAATGCGTGTAGAATCCAATCCCTCACCTGTCTTAAGCCTAATTATTTTTTGTATGAAAGCTGTTTTTGTTCTTGTGTTTCCTTGAATCTTAAGCTCACCAACTTTACTCTGTCCATGCACCTCGCTAAATACCATCATAAAAAAACATGCAAGGACAAAACGTATCATTGGCTTTCTTGAAATGAATTAAGGGTTAGGTTTTTTAAATGAGGCGAACTGTTGTCGAATCACGGATTCCGCGGGTTTATTTTGTGGGGTAAACCTATTATCATCTATTCCTCCGGAATCATCATGATGGATGAACCATTTCCAAACAAAACCACCTGCAAACCAATGTTCTTTCCAAAATTCCTCGAAAATGGCCTGGGTAGCGTTGGCCTGCGCATCAAGATTTACATCCATTTGATTTCTGTCTACCAACCATGGTTTTTTTGCAGTATAATCCATACTTCGGTATCCAAATTCTGTAAAAAGAATGGGCTTTTCTTTTTCTTCTGAAAGCGCTTCCAGCTTTGATTTCCATGGCTGCCAACCCAATTTAATCTGCTCTAGGGTAGGATGACTTTCTTCCGACAATGGAAAGTAAGCATCTACACCTATATAATCCAATTTTTCCCAAAAGGGTGTTCTGGTGTATTCGTCCCAATTAGCTGCATAGGTAATTTTTCCGCGATATACCTGCCTTACTTTATCTACCAGATCCAGCCAATATTGCGGCCTATGTTTCACAAATTCCTCCAATTCCGTTCCAATGCAATAAATAGGCACTTTCGTTTCTTCGGCAAGTTTCGCATAGGTTAGTATAAAATCACTGTAAGAAGCCTCTAAAGTGTTCCAGTCTTCTTCGGAATTCATGGTCATGTCCCCCGTAAACTTTCCCCTCCAAATCCAAATTTGCGGTTTCAACATAATTTTTATGCCATTTTTTTGCAATAGTTTTATGTATTGTTTTGCACCAGGTCTTGTTTCACCGAACCACTGCCTGTCTGTATTAAAAATAATGTTTGGAGTACTTAAAGTTCGTGCAAACCCAAATGGCATTACGGCCGCATAATTTGCTTGTACATTTATAATGGGGTCAATATGCCCCTGCTTCACCTCATCTCTTGAACTAACAAAACTGACGCCATTTATTTTTTCAATCTCTTGGCTGGCGCATGAAAACTGTAGCAGGCATAAAAAAAAGAGCCCTAATCCTTTCATAGTTAAAAAATTAAGACTCCTAAAATAGTTTTTTATGTTGTTAGAACTACAATACTGCTCGCAATCCTATGTTAAATGTTTGTCCAAGACCTGTGTTTTCACCTCTAACAAAATTTGTGTAAAGCACTTCTAAATTTAATTCATTGGTAAGCTGATATTTAGCACCCCCGCCCAAAGCCGTGAAGTTTTGGGTAAAATCATTTCCTAAATCCAACCTTTGATTATGTTGAGCCAAAGCCAAAACTGTAAATTTTGAACTGGGAAAATAACTTAGGAATACCCCAGGAACAAGATTTAGACTATTGTTGGCAAAACTTTCTTCTTTATCCCCAAAATTCAATTCTGTATTCAGCTCTGTAAATAATTGCCATTTATTTCCAGGAAATGTATAATCATAAAAGAAACGGTTTTGCCAGGTAAAGCCTTTTTGATCCAAAAAAACACCGGTCTGTTCATCAACTTCATTACTAATTAATGGAATGGAAAAAGAACTTAAGATTGAAAAATTGCCCACATTCTTAAAGGGAACAAATTTAATGGATGGGGCAATTGAAGTGAGCCCTGAAGTGTTTCTTCTTTCAAGACTCCCATCATTCTGGAGAAAATCCCTGCCATTTGCGCGATACTCTGCAATTATACCCACATTAACCCTTCGTGTATCCGATACTCCTGTAAAGAACTCTAAGGTCGACGTAAAGAAATTTTGTCGAATTCCTTTGTCAGACTCAAAAGTACTGTCGTCCTGTGTATATAAATTATTGAATAATTTTATATCCCATTGACCTTTGCCAATTAATTTGGAAGGTGTTAGGTTTTGAATGTTACTTCCCCCTTGATCTTGAGCAAAGCCCAAACTTGTTACAAAAATTGCTATAACTATAGCTGTTGTAGTTCTATACGATTTCATAGTTGTTTTTTTAGTGATTTGTATTACTTGGTTTCGTTCAACGTCCAATCATAGGTATAGTAGCCCACCTTGGAATTTGAATCTAATTTTTCTTCTCTATATAGATTTACAAAAGCTACCAAGCTCTTGCCGTCTTGTGTGAAATCTGTTTTATACCACTCAAAAATTTGGGATAGGTTTACTTTTTTCCCTTTGACCCGTACAAAGTTGGGGTCGTTAAGTGCCAATTTGGTCTGTTGCTGCAATTGGGCATCCAAGGTGTTTGGCAGATAGGCTTTGTTGATGATAGGCGGACACCCTAAACCAGCACACACCAAAACAAAGTGAAACCTGGCCTCTTTGGGAAAGTTTGCCCGTAGCAGCTTATTTTCAATATCATTTAATGTAATTGCCATACCCCCGATTTCATGTTTTGTCTTATCAAAAAATCCAGCTTTGTCCAATGGTGATTTTATAGGATAATTTTCCACAATGCTTTTTATGACCATTAAGTTGTACCCGTTAATCCAAAACGACTGATATGCTTCTGCTTCCTTTACGGGGATTGAAATGTCTTTAGCCAGCTCCAGCAATTCATTTAAACTTGTTGGATTGTCCTTGATATTGCTATAAATTACCCTTCCTTCCTTTACATATGTATTAAAAAAAGTTTCCGATTTTGAGAAAAATTCTGAAGTATTTTGCCCAAAGCCTGCGTACGAAATGGCGAAATACAAAAATGTGATCAGTTTTTTTTTGGAATTCATGTTTGCAATCTTTTACCGTGATTAAAACTGGTGCATCTGTCGAAGTCAATTTTAACACCATACATTTTTTATGGTTTTTTATGATTTTTTTAAGATTTTAAAAATCAAAGGTTTAGCCGTTCGAAAATCACCCAAAAAACTTACTTAAATTTTTAGAATTTAAACTCTTTCTAAATTATAGGTCCTTGTTAAGTTCTTATATTTAACCACGACACACCTATCACAACCAATAGAATTCTATGGAAAACATTGTTATTATCGGAAATGGAATTGCAGGCATCTCGGCGGCAAGACATATTCGAAAACTTTCCGAAAAAAGAATCATTATTGTTTCCGCAGAAACTGATTATTTCTTTTCACGCACCGCCCTCATGTATGTTTACATGGGGCATATGAAATTCGAACATATCCAACCTTACGAAAATTGGTTTTGGGAGAAAAATCGTATTGAACTAGTTAGGGCATATGTAAATCATGTCGATGTTGAAAAAAAGCAGCTTCAATTGGAAGGATCTAGGGCTTTGCAATATGATAAATTGATTATCGCAACAGGATCAAAACCCAATAAATTTGGATGGCCTGGGCAAGATTTGCATGGAGTTCAAGGGCTATATTCAAAACAAGACCTGGACATCTTGGAAGTAAATGCGCCCAATAAGGAAGTATGCAAAAGAGCGGTAATTGTTGGCGGTGGACTTATTGGAATTGAACTTGCCGAAATGTTACGAAGCAGAGCTATTCCTGTCACTTTTTTGGTCCGGGAAAATAGCTTTTGGAACGGGGTCCTCCCCAACGGTGAATCACAAATGATCAATGAACATATTCTGGAACATCATATAGATATTCGGTTGGGCACTAACCTTAAAGAAATTGTGGCCGATGAAAATGGTCATGTAAAATCCGTGATTATTGCTGAAACCGGCGAAGAACTTTCCTGTAACATGGTAGGGCTTACCGCGGGAGTTACTCCTAACATTGATTTTCTTAAAGATTCCGGAATTGAGTTGGGCAGGGGCGTTAAGGTAAATCGTTTTTTGGAAACCAATATAGAGGGGATTTATGCCATTGGGGATTGCGCGGAACAGCATGAAGCTATTGGAAACAGAAGGCCCATTGAGGCCGTTTGGTACACTGGTCGCATGATGGGTGAAACCGTAGCACAAACTATTTGTGGTAACAAAATAGCATACAAACCAGGCCATTGGTTCAATTCGGCCAAATTCTTGGATATCGAATATCAAACCTATGGCTGGGTCTTTTCGGAGCGGGGCAAGAAAGATTATGAAGAGCATTTCCATTGGAGGCATGTAACGGAAAAAATTTGCATTACCATAGCTTTCAACAAAGAAAACAATCAATTTTTAGGCATTAACACCTTTGGTGTGCGAATGCGCCATGAAGTTTTTGACCGATGGCTGACTGAAGAACGTGACGTGGATTACATCTTGGAACATCTCGCAGATGCAAATTTTGACCCCGAGTTTTACAAGCGTTATGAGCAGGAAATTGTCACAAAATACAATGCCGACCTTAGTAAATCCATTAAACCAAAAAAGAAAAGCTTAAAACGAATATTTCAATTCAACTAGACCAAAATGAGCACTTACGATAGAAGCATGGCCCTTACCGGCCAACCACCCAAGGAATTGAGCCGGAACCAGAAAATAGCCACACTTCTCGGTTTGTCTGGCTTGGCCATCATTTTGTTGGCTGCATTCAATGTGAATTTTCCCAACAAAGCACTTTGGCTTAGCATTTCTTTGGCCGCAACCACCGTTGGAATCCTTTGGTTTGCATGGGATATGTATTCGCAAAAGGAGCCAGGAATTAAAAATGACGGTGTCTGGTTCAAATCAATATCCAGCAAAGGCTTTTGGGGGTGGGTAGCAGGTATTTCCCTTACCTCATTTTATATTATCCTTTATTTCTATCCAGAATATCTGGGGCTTGTACAAAAAGGGGATAACCAAGGTGTTATTGGTCTATTCGACCCATTGAGCAGGGCCTTAAGTGGTAATCCGGCCAGTCAATGGTTTGTTTATGGAACATTGTACACTGTCGCTATTCTTGCCTTTGGAATTAAGTTTATGTGGAAGTACCGTCACAACAGGTATGAAAGAATCCGTACCATGAGTGTTATGTTCTTTCAAACAGCGTTTGCTTTTATCATTCCAGAATTAATGGCAAGACTGAACGGCAGTTCGGTACTAAATGGGGGCAGCCTGCCTTATTATGACCTTAAGAATATGTGGCCCTTGAACTATTACAATTTTGAAGGGTATCGTATTAAGGGCTTTTTAAGTTCTGGTGATATTGGTTTTGCACTGCTTATTTTTGGTGTCCTTTCCATTTTTGTGATTAGCCCTATCCTAACCTTTAAATACGGAAAACGTTGGTATTGTTCTTGGGTTTGCGGTTGCGGTGGTCTCGCTGAAACTGCGGGGGATTCCTTCAGACAATTGAGTGATAAAACCGTAAAAGCATGGAAAATTGAACGATGGGTGATACATAGTGTAGTGGTCTTTGTAACCTTAATGACAACGGCAGTGATTTATTCCTATTTAGGGACTGATACCAGCAAATATTGGTTGACCAAAAGTACTTTCTTAATTGGTGTAGGTGTGCTCTTGACCTCTGTTTTTGCATTGGTCATGATTTTTAAAAGAAGACAGTTCCAAAAAGATGCAAAATTTGGCGCCATTGGCTATTTGGTCATCATTCTCGCGTTAATTGGTTTTCATTTTTTTAGCGGCGATGGCAATGTGTTTCTATTTAAATCGGAAACGCTTCGCAAATCATACTCCTTTTTAATTGGAAGTATTTTTTCAGGGGTTATCGGTACTGGCTTCTATCCCATTCTCGGGAATCGGGTTTGGTGCAGATTTGGATGCCCTATGGCTGCAATTCTCGGTTTCCAGCAGCGTTTATTTTCAAAATTTAGAATTACCACAAATGGTGGACAATGTATCTCCTGTGGTAACTGCTCCACCTACTGTGAAATGGGTATTGATGTCCGTGCTTATGCACAAAAGGGTGAAAACATAGTGCGTTCCAGCTGCGTTGGTTGTGGCATATGTTCTGCGGTATGCCCCAGAGGCGTCCTAAAACTAGAAAATGGGCCCTTGGAAGGTCGTATTGACAGCAATCAGGTATTATTGGGCAATGATGTGGATTTAATGACCTTAGTGAACCAAAAATAAGATGCTCCGTTTTAGTTTAGTGTTTCTTTTCACCTTACTCCTGAATACCGATAAAATGTACCATAGGGAATACTATGATAACGGAACGATAAAAGCCCAAGGATGGAAAGTTGGGGAGTCCAAAGAGGAGTTCTGGAAATACTACTTTCTAAATGGAAAAATCAAGGAACAGGGACATTACAAAATGAATCATCGTGTAGGGTACTGGTATTTTCATAATAAAGAAGGGAAATTGCAAATGGAAGGTCATTTTCAAAATGGAAAAAAAACGAAATGGTGGCTTTTTTACGATGAAAATGAAAAAATCAATCACAAATGTCAACTCCACAACGGGATTAAAAATGGTTATTGTTTAAAATATATGGACGAAGAACTAACTTCTGCGGAAAAATATAGAAACGGAAAAAAAATAAAAGAATGGTTTAGCTTTAGCGACTTTAAAAGAGAAAATAAATTATCTGATTTAAAGTAATGCCAGTTCCAGATATTAAGGTTATAATTCCAGCTGTAAATGAGGGGGATTCCATAGGGAAGGTAGTCTCGGAATTACCGGACTCCGTCTCTGAGATTATCGTTGTCAATAACGGGTCTACCGACAATACCATTGAAAACGCCAAAAAGGCAGGGGCTACGGTGCTTACGGAAAATCAGCGAGGGTACGGTTTCGCATGCCTCAAAGGAATAGAGTATGTATCCAAACAATCCAAAGCACCCGACATTATCGTATTTATTGACGGAGACTACTCAGACTATCCTGAAGAATTGGATAAGTTGGTGGCTCCAATTCTAAATGAGAACATGGATCTTGTCATTGGTGCACGAAAAAAAGAGTTACGGGAAGCGGGGTCAATGACCTTCCCGCAAATTTTTGGTAACGAATTGGCCACTTTCCTAATGCGCCTGTTTTTTAGAGCAAATTTTACAGATTTAGGACCTTTTAGAGCCATTAAATATGAAAAACTCAAAGCTTTGGGAATGCAGGACAAAACATATGGGTGGACCGTGGAAATGCAGCTGAAAGCTTTACGCAAAAGACTAGCATATACCGAAGTACCAGTGCGTTATAAAAAGAGAATAGGTGTCTCAAAAGTTTCAGGAACCGTAAAAGGTGCTATATTTGCAGGCATAAAAATCTTAGGTTGGATTTTTAAATACAGTATTAAATAATATGGGACTAACTATCGCTTTTATTATCATCACTATTTACAGTACAGCCTTAATTTTGATTTTTTGTTATAGTCTGGCCCAACTAAATCTCCTAATCAATTATCTTGGTAATAAAAGGAGCAATGAGGAAGCTGCAAAGTTTAACTTGTTGGACCCCAAGGAAATCCCATTTGTAACCATTCAACTCCCCATCTATAACGAGGAATATGTGATGGAGCGCCTTTTAGAAAATATTTCCAAAATAGAATACCCCAAAAGTAAATTGGAAATTCAGGTTTTGGATGACTCAACGGATGATACCGTCATTGATACCGCTAAAAGAATACAGAACCTTCAGAAAACCGGATTGGACATTAAACATATAAGAAGGGAAAATAGACAAGGTTTTAAAGCAGGGGCATTAAAAGAAGGTTTGGAAATTGCCAAGGGTGAATTTGTAGCCATTTTTGATGCGGATTTTCTTCCTGAAAGCGATTGGTTAAAAAAGACTGTCCCTTACTTTAAGGATACTGAAATTGGCGTGGTTCAAACACGATGGGGCCATATAAATAGAGATTATTCTACCCTAACAAGAATTCAAGCCTTTGCATTGGATGCGCATTTTACACTGGAGCAAGTGGGCAGAAACTCCAAGGGACACTTTATAAATTTTAACGGCACTGCAGGAATCTGGAGAAAGGAATGTATCCTCGATGCCGGTAACTGGGAAGGTGATACCCTAACGGAAGATTTGGATTTGAGCTATAGGGCCCAATTGAAAAATTGGAAGTTCAAATATTTGGAAGACGTTGAAACGCCAGCTGAACTTCCTGTGGTGATCAGCGCAGCACGTTCGCAACAATTTCGTTGGAACAAGGGTGGTGCAGAAAACTTTAGAAAAACGGTTTGGAGCGTTATTACAGCCAAAAACATTCCTTTTAAGACCAAGTTTCATGGGGTAATGCACTTGTTGAACAGTTCCATGTTCCTTTGTGTTTTCATTGTGGCACTTCTAAGTATCCCCATGCTGTACATTAAAAACTCCTATGGACACTTAGGTTGGGTTTTTGAGGTCACCAGCTTCTTTATTGTAAGCACCATCATCCTGTTTATCTGTTACTGGTTTACCTATAAAAGTATTCAGGGCAGCGGCTTTGATAATTTTGTGGATTATATTAAACTCTTCTTTACTTTCTTCTCCGTGGCGCTTGGTTTTTCCTTGCACAATACCGTTGCCGTATTGGAAGGTCATATGGGCAAGCGAAGTGAGTTTGTAAGAACTCCCAAATTCAACATTAATAATCTTTCAGATAGCTGGAAAGGCAATAAATATTTGGCCAAAAAATTATCTCCAAACATGATTTTGGAATTTGCCTTAATGGTTTATTTTCTCTTTGGAATGTACAGTGCGGTACCCTTAAATGATTATGGACTTTTTCCTTTTCATTTAATGTTGTTCCTAGGTTTCGGATTTGTGTTCTTTAAATCTTTGACGGCAAAAGCCTAATTCTTGGTTTTTCCATTGCAAAGGATTTCCGAGCCTTTTAGCTAATTTCAAAGACACCCTTCTATTTGTTTAAAAGGCCAAAAGTTATTTATTTACAATAACTTGCTCTGAGAATCAACAACTCTTATAACCAACTGCAATGAAGAAAAGTATTCCCGTATTTTTTAGTGCAATAACCCTTTTTTTGACCGTCCTCAGCTGCAACCATTCAAAAAAGGAAAGTGTAAAACCCAATATCCTATTTCTTTCCATAGATGACCTTCGGCCAACTTTGGGCACATATGGGGATTCGATCGCGATTACTCCAAACATAGATCAGTTAGCTAGCGAAGGCATGACTTTCAGACGAACCTTTACCCAAGTGGCTGTTTGTGCTCCCTCGAGAGCTAGCCTAATGACCGGTTTAAGGCCGGATTCTACACAAGTTTGGCATTTGGGAGACAAATTCCGAGAAATAAACCCTGCTACGGTTACAATGCCCCAATACTTTTCAAAATTTGGGTACCATACCGTAAATCTTGGTAAAATTTTTCACAATTATATGCCCGATTCCATTTCATGGGATGAACCTGATCTAAGGCCGTCCCGTTACCTAAAGCCAGACTGGACCAATAGGGATGGTGAAACGTTTTACATCAATGAAGAAATCAACAGATCACAAGAAATAAAAAGAGATTCCCTATTAAAACTAAGGCCAATCAGATATGCCGATGGATGGAACACCGGGCCCGCCTGGGAAGCGGCAGATGTTCATGACACCATGTACTATGATGGTGCTCAGACCAAATTAGCAAAACAAACCTTAAGTCGTTTGGCCAAAATGGATAAACCATTTTATATGGGATTAGGTTATTTTAGACCTCACCTTCCGTTTGCCGTGCCAAAAAAGTATTGGGATCTATATGATTCCGCGAAAATACCTTTGCCAAAAAATCCTGAAATTCCCGAAGGAGCTCCATTACATGCAATGAATTCCATGTATGAGTTAAGACATTATGATGGTTTTAACCATATAGGCCACCCTACTTCTTCCTATAAGATGAGCCAAGATACTATTCGAACATTAAGACATGGCTACTATGCAAGTGTGAGTTATGTGGATGCGCTTTTGGGAGACCTTTTTTCGCACATGAAAAAAATTGGAATCTATAACAATACTATTATCATTCTTTGGGGAGATCACGGCTGGAAATTGGGCGACCATAACAGTTGGGGTAAAATGACAAATTATAATATTGATTTGAAAGTGCCTATGATCATCCGTTATCCGGAACAGGTAAACAGAGGTGCCCAAACCTTTGAAATTACGGAGCTGATAGATATGTTTCCCTCACTATGCGAGTTGGCCGGTGTTGATATTCCAAGCTATATACAGGGAGCTAGTTTTGTACCCCTGCTAGAAGCCCCGAATCGTGAATGGAAAAAAGCAGCCTTTAGCCAATTTCATCGAAGGCCAAAAGTATCAGCAGATGGTAAAAGATATATGGGGTATTCCATAAACACCAAAAATTACCACTATATAGCTTGGTACGATTGGAATGCAGAAACAGGAACAAAAGGCGCATTTAAAGGGGAGGAACTCTATGATTCGGAAAGCGACCCGTTCGAAACCATCAATGTGGCTAATAAGGAGGAGTTTCGTGAAATCGTCCAAACGCTATCGGAGGAACTTCAGAAGGGATGGCGGTCAGCCGTTCCAAACTAATTTTCAACCAAACACTTCCATAATCCTTACTTTTATAATGATGTAACCTGTTGCGCATTTTGATAAAATTCTATCAATTCGAGTAAATTTTACGATTGAAATAAGTAAAATTTGTATCGAGAATAAGAATTTTCGTTTGTTAATTAGTTCTCGATACAATTTTTCGTACCTCAAAATCACTCGAACTGACACATTTTTAAAATTTTTAGTCAAAATGCACAACAGGTTGATATAGCAGCACAAATCCGTTATGGAAGAAAAACCGCGATTGGCGAGACTTACAGCCATTCTTACACAATTACAGGCCTCAAGCCTTATCACCGCCAAAATGCTTGCGGAAAAGCATGGGGTAAGTATCAGGACCATATATAGGGACATCCGTACTTTGGAGAAATCCGGGGTACCTGTAATTACGGAAGAAGGTAAAGGATATTCCATGATGGAAGGCTATAAGTTACCACCCGTAATGTTTACCGAAGATGAGGCCAACGCCCTGATTACCGCCGAACAATTGATCCTTAAAAACAAGGACACCTCCCTTGTACAGCATTACTCCGAGGCTATTTTAAAAATCAAGGCCCTTCTGAAAGGCTCTCAAAAAGAGAAGGCCAGTTTGCTCACCGAACGCATTTACTTTAGTAATAACTATTCCAATCAAAAAACGAGCAACTACCTGATGCGTATCCAGACGGCCATTACCAATTTTGAGGTTTTGCATATGGTCTACATATCCGTGGATGGCAAACCTAGTGAGAGGGATATTGAACCCTTCGCCTTATATAGCACCCAAGAAAATTGGTTGTTGATCGCCTATTGTCGCCTTCGGAAGGCTTTTCGCGTATTCAGGGTAGATCATATTCAACAGATTACAGCAACGTTGGAACATTTTAAATCCCATAATATGACCTTGGAAGAATATTACAAATTGTACGAGGGAAATTATTAGTTCCCCCCCTTACACATCTTTGTTTTAAACTTTAATTATTTTCTTGCATGAGTAATTTTTCAATTTCCGATAATCGATTAGATAGCGATTTCAATTTCTGGTTTTCCCTTTCCAGCTTTTTAATTTTCTTTTCTTGCTGAATAGTGTACAATGTCAGTTCCTCGATTTTTTTGAGCAGGTTCATATCCATTTCAGCTTGCATTACTCCATTTTCCTCAAATTCTTTTGCCGATGGAATTTCCGGTAAATGATTGTTTTCCTTGATGAAATTTTCCACATCTTCGATGCTTCTCAAATTATAATCCTCTTTAAAAACATAATCAGGAGCAGGAACATTTAAATCAATTTTAACTTCTTCCGCATGAATATTTCCTTTTACCGTTAACTTCATGTCTGGATTGGAAGTTCCAATTCCGACATTTCCAGTTGACCGTTCAAATGTCATTACTTGAAAAGACCAATCAGCTTCTCCATTATCTCTTTGCGTTCTTATACCAAAAACATTCCCGCTATTGTGGGAGTTTAAAAGCCAATCGTTTTTATCTTTTCCATCAATAATAAATGCTCCCCAGTCTCCATTTCCAACTTTTACAGTACCTGCAATATCTAATTTATATGTAGGGATAGAAGTTCCAATTCCGACATTTCCATTATCAAGGATTGTAAAATACCTTTTGTAGTCACCATTGTTCCAAAAAACGGAAAAATTATTATCGTTTTCATAAGTTCTTGGGCCACTTATGTGCCAAAATCCAATGGGATTTTTAAAATTTAATGACGCAGAACTATTATCAGTTTTTTCTAGTGTTAAACTCTCTTGACTTTGAGCCATAAGTCCAATACAACTACCAACAACAATTAGTGTTAATATTATTTTTCTCATTGCTATTTTTACGTGATTTATATAAGTAAGTGTCTTATTGTTTTAAATTATCACCTCTAAGCTTATAACCTTAATTTCAGGAATTTTAACTTAAAAACCCATTCCAAATTGATCGATGCCATTTTTGGGTTAACAGATTACCAAAAAAGGTGGCAAGTATTCAAAATACCCCTGACACACCCTTGTCATTATCTGTAAATAACTTTGTGCAAATCATTAAAATTTATACACATGACAAGCACAAAAAAAGAAGCATTGACCATTGTTGGGATAGCAACAAGAACATCCAATGAAAGTGGAAAAGCGGAAAACGACATTCCGCAACTTTGGCAAAAATTCATGGCCGATGGCGTTACCAACCGTATTCCAAACAAAGTAAATGATACCATCTACGCCATTTATACAGACTATGAGAGCGACCACACAAAGCCCTACACCCTGGTCATTGGATGCCATGTGGACAGCCTAGACAACATTCCCGAAGACATGACCGTAAAAATGGTGCCAGAAGCCAATTATAACACGTTTATTGCCAAAGGCGATTTAACCAAAGATGCCGTCATCAACACTTGGATGGAAATCTGGAAGACACCCCTAAAAAGAACCTATACCACAGATATTGAAATCTATGGTGAAAAAGCAATGAACCCCACCGATGGTGAGGCTGAGATTCTAATTGCAGTGGAATAAATCCACTCATTATTAAGCCGCCATGTCCAATTACAATCTGTTTTTGGGCATAGCGGTTTATTTATCCTTTAACACCTCGATTCAAATATATTTTTATACTTTTTGCATGCGTTAAAATGTATATGGACCATGACTCAAAAAGGTATAAAATTTTGGAAACTTCATAAGCTCCCTATTTTATTTGTTGTGGGAAGTATATTGTTTTATGGGAGTTTCGCATACGACTTGGAACGCACTTCCTTTATCAAACTCCTAACTCTTTGCGCGAGCTTGTTCTATTTCTGTTACAAACTGATTCAGTTTGAAAAATGGAATCTTAAGTTCCTATTGATCTCAGGCATACTCTTTAGATTGGTATTTTTCCTTGTAGAACCCAACCTTTCACAAGATTTTTATCGATTTATCTGGGATGGAGAACTCATCAAAAATGGCATAAACCCATATTTGCACACTCCCAATGAACTGATTTCCAAAACTAACCTGCCAATTTCAAACGCAAGAGAACTTTTTGTGGGCATGGGCGATTTGAGTGCAAAGCATTTTAGCAACTATCCTCCTGTTAATCAGATTATTTTTGCCCTTTCCGCACTATTGGGAGGGGGCAGTATTCTAGGCTCCATAATTGTAATGCGACTGTGCATCATTTTAGCGGATTTGGGCATTCTCTATTTTTCAAGAAAATTACTCCAAAATTTAAATCAGTCCAATCACATGGCCTTTTGGTATTTTTTAAACCCTTTGGTCATTATTGAACTTACCGGCAATCTTCATTTTGAAGGAGTAATGTTATTTTTCCTTGTTTGGTCACTCTATTTAATTTCCAGTAAAAAAGAAATTTTGGCTGCTCCTATCTATGCAGCATCAATTTTGGTCAAACTTGTTCCCATTCTTTTTTTGCCCCTTTTTATAAAACATTTTGGCTTCAAAAAAAGCGTCATCTTTTATGTACTTGTCGGATTGTCATGTATTGCTTTGCTTTTTCCTTTTTACTCATCAGTATTTATTGGGAATTATTCGGAAACCATAAGTCTTTGGTTCTCCAATTTTGAATTTAATGCCGGAATCTACAATGTTATAAAACAAATAGGAACCAATTTCTTTGATGCCAAACCGTGGGAATTGGTAAAATATTACGGCAAACTGATGGCTGTTTTGGTAATCATAAGCACTATAATAATTGCTTTTGTTCGAAAGAATCAAAATCTTGGTACGCTAATTATCTCCATGTTAATGGCGCTATCGCTCTATTTCTTTCTTTCTAGCACTGTTCATCCATGGTACATTATCTTTCTACTGGGCTTGGGTATTTTTACAACGTATCGCTACCCAATAGTTTGGTCTTTTGCAGTAATTTTAAGCTATTGGGCCTATTCCAATCCAGAGTATACCGAAAATCTATGGCTATTGGCCATTGAATATATTTTAGTCTTTGGCTATTTGATTTATGAAATAGTAGGAAAGGGGCAAAAAAAGTTATATTTCTTCAAAAAATAAATCTCATTTTAGCTCAATCAGAATTAATTTGTACTTTTATCCCATAATGAAAGGACAAGATTACATATTAACTTCTTTGAGCACTATAGCTCCAGTACGTCCATTTTCTCCACGCCGCCGCCCGTAAGGGTGCACTAAAACTATGGAAATAGGTGAGTCCATTTCCGCAAAAACGCAAAAATCATATTTAATTTATAGTTTAAATCGACATAGCAATGAAAATTGTAATTGCTAACGAATCACATATTAAGTACGCGAAAATTATAAGCGATACCATAACGGAATCCGCCAAGGTACGCGGTACCGGAATTGCACAGCGCACGCCGGACTATATTGTAAAACGGTTAGAAAATGGCAATGCCATTATTGCCTTGGATCGCGGAAAATTTGCAGGCTTCTGCTATATCGAAGTATGGGGAAATAAAAATTTTGTGGCCAATTCTGGTTTGATCGTGCATCCAGATTACAGAAAACAAGGTCTTGCCAAGAAAATAAAAGAAGCTGTTTTTGAATTGTCCAAGCAAAAATTTCCTGAAGCTAAAATCTTTGGGATTACCACAGGTTTAGCCGTAATGAAAATGAATTATGAACTGGGGTATAAACCGGTGACATTTTCAGAACTTACAGATGACCCAGAATTTTGGAAAGGCTGTCAAACCTGCAAAAATTTCGACATTCTTACGCGTACAGAAAGAAATATGTGCTTATGTACCGGAATGTTATACGATCCAAATACCTCGAAAACAGAATCAAAAAAAATAAACGGAAAGGCTTTTCAACGATTAAAGGAAATCAAAGAAAATCTTTTCCTTAAAAAGAAAACAAAATGAAGAAATTGGTTTTAGCCTATAGTGGAGGGCTAGATACATCGTACTGTGCAAAATACCTCTCCAAAGAAAAGGGATTTCAGGTGCATGCGGTAAGCGTGAACACAGGGGGCTTTAGTGAAACGGAAATAAAAGAGATCAAAGAAAAGGCCCTGGCCCTGGGAGCAAGCTCCTACACCTCTATTAATGCCGTTTCCAATTTTTATGAAAAGGTGGTAAAATACTTGATCTTTGGAAATGTCCTCCGAAACAATACCTACCCCCTTTCTGTTAGTGCAGAGCGGATAGTACAAGCCATGGAAATTGTTTCTCATGCCAAAAAGATTGGGGCTACCCATATTGCCCATGGAAGTACAGGAGCTGGAAATGATCAGGTGAGGTTTGATATGATTTTCCAAATCATGGCTCCAGAAATTGAAATCATTACCCCCATTAGGGACAATAAATTGTCTAGAGAAGCGGAAATCGAGTATTTACAGAAACATGGTGTGGATTACTCCTGGGAAAAAGCCAAGTATTCCGTTAACCGGGGATTATGGGGTACTTCTGTTGGAGGTGAAGAAACCTTAACCTCCAATATGCCTTTACCAGATTCGGCCTATCCAAGTCAGTTACAAGAAAAAGAACCCAAACAACTTAAATTGACTTTTGAAAAAGGAGAACTCCTAGCAATCGATGGTGAAAAAGATAATCCAGTTACCAATATTGAAAAATTGGAAGCTATTGCAGCAACCTATGCCATTGGAAGGGACATTCATGTAGGTGATACTATTATCGGTATTAAGGGAAGGGTTGGTTTTGAAGCAGCGGCCCCATTAATCATTATTAAAGCACATCACCTATTGGAAAAACATACCCTGAGCAAATGGCAGCAATACCAAAAGGAACAACTGGGAAACTTTTATGGAATGCTGCTTCATGAGGGTAATTACCTCGATGAAGTCATGCGTAATATCGAAGCCTTTTTAGCTGATACCCAGAAGCATGTTACTGGTGATGTTTTTGTGAGTTTGTATCCCTTTCAGTTTAGATTGGATGGAATAGACTCGCCGCATGATCTAATGAACGCTTCCTTTGGAAGTTATGGCGAAATGAACAAAGGTTGGACAGCTGATGACGCTAAAGGATTTATAAAAATCCTTTCCAACTCCGGTAAGATTGCAACCCATGTAAACCAAAATCATGATTAAAGCAGGAATTATAGGGGGTTCGGGCTATACCGGAGGAGAGTTGATCCGATTATTGTTGCATCATTCCCAAACGGATATTGATTTTGTATACAGCACCACCAGAGCTGGGAAACCGGTCACCTCGGCGCATCAAGATTTGTTGGGGTTGACGGATTTGGAATTCACAGGTACCATAAATCCAAATGTGGATGTGGTTTTTCTGTGCTTGGGGCATGGAAATTCTACCAAGTTTTTGGAAGAAAACACCTTTTCCGAGGGTACCAAAATCATTGATCTAAGCAACGATTTTAGATTAAATCAAGATGCAGTTCTAAATGGAAAGACCTTCGTTTATGGCCTACCAGAAATAAACCAACAAAAGATAAAGTCTGCTGATGCAATCGCAAATCCTGGCTGTTTTGCCACTGCAATTCAATTGGCCTTATTACCCTTGGCAAAGGCAGATGTATTAAAAAATGAAATACATATAAACGCCATAACGGGTAGTACAGGAGCAGGTGTAAGTCCATCGGCAACCTCTCATTTTAGCTGGCGAAACAACAATGTTTCCTGGTACAAACCCTTTACCCATCAACATTTGGGTGAAATTGGAGAAAGTTTGGATTCCTTCGGAAATAAAACAGGAAAACTGCTCTTTTTGCCCACTAGGGGAAATTTTACCAGAGGAATATTGGCCACGGCATACACAAAATTTGAAGGTTCAACGGAAGATGCCCAAAATCTATTTAAAGATTTTTATGCCAATGCAGCTTTTACACATGTTTCAGATGAACCGATTCATTTGAAGCAAGTGGTGAATACCAACAATTGTCACATCCATTTACACAAACACGAAGATGTGCTTTTAGTCACTTCGGCAATTGACAATTTAATCAAAGGGGCATCAGGACAAGCCGTTCAAAACATGAATTTGATGTTTGGTTTTGAGGAAAATCAAGGTTTGCAATTGAAAGCAGGAGTATTTTAGAATATAGCGTATCAGGTCGAGCGCAATCGAGACCTATTTATGAAAAAGCAACATAGACCTCTCGACTGCGCTCGAGGTGACCAAAAGAAGAAGTATGAAAATAGCAATCATAGGAGCGGGAAATTTGGGATTGGCCATTGCCAAAGGTGTTCTGCACAGCAATGGGGCCACTACCATGTATTTGACCAAAAGGAACGTGTCCGAAGTCAAGGATTTTGAAAAGTATGGCAATGTAACCGTTACCTCGGACAATAGGGAAGCAGTGGAAAAGTCAGATACCTTGATTTTTGCAGTACAACCAGGTCATTTTACTTCCATTTTAGAACAGATCAAAGACCTCCTAACAGAAAATCATGTTATTATCAGTGCAATAACAGGTTTTAGCATTGCTAAAATGGAGGGTATTCTTGGCCATGATAAGTACATTATCCGCAGTATGCCCAACACGGCCATTTCTGTAGGGAGTTCAATGACTTGTATGTGCAGCAATGAATTGGGCAAAAAACGTATTGATCTAGCGAAGGCTATTTTTAACCGCATGGGCCATACCATGGAAATTCCCGAAGAACAAATGCAGGCCGCAACGGTAATATGCGCCAGTGGCATTGCCTTTTGGATGCGCTTGATTCGCGCTACCACCCAAGGTGCCATTCAGCTGGGTTTTGATGCCAAAGAAGCGCAAGAATTGGCCATGCATACCTGTAATGGAGCTGCAAGTTTACTTATTGATTCTGGTAGCCATCCTGAAGAGGAAATAGATCGCGTAACAACGCCAAAGGGATGCACTATTGAAGGTTTGAACGAAATGGAACATCAAGGATTAAGTTCTTCCTTGATTCAGGGGATTGTTGCTTCATTTGAGAAGATAAGTGCCATTCGAAAAGGATAAAACAAATGTCAGGTCGCGCATAGTCAAGACCTATTTATGAAAAACAATATAGACGTCTCGGCAGTGATCGAGGTGACAAAAAATAATTATGAAACTATTTGATGTGTATCCATTATACGACGTAACTCCGGTATCTGCGAAAGGCATAGAAGTATTGGATGATAAAGGTGAAAAATACCTCGATTTTTATGGAGGTCATGCCGTTATATCCATTGGCCATTCGCACCCACATTATGTAAACCGACTTAAAAATCAATTGGAGCAAATTGGATTTTACAGCAACTCCGTTCAAAACCCATTGCAACACCAATTGGCTGAAAAATTGGGCGTTCTTTCCAATTGCCAAGATTACAATCTCTTTCTTTGCAATTCGGGAGCGGAAGCCAATGAAAATGCCCTGAAGATGGCATCCTTCCATACAGGAAAATCGAAAGTAATTGCATTCAACAATGGTTTTCATGGGCGAACATCCGCAGCAGTGGCCACCACTGACAACCCTAAGATAAATGCCCCCATCAATAGACAACAGGAAGTTACATTTTTACCCTTAAACGACTTTGATGCTTTTGAAAAAGCTATAGCATCAAACGATTATTGCGCTGTTATCTTGGAAAGCATCCAAGGTGTTGGAGGATTGGATGAACCCACCTCGCAATTCTACCAATTTATTGCCGAAAAATGTAAGCTGAACAAAATTATATTGATTGCGGATGAGGTACAATGCGGTTTTGGCAGAAGTGGCAGATTCTTTGCCTTCCAACATCACAACATTCAACCGGATATCATTTCCATTGCAAAAGGAATGGGCAATGGTTTTCCTGTTGGCGGAATTTTAATCCACGAATCCATAGAAGCATCTTTTGGACTGTTGGGCACCACTTTTGGTGGCAATCATTTGGCTTGCGTGGCCGCCTTGGCCGTTTTGGAGGTTATAGAATCCGAAAATTTAATTCAAAATGCAGATGAGCTCGGCACCTATTTTATGAACAAGGCAAAAGAAATCCCTCAGGTAAAGCAAATAAAAGGAAGAGGGTTGATGCTTGGATTGAAATTTGATTTTGAAGTTGCAGCATTGCGAAAAAAACTGATCTTTAATCAAAAATTGTTCACGGGGGGTGCAAAAGATAAGCACGTGCTTCGCGTTTTACCTGCGTTGAACATTACGAAAGGTCATATTGATTTATTTTTTGAAGCACTAAAAGCGGAATTGGGATGAGTTTGGTTTTATCTATTGAAAAAAGAAATGCGGTTTTAACGACCATGTCGGAATTGATCAAGTTGGAACAATCCAAAATTCTTGCAGCAAATCAAATAGACCTTGAAAGTTATTCTGGGGAGGATTTGGCCATGCGGGACCGATTAAAAGTAGATGTTTCCAAAATTGAAGGGATGATACTTTCCCTCAATCAACTGGAGGCGGAACAAGACCCTCTTGGGATTGAACGATCCCTATTTACTCATGAAAATGGTATTCAAATAAGCAATAAAACGGCTCCTTTTGGTACTATCCTTATTATTTATGAATCCAGACCGGATGTAACTATTGAGGCGGCCGGAATTGCATTTAAATCAGGAAACAAAATACTATTAAAAGGCGGGAAAGAGTCCTTGAACAGTAATCTAATATTGGTTGATTTGTGGCATAAAGCCTTAGCAACACATGGATGTTCAAAGGATTGGGTACACTATTTACAATTTAATAGGGCACAGACCCAAAGCTTTTTGGAAAACCCAACACAAAAAATTGATTTGATTGTGCCCAGAGGTGGCGAAAAACTGATTGCCTTTGTTAAACAACACGCCACATGCCCTGTAATTGTAAGTGGTAGGGGCAACAACTTTGTATATGTGGATACCGAAGCCGATTTAGAAATGGCGTTGGACATCATCAACAATGCAAAAACAACAAAAATATCCGCTTGTAATGCCTTGGACAAAGTGTTGATTGCTGCAGATTTACCCAGAAAACAACAATTTCTGCAGCATTTAATCCAAGAGCTTCAGAAAAGTAAGGTGGAAATCCTTACCGATAGCTCACTTTCCAGTTTAGCGGAAACCTCGGAAATTGAAAATGATGCTGTGTGGTACGAGGAGTTTTTGGATTATAAAATAGTTCTTGGGCAGGTAGCCGATTTGGAGGAAGCAGTAAGCAAAATAAATAAATATAGCGGAGGGCATTCCGCAGCGATTATTACTGCAAACAATGAAAATGCATCAGTTTTTATGCAATCCGTGGATTCTGCCGCGGTATACCACAATGCCTCTACCCGATTTACGGATGGTGGTCAATTTGGACTTGGTGGAGAGCTTGCCATCAGTACGGACAAGCTGCACCAAAGAGGGCCTATTGGATTGCAACACTTGGTGAGCAATAAATGGTATGTAACGGGTAACGGCCAAACCAGATGATATGAAAAAGAAACGAATATTGCTCAAAATTGGCTCAAACACCCTAACCAAGGAAACCAATCATATTTCAAGGGGTAAAATTGAGGATATTGGTAGGCAGATTGCCCATTTGTCTTCGGAATATGAATTTATCATCGTTAGTTCTGGCGCCATTGCCGCGGCCAAGCAGTTCGTAAAACTAGAACATAGCGGTCCTGAAATTAATGTAAAACAAGCCTTGGCAGCCATTGGACAACCCCATCTTATGCGTATTTTTCAGGAGAACTTTAGGGAGCTTGGCCTGCTTACCTCTCAATGCCTATTGTCCTATTCTGATTTTGAGAATTCAGATGCCAAAGCCAATATCAAGAATACCATCAATGTACTGGTAGCGAATAATTTTATTCCCATAATCAATGAGAATGATACCGTGGCCACAGACGAAATTCAATTTGGGGACAACGATAAATTAGCTGCTTTAACAGCTGCTTTATTAGAGGTTGATTTGCTTTTGATTGCCACCAATACCAATGGAATCTACACCAAGGAATCACTTGCTAAAAATCAACCAGAAACCATTGGCTCCGTGGAGGATTTAAAAAACCTCTCCAATGAAATAAACAATGGTAAATCTTCACATGGTACTGGTGGAATGCAATCAAAAATAGAAGCGGCCACCATAACACAAAAAGCAGGTATTGAAACCTGGATTGTAAATGGATTAAAAGAAAACTTTATCCAAGATGCCCTTGAAGATTCCATAAACTATACCAAAATTAAATAATGAAACACTACCTCTCCATACACGATGCCGATGATTTGACCCAATGGGTCGATGAAGCAATAGCCTTGAAGAAAGAACCCAAAAAACATAAATCGCTTGGAGCAGACAAGACCATTTGTCTATTGTTTTTCAACAATTCCCTGCGAACTAGGTTAAGCACTCAAAAAGCAGCTATGAATCTGGGCATGGAGGTGATGGTAATGAATTTTGGGAACGAAGGTTGGGCCCTGGAGTATGATGACGGAACCATTATGGATCAGGGAAAATCAGAACACATTAAGGAAGCAGCTCAGGTGGTTTCCCAATATTGTGATATTGTGGCCATTCGGGCATTTGCAAAATTAGAAGATAGGATACAGGATGAAGCCGAAGAAGTGTTAGAGGGTTTTACCAAATACGCTTCTATTCCCGTGGTGAATATGGAAAGTTCCGTTGCACATCCGCTTCAAGCCCTGGCCGATGCCATCACATTGAAAGAAAACAATGCTAAATCAAAACCCAAAGTGGTACTTTCTTGGGCTCCGCATCCAAAAGCCTTACCTCATGCCGTTGCCAATTCATTTGTAAAAATGATGAAGCTTCAAGATGCGGAATTTGCCATTACCCACCCAGAAGGTTATGAACTTGATTCAAGAATCACAGAAGGTTGTACCATTGAACACAATCAGAAAAAAGCGTTGGAAAATGCCGATTTTGTCTATGTAAAAAATTGGAGCAGTTATTCGGATTATGGGAAAGTAATACATCAAAACACGGACTGGATGATGACAGCAGAAAAATTGGACAATGCCCAATTCATGCATTGCCTACCAGTAAGAAGAAATGTAGTAGTTGAAGATGCCGTTTTGGATGGAAACCAATCCTTAGTCATAGCACAAGCCAATAACAGAACTTTTTCAGCCCAAATTGTATTGAAAAAAATATTGGAAACAATTAAATAAAACGTCTTGGAGAACACCGATGAGAAATCTAGATTTCTTATCCATATAGCGTTGGAATTGACAATAAAATAAATGAAGCAGAGATTATCTATAGTAAAAATTGGAGGAAACGTCATTGAGGATACGCAACAACTTTCCCACTTACTTGCCTTGTTCGCCAAAATGGAGGGGCATAAAATATTGGTGCATGGAGGTGGCAAAAAAGCCACCCAAATTGGAAATAGACTAGGAATCGAAGCTAAGATGACCAACGGTCGAAGAATTACAGATGCCGAGAGTCTGGATGTTACCCTAATGGTCTATGCCGGATTGGTGAACAAAACTATTGTTGCTCAACTTCAAGCCTTGGATTGCAACGCAATTGGAATGAGCGGAGCCGATGGCAATGCCATAAAAGCCCACAAAAGACCTGTAAAGACTATTGATTTTGGTTTTGTGGGTGATGTGGATGGTGTAAACTCCAAGAACATTTCGGCCTTATTAAACGCCCATTTTACTCCGGTATTCTGCGCCTTGACTCACAACGGAAAGGGGCAGCTGTTCAACACCAACGCGGATACCATTGCCGCGGAACTTGCTATTGGCATGTCCAATACCTATGAAACCACCCTGTATTACTGTTTCGAAAAGAAAGGGGTATTACGAACTATTGAAGATGAAAACTCTGTGATTCAACATATCGATTCCAAAAAATATAAAATCCTTTTATCTGATGGTATTATCGCTGACGGCATGCTTCCAAAAATGCACAATTGCTTTCATGCACTACAACAAAATGTAAAACAGGTATGCATTGGCAACAGCACCATGCTTGAAAATATACCCTCAAATTTTACGACCTTAACTTTATGAGCTTCAACCAAGAAATATTGACCCAAAAAGCAATTGAATTGCTAAAACAATTGATTGCGATACCCTCTTTTTCTGGGGAGGAGGACAAAACCGGGGATGCCATTGAAAAATGGCTTAACGACTTTGGGGTGCAAACGGAAAGACAGTTCAACAACATTTATGCTTGCAACAAGCATTTTGACGAAAACAAACCCACTTTGCTCTTAAATTCTCATCATGATACGGTAAAACCAAATTCGGCATATACCAAAGATCCTTTCAATCCACATATTGAAGATGAAAAACTATATGGTTTGGGCAGTAATGATGCTGGGGGTTGTTTGGTTTCCCTTTTGGCAACTTTTGTCCATTTTTACGAGCGAGAAGACCTAAATCATAATATTATTATGGCCGCTACGGGCGAGGAAGAAGATGCTGGAGAAAAAAGTATTCGGGCACTCTTACCTATTCTTCCCAAAATTGATGTGGCCATTGTGGGAGAACCTACCTTATTGGATCTGGCCATTGCTGAAAAAGGATTGGTTGTCTTTGATGCCGTTGTGGAGGGAACCCCTTCGCATGCAGCACATCCAAATGACAACAACTCCATTTATAAGAGTATTGAAGTACTGAACTTTTTTAAAAAGTATACTTTTGAAAAGGTTTCGGATGCCTTGGGTGAGGTAAAATTGACCGTAACCCAAATCTCTGCCGGAAATCAACATAATGTGGTTCCAGCGCAGGTTGATTTGGTAATTGATGTTCGGGTGAACGATTGTTATTCCAATCAGGAAATAGCAACTATTTTGCAAAACGAAGCACCTTGCAAACTAACACCTCGTTCACTGCGCTTGAATTCATCATCCATTGATTCAGACCATGATTTGGTGAAAAGTGGACTTGCATTGGGTCGAAAAACATATGGTTCCCCAACACTTTCAGATCAGGCAGCATTAAGCTGTCAATCCGTTAAATTAGGACCTGGTGACAGTACACGCTCTCACTCGGCAAATGAATTTATATATGTGCACGAGATTGAAGATGGGATAGATTTATACATGAAAATCCTGAAGGGATTTTTACAATAAACACTAATTAATTAGTAGTGTTCAATTGATTTTTGTTCACCGTTACTAGTAAATTGATAAGAAATGAAACTCTGGGATAAAGGATTTAGCACTGACAAGAAAATAGACCATTTTACAGTGGGCAATGACAGAGAATTGGATTTGCTCTTGGCAAAGTATGATGTTATTGCTTCGCAAGCGCATGCCAAAATGTTGGGCAAGGTTGGATTGATTTCCCAAGATGAAGCAACCGCATTGGTAAAAGAACTGGATGCTATTGCTAAAACCATTGATGCAGGAAATTTTACAATTGAGGATTCTTTTGAGGACATGCACTCCAAAATTGAATTTTTACTAATTGAAAAATTGGGCGATACCGGAAAGAAAATCCATACGGCTCGTTCACGAAACGATCAAGTTTTGGTAGCCATGCAACTTTATCTTAAAAATGAGCTGACCGAAATCAAAAACGAGGTTAAAGCCCTTTTTGACCTGTTGTTGGATTTAGCCGAAAAACACAAAACCATTCTCCTACCTGGGTATACGCATTTGCAGATCGCCATGCCCTCTTCATTTGGTCTTTGGTTTTCAGCCTATGCTGAAAGCTTGATCGACGATCTGTACTTTGTGAATGCCGCATACAAAATTGCCGACCAGAATCCTTTAGGTAGTGCTGCCGGGTATGGCAGTTCTTTTCCCATTGATAGGAGTTTCACCACCAAAGAGATGGGCTTTGAAACCTTAAAATATAATGTGGTTGCCGCACAAATGGGAAGGGGAAAAGTAGAAAAAGCCACAGCTTTTGGAATTTCCAGTATAGCGGCCACACTTTCCAAGTTGGCCATGGACATCTGTCTTTACATGAGTCAAAATTTTGATTTTATCTCCTTTCCCGATGAACTGACCACGGGCAGTAGTATTATGCCCCACAAGAAAAATCCGGATGTTTTTGAGTTGATACGAGGAAAATGTAATAAGCTTCAAGCGGTGCCCAACCAATTGACTTTGATTACCAATAACCTCCCCAGTGGTTATCACAGGGACCTTCAATTGGTAAAGGAAGTAATCGTTCCCGCAATCCAGGATATAAAGGCCTGTTTGGAACTCATGCATTTTAGCCTCAAGGAAATTCAGGTGAATACGTCCATTTTAGACGACCCCAAATACGATTATCTTTTTAGTGTGGATACTTTAAATGAGCTGGTTACCAGCGGAATGCCGTTCCGGGATGCCTATAAAAAAATGGGAGCAGAAATTGAGGCGGGCACTTTTAAACCCAAACGGGATATTCATCATAACCATAAAGGAAGTTTGGGGAATTTGTGTTTGAACGCGATTAAAGAGAAAATGGATTCCGTAATCAAACCACTAAAGGTATAGCCAACAATTCTTTTTCCAAGAAATAATAGGAGGAAATACATCTTCAACCGACATTTTTTCTTAGTTCATCAATTTGTACGTATTATCTGTCAATTTAGGCTAGATTTTTAATGCGTAAATATTCATCTTCACTTATCTGTTGGATTCCCTCCAGCAGCAGATTGTTGGCAATTACTGAAACATGGCAACGAAGCCATTTAAAGACCATCCGGCTTACGGAAGTACAAAAAATAGCATTGTCTTGATTTTAAAGTGAAATGAAAGCCAACAGGTCCAAAGTGGGTGGTCCACAAAATAAACGATAATGACCTTAAACTTATGGGTTTAGCTATTAACGATTCTTAAACTATTCAAAAAAATGAAAAAAGTAGTATTTGCTTTTGCTTTCATGATTGCAAGCGTTTCCGGATTTTCCAAAAACAATGAACAACCAACTGTTAAGTCCAATGATTTGGAAACCTGCACGGTAACAACCTCAAGAGAAATAAATTCAGGAGATGGCAATGTCTATAACGTTTCGGTTACAAGTACGGCAGAAACCTGCTTTGAAGCATGGAGCCAAAATCAAGGTCAAATTGATGAATTTATAAGCGGCGTAACGCCAGCCTAGTAAAATTCAACACAAACAAACCCTGAATCTTCGATAAACGAAGATTCAGGGTTTCCAATTTTTTATGGCTCTTATGAGAATTAAAATCATAATGTTATTTGGTCTGGTGATCATCTTGCAAAATCAAATAACATCACAAACCTTAAAAATTGATTATCACAAAATCGATTTCAGGGAATATGATGGGGGAAAGAATACCATCAACCCCACCGAACTCTACTTATCCGCTAAGGAATCCTATTTTCTGGAAGACCAGGTCATAGATGGCAGAACTACCAATGTTCCCATCGATGCCTACAACAAAGGAAACTATTTGGGGGCCAAAATTGCCGGGGATTCAAAGGGCAAAATAATCATCAAGGACTTGACCAAAAACCAATTTCTCCAACGGAAAAACTCCGTAAACCATAAAGAGTTTCCTTATCGTAAAGTGACAGATTCCATATTACCCAAGTTTGATTGGAAGTTGATCAATGAAAACAAAACCATTTTAGGCTATAGCGCACAAAAAGCGGAAACCACCCATAATGACAGAAAAATAACGGCATGGTTTTCTTCCCAACTGGCGTTTAGCGATGGCCCATGGAAATTTCATGGTCTGCCGGGGCTAATTTTAGAAGTAAAAATTGAGTTTGAACCCATGCAGTATATGGTCTATGAAGCTATAAAAATAAGCCCGACTGCAGCGTTTCCCCAAATACCTGAGATAACCGATCCGGAAGAGCAATTGTCACAAATAGAACGTGAGTATTACAATAAAGCAAAAAATAACTTTAAGTATTTTAGAACCATTTCAAAAGGGCAGCTAAAACTACGGTTGGACGATTTGGATTTTAAACCCATACTATTTGAAACCAACTGATGGCAAAGCATTTGAAGATTGTTATCTTGTTATGTGTTTGCAGGCTATCTTTTTCCCAAACCGTACATGGAACCATAGTTTCAACAGAAACCACCCCATTGAACGCCACCGTTCTATTTAAACAGCAACTTGCCCCCGAATACATTAAGGAATATACCATTGCAAAGGATGGCACATTTCAAAAAAAACTTCAACAGGCCTATGAATCACTCTTAATTGAGGTTAAAGCAGCGGGTTTTTACAACGAATCCATTACCATAGCATCCCCCAAGAAAGACACAACCTATACGTACAACTTTATATTGATCAAAAAAAAGGAGTATACCCTTGAGGAGGTTGTAGTCTTCGGGAAACAAAAACGCTTTGAGATACGGAAGGACACCGTATCCTTTAATGTTTCGCGCTATAAGGATGGGAGCGAACGTAAAATAGAAGAAGTTATCCGGAAGCTTCCCGGGGTGGAATTGGACGACCAAACCGGAGAAATCAAATATAAAGGCAAACCGGTTGAAACCGTAACCTTGGACGGTGACAACCTATTTGGATACAATTATGCTCTGGGCACTAAAAACATAAACGTGGACATAGTTGAGCAGATTGAGGCCATAGACAATTACACGGAGAACCCCCTGCTCAAAGGAATTGAACAGGGTGGAAAAGTGGCGTTGAACCTAAAACTTAAAAAAGAAATGCTTGATCTATCTGGGAATATGGATATTGGAAGTGGACGGTTTGAAGATGGTACTACCGCACTTGACCTTAACTCAAACGCTTTGGGCCTTACTAAGACCTATAAATCCTTTGCCACCTTGGCCTACAACAATGTTGGTATCAACCGTTCGCCATTTGACTATTTTGGTTTCAAGCTCAATGTGGAACAGCAAAAAGAAAGGAATTACTTCGCTAAAAAAATTATACCGGAGACCCGCTTTTCCAATGTTTTGGAAGACCGGAGAGCCAATGTGAACAACCAGTTTTTTGGGAATTACAACGCTATTTTTAAACCTGACCCAAAGTTGAGAATTAAGACCAATTTGTTTTTTATACAAGATAAAATAACCGCCAACCGACTACTGCAAAATGATTTTGAAATCAATGCGGAAACCTTTGTGACCTCGGACAATACATTGGCCACAAAAAAGCCACAGCAATACCGTGGTGATCTGGAAATAAAATACAATACCTCAAAAACCTCATTATTGGAATATACCTTTAGGGTCAGACAAGAAAATATTGAAACCCCGACCAACGTTGTTCAAAACCAGACCGAGGTTTTTGCAACACATTTGGACACCGAGGACCTTTATGTAAAACAGCGATTACTTTTTACCAAAAAATTCTCAGAACGGAAGGCTTTTCAAGCATCGTTATTTCATTCATTCAATGGCTTGCCCCAAAGATTCAGCATCACCCCTTCATTGTTCGATATCAGTACGGAGGGTGATGTGCAGGAAAGTGAATTTAAGAACACCTTTTTAGAAGGAAGGGCAACCCATTTATTTTCAGGGGAAAAAGACAAGTACTCATTTACCTATGGGGCAAACGCAAGTTATTCCCCCTATACATCCCAACTGTCCAATTCCAACGGGATTGTATCAGGGAATAATTTTGACTACAAACAGTACACAATTTTTAATACCGGGACCTATAACTTTAACCGGGAGGATTGGCAAATTTCGCCATCCTACTCCGTTCGTTTTTTTAATCAAACCTTGGATGAAAATCTCGAATACCAGGCACAAAATAGTACTGATTTTATTTTTGAGCCTTTTTTAACGATAAAATATAAGCTAGATCTGATTTCGTCATTGACTGCCAATTTCGGGCTTGCGCAAAACCCAAACAGTCCGAAGTATTTTTTCTCTAATCCAGTATTGATCGACAATAGGACTTCCATTGAAAATATACCAAGCTTGGAACTGCAAAGTGTACGGCGTTATTCCCTATCCTATCTTCAACATGACCTTAACAGCCAGTTCCAATTGGTGGCCAGTATTGGTCTTAGGCAAGCAACAGGAAATTTCTTTACAAATCAAAACATCACAGAAAATGCCACACAAATCACCTATTTCTTTCTCCCTCAAGACAACACTAACTGGAATATGAACACTCATATTTCTAAGTATCTTCCCTTCTTGGAATCCAGGGTAAAGCTATCCAGCAATTATACTATTTCAAACTTTAAAAATGTTGTAAACAATTCAGAACTAAGACAAAACAGCAATCAATTTCTGATGAATTCATTTGTTTGGAACACAGCTTTTGATATCCCCATTAATTTTGAAAACACATTAACGTATCGGTATTCAAATTCAAAAAGTGAAACTCAATCCGCTTTTACCAACGCATCTTGGCAAAACAGCTTTGAAATCATCGCAAAACCCAACAATGTTTGGTATTTTATTATATCCACTGACTATTATGTACCCAATACTGACCAATCCAACAGCCAATTTTTCTTTTTGGATGCGACCTTAAGGCACAGACCAACAGACCAAAAATGGGAAGCCAGTCTTGTACTCCAAAACCTAACGAACGAAAATAATTTTGTACAGGTACAAACCTCTGATATATCCACTACAATTTTTAGAAGCAATTTATTGCCGCGATATTTTTCGCTGCATCTATCATGGAACTTTTAAACAAAAATGAGTATCTGCCAAGCGTTGGAAAAACGAAATGCAAAGCCGCTTCCCAACTAACTATTTTATCATTCCCAAATTAATGACCTCCTGTTCGGTTAATGGTCGCCAATGACCGCGAGGCAAGTCTTTTTTTGTAAGCCCTGCAAAAATAACACGATCTAGTTTGACCACGGTGTACCCAAGGTGCTCAAAAATACGTCTTACTATACGATTACGCCCGCTATGAATTTCAATGCCCACTTCCTTTTTTGGAGAACCTTGAATAT
Organism: Flavobacteriaceae bacterium; assembly: GCA_039985375.1. GTDB lineage: Bacteria > Bacteroidota > Bacteroidia > Flavobacteriales > Flavobacteriaceae > Flagellimonas. The sequence continues at coordinate 82,766 of JBDWSS010000049.1, forward strand.
AACTTACATCGTCAACCTGCACCACTCCATCTTCCAATTCTAATCCGGCTTCAATCTTTCGTAAATCGGAAAGCGTTAAATTTTTGTCCAAATGCACATGGTATATTTTGCGAACTCCAAAGGTAGGGTGTGTCAATTTTTTGGTCATATCCCCATCATTGGTAAAGAGCAAAAGTCCCGTGGTATTCCTATCCAAACGCCCTACGGGCAACAGTCTCGATTTGGAAGCACTTGAAATAAGTTCCATTACCGTACGTCTCCCCTTCTCATCACTGGTGGTTGTGATAAAATTTTTAGGCTTATTGAGCAGTATATATTCTTTCTTCTCCAAACTTAGTTTCCGACCATCGAAACGGACATCATCAGTCCGCTTTACTTTATAGCCCATTTCTGAGATTACCTTTCCATTCACAGTTACACTCCCAGCAGCAATATACGTATCGGCCTCTCTTCGGGAACAGATTCCCGCGTTGGCAATATATCGGTTTAAACGAATTTCATCTGGGTTGGATGGTTTCTGCGGTTTCGTTCTTTTTCTTGGAGGTTTTCCTTTGGAAAATTGCTTTTTTTTATCGCTTCCTGTAGTTCTAGTGGAAGGTTTCCGCTCGCGGTTGTAGTCTGATTTCGCCATCAGTCATTAATTTTTTGCAAAGGTAGTGCTTTTAAGACACCTCACCTATAAAAGGATAACTGTCAACCCAAAGGATAGATGCATCAATTGGGATAGCATAGAACTGCCAAATTTCTCTTATTTCACTTAGCATAATACGTGTGCTATACAAACTGTAATTACCTATTTCGGATACACAAAACAAAATCAATGACAACCGTACAGGTGAAATTTATTTGGCTCCAGTGCAACAGGGCACAATCAAACAGTATTGGTCAAGGATATTTACCAAGGGAACATATCCCTGCAGAAATAACCTGAAATAAAAAACATGAAAAGATTAAAAAGAAACCCGAAACTAATTTTTAAAATGGAAAAGCGGATTTCCGCGGGTGTTCCCATTGAGAAAGTATTCCTCGAATATGGTTTCCAATATTGTATTGATTCCATTAAGGACAAGGGGCATCTTGAACTGGTCAAGATACTGGAAGAAGAACTTACCGAAATTAAACAATCATCTTTACCTCCATTTTAGGGAGAAACAGGAATTAAAAAATAACTGCTAAAAACATTATTAGGGTTGTTTCAATAATTGCCCATCTGCTCGTTTAGTGGAATTGTGTTCCGATCAGAGAGGGCACATAAGTTCAATACCCTTTTACCCCTCAAATTCAACCGTGGATTGTCTCTCCCGGTTCACCGTTAGTTTGGTGACATCAGGTTTTGAATAATGTCCTTTCTAATAGAACTGGAGCATCTCAACATCTAAATTATCAACCGATTAACCCTTATATTTATAAAGACTAATTCAAACAAAATGATTCAAAAGATTTCTTTACTGCTATTCGTGCTTTTTCAAACCACACTATCAGCACAAAAAAAGGTTTTAGACCATGAAGATTACAACCTCTGGAGCACCATTCAAGATGAATCTATTTCACCAGACGGTTCTTATGTGATATATAGCCTTGAAAAAGGAGAAGCCGATAATTTCTTAAAAATACAAGATAGTAAGGGCAATTTCATCTTAGAATATGATAGAGGTAAAAAAGGGCATTTTACATACGATTCTCAAAACGTCATATTCACCATTAAAGCATGGAAAGACAGTGTTATCGCCATGAAAAAAAGAAAGGTAAAAAAGAAAGACTTACCCAAAGATTCATTGGGTATTTTTAATCTGGATACTAAAACCCTAGTCAAAATAGGAAATATAGAGACCTATAAAATGCCTGAAAAGTGGTCAGGCTATGTTGCATATCAGGTAGCAGAAATCAAAAAAGAAGAGCAAAAAGAAGAAGAAAAAGATTCTACAGCTACTTCAAAAAAGAAAAAAGACAAACCTAAAAAAATTGGTAAGGATAATGGGTATCATTTAGTGCTCAGAAATATTGAAAACAGCAATCAAGATACCATCAAATTTGTAAAAGATTACACCTTCGCAAAAAAGGGAAAATACCTTGCTTACACCTCGACAGGAACTGCCAAAGATGATGATGCTGGTGCTTTTGTTATCAACCTAGAAACTAAAACCACTACTACCTTACATCAAGCAAAAAAGGCAAAATACTTTAAGATTAATTTTAGCGAATCTGGAAAAAAACTAGGTTTTGTAGTAGATACAGACACAACCAAAGTTCAACTTAGACCTAATGAATTGTATTTATGGCAAGAGGGTAAATCTTCTGCGGAAAAATTAATGGATAATGAAGGAACCCCCAAAGATTATGTAGTTTCAAAGCATGGAGATGTCCATTTTTCAAAAAACGAATCTAAATTGTTTTTTGGTCTTGCCAAACCTCCTGTTGTAAAAGACACTTCATTGTTAGATGAAGAAATCGTAAATGTTGAAGTTTGGACCTATAATGAGCCCAAACTTTATACAGTACAGGAGCTACAACTTAAAAATGATACCATAAAATCATTTGCCACCGTAATTCATTTAAATAATAAGCAAATAGTTCCTTTAGGAAATTCGACCTATATGGATGCTGAATTGGGTGATGAAGGCAACGCTAAATGTGCATTGGTTAGTACAAGTATTCCATACGAATTATCTAGCCAATGGACAGCAAGAAGAGATTACGATTATAAGGTTATCAATACTGCCACAGGTGAAACTCAATTAGAACTTAAGAAGGTGCCTCGAATGCAACTGAGCCCAAAGGCAAAATATGGGTATGGGTATAGCCGTATAGATAGCACATGGTTTACGTATAACCTTAACACAGGCAAGCATCTTAAACTTACTAAAAACAAAGGTTTTTATAACGAGGAAAATGATTACCCTAATTTTCCTAGTTCATATGGTTTAGCAGGGTGGACAAAAGATGATAAAGCAATTGTAGTTTATGACCGCTACGACCTTTGGAAGTTTAATCCTGATACTGGTGAAATGACCCAATTGACTAATGGAAGAGACACTAAAACAATTTACCGCTATGAAAATTTAGATGAAGAAATAAAATACCTTGACCTCAATAATAAATGGATTTTAAGCAATTTTAATGAAATCACCAAAGATGCAGGCTATGCCGAATTCAACCCTAAAAATAATTCAATAAAACAGCTAATTGAAGGTCCCTATCGTTATGGAAACCTTCAAAAAGCAAAAAAGAGCGATGCTTTATTATATTCAAGAGAATCTTTTAAAACCTTTCCTGATATACGAATAACAGATCTCAACTTTAAAAAAGATAGTAAACTAAGTGACGCCAATCCTCAACAGGTAAAATATAATTGGGGTAGTATTGAATTGGTGAACTGGACTTCTTTAGATGGGAAAGAGCTTTCAGGAATGTTGGTGAAACCTGAAAATTTTGATCCAGACAAAAAATATCCATTACTAGTCAATTTTTACGAACGAAGCTCAGACGGTATCCACAGACATCGCTATCCAAAACCTGAGCGTTCCACCATCAACTATAGCTTTTTTACCAGTCGTGGGTATGTGATTTTTAATCCTGATGTAAAATATCGTATTGGTTATCCCGGTGAAAGTGCATACAATTGTGTTATTCCTGGGGTTACTTCTTTAATTGAAAAAGGTTTTATTGATAAAGACAATATTGGGGTACAAGGGCATAGTTGGGGTGGTTATCAAATAGCCCATTTGGTCACAAAAACTGATATTTTTAAAGCTGCCGAATCTGGAGCACCCGTACCTAACATGATTAGTGCTTATGGCGGAATCAGATGGTGGACGGGTTTGAGCCGTCAGTTTCAATACGAGCACACCCAAAGTAGAATTGGAGGTACGCCATGGGAATATCCAGCTCGCTATATTGAGAACTCCCCAATTTTCAACATCGATAAAATAAATACTCCTTTATTGATAATGCATAATGATGCTGACGGTCATGTGCCGTGGTATCAGGGTATCGAATTTTTTGTTGGTCTACGAAGGCTTGGAAAGCCATCATGGTTTTTAAATTACAATGGCGAACCACATTGGCCATTGAAATACCAGAATCGTACTGATTTTAGTATTCGCATGTCTCAATTCTTTGACCATTATTTAAAAGGTGAGCCCAAACCTATGTGGATGGAACGTGGTGTGCCTCCAATAGAAAAAGGAATCAAACAAGGGTACGAGTTGATGGATTAAACTAGAAAAAACTAATCTTTAAATTCAACTGTAGATTGCCGCTCACGATTAACTCTTAGTTTGGTAACATCGGGTCTGGAGTAATGCCCTACTGGGTCAAAGTTTTGTCGTTCCTCATAGACTCGATTAAAATCCAGTGTCTCGTAAATTAATCCTTCTTTTTCTACAACTGGTTCTATAATCCACTCCCCATCTGGACCAGCAATACATGAGCCCCCATTGGCAAGTATTTTTGGGGCTTTATCTAAAATTTTTTCCAAGTGTGGTGTGTCTTTTGGAAAATCCGAAATATGCATTAAAGAGGAAACGGATATCACATAACTTCTAGATTCACGGGCAATAAAACGGGTAATGTCCTTAGTATTATGCAAGGATCCTGGCCATACGGCCACATGTAAATTTTCACCTTGACCATAAAGCGCAGTTCTAGGCAAAGGCATCCAATTTTCCCAACAATTGAGTCCTCCTACGGTAAATTGTTTCAGTGTATGCACTTGAAGTCCGTTACCATCTCCAGGAGCCCATGTAAGGCGTTCGTCATAAGTTGGTTG